>NZ_JBIRQH010000007.1:0-105089 GCF_044333095.1 Streptomyces sp. NPDC021100
AAGCGCCCTGCGGGCGCTGTCCTCAAGCGCCGGACGGGCTGATTCAGCCCGTCCGGCGCTTGAGGACAAGGGGGTCTGGGGCGCAGCCCCAGGAATCGGCGAAGGGGCGGGACCGGGGCGCCCCCACCGCCGTAGGCGGCAGGGGCGTCACCTGCCTACCGCCGGCCGGAGTACGAGGCGTGGTCCTCGTACGAGTCCGTGCCGGCGTACGGGGCCGGATCCGCCTGGCGCGGAGCGTCCTGGTGGCCTGGCCACCACGCCTTGTGGCCCAGCAGCGACGTGACCGTCGGCACGAGCAGCATGGCCATCACGAACGCGGTGAGCAGGATGCCGAAGGCGACCGCGAAGCCCATCTGCTGGAGCATGGAGTTCTCGGCGAGCAGCAGCACACCGAACGTACCGGCGAGGATGATCGCCGCGGAGGCGACCGTCGGGGCCGACTGGGCGACCGCGGTGCGGATGGCCTCGCGTGGGGCCACGCCCTTGCGGACCTCCTCGCGGAGACGGGCGACCATGAGGATGTTGTAGTCCGTGCCGATCGCCACCACGAAGAGGTAGATGATGATCGGCAGCATGAACAGCATGCCGTCCTCGCCCTTGAGGTCCTGGAAGAGCCAGACCGTGGAGCCGAGGGTGGCGCCGAAGCCGAGGGCGACGGCGATCATCAGGTAGAGCGGGGCGACCAGGCTGCGCAGCAGCAGGCCGAGGATCAGCATGATCGCGAGGCCGGCGACCGGGAAGACGACCTTGTAGTCGTGCTGGACGGCGTTCTCGATGTCGGTGAGGACCGCCGAGGTGCCGCCCACCAGTGCCTCGCTGCCCTTGGGGGCCGCCTGGTGCGCCGTGTCGCGCAGTTCGCCGCCGACGAGCTTGATGGCCTCGTCGTGGTTGGGCTTGGCCTTGGTGACCACGCTGAACTGGGCGACGGATCCGTCCTTGCTGGGGAGGGCCGGGCTGACCGTGGCCACGCCCTTGACGGCCGCGAGCTTGCCGCGGAACGCGTCCAGTTCGCCCTTGTCGAGCCGCGCCCCGTCCTTGGCCTTGACGAACACCATGGCCGGGTCGGCCTGGCCGGCGGAGAAGCCCTTCTGGAGGTCCTTCATCGCCTGGACGGACTCCAGCTTGTCGGGCAGCTGGCTGTCCATGTCCCACTGCGACTTGAAGCCGAAGGCGCCGATCGCCAGGACGGCGAGCACCACGGTGGACAGCGCCGCCACGATGCCGGGGCGCCGGGAGACCAGGCCGCCGACCGCGTTGGCCGTGCGGTTCTTCGGGGTCTTCTTCCAGGCCTTGGAGGGCCAGAACGCCTTGGTGCCGAGCAGCGAGAAGACGGCGGGGACCAGCGTCAGGGCGGCGATCAGGGTCACGCCGACGGCGATCGCCAGGGACGGGCCCAGGGCCTTCATCATGCCCATCGTGGACAGCAGCAGGGCCAGGAAGGAGGCGATGACCGCGCCGGCGGCGGAGGCGATGGTCTCGCCCACCCGCGCGACGGCCTCGGCCAGGGCCGCCTTGGGCTCCTCACCCTTGCGCAGCAGCTCGCGGTAGCGGAACAGCAGGAAGAGGATGTAGTCGGTGCCCACGCCGAAGAGCACCACGATGAGGATCGGGGTGACGCTGGCGTCGGCCTTCAGCCCGCCGACGTCGGCCGCGGTGCCGATGAGGCCGTTGGCCACCGAGGTGACGAGCAGGATGATGAGGACCGGCAGGACGGCGATGAGCGGGCTGCGGAAGATGGCCAACAGCAGCACGATGATGAGGACCAGCGTGGCCATCATGATCATGCCGTCGGTGTCGCCGGACTGCTCCTTGGAGTCGAGGTTGGACGCCGCCGAGCCGGTGACGCCCAGCTGCAACTGGGTGCCCTTCAGCAGGGGTTTGGCGTCCTTGCGGAGGGACTTGACCGACTGCATGACGGTGTCGTCCGACCAGTTCTTCTCGCCGGAGTAGATGTTGGCCAGGGCTATCTCGCCGTTGGGCGAGACCGCTTCCGGCCCCGTCGTCACCTTGGTTATCTTCTTGTAGTGCTTGTCCTGGAGGGCGGCGGCGACCTTCGCCACGTCCCGCTTGTCCTGGGCGGTGAGCTTCCCCCCGTCGGACCGCTTGAAGACGCCTACGGCCGCGGCCTGTTCGTCCTGGGGGAACGCCTTCTCCTGGATCTTGCCCGCCTGCACGGACTCGTAGTGGGACGGAAGGAACTCCGCCTGGTCCGTGGTGGACTTCAGGCCCGGCGCCAGGACACCGAGGGCCACGGCTGCCACGACCCAGGCCAGGATCGTGAGCCAGGGCCGGTGGACGGCGAACCGTCCGACTCGTCGGAACATGGTGTGGAGCTCCCCCTTGGAATTACGTGGATCTACGGCAACACTGAGTGGATACTGAGTGGGCGGTGCAAGGATTCGGCGCGGCCCGGCGGAGGGTACAGATGTCCGAACGGGCATCCCTACGCTAGAGACGCTCTTTATCCGGGTCCAACGATTACTCGAGGATTAGGGGAAAATCGGTCCTGGGGTGGGGGCATCTCCTCCCCTCGGAGGAGAGACGTCTCAACCCTGGGGTAGAGATCACCTGCCGAACGTCTCCACCCGGATTACGCTGCACCCATGGCGATCACGTCGATGGAAGCGTCCTCCGGCCCGCTGGGACCGGAGCACTACGCGGCCCGGATGGAGCGCGCGGCCCGCTCCGCCGCCCAGGCCGGCATGGCCGGACTGATCATCGCGCCCGGCCCCGACCTGGCCTGGCTCTGCGGCTACCGGCCGCCCGTCACCGAACGCCTCACCGCGCTGATGGTGACCCCGGGCCGCAGGCCGCTGCTGCTCGTCCCCGAGCTGGAGCGGCCCGACGCCGAAAGGGCGCCCGGCGCCCAGGCATTGACCGTCGCCGGCTGGCGGGACGCCGAGAATCCGTACGACGCGCTCGCCGGGCACCTCGAACCGCAGGGCCGCTACGGGGTGTCCGACAACACCTGGGCGCTGCACCTGCTGGCCTTCCAGCGGCTGCGCCCCGGCGGGGCGCACGCCGCGCTGACCGAGGCGCTGCCGATGCTGCGCGCGGTCAAGGACGCGTACGAGGTCGAGCGGCTCGCGGCGGCGGGCGCGGCGGCCGACGCCACGTACGAGGAGATCGTCCGGCTGCCGTTCGCCGGGCGACGGGAGCGCGAGGTGGCCGCCGACCTGGACCGGCTGCTGCGCGAGCACGGCCATCAGCAGGTGGACTTCACCATCGTCGGCTCGGGGCCCAACGGCGCCAACCCGCACCACGAGGCGGGGGACCGGACGATCCGGGACGGCGACATGGTCGTCATGGACTTCGGCGGCCTGATGGACGGTTACGGCTCCGACACCACCCGTACGGTGCACGTCGGGGAGCCGGGCGCCGAGGAGCGCAAGGTCCACGACCTGGTCCGGGAGGCGCAGCAGGCCGCGTTCGAGGCCGTCCGGCCGGGGGCCGCCTGCCAGGACGTCGACCGGGCCGCCCGCCAGGTGATCGCGCGCAACGGGTACGGCGAGTACTTCGTCCACCGTACGGGTCACGGGATCGGCGTCACCACGCACGAGCCGCCGTACATGGTCGAGGGCGAGCACCTGACGCTGGTGCCGGGGATGTGCTTCTCGATCGAGCCCGGAATCTATCTGCCGGGCCGGTTCGGGGTGCGGATCGAGGACATCGTGGTCTGCACGGAGGACGGCGGGCGGCGGCTGAACACGACGGGCCGGGAGCTGCTCGTCGTGTCGTGACGGCGGTCCTACGGGCGGGTCCGGCGCGGCTCCCGTGCCGTCCGGGGCCCGCCGGGCTCGCCCTCCGACGTCCGGTCGCCGTGGCGCGGCGCCGGGGCCGTGATCACCACCCAGGCCACCGCCGAGGCGGCCAGCATGATCACCGAGGCCACGGCCAGCCCGACGTGGAAGCCGTGCACCACCCCGTCCTTGACGATCGCCGAGCGCGCCACCGGAGTCACCGGCCCGGTGGCCGCCGCCGACTTCAGATGCGCGGCGATGTACGTGCCGGCGGTGGAGGTGGCGATGGTGTTGAGCAGCGCGGTGCCGATCGAACCGCCCACCTGCTGACAGGTGTTGACGGTGGCGGAGGTGACGCCGGAGTCGTTCGGGTCGACGCCCTTCGTCGCGGTGTCCATCACCGCCACGAAGATCAGGCCCATGCCCAGGCCGAACAGGATCGTCGACGGCAGGACGTGCACCGCGTAGTCCGCCTTCACCGGCAGGAACGTCAGCAGGAACAGGGCGACGGCCGCCAGCAGCGTCCCCGGCGCGATCAGCAGCCGCGGCGGCAGCCGGTGCAGCAGCCGGGACGCGATCTGGGTGCTGGTGACGATGATCGTGGCGGACATCGGCAGGAACGCCAGACCGGCCTGGACCGGCCGGTAGCCGAGGACCAGCTGGAAGTAGTACGTCATGTACAGGAACATCCCGAACATGGCGATCACGGCCAGGCCCAGCGTCAGGAACGCGCCCGCCCGGTTGCGGTCGCGGACGATGCGCGGCGGCAGCAGCGGGCTGCCGGCCCGGGTCTGCCACCAGCCGAACAGCGCCAGCAGTGCCACGCCGACGACGAGCAGGGTGAGCACCCGGGGGCTGTCCCAGCCGCGCGGTTCGGCCTCGCTGCATCCGTAGACGACGGCGACCAGGCCCGTACAGGCCAGGACGACGCCGGGCAGGTCCAGCCGGGTGCGCCGCTCGGGGCGGTGGTCGTGCAGGGCCCACAGGCCGCCGGCGAAGGCGATGAGGGCGATCGGGGCGTTGACGTACATGCACCAGCGCCAGTCCAGGTACTCGGTGAGCAGACCGCCCGCGAGCAGTCCGACGGCCGAGCCCGCGCCCGCGATGCCGCTGTACACGCCGAACGCCTTGCCGCGCTCGCGCGGGTCCGTGAACGTCGTCGTCAGCAGGGAGAGTGCGGAGGGCGCCAGCAGGGCGGCGAACACGCCCTGCAGCGCCCGCGCGCCGAAGAGCTGCCAGTCCGTCCGCGCGGCGCCGCCCAGCGCCGAGGCGACGGCGAAGCCGATCAGGCCCGCGAGGAAGGTCCGCTTCCGGCCGACCAGGTCCGCGATCCGGCCGCCGAGCAGCAGCAGCCCGCCGAACGCCAGGGTGTACGCGGTGATCACCCACTGCCGGTTGGTGTCCGACATCGACAGGTCGCGCTGGGCGGACGGCAGGGCGATGTTCACGATCGTCGCGTCGAGGACGACCATCAGCTGGGCGAGGCCGATGAACACCAGTCCCCACCAGCGGCGGGGGTCGGCGGTGGTGGCGGTGGCGGGGGTCGGATCGGACGTGGGGCTCATCGCGGAACCTCGCAGCCATGGGGTGCAGAAGCTCTCGGATCAGCCTAGGCGTGATGGGTGACGGCCGCCTCTTGGGTCACATGAGCCCCAAGGGCTCCGGCGGTCGTCGGCTTCCCGGCGGTCGTCGGTCTCCGTCCGCCGTCGGGTTTCCGCTCGCCGTCGGGTTTCCGTCCGCCGTCGGGGCCCCGGCGGCAGTCGGCTCCACGGCGGTCCTCACACACGTGGGAAGCGGCTCTGCAGGGTCCAGACGACCGGGTTGTCCGCCAGGCCCTCGTGCATGTCGGAGAGGTCGGCGATCAGGTCGTGCAGGAAGTCCCGGGCCTCCCGGCGGAGCGCCCGGTGGTCGAGGACGAGCGGGGGTTCGTCGGCGGGGACCCAGTCCGCGGTGACCTCCACCCAGCCGAAGCGGCGCTCGAAGAGCAGGCGGTCGCTGGACTCGGTGAAGTCCAGCTCGGCGTACTGCGGGGCGGCCGACCGGGAGCCGCGCGGGTCGCGGTCCAGTTCCTCGACGATGTCGCACAGCGCCCAGGCGAAGTCCAGCACCGGCACCCATCCCCAGGCTGTGGACAGCTCCCGGTCTTCCTTGGTGTCGGCGAGGTAGACGTCGCCGCAGAAGAGGTCGTGCCGCAGGGCCCGGACGTCGGCGGTGCGGTAGTCCGTCTGCGGCGGGTCCGGGAAGCGGCGGGAGAGCGAGTAGCCGAGGTCGATCACGTCCCCGATGGTGTCACGACGCCCGTGCCCCCGGCGCGGCGGCCGGGGGCACGGGCTGCGGTCCCTGGGAGACCCTGCGAAGGGGCGGGGCTACTTGACGTTGATGGCGGACCAGGCCGCCGCCACCGCCTTGTACTCCGCGCTGTTGTTGCCGTAGAGCGACGCGGCGGCGTTCAGGGTGCCGGTGCGCGCCTTGGCGTAGTTGGTGTTCGAGGTGAACTGCGTGGTCAGCGCCTTGTACCAGATCTTCTGGGCCTTGTCCCGGCCGATGCCGGTGACCTTGGACCCGTCGGCGGTCGGGCTGTCGTAGTTCACGCCGTTGATCGTCTTCTTCCCGCTGCCCTCGGAGAGCAGGTAGAAGAAGTGGTTGGCCGGGCCGGACGAGTAGTGGACGTCCACGCCGCCGATGCCGGAGTACCAGCTGTCCTTGGACCGGCCGTCCTTGCTCGGCTTGTCCATGTAGCGCAGCGGCTTGCCGTCGCCGTTGATGTTGATCTTCTCGCCGATGAGGTAGTCGCCCACGTCGGTCTTGTTGTTGGCGTAGAACTCGACGGCGGTGCCGAAGATGTCGCTGGTCGCCTCGTTGAGGCCGCCGGACTCGCCGCTGTACACGAGCTTGGCCGTGGCGGCGGTGACGCCGTGGCTCATCTCGTGGGCCGCCACGTCGAGGGCGGTGAGCGGGTTCTTGTTGTTCTGGCCGTCGCCGTAGGTCATGCAGAAGCAGGAGTCGGACCAGAAGGCGTTCACATAGCTGTTGCCGTAGTGGACGCGGGAGTAGGCGGCCTTGCCGTCGTTGCGGATGCCGTTGCGGCCGAAGACGTTCTTGTAGAAGTCCCAGGTCACGGCCGCGCCGTAGTGCGCGTCGACGCCGGCCGTCTGCCGGCCGCCGCCCCAGGTGTCGGTGCTGTTGGTGAACAGCGAACCGGTGCCGGACGTCCCCTGGTTGAGGTCGTACGTCTTGTGGCCGCCGCGCGCGCCGTCGACGAGCTGGTACTGCGAGCCCGACTTGGTGGTGGTCAGCGGGACGGTGCCGCTGTAGGTGCTGGTGCCGGTGCCGGTCTCGATGGCCTCGTACTGGTACAGCTTCTTGCCGGACGCCGCGTCGGTGATCACGTGCAGCTCGCTCGGAGTGCCGTCCTTCTGCACGCCCGTGACCACGGTCTCGTACGCCAGGACCGGCTTGCCCTGCGCGGCCCAGACGACCTTGCGCGGGGCCTGGCCGGCCGTCTTGGCGGTCTTCTGGTCGGCGGCGGCGCTCAGCGCCGACTTCTTCGCCTCGGCCGGGGCCAGGGAGGGGCTGGTCGAGGGCACGGCTATGGCCGCGTCGTTCGCCTTGGTGACCTCGCGCCCGCCCTTCGCGCCCTTTCCTTCGTGGACGATCAAGTCCCCGCCGAGCACGGGCAGCCCGTCGTAGGTGCGCTCGTAGCGCGTGTGGACGGTGCCGTCGGCGTCCTTGACGACGTCGCGGACGATCAGTTTCTCCTTGCCGCCCAGGCCGATCTTGGCGGCGGTCGCCGACGCGCCGCTCTGGGCCTCCTGGAGGGCGGCGGTGCGCTGGCTCGCGGAGAGCGTCAGTGGCAGCCCTCCGCTGTCACGGTCACCCGAGGCGCTCGCGCTGCCCGTCTGCACGCCGACGACGACCATCGCCGCGGAGGCGACGAGGGCGGCGGCACGCAGGGCCGTGGTGCGGGGGGTGGCGGTGAGTCTCAACTCTGTCTCCTCTGAGGGGGGTTACGGGCGGCCCGGGGTCTGAGCGGCCCGCTGGTGATGAGAGGTGCAGGAGCGAATGGAGGAGAGCGTGCCAGCAACTGACCGTTTTTGACAGGGGCGCAACAAGGATGTGATCTGCTGTTATCTAAAAGGGGTCAGTTCCGGTCGGAGTTGAGGTTTCAGGTTTAGGAAAGCAGAGTTGGGGCTGTAGTGACGCGTGTGACAGTTGGGACGCGTAGCGAAGCCCTGTCAGGGCAGGGGAGTTCGAGGGGATTCGTCCCCCGGGGCGGACGGCGTCGCCGGGACGCCTCGCGCGGCGCCCGGGCATGCCGGACCGAGGAGGCGGAGTGCAGGTCAGGACCTACGCGGAGGGGTGTGTTCCGGCGGAGTTGGCCGCCCGGGCGGACGCGTTGCGCGCCCAGGTGTGGGCCGGCGGCGGCCCGCCCGACCCCGCGCTGCGCCCGGTCGCGATGCTCCTCGTCTCACCGGAGGGCGAGGTGGCGGCGGCGCTGGACGTGCTGACGAAGGAGATCGAGCACGCGGGCGCGCGCTACCGCGCCGCCGGGCTGAGCGCGGTCGTCACCGACCGGGCCCGGCGGGGCCGCGGCCACGGGCGGCGGCTGGTGGCCGCCGCGCGGGAGTGGATCGCCGCGGACGGGGCGGACGTCGGCCTGTTCACCTGCGACCGGCCCCTGCGGCCCTTCTACGAGAGCGCGGGCTGGGAGGCACTGGAGGGCACCGTCCTCGTCGGCGGGACACCGGGTGATCCGCTCCCGAGCGACGGTCCGGGATTCGACAAAGTCACCATGGCCGGATTCTTCTCCGCCCGGGCGCGACGGGCGGCGGGGTCGTTCCGGGGGTGCCGCGTCGGGCTCTACCCCGGGGAGATCGACCGGCTGTGGTGAGGGGTGCGCGGAGCGTGGCGCGGGGGCGTGCGCGGCGCCGGACGGGCCGGCACCGCCCGCCCGGCGCGACGGGACCCCGCGCGGCGGCGACGCCACGCGGGGTCTGAGGACGAGGGGCCGGGGATCGGGGGCCGGAGTACCGCTGGCGGCCGGCCGCCGGTGCCGCTTACGGCCGTAGGCCGTTCCCTGGACGATGCCGGTGGTCGGCGTCGTCCACGTCGGCCGGCCGGCGCGGCGTCACGGCTGCCGCCCGTGGCGCGTCACGGCCACGGGACGACGCCGCGGTACGGCCACGGGCCGACGCCGCGTCAGGGCTGCCCGTCAGTGGGCGGCCGGTTGCCGAGCTGCTCGTCGATCTTCCGCTGGGCGGCGTCGACCTGGCTCTGGTACTTGTTCCCGGTCCGTTCGTCGAAGGCGTCACCGGCCTTCTCGACACCCTGCCGGGCGGTGTCCTCGTGGCCCTTGAGCAGGCCCTTGAGCTTGTCGAGCATGGACATGGGCGTCCTCCTTACGCATGCCTGACCCACCCAGCATCACCGCATTCGTCCCGGTCCGCACTCCGGCGGCGGAGGTGTGTGCCGTACCGGTCAGCGCCCGCCCCAGGGCACGTCACCCGCCCGGTCCTCGGGTCCGATCGTCGGGTCGAGGAGCGAGTCGTACGACCCCGTCCCCCGGCAGTGCCGGCACTGGCCCGTGCGGTGCACGGTGTCGGCCGGGCCGCGGAACGGGTCGGGGCCGGGGTTGTGGGCCAGCACGCGGGGTACGAAGCCGGAGCCCTGGCACCAGTGGCAGACGGGGTGCGGACGGTGTTCGTCCGCGTCGCCGTCGCCGGGCTCGGGGGCGGGCTCCTGGGGTTCGTCGCTGTCGGCCATCGCTGACGATGATGCCGCCCGGCGGCCCGGCCGTCCCCGGAAAGGGACGGGCTTCATCCGTACGGGGCCGGGCCTTCCCGCGGGCTCTGGCCCCTTGTCGTCGTCCCGCCATCGGTGCGGACGGGACCGGCCGCAGTCGACCGCCCGGCACGCGAAGTGACGGAGTGTGTGCCGAACTCGCCCTCCCCGCAGCCCCATTGCTCCCCCAGGAGTACACCCCTCCGACGTGCGTCCCCGGGGAGTACGGCCGGTCGGCCCTGCGGCGGACGCGTCCGTCCGTGCGGCGCGGAAGTCTGATCGTGGCGGTGACCGGCACCGCGCGAGGCGCCCGGGCCGGGGCGGAAGGGGCGGGACGTGAGGGGACCGAAAGGGAGGAGCGGCGGGGACGGTGTGGAGCGGACGGGCGGGCGGAGGAAGTGGCTGCCCTGGGCCGTGATCGCCCTGTGGGCCGCGCTGCTCGCCGTCGCCGCGCCGTTCGAGGGGCGGCTGGGCGGGGTGACGCGGGACGCCGTCGTCGACTACCTGCCCGCCGGCGCGGAGGCGACGCGGGTGGAGGAGCCGGCCCGGCACCTGCCCCGGCGGCGGCACCGCCGACGCCCTCCTCGTCCTGTGCTGGGACGGCGGACTCACCTAGGCGGACGGGCGGTTCGAGCGCGAGCGGGTGCGGCGGATCGCCGAGCGGCGCCCGCTGCGGGACGCCCGTCCGCCGCGCGGCGAGTCCGAGGACCGCGCCACGTCCCTGACCGCCTTGGCGCTCACCGGACTGCCGGACACCGCCGAACAGGCCGACGCCGTCGACGACCTGCTGCGGACGGTGCGCGGGGCGCCCGCGGGCCTTGGCGCGCTGTCACCCCTCGGTCTGAGCGGGGAGCGCGTCCTCGACATCCGGCGGCGATGTTTTCCTCGGGATTTTTCCGGGAGCAGGAAACCCTGTCCATGGGGTTCCGGAGCGTTCCGCGGCTTTGTGGAGTCAGGGACGGCGGTTGTACTCGGCCATGGCGGTCTTCGAGGTGGACGTGTCCTTGAACGTCAGCTCCCACGGGCCGGTGTTCACATCGAAGTCCTTGCCGAAGCCGACCCACTTCCCGGTCATCTTCCGTCCGGTGGGTTCGATCAGTAGCTGCAACGCCCCGTGGTAGACCGCCCCGGCGTAGTAGCCGCTCTGGGCTGTCTCCTCCCGCCACGTCCCGGTGACGACATTGCCGTCTACGGTCAGGTCCATGGTCAGCGGGGAGTCGGGGTTGGATGAACCTTCCGGCAGTGAGCGTACGGTCAGCTTGTTGCCGTGCTGGAGGACGACGACGAAGTGCCGGCCGGTGAAGTCGGCCCCCCGGCCGGACGAGTGGTACTCGTATCGGGAGAGCCAGATACCCGACAGGGTCCCGTGGTTGCTTTGCCTGGGCATGGGGGCAGTGCCTTCCGGGGCTGTTGCGGCTCCCACCTCTACCACCTCTCCTTGCACCGGTCCGTGGCCATTCGTCACGGCCGGATGTTTTGATCGAGCGTTTGGCACCGGTAGGGCGAACCCCAGGGCTTCGATCGGCAATCCGGTCACTCGTTCCAGGGGCCTGACGTAGACCGGCCGGGGCATTCCGACCACTCCCGACTCCCACCGCTGAACGTTGCGCTTTGCGCACTCATTTGGTTGCCCGATCTCCTGACCGGCCTCACGTATGGCTCGGGCGAGATCATCTTGGGACATACGCAGGCTGACTCTGACAGCGCGAAGGATCGTGTTCGGTCCGGCCACGTTTCGACGGTAGGCCCGGAGGCGACAGCCCGTCACGGGTTTTGACCGAGGAATGACGCCGATATGACGCCTTGACGGTCGCCGCGCCACTACACGAGCCGCCGGTAGACCTGTCTCGGAGGGCGGCGACCGGGCCGCCGAGCGCAGTGCACCACTCCACAACAGGAGGACAGCACCATGCCAACAGCAGTGCGGACACGTGACCCACGAACGTTCATGGCCCCCGAGGTCTGGGAGCGCCAGGTACGGCTGATCATGCGTGACCACGGTGTGGAGCGCGGGCTCGCCGAGCGCACCCTCGGCCAGACCGTGGCCTTCCTCGTCACTTCTGCCGAAAGGCCGGAGGTGGAGATGGCCCCCGCGCCGCGCGTGGACCTTGGCGTCCACTCGTTCGTGCTGGACACGGTCAACTACACGGACTTCTGCCGCACGGCTGCGGGACGGTACGTTCACCACGTCCCCCGCCTGCCGGAAGGGGGGAGCGAGCCGCCCTCGCTGAAGGCCACCGTACGGGCCGTCAAGGCAGCGGGTTTCGCCGTCGACCACGAGTTGTGGAACGCCACGGAGGCCGATTGCTCGCAGTGCCACGCCGGGTGCACCGACAGCCCGGCCGGCGGCAAGTAGCAGCGAGGTTCGACGGGTGGCTTCTCCGGCTCGGAGGAGCCACCACGCGTGAAAGGAACGGCATGGAAGCAGCCACCGCGGCGTGGGAACGCTACGCGGCCGGCCGGACACCACGCAGGGACCGCAACGCCGCCGGAGCGACCACGTGGTTGAACTGGACCCAGTACGCCGACCACGGCCCCGATGAATCACTGATCGGCAGTGTCCGAGGGCGTCACGTGCTGGAACTCGGGAGCGGTACCGGCTGCAACCTCGCCCACCTGGCGACACTCGGTGCCCAATGCGTCGGCGTCGACATCGCCCCGACGCAACGCGTCAAAGCGGAGGCCCGATGGGGTCACCTTCCCCATCTCTCCTTCCGGACGGCGGAGGCGACGGACTTCCTGGCCGCCCATCCCGGCAGCTTCGACGTCGTTCTGTCGATCTTCGGCCCTGCCTGGTTCACCGAGCCGGCGACGCTTCTTCCGCTGGTGCGACGCACTCTGACCACTGGTGGAGTGTTCGTCTTCTCGCACAAGCCACCGCAACTCGATCCGCGACCGGGAGAACCTCTCCGAGAAGCGCGTGCGGTGTCGCGCTGGGACCTTTCCCCCCGCGAGTGGACGTCCTTGTTGGCGTCGGCCGGCTTCACCGACATCACCGCGGAGGTCGTCGATCCACCGGAGGGCAGGCGGGAAGGGACGTTGGTGGTGCGGGCCGAGGTGTGAGGGGAACGGCCTGCACGCCTGCCGGGCAAACCAATCCCCGGCCGGGAAAGGACGAAGCCCGAGTGACCGGGGAGAGATGGCGCAGGCCGCCTGGAGTGCCGCTGACCCGTGCAGGAAGGAGACCCCCCGAGAAAAGTCGGGGGGTCTCCTTGTCGACCAGGGTTCACCGTGCTGACCCCGTGCCGAGCCGGCACCGGTCGGCACTGCGTTTCCACAGGCCAGGCCGTCAGCCTCAGACGTTGACGCCGAAGTCCTGGGCGATGCCCTGGAGGCCGGACGCGTAACCCTGGCCGACCGCGCGGAACTTCCACTCGGCGCCGTTGCGGTAGAGCTCGCCGAAGACCATGGCCGTCTCGGTGGCCGCGTCCTCGCTCAGGTCGTAGCGGGCGATCTCGGCGCCGCCGGCCTGGTTGACGATGCGGATGTAGGCGTTGCGCACCTGGCCGAAGTTCTGCGAGCGCGCGGTGGCGTCGTAGATGGAGACCGGGAACACGATCTTGTCGACGTCGGCCGGGAGGGCGGCGAGGTTGACGTTGATCTGCTCGTCGTCGCCGTCGCCCTGACCGGTGGTGTTGTCACCGGTGTGCACGATGGTCTGGTCCGGCGTCTGCTTGTTGTTGAAGAAGACGAAGTGGGCGTCCGAGTAGACCTTGCCGCCGGGGTTCACCGCAATCGCGCTCGCGTCGAGGTCGAAGTCCGTGCCCGTGGTGGTGCGGACGTCCCAGCCGAGGCCGACGGTGACGGCGGTCAGGCCCGGGGCCTCCTTGGTGAGGGAGACGTTGCCGCCCTTGGACAGGCTTACAGGCATGGGGGTGATCCCTTTCTTGTCGACTCGCGGACCGGGTGCTGCTGCCACACGGTCCCGTCACCCGGGATAACGCCGACTATGGGGGGCGGGGTTCCATCCCTCTTTACTTTCTTTACCACTTTCTGATGGCCGGTCGGGGACGGCGGCCCCGCGGCCCCGGCGCGGAGTGGGGCATAACGAGGTGACGCGGGCGGACCGGACGGGGGACCATGGGGGGCATGTCCGGTCCCTACGTCATCCGCGGTGCCGTCAGCCTGCCCGAGGCGGAGCTCGTCTGGCGCTTCTCGCGCTCCTCCGGGCCGGGCGGGCAGCACGTCAACACCAGCGACAGCCAGGTGGAGCTGCGCTTCGACCTCGCCGCCACCGACTCGCTGCCCGCCGTGTGGAAGGAGCGCGCCCTGGAGCGGCTCGCGGGCCGGCTGGTGGGCGGGGTGGTGACCGTACGGGCGTCGGAGCACCGTTCGCAGTGGCGCAACCGGGAGGCGGCGGCCGTCCGGCTGGCCGCGCTGCTGGCCGAGGCCACCGCGCCGCCGCCGAAGCCGCGGAAGCCGACGCGCATACCGCGCGGCATCAACGAGCGGCGGCTGCGGGAGAAGAAGCAGCGCGCGGAGACGAAGCGGGGGCGCTCCGCGCGGGACTGGAACTGACGTCCGCGCCGGGTGCGACCCGGCGCGCGTTCACGACAGGTGCCGGTACCGCCCCTTGAAGTACGTCAGCGGGCCGCTCTCCGTCGTCGAGGCGGCGGCCTTCAGGACGCGGCCGATGAAGAGGGTGTGGTCGCCCGCGACAACTCGCTGTTCCGTCCGGCACTCCAGCACCGCGAGGGCGCCCCGGACGAGCGGGGAGCCGGAGAGCTCGCCGCGGTCGTGCGGGAGGTCCTCGAAGAGGAGCCGGTCGCTGACCCGTCCCTTCATCGCGAACCGTCCGGCGACCTGCCGCTGGCTCTCGGCGAGCAGGGAGACCGCCCAGAGGGGCTGCCGGGCGAGCAGATCCTCCATCCGGGAGTCGTTGCGAACGCTCACCATCACGAGGGGTGGATCCAGGGATACGGAGAGGAACGCCGTCGCCGTCATGCCGACGTCCTCGCCGCGGGGGCCGTCGTCGGGATCGTGCGCGGTCACCAGGACCACGCCCGCCGCCAGGCGGGCGAGGGCGGCGCGGAATTCCTCGGCGGTCACACCGTCAGCATGCGGTATGCGGGCCTCGGTGGGCGAAGTCGTCTGCAACACACGACGCACGCTAGCCGCCCGTGACGAACCGCTGCATCGGGCTGCGGTACCAGGACCGTCCTGGTATTGCGGACTAGGCCTTCGGGCGGCCCCGGGATGTCCCGGGCGGTTTTCCGTCCCGCCATTCGGTCGCCTGTTCGTACCGCCCCTGACCTCGCCGATCTCCTCGTAAAGTCCCGGAATAGCCGCCGAAAAACGCGGCAGGCTCTGCCTTATTTGCGGACCAGAACCGTAGGACGACTGCGAACACAAGGTAAGGGGCGTCGTTACGCACTGTGACATGAGTCACAGAAGGCCCTATTTGTTGACCCTGTGTACCGAGTTGTCAGCTCCCTGTGATTCAGTGGCCGTGTAATCGGACGACAAGAAAATCTGGAGAGTCGCTGTCGAGGTCTCGGGGGAGAGCGAGCTATGGACACCGAGTCGGAGCCGTATGTGCGTCTGACGACCCTGCGGCAGGTTCACCAGGCGGTGGCGAATCTGAACACCGCCCGCAGCCTCGCGGATACCTTGCAGACCGTCGCGGAGGGCGTGGTGAACGGGCTCGGCTACGAGCTCGCGGCGGTCAACCTGGTCCGCCCGGACGGTGACCTCGTGGTCGCCGCCGTCGCCGGGAGCGCGAGTGCCGAGGCGTTCCTGTCCGGCCGGGTCGGTTCGCGGGTGTCCTGGGAACGCCGGCTCAGCATGGGCGAGCGCTGGGGCGAGCTGCGCTTCATCCCGTACACCGAGGGCTGGGTCCTCGACGACGACGACGTCCCGCAATGGCGCACCACCGGCCCCGCCCCGCGCTTCCCCGACGAGTGGCACCCCATGGACCGCCTCCTCGCGCCCATGCACTCGGCCGGCTCGGGCGGCGGCGAGCTGCTCGGTGTGATCTCCGTCGACCGCCCGCGCAACGGCCGCCGCCCCGGCGCCTGGGGCCGGGAAGCACTCCAGATGTACGCGTTCCAGTCCGCGATCGCGATCAGCAACGCCAAGCTGCGCGCCAACATGCAGCGCGCCCTCGTCCGCCTGGAACGCGAGCAGCAGGCGCTCCGCGCCAGCGAGGAGAGCTTCCGGCAGGCGTTCGAGTACGCGCCCAGCGGGATGGCCATCGCCGAGCTCGGCGGCGACCAGCACGGGCGGCTCCACCGCGCCAACGACGCCCTCTGCCGGCTGCTCGGCCGGTCCGCCTCGCAGATGCGCCGCTACTCGTTCTCCGACCTGGTCCACCCCGAGGACATCGGCACCCTGCTGCGCACCTCCGCCGAGGGCGGCCGGGCCGAGCTGCGGCTGCGCCGCCGGGACGACACCTTCGTCTGGGTCTCGCTGCGCAACTCGGTGGTCGCCGACGCCGCCGAGGGCCCGCGCTACCTGCTCACCCACGTCGAGGACATCGAGGACCGCAAGCGGCACGAGCTCCAGCTCGCCCACCGCGCCAGCCACGACTCCCTCACCGGCCTCCCCAATAGCGCCGAGCTGCGCGCCCGGCTCAGCAGCCGGCTCTGCGCCCGCCCGCCCGGCAGCGAGCCGCAGCACGCCACGGCCGACCACGGCCCGTTCGGGCGGCTGGAGGGCTTCGACGAGGTCGTGGGCGTCGGGGACCCCTTCGGCGGCCCGTTCGGCGAGCCGCTGGGCATACCCGGCGGCATCCCGGGCGGCCCGGGAATCCCGGGCGGCATTCCGGGCAGCGACGGCGCGTACGGGCACGACCGCGCCCCGGACCCGCTCGCCGACGACCGGTCACCCGGCGGCTACCGCCCGGGCGACTACGCCGTGGGGGACTACGGCATGGCCGACTACCCGGCGGGGACGGGGGCGGGCGACTACGGAGCGGCCTACTCCGGCTCCGGCGGCTACGACCACCGCGACCACCACGTGCACACCGTCCCGCTCGACGAGGACAGCGACGAGAGCGAGAAGGGCCTCGCCGTCCTCTTCTGCGACCTGGACGGCTTCAAGTCGATCAACGACCGCTTCGGGCACCACACCGGCGACGCGGTCCTGATCGAGGTCGCCCGGCGGCTCAGCAGCGGCGTCCGCGACGGCGACACCGTGGCCCGGATGGGCGGCGACGAGTTCGTCGTCCTCGCCGACGGCCTCGGCCGCGCCGACGCGGAGGACCTGGCGGTCCGGCTGCGCAACGCGATCATCCCGCCCATCCGGGTCGACGGCCGGGCGGTGCGGGTGGGGGCGAGTTTCGGCATCGGCTGGGCGGGCTGCGGGATGTCCGCCGACGAGGTGCTGCGCTCCGCCGACCAGCGGATGTACGTCGAAAAGCGGTCCCGCGCCCGGACCGGCCGACGGGCCGGTTGACCGGCCGGTAGCCCCCGTGGCAGGGCGTGCCCCTTGCCGCACGGGGTAGGCTGCGCCGATGCGGCACCGCCGCCGGACCGTGGTGGCCGAACCGGCCTCGACAGCCGCGGATCCGGTTACACGAACGTGGGTGCCGGACGGCACATCACGTGGGGAGTGACAGGGGATGACGGCCGGTAACAACGGCAACGGAAAGCCGGAGGACGAGGATCCTTTCGGCTACCTGTACCGCTCGGAGGGCGGCGACCAGGGCACCGACGCGGCTGCGTCCGCACCGCAGCCCGGCGTCCCTCGTACGTCGTACAACCAGGTCCGGCCGGTCGGCTCACGCCAGTACACGCCACAGCAGGGCGGCGCTACGTACGGCGCGGGCATGCCCGCCCCCCAGCAGCACACCCCGCACTACGCCGCCCCGGAAACCCTCCCCGGCGGCGCCCCGCGCCAGCCGGGCCCCCCGCCGGGCGCCCCGGGCCCGCAGCGCCCGAAGCGGCGCGGCCTGCTCATAGCCGCGATAGCGGTGGTGGTCGTGGTCGCCGGCGGCATCGGCGCGGCGGTGTACGCGAACCAGGGCGACGGGGACGACGGCAAGAACAATTCGGCGCAGCAGACGCCGTCGGGGAAGCCGTCCGAGAAGCCGGAGAAGAAGGACCAGAAGGACGACGAGAAGAAGCCGTCGAGTAAGCCCGTCACGGACTGGAACCGGGACGCCGCGACGCTGCAGCTGGGCGGCGGGGCATCCACGGCGAAGGATGTGAAGGGCGCGCCTTCGGATCGCGGCCTCTATGTCGCCATGAAGCCGGGCGCTTCGATCGAGTGGAGCGGGGTGAACGTTCCCAGCGAGGGCCAGTACACGGTGTACATCAACTACGGTTCGCCGAATGGGGACGTGAGCGGTTCGCTCTGGATCAACGGCAAGAAGCTCGACACCACGGTGAAACTGAAGAGCTGGGGCAAGAACAGCTGGTCGTACACCTACAACTATGTCCAGCTCAACAGCGGCAAGAACGACATCAAGATCTCGTGTGAATCGGGCACCTGCGATGCCAATGTGGCCAAGGTCAAACTGATTCCGGGCCAGTACCACTCGTAGTCACTCGCCCCGGCGGTGCCCGTCGGGGCGTTTGTGCTTCGCGGATCAGGCTCCCTTGAGCAGACGGTTGATGAAGTCGCGGGAGGCGGCTATGTCGAGGGCTTGCTCGCGGAGGTGGCCGAAGGCCGCGTCGTAGCGGAGGGTGTCGGCGATCTCCTCCAGGTACAGGGACGCGGTCAGCGGCTCGATCGCCACGAGAGGCTCGCCCTCGTCGAAGTGGAAGACGGAGTAGGCGCCGTTGAGGGCGGTGTGCGCACCGGCGGCGAACGGGATGACGCGGATCTCCACGTTCGGCATGTGCGAGGCGTCCAGCAAGTGCTTGAGCTGGGCTTCGAGTACGCCGGGCGCGCCCACCTGGCGCCGTAGGCATGCCTCGTCGAGAACGCAGCGCATCATGAGCGGCGGCATGGGTACGTCGTTGAAGCTGCGATTCTCCAGAGCCTGTTGGCGCTTGATGCGTAGCTCGGCGAAGGCTCTTGCCTGGCGGGCGGTGTCCCATGCGCGGCTGCCCTCGGTGACCGCGCAGGCGTAATCCATGGTCTGGAGCAGGTCCGGAATAGCCAGTGCCGCATAAGTGTCGGTTTGGCTCGCCAGCTCTTCGATTTCGATGAGGTCGGCGAGCGAGTCGCGGATGACATCACCGTATTTGGTGAACAAGCCCCTTCGGCGGCCGGTCTCCGCAAGCTTCGCCAGCTTGCGGATCTCCGCGATCCGCACTTCGTCCGTGACGCCGTACACCGTGAGGCACTTGTCCAGATCGGCGCGCTGCTTGCCGTATTCCGCCTTACTCAAGCTTGGTGAGGAGGTATCGAGCAGCTTGGCGGCTTCCGTCAGGGTCATGCCTGCCCGGATGCGCATGGTCCGAAGTTCCGCCCCGAGGCGTCGGCGCATCAGGGTGGGCACAGCGTCCGCCAAGTGATCACCTACCTCATCCTCGGACGCCGACTCTACGACAAGCGTCAGCACGGGTACGCCAGTTACTTCCTTCGGGCGTAATGAGTACCGAAAATTTCGGCCACAACCCTGGAGGGCTTCAGACTCGTCGCATGGACGGATTTCGAGCCGCAGTGACGTACAGACCAGGCAGCTACGTGGTGGACGTCCGCGACAGTCGTCTCGCGCAGGTAGTGGAGGCCGCCGACGGCCTCGTCCACGTACGGAGCCCGAGCGGCGGTGGCGAGCCGTGGACCCTCCCGCCAGCTGCCCTCCGCCTCGCGACCCGCGAGGAGCGGCAGGCGGCCGGGCTGCGCCCGTACCAGACCGGCTGTGACGAGTGCGCCGCGCTCGAAGCGGTCAGGAGGGCGGCCGGGAGTGGGGACGCCACGGCCGCCGCGTACACGCACTGGATCGTGGCGCACTCCGCGTCCGCGATGGGGATGAGGGGCAGCAACTGATGCGATCCGTAGGGCGTTTGATCCACCATTGCGGGCACCGCTCCGGCTGGGAGCGGGCCGTCGGCGAGGAACGCTGCCGCGACTGCGGCGCCCGCCGCTTCACGGACTACGCGGCGCTGCTGATGCCGGAACGTCCGGTGGCGGCGGCCGCTCCGCCGCCCCGCGACCCGGCCCGGGCGGACCGCGCGGCCGCCGCCCTCATCGCGCGCGGGCTGCACCGCCTCAACCGCTGGGGTACCAGCACCCGCATGTGGCGGCTCGCTTCGTGAATCCACATGCTGGACTGCGGCGCCGGTAGTGCTGCTTCAAGGGGCCGGATTCCGGGCAGGGCAATCCCAGTCCGCCGCGTCGATCGCGTTACCGTCCGTGTCGCTGAGGTGGAAGCAGTTGCCGTTGACCCACACCGTGACCGCATCGGGTCGATGGTCGACCTGGAACGGCTCGTCCCTGCTCACTGTCCCCGACCAGGTGCCGTCTCCTGCGGGCGAGTGGGTCACCACGACACACGTCTGCTTCGGTGGCATCCGGTGGAGTTGTGCCCAGGGCTCCACGGCCAGCTCCAAAGGCTCCTCACCGCTGTTGCCGATCGACAATCGAGCTGTCCCTCCGGCGAACATCCCGGCCCCTCCTCCTTGCCCCTGCGGGCGATCCGTGCGCGTCCGCGGGTTCGGCAGGCGAAGCACGACTTCAGCCGCCGACGGCGTCCCCCCATACAGTGCCGAAGGCGTGACGGCACTTACATCCTTCACCTTCGTGCGCCACCTCGACGGGCTCCGCTACCGCTTCGAACGCGACGGCGAGCACAACGGCCGTCCGTCCTACCGCCGAACGGACGGGAATGTGTGGTGTTTCTGGTCGCCGACCGACGGTTGGCACTGCGAGCTCGCTGACGGCCTGGTCACCGCCCATCCCGTCAACAGCCACGCTGACGAACCCGAACCCCCAGCCACCGTCTGGCGCAGCTTCAAGGACGACCGCTCCTACCTCTACGACCTCCGGACTGCCTCCCCCGAAGCGTGATCCGCCGGACCGTGCCCGGTGCCGCGGCCGAACGCGTGGAACGGGCCGGGTGGACGCCGGTCACCGCGAGACTAGAGCGTGTCTGATGGCTCTGGCGATTGGTCACGGGTGTCCTGCCGTCGAGCGGTGCCCCACTCCCACATACTGCGGACCACTGGCTCTAGTGCCCGGCCCTGCGCGGTGAGGGTGTAGCGGACTCGCGGGGGCCAACCGGGGGTGCGGTGGCGCTCGATCACGCCCGCGCTGGTCAACTGGGTCAGCCGGTCGGAGAGGACCTTGTCCGAGAGGGTGGGCAGGGCGGCGGACAGTTCCGAGTACGTGGCCTGGCCACGGCGCAGGAACTCGCGGAGCACCAGGGGCGTCCATCGGCCGGCCAGCGTGGCGAGGGTGATGTCCACGGGGCAGTGCGGCTGATGGTCTGGTGGGACAAGGTCGCTGTCGGGACAGTCCGTTAGCGGGCCGCGGTCATCCGGCCGTGCGTGTCCAACCGTTTGGTGAGTCACGGCAGCCCTTCCTAACGTCCGGTGTGAACAGTCCGCCCGCTTCTCTCGGGGGTCCTCATGCGTATCCATCACCTGAACTGCGGTTCTCTCCGGGCGATTCCCCCGCTCGGCGCGGAACGCCTCACAGACGCCGCGAGCGGCCAACTGGCCACCGTGTGCCACTGCCTGCTCATCGAGACGGACTCGGACGGGCTGGTCCTGGTCGACACCGGTCTTGGTACTGCTGACCGGCGCGACCCCGAAGGGACACTGGGCGCGGACTGGGTGGCCTACGCCCAGCCCGCGCGGGACCCCGCGGAGAGTGCGCTGCGGCAGATCATCCGCCTCGGCTACGCACCGCGGGACGTGCGGCACATCGTGCTCACTCATCTGCACCGCGACCACACCGGAGGGCTGCCGGACTTCCCCCGCGCACGGGTGCACGTGCACCCTGCTGAGTACCGGGCCGTGACCGACCCGACAGACCCGCACCACCAGCACAGCCTCGACCGCTTCATGCCGGCGCACCGGGCGCACGGCCCGCTGCTGACGCCCGCCGTCGCGGAGGAGGGCGCGCAGTGGTTCGGCTTCCCGGGTGTGGCGCGCCCGCAGGGGCTGGCCTGCGAACTGCTGCTGGTGCCGCTGCCAGGACACTCCGCGGGCCACTCTGGCCTCGCCGTACGCGACGATGCCGGAAGGTGGCTCCTGCACGCGGGCGACGCGTACATGTACCACGGCGAGATCGAGCAGACCCCGCCGCTGTCCCACCCCGCCTTCGCCCCGATCCAAGACGGAGCCCAGACCGACATCCAGGCTCGCGTCGCTACCCGCGACCGGCTACATGCCCTGCGCCGCGACCACGGAGACCAGGTCACCGTCTTCAGCGCGCACGATCCCTGGGAACTCGCCCGTTTCGCCGCACTCACAGGAGCGTGATCCCCCGGCAGACCGTCAACGGAGCCACAGACGGATAGCGGCGAGGGTCACCGTGCCGTGGAAGACATATGGCCGCTTCTCGTACCGCGTGGCGACGGCCCGGAAGCCCTTGAGCGCCAGGAAAGTCCGCTCGACCTCGTTCCTGCGGGCATACCGATGGCAGTCAAAGCCGGTCGGCCTCCCCCCCGCTGCTTCCGCGACGACGACGGTTGGCCTGCTGGTTCTTCGACTCGGGGATGGTGTGCTTGATCTGGCGCCGACGCAGATAGCGCCGGTTCCTGCGAGAGGAGTACGCCCGGTCGCCACCCACGTGGTCAGGCCGGGTGCGGGGGTGGCCGCCGCCGAGGCGAGGAATGCGGATGCGGTCCAGGACCGGGATCATCTGAGGCGCGCCGCCCCACTGCCCCGGGGTGATGAGCAGAGAGAGCGGGCGGCAGCGCCCCTCGCCAGCCAGGTGGATCTTGGTTGTCGGGCCGCCCTTGGAGCGTCCCAGTGCCTCATCTCTCCGGTGCTGGACGGGTCGGGTCCGTTTGCCGGCGACCCGAGGCGGCTGACTCCGGGCACCGGCCGCGTGCTGATGAGCGCGGCGGATACTGGAATCCACGCTCACCATGGACCAGTCGACACGTCCCGCCGCGTCGGCAACAGCCTGGACGGCACGCAAGATCCTCTCCCAGGTGCCGTCCGCTGACCACGTGCGGTGCCGCGAGTAGAGCGTCTGCCACTTCCCGAACCGAGTCGGTAGATCCCGCCACGGGATGCCCGTCCTGATCCGGAACAGGATCCCGTTGATCACCCGGCGGTGACACTTCCATCTGCCGCCCCGCCCGATGTTCTTCGGGAGATGCGGCTGCAGACGCGCCCATTCTGTGTCCCTGAGATCGCCCCGCCCCATAC
Organism: Streptomyces sp. NPDC021100; assembly: GCF_044333095.1. Lineage (NCBI taxonomy): Bacteria > Bacillati > Actinomycetota > Actinomycetes > Kitasatosporales > Streptomycetaceae > Streptomyces > Streptomyces sp. NPDC021100. The sequence goes on from NZ_JBIRQH010000007.1 coordinate 22,736, forward strand.
GGCCGTAAACGATCCACGTATCGGACCGTCACCGACCCGTCAGACACACTCTAGGCTTCGAGGCATGATTTTCGGCCCCCAATACGCCCTGGAGAACCGGCTGGCCCGGGTGGAGCGCAAACTCGACCTGATCCTGGAGCACCTCGGTATCCAGGACGCCGACGCCCCGGACCTCGCGGAGGTCCGCGCACTCGTGCGTGAGGGCAAGACGATTCAGGCGATCAAGGCCCACCGCGAGGCCACCGGCGCGAGCCTCAAGGAGGCCAAAGACGTGGTCGACGCCATCAAGGAGGGGCGCCGCTGACGGACGGCCCGCGAGGTCGTCGGCAGGGTGAACACCGCTTGGTGCGGCACTGGCCTGCCGGGGCGCCCTACGATCGCGGCGCAGCGCTGTCGACGTGGCGGAAGGGGAGTGTGCGGGTGAGCGCACAGCCTGTTGAGGGTTCCTGCGGTCCGTCGGAGCCTCTGCGCACGCAGTGCTGCCTTGACCGAGTGAGCGCACGTCCTGGCCCTGTGGTCCGGTATCGCGATCGAGGCCGCCGACCCCTCCGGTGACGAGCAGGTCCGCCGGTTCCGGGAAGGGCGGTGGGAAGCGCACCCGCTGGAGTGGTACCAGCAACGCGACGGGCGTGGTCGGTGAGCCGCGCCGTCTACCCGGCGGGCTCGTCTCCGCCCATGTCGTACTCGTCGACGTCGAGTTCGGCGCCGGTGGCGGCGAGGAAGTCCAGGACGCCGCGGTCCAGGTGCCAGCCGAAGAGATTGGGAGAATCGGCGGCGACCGGCTGGGCCGGGTCGGTGTCGTCGAAATAGCGCACGACCTGGAGCACCGCTCCGCCGCCGGTCCCGGTCAGCTCCCGGGCGAGGGCGGAGACGCGGTGCGCGTGGGGCCGGAGCCTGTCGAGGACGCGGGCGATCTGCTCGTCGACGCGGAGGCCCGGATCCCGGCACACGACCTTCCACGAGTGGTCGACCGGGACGACCGCCGGCTCGGTGAACCGGCTGCCGCGAACGGTCACCTCGTCAGGTGCCATGCCCAGCCTGGCGGCCATGTCGTCCGCCGAGGTGTGCCGGCTGAACAGCGCGAAGTAGGTGTACTGGAGAAGTGGCATCTTGCGGAGGGTAGCCCGGGGGCCGGGTCGGCCGGTGGCGGGTCAGGGGGCGGGTGATGCCGCCGCGCCGATGACGGTCAGGAACCGCTCCACCGTCGCCGCCATCGCCTCCCGCGCCGGAGCGAGGTAGCGGCGCGGGTCCACCGTCGACGGGTGCGCCTCCAGGAAGGCGCGGACGGCGCCGGTGAAGGCGGTGTTGAGGGCCGTGCCGACGTTCACCTTCCGGATGCCCGCCGCCACCGCCCGGCGGAGTTCGGCGTCCGGGACGCCCGAGGAGCCGTGCAGGACGAGGGGGACGGGGACGGCGTCGCGGAGTTCCGCGATCAGGGGGTGGTCGAGGGTCGCCGTGCGGGTCGTCATCGCGTGGGTGCTGCCGACCGCCACCGCCAGGGCGTCCACGCCCGTGTCGGCGACGAACGCCGCCGCTTCCGTTGGGTCCGTGCGGACTCCCGGCGTGTGGGCGTCGCCCGGTTTGCCGCCGACGCGGCCCAGTTCGGCCTCCAGCCAGAGGCCGCGTGCGTGCGCCCAACGCGCGGCCGCCGCCGTCACCTTGACATTCTCGGCGTAGGGGAGCGCCGACGCGTCGTACATCACCGACGAGAAGTCGTGCGCGCTCGCCGTGTGCAGGAGGTCGACCGACTCGACGTGGTCGAGGTGGAGGGCCAGGGGGATGGTGGAGGCGCGGGCCACGGCTGCCGTGGCGGAGGCGATCGGGGCGAGGGCACCGCCGTGGAACTTCACGGCGTTCTCCGAGATCTGCAGGACGGCGGGGCGGCCCGCCGCCTCCGCGCCGGCGGCGATGGCCTCCGCATGCTCGACGGTGATGACGTTGAACGCGGCGACGGCCGCGCCGGAGGCGAGGAGGTCGGCGGTACGGGCCAGGGGCATCGGCTCAACTCCCGTGCGCGAGCGGGCGCGGGCCGCTGGGGCGCCCCGTCGTCCTGTCTGCTGGTGTGTGGGGCGCTGTTGATGGGGGCGGGGGCGCGTGGTCCGCCCGGGGCGCCGGAAACGTCGCTCGGGCGCCGGCACCTCGGACGGCCGCCCCGTCGCGACGGGCCCTCACACCGCCACCACCTTCACCAGCGGCAGCGCCGCCTCGTACGCCTCCGCGTCGAACTCGCCCGCCACCGGCGCCCGTACCGTCGCCGCCGAGACGGCGATCGCGCGGCGGAGGCGGTCGGGCCAGGGGAGGTCGTCCAGCCATGCCGACAGCAGGCCGGCCACGGCCGAGTCGCCGGCGCCCGTCGGGTTGCCCTTGAGGCGGGCGGGCGGGGTGGCGCGCCAGGTGCCGTCGGGGGTGATGGCGAGCATGCCGTCGGTGCCGAGGGAGGCGGCGACGGCGTGGGCGCCGCGGCGGCGGGCGTCGAGGGCCGCGCGGACGGGGTCGGTGGAGCCGGTGAGGGCGGCGAGTTCGGCGGCGTTCGGCTTGACGACGTCGGGGCGGGCGGCGACGCCGCGTCGCAGGGGTTCCCCGGAGGTGTCCAGGAGGACCGGGATGTCGCGGGTGCGTGCCTGGCGGATCAACTGGGCGTAGGCGCCCACCGGGACGCCCGGCGGGAGGCTGCCGCAGAGGGCCACCGCCCGCGCGGCGTGCAGGAGTTGCGCGTAACGGGCGGTGAAGGCCGCCCATTCCGCCGCGGTGATCGCCGGGCCCGTCTCGTTGAGCTGGGTGGTGTCGCCGGTGCTCGCGTCGACGACGCCGACCGTGCGGCGGGTGACGCCGGCGATCGGGACGAGGGCGTCGGTCAGGCGGCCCGGTGTGTCCGAGGCCGTCGTGGCCAGGAGCGCGCGGAGTGTCTCGCCCGTCGGGCCGCCCGCGAAGCCGGTGACGGTGGTGTCGTACCCGAGGCGGGCCAGCACCCGGGAGACGTTCAGGCCCTTGCCGCCCGGCCGTTCGACCGCCTCGGCGACGCGGTGCGAGGTGTGGGGACGGAGCCGGGGGACTCGGTAGGTCAGGTCGAGCGCGGCGTTGAGCGTGACCGTGAGGATCATCGGCGCCTCTCTCGGACCGGTCCACGGGGACCCAGGGGGACACGATTGCGGGAGCGATCATGCCAAAACAGCGGCGGCAGGCCCAGTCCCCGGACCTGCCGCCGTTCCCCAAGGAGAGGACGAATCAGCGCACTTCGGGGCGGACCAGCCATGCGCCCTTGCGCATCACGCCGACGAGTTCGAACGCGCCGTCGAGGACGACCAGGTCGGCGTCCTTGCCCGGTTCCAGCGAGCCGACGCGGTCGGCGACGCCCAGCAGCCGGGCCGGGTTGGCGGACAGGGCGGCGACCGCGTCCTCGACCGGCAGCCGGTCGACGGTCACCGCACGGCGGAACGCCGTGTCCAGGGTGAGGGTCGAGCCGGCGATCGAACCGGCCGTGGGGCCGTCCGCGATGCGCGCGACCGCGTCCTTGACCTCCACCCGCATCGGGCCCAGCGCGTACATGCCGTCGCTCATGCCCGCCGCGCCCATCGCGTCCGTCACGAACGCGACCCGGTCGGCGCCCGCGCGGGCGAACGCCAGCTCCAGGACGGCCGGGTGCAGGTGCGTCCCGTCGTTGATCAGCTCGACGGTGACCCGCTCGTCCTCCAGCAGCGCCGCGATCGGCCCGGGCGCGCGGTGCAGCAGGGTGGGCATGGCGTTGAAGAGGTGGGTGGCCACCGTGGCACCGGCCTCGATGGCGTCCAGCGTCGCCTCGTACGTCGAGTCCGTGTGGCCTACGGCCGCGACCACGCCCAGGTCGGCGAGCATGCGGACGGATTCCAGGCCGCCGGGCAGCTCGGGGGCGAGCGTCATCATCCGGGCCGTGCCGTGCGCCGCGTCGACGAGCTTGCGGACGTCGGCCGGGTCCGGGTCGCGCAGCAGCTCCGGCTGGTGGGCGCCGCAGCGGTGCGGGGAGATGAACGGGCCCTCGAAGTGGACGCCGGCCAGATCGCCCTGCTGGGTGAGCTCCGCGAGGACGGCCGCCTGCCGGGCGAGGTCGTCCAGGTCGCCGGTGACGGTGGAGGCGACCATCGTCGTCGTGCCGTGCGCGCGGTGCGCGCGGACCGCCGTCAGGGCCTCCTCCGGGTCGCCGGACGAGAAGGAGGCCCCGCCGCCGCCGTGGACGTGCATGTCCACGAAGCCGGGGACGATCCAGTGGCCGGTCAGGTCCCAGGTCGGCGTCTCCCCGGCGGCGTCCGCGACGACGCGGGTGCCTTCCACGGTGACGCGGCCGTGCTCCACCACCCCGGTCGGCAGCACGACACGGGCGCCGTCGAGAACCGTTCGTTCGACCATCAGGCGGATACCTCCGTGGATTCCGTGGCTGCTGTGGCTGGCGTGGATTCCCGGGCGGCCAGCAGGTCCCGGGCGAGCAGACCCGCGCCCAGGCAGCCGGCGGTGGCCCCGAGGGCCGCCGGGACGATGAGGGGGAGTTTCTGGAAGGTGAGGCGCTCCGCGACGGCGGCGCGCAGCGGGCCGAACAGCGTTTCGCCCGATTCGGCCAGCCCGCCGCCGACGATCAGCGTACGGGGGTCGAGCAGTGTCAGCCCGACGACGAGGCCGTCGGCGAGGGCGTCCACCGCCTCCTGCCAGACGCGGCGCGCGCGGGCGTCACCGGCCTCGACGGCGCGGGCGCAGGCGGCGGCGTCGGCCGCCGGGTCGCCGCTCGCCGCGGCCCAGGCGCGGCCGACGGCGGCGGCCGACGCGAGCGTCTCCAGGCAGCCGCGGCCGCCGCAGCCGCACTCCGGGGCGTCCGGGCCGCGGCGTACGGCGATGTGGCCGATCTCGCCGGCCGAGCCGTTCGCGCCCTCTTCGACGCGGCCTTCGATGCCGATCGCGCCCGCGATGCCGGTGCCGAGCGCCACGAACAGGAAGCGGTCCGCTCCCTGGCCGGCGCCCAGGCGGCCTTCGGCCAGGCCGCCCGTCCTGACGTCGTGGCCGAGGGCCACGGGGGTGCCGCCGAGGCGGCGGCTCAGGAGGTCGCGGAGGGGGAGGTCGTGCCAGCCCAGGTTGGCGGCGTAGACGGCTGTGCCGGTGCTCGCGTCCACCACTCCCGGTACGGCTATGCCTGCGGCTGCCGGGGGTTCGCCGAACTCCTTCTCGGCGCGGTCGCGGAGTTCCTCGGCGAGGTCGAGGATGCGGGCGACCACGGCGTCGGGGCCTTGTGCGCGGTCTGTGGGGCGGAGGGTTTCGTGGACGAGGGTGGTGTCCGCGCCCATGAGGGCGGCTTTTATCCCGGTGCCGCCCACGTCGAGGGCGATGACATGTTTCACCGGGACAGTTTCGCGCGTGGGGTGGGAAAGGTCTAGTCCACTGTCCAGGGGGTGGGGCGATGGGGTGCGCCTGCGGCGGGCTGTGCCCCGGTCCCGCCCCTTCGCCGATTCCTGGGGTGCGCCCCAGACCCCCTTTTCGCGGCTTCGCCGCTCGTCCTCAAACGCCGGACGGGCTATATCAGCCCGTCCGGCGTTTGAGGACAACCGCGCGGAGCGCGGTTTCGGGGGCGCGGGGGCGGAGCCCCTGCAAGAAACGGTGAAAGGGAGGGACCGGGGCAACCCTCAGGCGCCGAGCACCACGCTCCGCGCCAGCCCCCGCGGCCGATCCGGATCCCGATCCCGCCCTTCCGCCACCGCCACAGCGACCCGCTGCGCCCGCACCAGCTCCGCCAGCGGATCCCGCGCGGCATGGACGAACGTGCCGCCGGCCGCCCCGACCGCCTCCTCCAGACCGTCCGGCACCGGTCCGAAAGCCCACGTCACCCGCCCCGCCCCCGCGATGGCCACCGGCCCGTGCCGGTACTCCATGGCCGGATACGACTCCGTCCACGCCCCCGCCGCCTCGCGCATCTTCAGGGCCGCCTCCTGGGCCAGGCCATAGGCCCAGCCGCGGCCGAGGAACGTCCACTGCGAAGCGGAGAGCAGCGCGGCCGGCAGCGGCTCGGTGACCACGGAAGCCGCCTCGGCGGCGGCCCGCCGCACGGCGTCGGCACCTCCGGGGAGAGCGGCCCGCAGCAGGGCCAGGGCCGTCGTCGCGAACCGCGTCTGGACGACGGACTCCTCGTCCGCCCAGTCCAGTACCGCCAGCGCGTCGGCCGCGTCCCGTACCGGGGTGGCGGGGTCGGCGGTGAGCGCCAGCAGCGGCGCGGTGCCGCGGAGGGCGGCCAGCAGGTCCAGGACCTCCGTCGTGGTGCCGGAGCGGGTGATCGCCACCACCCGGTCGTAGCGGCGCGCCGTGGGGAACTCGGACGCGGCGAACGCGTCCGTCTCGCCCTCGCCCGCCGTCTCGCGCAGGGCCGCGTACGCCTGCGCCATGAACCAGGACGTGCCGCAGCCGGTGACGGCGACGCGCTCGCCGGTCCTGGGCAGTCCGTCCGTGGCCGGGGCGGCGTCCGCGGCCCGGTGCCAGCAGGCGGGCTGGGTGGCGAGTTCGGCGGCGGTGCGGGAGGGGGACTCAGGGGGTGGTACGGCCATGACCTGGGCTCCTTGCGGTCTGCGTGAGCGATCCACGAGTGATCCATCAGTGATCCGGCAGTGATCCGTCCGTGCCCCACCGTGGATAGCAGCCCGCCACCGGGAGGGGGAAGGGCGAGGCCGGAGCGAGCCCTTGTTCGAAGAGCCTTTAAGGTGGCGCGGGAGAACATGCGGAGCCCGCGGCTCCCGCGGTCCCCACCGGGCAGGTCGTCCGCATCACGGCCGGGGGCGCGCGCACGGGCACGGCACGGGCACGGCACGGTCACACGGGTCACAATCACAAGGGCGGAAAGCAAGTGCAGCGGCGGCGGTTCTTGAGTCTCTCGGCGGCGGGTGCCGCGACGGCGGCGATGGTGCCCGCTCTCTCGGCGTGCGGGAGCGGTGGCCCCGGCGGCGGCAAGACGCTGAAGCTGGTCGCCGCCGAGTACGGCGACGGCAAGCCGGAGAACAGCTCGAAGAAGTACTGGGACTCGGTCGCCCGGACCTTCATGGGCGACCACAAGGGCGTCAAGGTCGAGGTCGAGGTCTACAGCTGGACCGAGGTCGACAAGAAGGTCGCCGACATGGTCGCCCAGGGCAACGCCCCGGACATCGCGCAGATCGGCGCGTACGCCGACTTCGCCGCGGCCGGCAAGCTCTACAGCGCCGACCAGCTGCTCTCCATATCCACCCAGGCCGACTTCATCGCCTCGATCTCCCGCGCGGGCGAGGTGCACCGGACGCAGTACGGCCTGCCGTTCGTCTCCTCCACCCGACTGCTGTTCTGCAACGAGACGCTGTTCCGCAAGGCCGGGATCATCAAGCACCCCGAGAGCTGGGCCGAGGTCCAGACCGCCGCCACGAAGCTGAAGGCCGCCGGGGTGAAGATCCCGTTCGGGCTGCCGCTGGGCCCCGAGGAGGCACCCGCCGAGACCATGCTGTGGATGCTGGGCGGCGGCGGTGGCTACACCGACAAGAACGGCAGCTACACCATCCGTTCGCAGGCCAACGTCCGGACGTTCGAGTGGCTGCGGGACGAGCTCGTCGGCAAGGAACTCACCGGTCCCGGCAACCCCGGCCGTACCAACCGTCAGGACCTCTTCGACGCCTTCTGCAAGGGTGAGGTCGGCATGCTCCACGGCCACCCCAGCCTGATGCAGCAGGCGGAGGCGGCCCAGATCAAGTACGACATGGTGCCGCTGCCCGGCATCGACGGCAAGGCCAAGTCGACGATGGGTGTCGCCGACTGGGTCATGGCCTTCAAGACCGCCCCCCGCAAGGAGACCGGCCTCTTCCTGGACTTCCTCTACGGCACCCAGACCGTGCTCGACTTCACCGGCAAGTACGACCTGCTGCCGGTGACCACGTCCGCCTCGAAGGAAATGTTCAAGGACGACTCGCGGCGGTCGAAGAAGCTGCGGCCGTTCCTGAAGCCGCTGCCGGAAGCCGAGTTCTACCCCGCCGACAAGACCTCCTGGGCCAAGGTCAGCAAGACCATCAAGGAGAAGATCGGCGGCGTCGTGCAGAAGGGCGCCGACGTGGCCGGCATCCTCGACGAGATCCAGCGCGAGGCGGACTCCACGGACGGCGTGGCGCGCTAGGCACGGAGGCGCGGCGGGCCCGGATCCTCCCGGGCCCGGATCCTCCCGGGCCCGGGCCCTCCCCGGCCCGGATCTTCCCCGGGCCCGGGCCGTCCCCGGCCCGGATCTTCCCCGGGCCCGGGCCCTCCCCGCCGTCGCCTACGCTGGACCGCATGGACGACAGGCCCCTCTCCGGGAGCGACCGGCCCCTCTCCGAGCGGGACCTGGCCGTGCTCGCCCTCGAACGGCGGTCGTGGCCCGGCCCCGGCGCCAAGGAACGGGTCGTGCGGGAACGGCTCGGCATCACGCCCACCCGCTACTACCAGCTCCTCAACGCCCTGCTGGACGACCCCCGGGCCCTGGCCCACGACCCCGTCACGGTCAACCGGCTGCGCCGGCTGCGCGAGGCCCGGCGGGCCCGCCGCTGAGCGGGTGGCGAGCGCCCGCCGCGGTGGTCCTTTCCGGTGCGCGCAACGCCCGGTCCCTTCCGGCGTACGGAAACGCCGTGGTCTTCTTCCGGCGCACGAAACGCGCCGGTCCCTCCCGGCGCACGGGAACACGCTCCGAAACCCCGCCCCACGAAATCCGGAAGCCCCCGACTCGACGGCGCGCGCCTGGGTAGGGTCGACGACATGGCCAGCCACCCCCTTCCGGAACCCGTGACATCCGCCGGGCGCGAGGGCCTCGCCGCGCTCCTCGCCCGGCCCGGCCGCGCGATCGTCGCGCTGGACTTCGACGGGACGCTCGCCGAGATCGTCCCCGACCCCGAACGCGCCCGGGCACACCCCGCGGCCGTCCCCGCCCTCGCCCGGCTCGCGCCGCACCTGGACTCGGTGGCGGTGATCACCGGCCGGCCCGCCGGGGTCGCCGTCCGCTACGGCGGCTTCGCCGGGGTGCCGGGCCTCGAACGCCTGGCGGTGCTCGGGCACTACGGCGCCGAACGCTGGGACGCGGCCACCGGCACCGTCCGCTCGCCGGCCCCGCACCCGGGCATCGCCGCCGTCCAGGCCGAACTGCCCGGTGTGCTCGACGCGTCCGGCGCCTGGCACGGCACCTGGGTCGAGACCGCGCCCATCGAGAACAAGGGCGGCCGGGCCGTCGCCGTCCACACCCGCCGCGCGCCCGATCCCCAGGGGGCCTTCCGCGCGCTGGAGAAGCCGCTGGCCGAACTCGCCGCCCGGCACGGACTGATCGTCGAGCCGGGACGGCTGGTGCTGGAGCTGCGCCCGCCGGGCATGGACAAGGGCGTCGCCCTCGCCGACCACGTCCGCGCCACCGGCGCCGACTGCGTCCTCTACGCCGGCGACGACCTCGGCGACCTGGCCGCCTTCGACGCGGTGGAGCGGCTGCGCGCCGACGGGCTGACCGGTGTCCTGGTGTGCAGCGGCAGCACGGAGGTCACCGAACTGGCCGAGCGGGCTGACCTGGTGGTGGACGGCCCGAAGGGCGTGGTGGGGCTGCTGGAGGCGCTGGCGGACGGGGTGACGGAGTGACGCGGTGACAGGTGATGCGGTGACGGGCGGGGCATCGGAAGGCCGGCGCGTCCCCGGTTCTTCCCGTAGCCGCCCTTCCCGTCCCCTCCTCGTCCCCTGACGCCCCTGTTCCGCGCCCCCGTCCCGCCCCCGTCCCGTTCCTCTCACTCTCCGTCCGCGTCGGCCCCCTCCCGGCGCGCCTTCCCGTCGTCCTTGACGCCGACCGCCGCCAGCGCGGTCGTCCAGTCCCGGGCGATGGCCTGCTGTGCCTTCCGCAGGTCCGCCTTGCCCGAGCAGATCGCGTTCTTCAGCTTCGTCTCGACGACGTCCTTGGGGTTGTTGGGGCCCGCGCCGTCCTTGTGGCCGGGGGAGGGCGGCTCTACCCACAGGTTGCGCGCGTCGTTGGGGTCGCCGCCGAGCTGGAGGCTGATGAGATGGTCGTATTCGGCGTCGCGCAGCGACTTCTTGTAGCCGTAGGAAGCCGCGTTGGCGGTCTTCTCGCGATTCGTGATGTTCACGGGCGGCCTGATGTCCTTGGTGTAGCCGCCGCGGCAGATGGTCGTCTTGAGCGTGTCCGGGGTGACCTTGGGGTTGGTCGCCCCGGGGGTGCACTTGGGGTCGGGCAGCGGCTCCTTGGCCGTCGTATAGCGGTAGGTGCACGTACCGGGAGCGGGCTGCTTCTGCACGGTGTACGAGGACTGGGGGCCCGGCCCGGCCGGCACCGACCCGTCGCCGGAATCCGGGCCGGATCCGGCGGACGAGGACGGCCCCTTGGCCGCGTCGGGCCCGGAGGGCGAGGCCGTACCGGTGGCCGAGGCCCCCTTGCCGGCCTTGGCGTCCGACTTCCCGTCATCGGAATCCGACGAACAACCGGCAGTGGTCACGGCGAGGACGGCGGCCGTGGCGGCAACGGCCACCCAGCGAGGTGCGATCGACATGCCCCATGACTACCCGTCCGCACCGCCCGTCAGTCGGGCGGCCGAAGCACACCGGCGCGCACGGCAGCCCGCCACACGCCCCGATGCCCCTCCCGCCCCGTGACCTCCGGTTCCGTCCCTCGGCCTCGGGGCCCGTCCCCTGCCCTCCCGCGCTACAACGCCCGCAGCGCGTCCAGCTGTTCGACGAACCAGCGCGCCGGCGGCAGCGCCGTCGCCGCCGCGGCCAGCCGCTTCGACCGGTCGGCGCGCTGCCCGGGGTCCATCAGCAGCGCCTCGTGCAGGGCGCGGGCCGTGGCCTCGACGTCGTACGGGTTGACGACGATCGCGTCCGCGCCCAGCTCCGCGGCGGCCCCCGCCTCCCGCGAGAGCACCAGCGCGCAGCCGTCGTCGGAGACGACCGGCACCTCCTTGGCGACCAGGTTCATCCCGTCGCGGATCGGGTTGACCAGGGCGACGTCCGCCATCCGGTAGGCCGCGAGGGAGCGCGCGAAGTCGTCCTTGACGTGCAGGGCGACCGGCTGCCACCCGGGCGTCCCGAACTCCTCGTTGATCAGGCCGGCGACGCGCTCGACCTCCGCCGTGTAGTCGCGGTAGACGGTCAGGTCCTGCCGCGACGGGTACGCGAACGCGATGTGCACGACGCGCTCGTGCCACTGCGGGTGGTCCTCCAGGAGCCGCCGGAAGGCGTGCAGGCCGCGGACGATGTTCTTCGACAGCTCGGTGCGGTCCACGCGGACGATCGTCCGGCGGCCGGCCCCGACCTGCTCGCGCAGCGCGGCCATCCGCTCCTCGACGTCCGGCCGGTGGGCGCGCTCGCGCAGGAAGGCGGCGTCCGCGCCCAGGCCGTGGACGCCGAGCAGGGTCGTCCGGCCGCCGAGGCGCACGGCCGTCGCCGTCCCGTCGTTCGCGCGGACGACCTCCGCGCCGAGGACGTCGGCGCAGCAGGCGGCGAACGCGTCGGCCCAGCGGCGGGTGAGGAACGCCGCGCGGTCGCCGCCCAGGATGCCGCGGAGCACCTGCGCGGCCACGTCGTCGGGGAGCATCCGGTAGTAGTCCGGCGGCGCCCAGGGGGTGTGCGAGAAGTGGCTGATGCGCAGGTCGGGGCGGCGCTCGCGGAGCAGGCCCGGGACCAGCGTCAGGTGGTAGTCCTGGACGAGCACCGCCGCGCCCTCGGCGGCCTCCTCGGCGAGCGCGTCCGCGAAAGCGGCGTTGTACGTCTCGTACGCGGCCCACCGCTCGCGGAACCCGGCGTCGAAGACGGGCTCCAGCGGCGTCTGGTAGAGCAGGTGGTGGACGAACCACAGCACCGAGTTGGCGATCCCGTTGTACGCGGCGGCGAAGGTCTCGGCCGGGACGTCGAGCATCCGCACTCCGTACCCGCCGGTGTCGGCCGGGTCGAGCCGGCGGCCCGCGCGGCGGGCGGCGAGCCGGTCGCCCTCGCCGAGCGCGGCGCAGACCCACACCGCGCCGGAGTCCGTACCGATGGCGCTGAGGCCGGAGACCAGGCCACCGCCGCCCCGGCCGGAGGTCAGGGATCCGTCCTCGGCGACCCGGTAGGAGACCGGGCCGCGGTTGGATGCCACGACGATGGGGGCGTTCTGCACGTGCTCAGCGACCATGACGCGAGCCTTGCCACGCCGCCATCCGCTCAAACGTACGCCTCCCCCTCTTGCCCGCTCCCCTGCCTACGCCGCGCGGTGCCGCGCGTACTCGGGGATCTGGGCCATCGGCGGGCGTTCCTCGGTGTCCACCGGGTACGTCCGCGGGACGAAACCCTCCGCCGTGCGCTCGAACTGGGTCAGTTCCGGGCGCACCAGCGGCTCGCGGCCCAGCCGCAGCTGGGCGGTGCGGTAGATGGCGGCGGCCATCCGGCCCAGCGCCCGCCCGTCCTGGTGGCGGTGCTTGCGCACCCCGACGTCGACCTGGGCCAGCGCGTCCAGGCCCACCGTGTGCAGCGCGTCGACGAGCAGGCCGAGCTCCACGCCGTAGCCGACGGGGAACGGCAGCCGCTCCAGCAGCGAGCGCCGGGCCGCGTACTCGCCGCCCAGCGGCTGTACGAAACCGGCCAGCCGCGGCCAGTGCAGGTTGAGCAGCGGGCGGGCGACCAGCTCCGTCACCCGGCCGCCCTGGCCCGCCGCCTCGCCCAGCGGGCGGTCGTACATCGCCTTGACGAAGTCCACGTCCGGGTCGGTCAGCAGCGGGCCGACGATCCCGGAGACGAAGGCGGACGAGAAGTCGCGCAGGTCGGCGTCGATGAAGCAGACGACGTCGCCGGAGGTCACCAGCAGGGACCGCCACAGCACCTCGCCCTTGCCGGGGACGGCGGGCAGGCCGGGGAGCACGGCGTCCCGGTGCTCGACCCGGGCCCCGGCCGCCGCGGCGACCCGGGCCGTGCCGTCCGTCGAACCGGAGTCGAGGACCACCAGCTCGTCGACGAGCGGCACCTCGTCCGTCATGAGGTCGCGGCGGATCGCGGCGGCGATGTCCCCGACCGTGGCCTCCTCGTTCAGCGCGGGCAGGACGACGCTGACCGTGGTGCCCGTCGCGCGCTTCGCGGCGAGCAGCCGGTCGAGCGGGCGGTCCGCCGCGGTCCAGGACCGCCGGGACAGCCAGCGCTCCACCTCTTCCAGCACGTGAACGACTCCTCGCTTGTGAACGGTGTGGGGGTCTGTCTCGCGGTGCGGGACGGCCCTCTCGCCGCGCCGCACCTTCCGATACAGTCTTGAACAACGCGGAGCGCGCCCGTATGTCGGGGGTGCCGCGCGCACAAACGCCTGGGCCCCGCCCAGTGCCATACCGCTCATCCAGAGGGGCAGAGGGACACGGCCCGTTGAAGCCCCGGCAACCCTCCAGCCGGTCTCCTCGTGAGGCTCCCGGCGGGGAAGGTGCCAATTCCGTCTCGTGGCGAGGTTCGCCACGGGGAAGATGAGGAGAAAGGGCCTCGCCTCCATGGCTGTGCAAGCCGTCGAAAGCGTCACTTCCGCCGCTGCTTCCTTTGGTCCCGCCGTCGCGCTGTCCTGCCGCGAGTGCGGCGAGCGCGTCCCCCTCGGGCCGGTCTTCGCCTGCACCTCCTGCTTCGGCCCGCTGGAGGTCGCCTACGAGCTGCCGCTCGGCGACCCCGAGGGCCTGCGGCGGCGCATCGAGTCCGGTCCCGCGAACATCTGGCGGTACGCGCCGCTGCTGCCCGTCCCCGCCGACGTCGCCTCCCGGCCCAACCTCCGGCCCGGCTTCACCCAGCTCGTCCGTGCCGACAACCTGGCCGGGGAACTGGGCGTCACCGGCGAGCTGTACGTCAAGGACGACTCGGGCAACCCCACGCACTCCTTCAAGGACCGCGTCGTCGCGGTCGCGGTGGAGGCGGCGCGCGCCTTCGGGTTCACCACGCTGTCCTGCTCCTCGACCGGCAACCTGGCCGGCGCGGTGGGCGCGGCGGCCGCCCGCGCCGGGCTCCGGTCCTGCGTCTTCATCCCGCACGACCTGGAGGCCGGCAAGGTCGTCATGGCCGCCGTCTACGGCGGCGACCTCGTCGGCATCGAGGGGACGTACGACGACGTCAACCGCTTCTGCTCCGAACTCATCGGCGACCCGCTGGGCGAGGGCTGGGGCTTCGTCAACGTCAACCTCCGCCCCTACTACGGCGAGGGCTCCAAGACCCTCGCCTACGAGATCTGCGAACAGCTCGGCTGGCGGCTGCCCGACCAGCTCGTCATCCCCATCGCCTCCGGCTCCCAGCTCACGAAGATCGACAAGGGGCTGCGGGAGCTGATCGCCCTCGGGCTGGTCGAAGACCGCCCGTACCGCGTCTTCGGCGCCCAGGCCGAGGGCTGCTCCCCGGTCTCCCGCGCCTTCAAGGACGGCCAGGACGTGGTCCGCCCGGTCAAGCCCGACACGATCGCCAAGTCCCTGGCCATCGGGAACCCGGCCGACGGGCCGTACGTGCTCGACATCGCACGGCGTACGGGCGGTGCCGTCGAGGACGTCACGGACCCGGAGATCGTGGACGCGATCCGGCTGCTCGCCCGCACGGAGGGGATCTTCGCGGAGACGGCGGGGGGCGTGACGGTGGGCGTCACGCGGAAGCTGCTGGAGTCGGGGGTGCTGGATCCTTCGCTGACGACCGTGGTGCTGAACACGGGGGACGGGCTGAAGACGCTGGACGCGGTGGCGGCGGGGCCGTCGGTGACGATCAGGCCGAGCCTGGGGGCGTTCCGGGAGGCGGGGCTGGGGTAGGGGGGCCGGCCCCGGTCCCACCCTTTCGCCGTTTCCTGGGGCTGCCGCCCCAGACCCCGCTTGTCGCGGCTTCGCCGCTCGTCCTCAAACGCCGGACGGGCTGACTGTCCAGCCCGTCCGGCGTTTGAGGACAACCGCGCGGAGCGCGGTTTCAGGGGGTGCGGGGGCTTGCCCCCGCAAGAAACCGGGGGCACCTCCCAGCGGTAGCTGGGGGAGAAAGGGCGGGACTGGGGCACCCCACCCGCGGCCGCAACCCCTCTCTCCGCGCACGCACACGCGCCACACCACTCACAAGAAAGGGCACCCCATGAGCGTCACCGTCCGCATCCCCACCATCCTCCGCACCTACACCGACGGCCGCGCCGAAGTCCCGGCCCAGGGATCCACCCTCTCCGAGGTGATCGGCGACCTGGAGAAGAACCACCCGGGCATCGCCGCCCGCCTCCTCGACGACGCCGGCAAACTGCGCCGCTTCGTCAACGTCTACGTCAACGACGACGACGTCCGCTTCGAAGGCGGTCTGGCCGCGGCGACCCCGGACGGCGCGGGCGTGTCGATCATCCCGGCGGTGGCGGGCGGCTGAGCGCCCGCGACGCTGAGCGCCCACGACTCCGGGCGCTCGGCTGCAACGAGAGACGCATCCGGCAACGGGAACCACACGCGAACCACACGCGAACCGTGAATCGCCCCGACCGCTAAGCGGACGGGGCGATTCCGTCTGTTGAAGCGCGATACAGTTGGGACGTTCCCCCTCCGGTGTCAGAGCCGAACGCATATGAGAACCCGTCAAGTTGCGCAGGAATTAGGTGCGCGAATTGTCGGGTTGGCTGGCGTATGTCCGGCCCGACTTGCCCTGGAACATCCCCTGTTGGGCAGATATCGCCGCTCGGCGACGCCGGTATTTCTCGTCCGTCTGACCTGTTGCAGACGGCATCCGTGCAGATACATTCAGCCGCGGTCGACGCGTTCCGGCGCACACCCCTCGGTGTCACAAGGGGTGAGGTCTGACCCGGGTCCGCGAAGTGCGGTCCTGCGCAAGGGCCAGTAATAGGGGAGTTAGGCATGGCTCAGGGCACCGTCAAGTGGTTCAACGCGGAGAAGGGGTACGGCTTCATCGCGGTCGACGGTGGTGCGGATGTTTTCGTCCACTACAGCGCGATTCAGATGGACGGCTACCGCACCCTGGAAGAGGGGCAGCGAGTCGAGTTCGAGATCTCGCAGGGCCAGAAGGGACCTCAGGCCGACATGGTGAGGGTGACCGCCTGACCGCGGCGCATCGACCACCGATCGCTCAGTCTGCCGAAGGGGTCCGCACCGGGAGGTGCGGACCCCTTTGTCATGTCCGTTCATCTGTTCGGTGGTCGGCCTGTTCGGCCGTCCGGGTCGGCGGCGCGGGGGAGTGCGTCGGCCTTGGGCTGGGAAGGGTCTCCGGGGCGCCCCCGGGATCCGTTCGAAACGAGGTCCGGAACCCCTCCGGGACGGTGTCCGGGATGACCCCGGTCTTCGGAAGGACGCTTGCACTCGGAGGTGCCGAGTGCTAATCATTGGCTTAGCACTCTCCCAGTGAGAGTGACAGACTTGGACCGTCGGTGAGGTCCACGGGCCCGGCGGGGCAAGGAACCGCCGAGCATGTGGGCCGTCCGTCGCGGGCGCCTGTGCGGTCCGGAGCAATCCACCCCCAGTCCGGGAGGACCACTTCACATGGCCAAGATCATCGCGTTCGACGAGGAGGCGCGGCGCGGCCTTGAGCGCGGTATGAACCAGCTCGCCGACGCCGTCAAGGTCACCCTCGGCCCCAAGGGCCGCAACGTCGTCCTTGAGAAGAAGTGGGGCGCCCCCACGATCACCAACGATGGTGTCTCCATCGCCAAGGAGATCGAGCTGGAGGACCCGTACGAGAAGATCGGCGCCGAGCTGGTCAAGGAGGTCGCGAAGAAGACGGACGACGTCGCCGGTGACGGCACGACGACCGCGACCGTCCTCGCCCAGGCGCTGGTCCGCGAGGGTCTGCGCAACGTGGCCGCCGGTGCCAACCCCATGGCCCTGAAGCGCGGTATCGAGAAGGCCGTCGAGGCCGTCTCCGCCGCCCTCCTGGAGCAGGCGAAGGACGTGGAGACCAAGGAGCAGATCGCCTCCACGGCCTCCATCTCCGCCGCCGACACCCAGATCGGCGAGCTCATCGCCGAGGCGATGGACAAGGTCGGCAAGGAAGGCGTCATCACCGTCGAGGAGTCCCAGACCTTCGGTCTGGAGCTGGAGCTCACCGAGGGTATGCGCTTCGACAAGGGCTACATCTCGGCGTACTTCGCCACCGACATGGAGCGTATGGAGGCGTCCCTCGACGACCCGTACATCCTGATCGTCAACTCGAAGATCAGCTCGGTCAAGGACCTGCTGCCGCTCCTCGAGAAGGTCATGCAGTCCGGCAAGCCGCTGCTGATCATCGCCGAGGACGTCGAGGGCGAGGCCCTGTCGACCCTGGTCGTCAACAAGATCCGCGGCACCTTCAAGTCCGTCGCCGTCAAGGCCCCGGGCTTCGGCGACCGCCGCAAGGCCATGCTCGGCGACATCGCCATCCTCACCGGTGGCACGGTCATCTCCGAGGAGGTCGGCCTCAAGCTGGAGAACGCCGGTCTCGACCTGCTCGGCCGCGCCCGCAAGGTCGTCATCACCAAGGACGAGACGACCATCGTCGACGGTGCCGGTGACAGCGACCAGGTCCAGGGCCGCGTCAACCAGATCCGCGCCGAGATCGAGAACAGCGACTCGGACTACGACCGCGAGAAGCTCCAGGAGCGCCTCGCGAAGCTGGCCGGCGGCGTGGCCGTCATCAAGGCCGGTGCCGCGACCGAGGTCGAGCTCAAGGAGCGCAAGCACCGCATCGAGGACGCCGTTCGCAACGCGAAGGCGGCCGTCGAGGAGGGCATCGTCGCCGGTGGTGGCGTGGCCCTGCTCCAGGCCTCCCAGGTGTTCGAGAAGCTGGAGCTCGAGGGCGACGAGGCCACCGGTGCCAACGCCGTCAAGCTGGCCCTGGAGGCCCCGCTCAAGCAGATCGCCGTCAACGGTGGTCTCGAGGGCGGCGTCGTCGTGGAGAAGGTCCGCAACCTGACCGTCGGCCACGGCCTCAACGCCGCGACCGGCGAGTACGTCGACATGATCGCCGAGGGCATCATCGACCCGGCGAAGGTCACCCGCTCCGCCCTGCAGAACGCCGCCTCCATCGCGGCGCTCTTCCTCACCACCGAGGCCGTCATCGCCGACAAGCCGGAGAAGGCCGCCGCGGCCGCTCCGGGCGGCATGCCCGGTGGCGAGATGGACTTCTGAGCCGACCCGGCTCGCCAGTCCTGAAGCAGACCGAGGGCGGCATCCCCATCACGGGGATGCCGCCCTCGGGCGTTTCCGGGGAAAGCCGAAGAAGTACGTGGCGAGGAAGCCGGCCGCGTACCCGACCAGCAGCCCCGCCGCATACACCGCCACCGCCTCGACCGCCCCGTGATCCCCTCTGAGCAGCGGGAACAACGCCCAGCCGGACGGCCCGATCGCCGTCGCCCCCACGCTGCCGCTCCCGCCCTGTGCCATGAACCCCACGAACCCGCCGCCGAAGGCGCCTCCCACACAGGCCGTCGCGAAGGGCCGCCCCAGCGGCAGCGACACCCCGTAGACCAACGGCTCGCCGACGCCCAGCAGTCCCGCCGGGAGGGCCGAACGCACCGTCCGCCGCACCGGGATGTCGTCCGGCAGCCGCAGGTAGACGGCGACCGCCGCCCCCACCTGGCCCGCGCCCGCCATGGCGAGGATCGGCAGCAGGACCGTGCTGCCCCGCTCG
Source organism: Streptomyces sp. NPDC021100 (assembly GCF_044333095.1). Classification (NCBI taxonomy): domain Bacteria; kingdom Bacillati; phylum Actinomycetota; class Actinomycetes; order Kitasatosporales; family Streptomycetaceae; genus Streptomyces; species Streptomyces sp. NPDC021100. Next base: position 41,312 of record NZ_JBIRQH010000007.1, read on the forward strand.
GCGATCAGCGTGGCGTGCACCGGGATCAGGGCCTGATGCAGCCCCAGCATCACCAGCGGCAGGAACAGCCCGCCGAGCACGAATCCGGCCACGGCGCCCCCGTGCGACATCAGCCAGTCCGCGAACCGCCCCACCGCGCTTGACGCTTCACCCGCCGCCCACATCAGCCCGTACAGCGTCGCCAGCCCCGGCAGCAGCACCGTGAGCGCCGGAGTGACCAGGACGTCCAGCGCCTCGGGCACGACGCGCCGGCACGCCCGCTCCACGGCCACGGCCAGCAGCGCCGCGGCGAGGGCCCCGAGAACCCCGCCCTGTCCGGGCGTCAACCCTCGGCCGTAGGCGTCGACTTGTGTTACTCCGGGCCAGACGGCCACCGCCGCGACGGCTCCGCCGAGGACCGGCGTCCCGCCGAACTCCTTCGCCGTCTGGTACCCGACGAAGACGCCGATCAGCGCCATGAACCCGGACGCGACGGCGTTCAGCGCCGGCACGAGGGCGGGCACCCACCGGAGATTGGCGAGCAGGCCGGCGAGGCCGGCGATGATGCCGCAGCCGATCAGGGCGGGGATGAGGGGGACGAAGATCTGGGCTACGCGGCGGAGGGCTTGTTTGGTGGGGGCGGTGGTGCGCGCCCGGCGCTCGGCGCGGAGGGCGGCGGCCACCCGGGTGACCGTCCCCGGCCCCAGGACGACCTGTACGGCCGAGCCGTCCATGATCACGCCGAGGACGCCGGGGATGGCCCGGAGGTCCGCCGTCCGGACGAGGGCGGGGTCCGCCACGTCTGCGCGGAGGCGGGTCATGCAGTGGGTGAGGGTGCGGAGGTTGGTGGGGCCTCCGAGGAGGGGGAGGAGGGTGGTGGCGAGGTGCTGCTCGGTGGGCATGGAGGATGTGTCCCACGCGGGGGCGCCGTTTGTAACGGTGGGGTGCCCCGGTCCCGCCCTTTCTCCCCCAGCTACCGCTGGGAGGTGCCCCCTCTGGGGGAGTTTGAGGACAACCGCGCGGAGCGCGGTTTCAGGGGGCGCGGGGCCCTCCCCGCAGAAACGGTGAAAGGGCGGGACCGGGGCTCACCTCCCCCGCGCTGCCTCCAACGCCACCCGCAGGTGCCCGCCGGCCTCCTCCAGCAACCGGCCGGCGGCGGCAGCGTCCACGCCGCCCAGGAGGACCAGGATCGCGTCCTTGACCTCACCCCCCGTGGCCGTCAGGGCCGCCTCGATCTCGGCGTCGTCCGCCCCCGTCGCGAGCGCGACGATATGCCGCGACCGAGCCCGCAGCTTCGCGTTCGAGGCGCGGAGGTCGACCATCAGATTCCCGTACGTCTTGCCGAGGCGGATCATGGTGATGGTCGAGATCATGTTGAGGACCAGCTTCTGGGCGGTGCCGGCCTTGAGGCGGGTGGAGCCGGTGAGGAGTTCGGGGCCGACGACGATCTCGATGGGGTGGTCGGCGGCGGCGCCGAGGGCGGAGTGCTCGTTGCAGGAGAGGCCGATGGTGAGGGCGCCGGCCGCGCGGGCCCGGGTGACGGCGGCGACCGCGTACGGGGTGCGGCCGGAGGCGGAGACGCCGACGACCGTGTCGTCGGGGGTGAGGGCCAGCGCGGCGAGGTCGGCCGCGGCGGCGGCCGCGTCGTCCTCCGCGCCTTCGACGGCCGTCACCAGCGCCTCCGGGCCGCCCGCGACCAGGCCGACCACCCGGCCGGGCTCGGTGGCGAACGTCGGCGGGCACTCGCTGGCGTCCAGCACCCCGAGCCGTCCCGCCGTCCCCGCGCCCGCGTAGACCAGCCGGCCGCCGCGTGCCATCCGTTCGGCGGTGGCGTCGATGGCGGCGGCGATGGCGGGCAGCCGGCCGGCGACGGCGGTGGCGACCGTCGCGTCGTCGGCGTTCATGACGGTCGCGATGTCCAGGGTCGGCAGCCGGTCGATGTCCGCCAGTTCGGGGCGGAACGCCTCCGTGGTGAGGTGGGCGAGCTGGGCGCGGAGGGCGGCGTGGGCGGGGGACGACGACATGGTGGCCTCGCTCGGTCTCGGGTCAGCGTCTCGGGTCAGCGCGGGTCGGGGCGCGCGGCGTGGCGGTGGGCGAGCGCCTCGTAGGAGGCGGAGAGGGCGGGCGCGGCCCGCTCGTACGTCCGCTGCGCGACGCCGATGAACAGGCAGTCCACGACCAGCAGTTGGCTGGTCCGGCTGGACATGGCGGCCGGGCGGAGCTCGCTCTCCCGGGCCGTGGACGTGGCGAGGACGTGGTCCGCGTACTGGCCGATGCCGCCCGCCGGGTCGCCGGTGACGGCGACGGTGGTGGCGCCGTGCTCGAAGGCGACCCGCAGGGGTTCGATGACGTCGGTCGTCCGGCCCGAGTGGGTGATGGCGATGGCGACGTCGCCGGAGCGCAGCTGGACGGCGTTGGTGACGGCGAGGTGGGGGTCGGCGGGGGCGTGCGCGACCACGCCGATGCGCAGGAGCTTCTGGACGAGGTCCTGGCCGACGAGGTTGGACGCGCCGATGCCGTAGACGTCGACGCGCCGGGCGGCGGCGAGCGCGGCCACCGCCGCCTCCAGGGCGGTGGTGTCGAGCCCGGCCGCCGTGTCGGCGAGGCACTGCGCCTCGTCGTGCGCGAGCTTGGCGACCACGCTCGGCAGCGGGTCGTCCACGGCGATGTCCGCCGTGACGGCCGGTGCCCGGCCCGCCGCCCGTTCCGCGGCCAGCGCGGCGAGCGCGAGGCGCAGCTGGCGGTAGCCGGGGTAGCCGAGCACGCGGGCGGTGCGGACGACGGTGGCCTCGCTGGTGCCGGTGCGCTGGGCGAGCCCGGTGACGGTCAGGGCGGCGGAGCCCGCCGGGTCGGCGACGAGGGCGTCGGCGACGCGCCGCATGGAGCGGGTCATGGTCGGCGCGAGCGTGCGGACCTTGGCGGCGAGCACGCCGGGAGCGGGCGGGGCGACGGGCCTGCGCAGCGGTGGGAGACGGCGTTCGGCGATTTCCTTCGGATCGCTGCTCACCCGATGAAAGGTATTTTCAGCCGGATGTGCCGTCAACCATTCGCGTCCCGGACAATGGGGCAATGGAGCTCGAACAAGCACTGCACGCGGCCCGGGCGCTCGTCCTCGCCGACCTGACCGCCGGGGGCGTGGCCGACCCGGACGTGGTCTCGCTGGTGGAGGACGCGGTGGCCGGCCGGCGGTGGTGGGTCGAGCAGTGGCCGGAGGGCGTGGCCTTCGTCGCCGGGCTGATCGCCCAGGACGTCCAGGACGCGCTGCTGGAGCGGCACGGCCGCTGGCCGCTGTGCCCGGTCTGCACGGACTCGGGCGACCCGCACGCCCTGGAGGTCGAGCCGGAGCTGGGCCCGGACCCGCACTGGGCCTGTACGAAGCAGGCGGTGATCGTGGCGCCCGTCGGGCATCTGTCGTCGGCCCTGCGCGGCTGACGGAGCGGTCGGCGGAGCGGGTGACGAGCGTGGAATCGAAGGCGATCGAGTGACCCTCTACATCGACCCGCCGCAGTGGCCGGGGCACGGCCGCATGTGGTCGCACCTGGTGAGCGACGTGAGCTTCGACGAGTTGCACGCGTTCGCCGCCCGCATGGGCCTGCCCGGGCGGGCCTTCGACGGCGACCACTACGACGTGGCGGCGTCCTCCTACGCGGACGCGGTGCGGCTCGGCGCGGTGGAGGTGCGCAGCCGGGACGTGGTGCGGCTGCTGTGGGCGGCGGGGCTGCGGAGGCGGAAGCGGCCGGGGGCGCGGCCGGCCTGAGCGCGGCGGCCCTTTGCCGGGTCCGCGCTACGTGGTGAGCAGCGCGAGCTCCGTCGTGAGGTTGTGCCGGGCGGCGCGCTCCCACCGTTCGTACCCGCGCGGGGTGCGGAACAGCCGGGGCAGGCCGAGCAGTTGGCGCAGGACGGCCGCGCGGCCGGCCCGGAACGCCTCGTCGGGCACGAAGCCGTACTCCTGGCGCACTTCTGCCGCGTACGTCGCGTACGCCTCGGGGGTCCCGCCGAGAACGGCGAGGTCGGCGTCGCACAGCAGCTCGCCGTTGCGGTCGCCGGGGGCCGGGTCGTGGCCGACGGTCAGCAGGACGAGCCGGACGACCTCGGCGGTGACGTCCTCGGGCACCCCGAGCTCCGCCAGGGCGCGGCCCGCGAGGCGGGCGCTGCGCTCCTCGTTGGTCGAGCGTTCGGGCAGGTAGACCGCGTCGTGGAACCAGGCGGCGAGGCGGACGGCGGCGAGGTCGCGGGCGGATCGCGCGTGCTCGGCGAGTTCGTCGACGCGGTCGAGGACGGCGGTGAGGTGGGCGGTGGTGTGGTAGCGGCGCTGCGGCTCCGACCAGCGGGAGAGGAGGTCGGCGGCGTAGCGGGCGAGGTCAGGGGGGCCGACGTCCGGGTCGTCGGTGTCCGGGGCGTCGGGGCCCGGGCCCCGGGCCGTGCGGACGGCGTCGGCCCAGCGGGCTTCGAGGGGCTGCTCTGGCTGCTCTGGCTGCTCGGCGGGGGTGGCCATGGGGCCATTGTGGTGCAACCGAGGGGCGTGCTTCCTCGGCGGGCGCCGGTGTGGCACCCTTGTTACATGTCTAGACCAATTCTCGAAGTGATCGCGCTGGACGCGGCGGACGCGGTGGCGGCGCGGGCCGGCGGGGCGGACCGGCTGGAACTGGTCAGCGACATGGCGGCCGACGGCCTGACCCCCTCGCTGGAGACCTTCGCGCGGGTGCGGGAGGCCGTCGACATCCCCGTCCGCGTGATGCTGCGGTCCTCCGACGGTTTCGGCGCCGGCGGCGCGGCGGAACTCGACGCGCTGTGCGCCGCGGCGGGCGCGCTGCGGGCGGCGGGCGCCGAGGAGTTCGTCCTCGGGTTCCTCGGGGAGGACGGGCGCGCGGACCTCGCCGCCGTCGACGCGCTGTGCGACGTGCTCGGGCCCGGTGCCCGGTGGACGTTCCACCGGGCGATCGACCGGGCGGCCGATCGCGATGCCCTGCGGAAGCAGCTGGCCGACCGGCCTGGCCTCGACACGTACCTCACGGCCGGCTCGGCGTCCGGGGTGGACGACGGGCTTTCCGTGCTGCTGGCGGAGGCGGCGCGGGGGGACGAGCCCGGGTATGAGCCGCGGATTCTTGTGGGCGGGGGGCTGAAGTTGAAGCATGTGCCGGTGTTGTTGGAGGCCGGTATCGATGGGTTCCATATCGGGGGGGCGTCGCGGCCGGGGGGCTGGGACGCGGCGGTGGATGTGGCGGCGGTCCGGGCTTGGCGTGAGGTGTTGGGGGAGTAGGGGGTTCGGGGTGCCCCGGACCCGCCCTTTCACCGTTTCTCGCGGGGGCTCGGCCCCCGCACCCCCGAAGCGCCCTGCGGGCTCCTCCCAGTCCTCACACGCCGGACGGGCTATTCGGCGGGCGCAACCTCAGGAAGCGGCGAAGGGGTGGGATCGAGGTGTGCCTCCGCGGCCCGCGGCCGGGGTGACCGCCGGACCGTCATCAGCGTGACGGCCACCGCGCCCGCCATCGCCACCACCGACACCATCGGGAACCACCGCCCCCCGAGCACGTCGATCGCCGTGCTCCCCACGACCCCCGCCGCCGCCAGCCCGAGGTAGAGCGCGCTGCTGTTCAGCGACATCAGCAGGGGCGCGCTCGGCGGGTCGACGGAGACCAGGCGGTGCGGCAGGGCGACGGCCATCGACCAGCCCACGAGCGGGCTGACGACGGCGTAGCAGAGCGCCCCGGGCATCGAGCCGGAGAGCAGCGGCAGGGATCCGTACGCGAGGGCCCCGAGGACGCCGCCGGTGAGCAGGACCGCGCGGACGCCCAGCCGGTCGACGAGCCGGCCGCCCAGCCAGTTGCCCGCCATCGACGCGAGGCCGGAGACCAGCAGGATCAGGGAGAGCCGGTCCTGGTCGCCGCCCGTCGCCGGGCGGACCGCCGTCGCCAGGTAGATGTAGATGGAGTTGACGGCGACGAAGACGAGGAACGTCGTGAACGTCCCCGCGATCACCTGGCGGTTGCGCAGCGGCGCCAGGCGTTCCCGTATGCCGGGTGCGCCCGTGAGGGTGGGCAGGTCGCGCAGCAGCGCGGCGAGGCCCGTGAGCGCGGCGGCGCCCAGGGCGGTGACCAGCCACATCGTCCAGCGCCAGTCGGCGCGTCCGAGGTAGGCGCCCAAGGGGACGCCCAGCACGGTGGCCACGGTCATGCCGCCGAGCACGGTCGCGATGGCGCGCCCGCGCCGCTCCGGCGGGACGAGGGTGGTGGCGACGGCGTTGGCCGTCGGGGTGTAGAGCGCGGCGCCGGCGGCGGCGAGGATCCGGGTGGCGAGGAGCGTTCCGTAGCCCGGGGCGAGCGCGCTGAGGGCGTTCGCGAGCGTGAACACCGCGAGCGCGGTGAAGAGCACCCGCCGCCGGTCCCAGCGGGCGGTCACCGTGGCGAGGACGGGCGCGAGCAGCGCGTACGCCAGGCCGAAGACGGTGACGAGCTGTCCGGCGGCGGCGAGGGAGGTACCGAGGTCGTCGGCGATGCCGTCGAGGATGCCGGTCATGACCATGGAGTCGGTGCCGACGGCGAACGCGCCGAGGGCGAGCAGGAACAGGCGGAGACGCACGGGAGTCCTTCCGGGCAGTTCCGGGCAGGTAAGGTTGGACGTGCGTCAAACAATAGAGATTGTTGGATCCCTGTCAAACAAAAATGCGGGCCTCCGTCATGTCCTCGACTCCGGTGGTCCGGCGCTCCCGTGACGGAAGGTGGGAATGGTGACGACCGTGGAGGGAGAGCTGCTGCCGCAGCCCGATGTCGAGGACATCCGGCTGGAGAAGGTCCTCGGCGCGCTGGGTGACCCGGTCCGCCTGCACCTGTTCCGCGTCATGAGCACGGACGAGCAGTGCGACTGCGACTCCGTCCGGCTCGGCGTCGGCCACCTGCACAAGTCGACGGTCTCGCACCACATGCGGGTCCTGCGCGAGGCCGGCGTCACGTCCACCCGCGCGGTCGGCCGCAACCGTCGCGTCACCGTCCGCCGCGCCGACCTCGACGCGCGCTTCCCGGGGCTGGTCGACGCGCTGCTGACGGCCAGTGGGGAGGCCGGCGAGGTGACCGGTGCGGGGGTGGCCGGGGGCGACGGAGCCGTGTGACGGCGGGTCGCCGGGCCCGCGCCCGGGCTGCGTGCGGCCGGCCGGGCGGCTCGGGCGGCCCGGGCTCGCGGATGCGCGGACGCGCGGATGCGTTGATGTGCGGACGCGCCGGGGTGACGGGCGGGCCGTACGCGCCGAGGCGACGGGCGGGCCGTACGCGCGGAGTGACGGCGCGTGGCGCGTCGCCCGGCCCCAGGTGCCCGCCGCCGCCCGGGCGCCCGATGTTTCCCGGGCCCCGGGCGCCCGACCTCGTCGGACCCGGTCGGCCGCGGTCGGACCCCGGACGCCCTACCGGGACTGCCCGTCCCCGCCGGCGGCGGCGAGCAGACCCTGGATCGGGTCCTCGTCCCCGTCCTCGCCGAACGCGGCGGCCTCGGCGCTGCGCGGGAACATGGCCTGCTCGTACGCCGTGAACGCGGCCTCGGCGTCGCCGGGGTGCGCCGCGAGCGCCTGGCCGAGCTCGGCGCCGTCGAGCATCGCCAGGTTGGCGCCCTCGCCGTTCGGGACCGCGAGGTGGGCGGCGTCGCCGAGCAGGGTCACCCCCGGCACCCGCTCCCACCGGTGCCCGGGCGGCAGGGCGTAGAGGGGCCGCAGGACCGGCGTGACGTCGCTGTCCGTGATCAGCGCGGTGAGCTCGGGCGCCCAGCCGTCGAACTCCCGCGCGATCCGCGCGGTGGCCGCGGGAGCCGTGGCGGCGTCGGTGAAGTCGATGCCGGCGAACCACTCCAGCGGCTCGACCACGCCCACGTAGCCGTGCAGCGTGTCGCCCTTCTCCCGGTGCGCGAAGATCTCCCGGCCCGGCTTGGCCGCGATCATCGACCCGCCGCCGACCGCCTTCGCGACGGCGGGGTGCCGGGTACCGGCGTCGTACAGGTAGGTCTCGACGACCGACCTGCCGCTGTACTCCGGTTCGACGGCGGTGAGCAGCGGACGGACCCGCGACCACGCGCCGTCCGCGCCGACCAGCAGGTTCGTCACGACGGTGCCGCCGCCGGCGAACGTCACCTCGTGCCGGCCGTCCCCGAGCGTGCGGGCGCCGGTGACCTTGTGCCCCCACCGGACGGTGCCGGCCGGGAGCGAGTCGAGCAGGATCTGCCGCAACTCGGCGCGCTGCACCTCGGGCCGGCCCCCTGTGCCGTCGTCGCTCTTGTCGAACAGCACGCTCCCGTCCGGCGCGAGTACCCGCATGGCCTGGCGGCCCTCCAGGATGATCCCTCGGAACTCGTCCATCAACCCGGCCGCCGCGAGCGCGATTTGGCCGTTGTAGTCGTGGATGTCGAACATCCCGCCCTGTGAACGCGCGGCCGGGGAGGACTCCGCCTCGTAGACAGCCGCCGGTATGCCGTGGACGTGCAGGACGCGGGCGAGCACGAGCCCGCCGAGACCGGCGCCGATGATCGTCACTTCGGTGGTCATGGGACTGCCTTCCTGATCGTGGCCCGTCGGGCGGCTTCCGCGGCGGATCAACGCCGGGAGCGCCGCCCCGGTGGGCCGGGACACTGCGATGCCGATGGCCGGTACCGGTGACGACCGGCCCCGACCTGCTTCAATGTCCCGCCGCTCGCCGACAGATCACCGACAGTCCGCCGACCGCCGTCGACACCCCCCGACAACCGGCCGATACCGGTGTCCGTGCCGATGTCGCGGCGACCTCACCCCAAAGCCGTCGGCAGCGGCTCCGCGTGCAGCACCGTCAGGCCGGACACCGCTCGGGTGAGGGCCACGTACAGCCGCCGCAGGCCGGTGCGTTCGTCCGGTTCGCCGGCGACGACGGCTGCGGGCTCGTCGAGGACGACGTGGTCGTACTCCAGGCCCTTGGCCAGGGAGGCCGGGACGAGGGTGAGGCGGGCGTCGGCGGACGTCTCCTCGCCCGGGGCGAGGTGGGGGAGTCCGGCCCCGGCGAGGGCCGCCGCGAGGGTGGGAATGCGGGCGTCCGCGGCGATCAGGCCGATGGAACCTTCGCGGCGGAGCGCGGAGCGGCAGGCGGCGACCACCGCGTCGTCCAGCGCGGCGGGTTCGTCGACGGCCCGGACCGCGAAGTCGCCGGCGGCCTCGCGCACCGACGTCGCCTCGGACAGTCCGGGGGCGATGGCGGGCAGCAGCCGTGACGCGTAGGCGATCACCTCGCGGGGGACGCGGAAGCCCTGCGTCAGCTCCTCGACGGCCGCGTCCGGCTTGCCCAGGTGGGCGAGCGCCTCGCGCCAACTCGCCGTCGCCCAGGGCGTGGTGCCCTGCGCGATGTCGCCGAGTACGGTCGCGGAACCGGTGGTGCAGCGGCGGCCGACCGCGCGGTACTGCATCGGGGACAGGTCCTGCGCCTCGTCCAGCACCACGTGCCCGAGCGAGGGCGTCCGCTGGACGAGGTCGGTCGCCTCGTCGATCAGCACCGCGTCCGCCGCCGACCACTTGGCCGTCCGCACGCTCCGCGCGGGCTTCGCCCACAGCACGGCCCGCTGCTCGTCCTCCGTCAGCAGGCCCGCCGCGTGCTCGGCCAGGAACTCCGGCTCCGACAGCAGCCGCAGCACCAGCTTCGCCGGGTCGACGGCCGGCCAGACGGCCTTGACCGCCGCCTTCACGGCGGGGTTGCGGGCCACCGCGTCCTGCACGCGGTCGTCCGGCGCCTCGCCGGCCTGCTCCATCCGGACGAGCACGGCGTGCGCGATGCGCTGCGGCAGGGCCTCGCGGGCGGCGCCGTAGCGGATGTCGCGGGCGAGGAGCTCGCGGACGATCTCCTCCACCTCGTACGCCGGGACGCGCCAGCGCCGCGAGCCGCGCACGACGACCACCGGGTCCACCGGCATCGTCACGCCCGCCCTGACCGCGCGCCGCAGCACCTCCGCCATCCGTGCGTCGCCCTTGACCGTCGCCGCCCCGGCGGAGTCCGTCCCGCGTACTTCTACATGCGCGACCAGGTCGTCCACCGTGGCCTGTGCCACGTTCAACTCACCGAGGGCGGGCAGGACTTGCTCGATATAGCGGAGGAAGGACCGGTTCGGCCCGATAACCAGCGTGCCGGTGCGGGCGAGCCGCTCCCGGTGGGCGTAGAGCAGGTACGCGACGCGGTGCAGGCCCACCGCCGTCTTCCCGGTGCCGGGCGCTCCCTGGACGCACACCGTGCCGCCGATCCCGGCGCGAACGATCTCGTCCTGCTCCGGCTGGATCGTCGCGACGATGTCCCGCATCGGGCCGACGCGCGGGCGCTCGATCTCCGCCTGGAGCAGCGCGCTCGCCCGCTCGGCGCCCGACGGGTCCGTCAGGTCCTCGTCCTCGTACGCCGTCAACTCGCCGCCGGTGTACCCGAAGCGGCGGCGCCGGCCGACCCCCTGCGGCTCCTTCTTCGACGCCCGGTAGAACGGCTGCGAGACGGGTGCGCGCCAGTCGACGACCATGGGGTCGCCGTGCGCGTCGTGCACGTGCCGCCGCCCGATGTAGAACCGCTCCTCGCCGCCGCCTTCCCCCGTCGCGTCGGCCGGCGCCTCCTCGTAGTCCAGCCGCCCGAAGAAGAGGGGGGCGTGCGCGAGATCGGCGAGCGCCGTGATGCGCTCCTCGATCTGGCGGTTGAGGACCTCCGCGTTGACCCAGTTGGCCGTGACGTCCTTGATGTCGAGCGCCTCGACGTCCTCCCGCATCGCGCGCAACGCGGCGCGGGAGGCGGCGAGATGGGCGCGCTCGCGGGTGAGCGGGTCGAGTGCGGTCGTTTCGTGCTGGTCGGGGGCGTGCGCGGGCACGGCATGGCCTCCAGGGCGGCTGGCTGCGGGCTACGTACGAGCGGGGGCCGGCCGGTTTCCGTCCGGGCGGCGGCGCTCCCGGGACACGCGGCGGGAGGCGGAAGTGCGCGATTCTACGGACGGGGGCGGGGTGGCGCCAATGATTTCCCGCGCGCCCCTCTCGTGGCCTTCCCGCCCCTGGGTGGCTCTCAGGGTTGAGGTCCATCTCCCGTAGGGGTAGGCATGATCCCTGAGTCGTACGGCGGGGCTCCCGCGGTTACACCGCGAGGGCGATGTCCGGCGGCCCCGTGGCTCGCATCATGGATACATGACCACCGCAGGGATCACCTCAGCCGCCCAGGGCGCCGAGCACGGCGCCGCCACCGCCCTCTCCCACGCCTTCCACGCCCTCAAGGTGTTCGCCGGCACGGCCGTCAGCGTCGTCCTCCTCGGCCGCTTCGAGGGGGAGGAAGCGCTGGTCAAGCGCTGACGACAAGGCTGTGCCAGTCCTCCACCAGGAGGATGTCCGCGTCGTCGAAGATCCGCAGCACGACCAGCAGCAGCCGTCCCCGGGACACCGTGTACTCCGCCACGATCTGCGAGGTGAGCCGGATCTCCCGGCCCTGCCCACCGACCCCGACGGGACGGGACAGCTCGGTGTAGGGGTCCCTCGCCAGGAGCTCCACGGCCTTCTCGAAGGAGGCCCTGCGCGCCGGGCCGAGGGCGGTCACGTCCACGCGCCGCCGGTTCGGTGTAGAGCACCTCGTGGACGTCCTGGTGGGGCACTGTCCCCTCGGCGCCGTGGCCGATGCTCCGGACAGGCTACCGAGCGGAGCTGTTTCCTCCGGCCCACCTACTTGAGTACCCCTACTCCCGCGGACTGAGTACCCGCCCCGATCCGCCCGCCGTCGCCCGGGCGATGGGATGGCGGCATGGCCACTCAGACCACGAGAAAGTCCGCCACCGCCACCCCGCCCGGGGGGTTCCGCCGACTGTGCCGCGGGATCGACCGGCGTCTGGGGCCCGCCGACGAGCGCTGGGCGAAACCGCCCGCCGTCGCGTCCCTCCTCTGCGTACCCGCGCTGCTCTTCTACGCGCTCAGCATCGACGAGTTCGGCCTCGACGACCGGCGCTCCGGCGTGGCGACGATGGCGTTCGCGGGCCTCGTCGCCCTGGCGCTGGCCTGGCTGCTGCCGCACCGGGAGAGTGCGCGGTTCGGCCGCGTCACGTTCGCGGTGACCGGGGCCGCCCTGCTGCTCCTGCCGGCCCTGCTCTTCGCCTCCGTCATGATCGCGTGGATCTGCGTCGTCTGACGGGGGCCGCGAACACCCTCAGGCGTCGTCCCCCGCCAGCAGCTCGTCCGCGTCCACGATCCGGTACGCGTACCCCTGCTCCGCCAGGAACCGCTGCCGGTGGGCCGCGAAGTCCTGGTCGATGGTGTCGCGGGCGACGACCGAGTAGAAGCGCGCCTCGTGGCCGTCCGCCTTCGGACGGAGGACGCGGCCGAGCCGCTGGGCCTCCTCCTGGCGGGAGCCGAACGTGCCGGAGACCTGGATGGCGACCGTCGCCTCCGGCAGGTCGATGGAGAAGTTCGCGACCTTCGAGACGACGAGCACCGAGATCTCGCCCTGCCGGAACGCGTCGAAGAGCTTCTCGCGCTGCGCGTTGCTCGTCTCGCCCTTGATGACGGGCGCGTTCAGGTGCTCGCCCAGCTCGTCGAGCTGGTCGATGTACTGGCCGATGACCAGCGTCTGCTCACCCGCGTGCCGCCGCACCAGCGCCTCGGTGACCTTCCGCTTCGTGGCCGTCGTCGCGCAGAAGCGGTACTTCTCCTCCGCCTCGGCCGTCGCGTACGCCAGCCGCTCCCCGTCCGTGAGGTTGACGCGGACCTCGACGCAGTCGGCGGGCGCGATGTAGCCCTGCGCCTCGATCTCCTTCCACGGCGCGTCGAACCGCTTCGGCCCGATCAGCGAGAACACGTCCGACTCCCGCCCGTCCTCCCGGACGAGCGTCGCCGTCAGCCCGAGCCGCCGCCGGGCCTGGAGGTCGGCGGTGAACTTGAAGACCGGCGCGGGCAGCAGGTGCACCTCGTCGTAGACGACCAGACCCCAGTCACGGGAGTCGAACAGCTCCAGGTGGGGATAGATCCCCTTCCGCTTGGTCGTCAGCACCTGGTACGTGGCGATGGTGACCGGACGGATCTCCTTCCGCGTCCCGCTGTACTCGCCGATCTCGTCCTCGGTGAGCGACGTCCGCTTCACCAGCTCGTGCTTCCACTGCCGCGCCGAGACCGTGTTCGTGACGAGGATCAGCGTCGTCGCCTTGGCCTCGGCCATCGCCCCCGCCCCGACCAGCGTCTTCCCCGCCCCGCAGGGCAGCACGACGACGCCGGAGCCACCGTGCCAGAAGCCGTCGACGGCCTGCCGCTGGTACGGGCGCAGCGCCCAGCCGTCCTCGCGCAGCTCGATCGGGTGCGCCTCGCCGTCCACGTACCCGGCCAGGTCCTCGGCGGGCCAGCCGAGCTTGAGCAGCGCCTGCTTGATCTGGCCGCGCTCGGACGGGTGCACGGCGACGGTGTCGGGGTCGATCCGCTCGCCCACCAGCGGCTTGATCTTCTTCGACCGCAGGATCTCCTCCAGCACCGGCCGGTCCGTGGTCTCCAGGACCAGCCCGTGCACCGGGTGCTTCAGCAGCCGCAGCCGCCCGTACCGCGCCATCGTCTCGGCGATGTCCACGAGCAGCGCGTGCGGCACCGGGTACCGGGAGTGGGTGACGAGCGCGTCGACGACCTGCTCGGCGTCGTGCCCGGCCGCCCGCGCGTTCCACAGGCCGAGCGGCGTCACCCGGTACGTGTGCACGTGCTCGGGGGCGCGCTCCAGCTCGGCGAAGGGCGCGATCGCCCGGCGGCAGGCCTCGGCCTGGTCGTGGTCGACCTCCAGGAGGAGCGTCTTGTCCGACTGGACGATCAGCGGTCCGTTCACGTACGTCCGTCCTTCCGTGGGGCCAAACGTCCAGTGTGCCGCATGCGGCGGGGACGCCGCGGGTGAGCGGGGATGGAGTGCCCCGGTCCCGCCCTTTCTCCGTTTCTTGCGGGGAGGGCCCCGGACCCCCTGAAACCGCGCTTCGCGCGGTTGTCCTCAAGCGCCGGACGGGCTGAATCGTGCGTCCGGGCGCAAAATCCAGCCCCGTCCGGCGCTTGAGGACGAGCGGCGAAGCCGCGACAAGGGGGTCTGGGGCGCAGCCCCAGGAAGCGGCGAAGGGGCGGGTCCGGGGCGCCCTTCCCACCCCCACCCTAGATTGCTAGCATCCTAGCCATGCCCGCCGACCGCCAGGTGAAGCAGTTCAACGTCTACCTGCCCACCGACCTCATCCGAGAGGTCAAACACCACGCCGTCGACACCGAACGATCGCTCTCCTCGATCGTCGAGACGGCCCTGACCGAGTACTTCCGGCGCCTCGCGGACGAGGACGCCGGGGAGGGGACTGCGCATGACGACTGACGGCATCCGGGGATTCCTGGTCGAGACCCGCAACTACGGGGCGACGGCGGCGTTCTGGAAATCGCTGGGCTACGAGAGCGTGCTGGAGACCGACCACGGCTCCGGCCAGTGGCAGCACCCGGCCGGCGGACCGTATGTGTTCATCGTCGAGCAGCACGAACGGGAGCTCGTGACGAGGCCCGTGCTCACCGTCGCGGACGCCGACGCGTTCGCGCCCGCTCGCGCGCTGGAGTTCGCCGAGCCGTTCACGCCGACGCACTGGGGCGTGCGGCAGGCGCTGGTCCTCGACCCCGACGGCCGGGCCGTCGCCCTCGAAGCGCCGCTCCCCGAGGGAACGACGGAGGGGAGCACCACCATGGCTGACCCGCGGCGCACCGTCCCCGATCCCACCGCCGTCCGCGTCGCCCTCTGGCGCGCCCTGCACGTTCAGGCCGACGCGCCGCCGCACGTGCTCAGTGACGAGATCGGGCTGGAGCTCGCCGGTCCCGGCCCGGGCTGGCGCAAGCGCGGGGACATGACCATGCCGGGCGTCGACGGCGTCCGGGCGTCCATGGTCGCCCGTGCCCGGTTCGTCGAGGACCTGGTCGCGGAACGCGCCGACGCCGGGGTGACGCAGTACGTCATCCTCGGCGCCGGCCTGGACACCTTCGCCCAGCGCCGGCCCGAACTCGGGGCGCGGGTCGGGGTGTTCGAGGTGGACCAGCCGGGTACCCAGGCGTGGAAGCGCGAGCGCCTGGCCGAGCTCGGCCACGGGATCCCGTCCTGGCTGACCTTCGTCCCCGTCGACTTCGAGGCCGGCGACTCGTGGTGGGAGCGGCTGAACGCCGCCGGGTTCGACCCGGACCGGCCCGCCGTCGTCGCGTCGACCGGTGTCAGCATGTACCTCAGCCACGAGGCCAACACCGCGATGCTCCGGCAGGCCGCCGCGCTCGCGCCCGGCTCCGTGCTCGCGTCGACGTTCCTCCAGCCGCTCGACCTGCTCGAACCGGACCAGCGGCGGGCCCAGGAGACGATCATGCGCGACGCCGCCGCGTCGGGCACCCCGTTCGTCAGCCTCTACGCGCCCGAGGAGATGCGGCGGGCGGCGCTGGAGGCCGGGTTCGCGAAGGCCGCGCACGTCTCGCCGGACGAGCTGGCCGAACGGTACTTCGCCGGCCGCCCCGACGGCCTGCGCCCGCCCCGGGCCGAGCAGTTCCTCGTCGCGGAGGTGTAGTCACCAGTCCCCGTAGTCCCCTGCTCAGGAGACGTGTTCCTCCGCCAGCTCCGCCACCCCCGTGACCCGGTGCAGCGCGAACGTCCGCACCTCGTCCGTCGTGTGGTCGTACGCCGTGACGTAACCGCCCTCCACCCGCACCGGCGCGATCACGCGCTGGCTCGCCGCGCCCTCCGCGTTGACGTAGCCCATCCACACGGCGGCGCCGGTCAGGACGGCCGCCTGCATGGTGGCCAGGGTTTCGGCGGGCGTGGTGCGGGGCAGGGCGGCGGCGCCCGTCGCGGCCGGGGCCTGGGCCTCGGCGGCGGGGGACGGCTTGCGTTCTGCGGTCGCGGCGCGGTCGCCGGCCCGGACGGCCCGGACGGCGGCGGCGAGCAGCGTGTCGTCGGGCGCGGGCGGGCCGTCGGGGACGGGCGCGGGGGGCGTACGCGGCGGAGTGCGGTGCGCGTCGGCGCGCGTGACCACGACGTCGCCCTCCGCCGACTCCGCCGCCGGCGCGTACCCCATCGCGCGCAACCCCTCCAGCAGCGCGTCCGGCGCGGCCTGGGCCGCGAGGACGGTCGGTGCGAGGCGGCGCAGCCGCAGGGCGGCCGAGCGGCGGTCGGCGAGGATTTCGGCGAGCGTCGCCTCGTCGTCGCAGCGCAGGTACGACGAGGCCGCACCGACACGCAGCCGGCCGTGGCGGCGGGCCACGTCCTCGACGAGGTAGACGAGCGGCTGGGGCAGCGGGGTACGGGAGTGCTCGGTGAGGAAGGCGAGGACGTCGGACGCCGCCTGCCCGGCGTCCAGCGCCCGCCGCACCGAGTCCGGTGTGAAGCGGTACACCGTGGCGCCGCCCTTGGACTCGATGTCCGCGAGCACGGCGAGCCGCTGGGCGAGCGGGCGGTGCAGCGGGCCGGGCGCGACGGCGGTGAGGTCGGCCTGGACGAGGACGTGGTCGAGCGGCTCGGGCAGCAGCGGCGCCAGGACGGAGGCGGCAGCGGCCTCCGCGCGCGGGGTGCGGCCGGGGGCGGTGTTCGACGGCGAGGTGCGTTCGGCGACCGGGTGGGAGGTGTGCGCTGTGTGAGCCGTGTGTGCCGTGTGGGTGAGCAGGGCGCGGCCGGGGGCCGAGAGGGCACCGCGGCCGGTGACGCCGAGGAGTTCGGCCTCCGTGAGCGCCCAGCGGGCGAGGCGGGACCGGAGGTCCTCGCTGGTGGTGCCGGTGGTGCCGGCCGGTCCTGACGAGCCCGGAGTGCCTGCCGAGGCCCCCGCCGGCCCCGCCGCCCCCACCCCCGCGAACCGCGGCGGCCGCTCCCACGCCAGGCGCGCGAGCAGCGCGTCGGCGGGGACGGCCGCCCCCGCCGGAAGCCCGGCGAGCAGTGTGAGGACGCGGCGCCGGACCTCCGGCGCGGGTGACCGGTCGAGGTCCGGTCCGAGTGCGGACAGCGTGCGGCCCCTGGCGTCCCGGGTGCCCGCGAGGCCGGGGGTACGGGTGGTGGCGAGCCAGGCGCCGGCCAGCCACGCCCAGCGCTCGGCGGCGGGGAGGTCGAGCCACTCGTCGTACGCCGGCGTGGGGACGTACCGCTCGTCCACGTCCCCGTCCGACGCCAACAGGCCCGCCGCATAAGAGAGTTCGGTCCAGAACGCGGCGACGGCACCGGGTACGTCGAGGACGGTCGCGGCCCGCTTGAGGTCGCGGACGCTCACCCCGCCCGCGCGCAGCACCAGCGGGCCGGCGGTCTCCCAGTCCGACAGCAGCTCCTCGACGGCGGCCAGCGCCGTGAGCGCCTGCCCGGCCGCCGTCGCGTCCACCGACTCCGGCGCGTACGCGGTGACGGGCGCCGGCGTGGGCGCCTCCGGCTCGGGCGCGCGGTGCGCACGCCCGCCGCGCAGGTGCAGCGCCGCCTCCCGGGGCAGGACGACGCCGCCGGGTCCGGTCGGCAGCAGCAGCCCCCGGTCCAGCAGCCAGCGCAGGTGAGGGGCCGGTTCGGCGGTCACCGTGCCGTACGGCGGTCCCCAGGCGAGGCGTTCGAGCACGGCGACCGCGCCTTCTGGCGCCCGCGCCAGCAGCGCCGCCATCCGGGCGCGGTCCTCGAACAGCTCCGTCAGCGCGGCGACCGCCGTCACCGGATCGTGGGTGGCGGGCAGCCCGGCCGCCTCGATGATCTTTTGCAGCCGTCCGGGTGACATCCCGGCCGTGGCCTCGGCGACGGTCGGGCCCAGCCCGGTGGCGGACGGCCGGTTCGCGGACGGCGCCAGCAGCTCGCGGGCCGTACGGACCAGGCGGAGCCGGTCGTCCCCGCCCCACACCAGCGCCTGCCGCCGCAGCTCCGCGACGGCGCGGGGCAGCTCGGCCGCGACGCGCGGATCCGCCGGTTCGTCGCCCGTCATCAGCCCGGCCAGCCGTTCGTAGGGGCATGGGTCCGGTGCCACGGCCAGCGCCTCCGCGACCTGGAGGACGAACCGGTCCAGCCGGTCCAGCGCCCGCACCACGGACGCGCGCGTCGCCGCCCGGGTGGCCAGCTGGGTGAGGTCCCCCGGCACCGGGTTCACCAGGTCGGGCCGCGCCCGCAACAGCCCCGCCAGCGCCTCGTCGGGCCGCGCCCGCAGCTCCTCGGCGAGCGTGCGCGGCCCTCCGCCGGCCCTGCCGCCGCCGCTGCCGGTCTCCCGAGAAGTGGTCATTCTGTTAACGGTACCGGGTGGAGGGGACGGGGGCGGTGGGGCCGCGGCCCGCGCTTCGGCGGGCGGGCGGACGTCTTGCACGGCTTCCACGGCCATCGCCGTCGGGGAGTGGGCGGAGCGGCCCTTTCCCGCCGGTCCCGCGCCTCGAACGTCCCGTTGGCCCCGTTCATCCCCGCCGTTCGCCCTCCCGGGCGCCCCCGGCCGTTCTCGCGGACAGCCGGGGGACGACCGGGTACCGTCGGATTCGGGCGGCGGCGAGGCGTCGGAGGCCATCGGGGAGCTTGGGGGACGTGGTGGGGATCGAGAGCGATCAGCTCGTCTACGACTACCTCAGCAAGGTGGGCGACATAGCCCAGCGGCGGTCCCTCACGTCCGGGGACCGGATGCGCCTGGTCACCCGGCTGCGTACGGAGATCGAACGGCGGCGGGCGGTCGAGGGCGCCGACACGCCTGCCGCCGTGCGCCGCATCCTCGACGGGCTGGGCACGCCGGACGAGGCGGTGACCGGCGCGGGTGGCGCCGGTGGGACGGGTGGTGCCGGCGGGGCGGACGGGGCTGGGGCGGGGAGCGCGGGCCGCGTCCCCGCGCAGCGCGGCGAGCCGGGCTCGCTCGACGAGGCCGGCGCCGGGGCGCACGCGGCCGCCGGAACGGGCGCCGTGCGCTTCCCCGACGCGGGCGCGCCCCCGCACCTCGCCACGGAGGAGGAACTGCGCGGCCCGTCCGCTCCCGCCGGGGCGGCGGACGAGTGGTGGCGGGTGGAGCGGACGTCCTTCGACGCGGGCGGCGGGACCGGGACGACGCACGGCTTCACGGGCGGGATTGAGATCCCGGACATGCTCAGGCCCCCGCCCGGCCCGGAGGAACTCGCCCGGCGGCAGGCGGACGCGGCGGCCGGCGAGCGTTCCGGCGGCCCCCTCCAGCCGGCGGCCGGCGTCGGCGAGCAGGCGCCGGCCGGGGCGGGGCCGGGGCCGGGCGCCGCGGGGCCCCGCCGCCGTTTCCCGTTCCGCCGCGCGGGAGGTGCGGGCGGTCCAGGAGGTACGGCGGGCGTGGAAGGCGCCGCGGGCACCATCCCCATCAGCCCGATGCTCGCCCTCGTGGCGATCCTGCTCGTCGCCGGCGCGATGCTCGGGCAATTGCTCGTCATGGCCGCCGGCTGGGCCCTCGCCTACATCACGCGCAGGCTCACCCAGGCCGAGTCCAAGTGGGCCGTGATGGGCGTCCCCGGCGTCGCGGCGGGCGCCGCCCTGGTCTGGCTCTGGGGGCGCCTCGAACACCGCTGGGGCGACCCGATAGCCCAGGGCGAACTGGGCGCCGCCCTGGTCGACACCTTCCCGGTCGTCGTCCGGGTGGCCGCCGTCGGCTCGGCCCTGTTCGTCCTGTGGCGGGCGCGCCGCCCGGGGTGACACGGGACGGGAGGAGCGGCGAACCGCGAACCGCGAACGGCGTCCGGTCGCCGTACGCCCCCTCCGCCACCCTCTAGCCGACGGGCGTGCCGATCCCGTCGTGTTCGAGCGCGGTGCGGAGTTGCCGCAACGCCTGTGCCGTGGCCTGCAACTGTTCGGGATCGATGGCTGCTTGGACGAGTTCGTTGACGGCCGCGAACGTGTTCTCCGCGTCGTTGACGAGCTCGGCACCGGCATCGGTGAGTTCGAGCAGCGAGGAGCGGCGGTCCGCGGGATTGGGGACGCGTCGGACCCAGCCACGCGCTTCGAGGCGGTCCATCCCCTTGCTGGTCGCTCCGACGCCGATGGCGAAGAACCCCGCGAGGTCCCCGACGCGGGCGCCCGGGTGGTCGCGCAGATAGCGGAGGAACTCGAACTGCGAGGCCGCGATCCCGTGGTGACGGCGTAGCTGATCGTTGAGCGCGTTGTACAGACGCGTCTCGCACCGCACGAGATCGCTGAAGAAATCCACGGTCGCCGGCCCGGTCCCTTTAGATGCCGCGGCATATGCATTACCTTCCACGGCATACAGTTTAGCGACGCGCCTCTGGAGGGGTTCACCTATGAGCAAGGCACAGCGCGCGACGGTCGACGCCATGCTGCGGCGGGGCTCACAGGGCTTCCGGCCCCTGCCCGTCGAGCGGATGCGCGCCGACTTCGCGGCACTGATGGCGCTGTTCCCGGTCCCGGAAGTCCGCACGTCCCAGAGCGTGCTCGGCGAGCGGCCCGCGGTACTGGTCGAACCGGAGGGCGAGGCCCGTCCTGGCATCATCCTCTACTTCCACGGCGGCTCGTTCTCCCTGGGATCACCACAAACAGCGATGGGACTGACCGCCGGCCTGGTGACCCGTACCGGGTTCCGTGCGCTGTCGCTCGACTACCGGCTCGCGCCGGAACACCCGTTCCCCGCCGCGATCGAAGACTGCGTCGCCGCGTACCGGGCGCTGCTCGACGACGGGGCCGACCCGGAATCCGTCGCGTTCGCCGGTGACTCGGCCGGCGGGGGTCTGACCGTGACGACCACGCTCGCCGCCAGGAAGGCCGGGTTGCCCGTGCCCGGTGCCATCGTCGCGTTCTCCCCCGGCCTCGACCACACCCGTACGGGCGCCAGCATGGACACCAAAGCCGGCGTCGACCCCTTCTTCACCCGCGAGGGCATGGCTCACACCGGCGACTGGTACCTCGGCGGACAGGACCCGAACCAGGAACTGCTCGCGCCGGCCGTCCTGGCCGACCTCACCGGCTTCCCGCCGCTGCTGCTGCAAGTCGGCACGAACGAACTCCTGCTGGACGACTCGGTGCGCCTCGCCGAACGAGCCCGGGACGCCGAGGTCGACGTCATCCTGGACGTCACGGCCGGGGTACCGCACGTGTTCCAGTCCTTCATCGGCCAACTCGACGAAGCCGGCCACGCGCTCGACCGCGCCGCCCTGTTCCTCACCCAGCACCTCAGCGCCTGAGGGAGCACGGACATCGGCTCCGGCACGGCCGGCGGCGGATCCGGTCCCCGTGATCGCCGGCCGCGACGATGCGCCGGGTGAAGGGGGAGCCGGTGAACGCGCGGGTGGGAGTTCGGACGGACGAAGGCACGTCCCCCGAGGCGGTGGGGCGTACGGGGTGGGTGGGCCCGGTGTGGTGTGCCATGTCGGAGGAACGGCCGGGAAGCGACGGGCGGGTCCCGTGAAGTGAGGGTTTCCGGCGGCCCGTTCTCCGCTTGGGGCGCGACGGTGGCGCGCGGACGTGACGGATGTCCGACGGGGCCGGGTCCGGTACCGGCCAACTCCCGTGCGGCACTGGGTGACCGCCGCGCCGGCGACTAGCGTCGGCCGGCGCAACGACCAACCCGGCATCCAGACAAGGGAGGAACCATGAAGATCCGCCCCCGTGTCGCGGTCGTCACCGCCTCACTGGCCCTCGCGGGCGGAGGGGTGGCAGGGTTCGCGGCACCCGCGTCCGCGTCGGTCGTGGAGGCCGCCGCGACGCCCGCCGCGTCCGCCCCCTCCGCCGCCTCCGTCACCTCCGTCACCTCCGGATCGGCCTTCACCTGCGGCACCTGGCGGTACCTGCGGGGCGACAACGGCCACGGCGCGTCGATCACGTGCTACGGGCAGCCGTTCACCTCGTACATCGTCTGTCACCGCGCCGACGGCATCGACTACCTCCGCTTCGGCGACCGCGTCCGCTCCGGCCGTACGTCGACCGCGTGGTGCGACCTGAACGGTGAGGTCATCGACGCCGGGGCGATCCCCGGCTGACACGCGCCGCGCGTTCACACACCGCCGTCCACCCCACCGGCCTCTCCGTCGGCTCCGACGAGCACGGCACTCTCCCGGCAGTCGCGGCAGAGCGCACCGGGGTGGGCGGCCCGGACGGCGCGCTCGCAGCCGTCGCAGGTGCGGAGGGGGAGGGGAGCGGGCGGGGCGGGCGGCTGGGCGTGCGGGGACCCGAAGCCCGGAGCGTCCCAGGGGGCGAGCCCCGGCGGCACGTCCCCGGGCGCCCCCAGGGGCTCCAGCGGCCCGGTGGGCAGAGCGGGCGGCAGCCAGTGGGTGAGCCGGTGACGCAGGAGGCGCGCGGGCCGGGAAATGCGGCCGACGGGGAGTTCGGCGGTCAGCGTGCGGATGATCTGCCGGGGCCCGACGCCCCGTTCGAGCCAGGCCCGGACGGCGGGTGAGAGCTGCCGTACGTCCTTCTCTGAGAGCAGCAGCCGGGGATCGTGGCGGCGGAGCCCGGCGAGGAGGTCGGCGGCGGGCCCGTCGGGCGGGGGAAGCGGCTCGGGTGCCGGAGGCTGCTCGGGCTGTGACGGACCGGGTTGCGAGGGCTGGGGCCGCGGCCGTTCCGGCTCCGTCCGCTGCCGCTGCCGCCGGACGAGATCGACGGGAGGTGCGGCCTCCCCGGAGCGCCTGACTTCCGTCCGCGCCCCCGGCCGTTCATGCCAGCGCGTGAGGGTGACGACGCGTCCCTCCTCCGTCCGCACACGCTCCCGCCGCAGGTAACCGGCCTGCTCCAGCTCGCGCAGCCCGCGCGCGATGGTGATCTCGCCCTCCCGGAACCGCCTGGTCAGATCCTTGATCCCGACGTTCGCGCCATCCGGCAGCGACTGGACGTACACACCGATGCCGATCGCGACCAGGGACAACTCCCGGTGCTGCGCGAGGTGATTGCCGACGACGGTGAAGTGCGAGGTGTGGCGATGCCGTACGTGCGTCACTCCGGCGAGTGGCACGGCGGCTCGCGGCGACCCGGCACACGTGCCCGCGTGCGCGCTAAACTGCGTCTCAGTCATGGGGAAGGTCTTCGCTTCCTTGATGATCAGGCCCTCGCCCGGGATTGCCGTCCCGGCGGGGGCCGTCGTCGTTTTCACGACATCTGGTGGTGTGAGCGCGACGCTACCGCGCCGATCGCGGCGCTTTCCACCGTGTCACCTGATGGGGTGACACGGGTGGGTTGGGAGGGTGAAAGTTCCTTCCCCCATGTCTTCAAGTGGACGTCCCCCCTGCCGGGTTCGCGGCCACCCGCGACCCGTGGAACCGGATCCCGGAACCCTCGATCCGGAGGCCCCGGCGCCACCGGCCGGCGATCAGCGCAGCAGTCCGCCGGCGGCCGCTTGGACGGCCGACCCGTCGAGGTCGGCGAGCTTGGCGCCGACGATGTCGCGGGCGCGCGCGGAGGTCTGGACGCGGAAGGCGGGGCGGTCGCAGGTCAGGGCCTCGGTGATCGGGGCGGCGGCTTCGGCGGGGGACTGGGCGGCGGTGGCGAAGACGCCGTCGATGCGCTCGAAGTACGTCCGCAGGGCCGGGGCGTAGGGTCCGGCGCCGGCGAGCGCGGCTCCCCGGTCGATGCCCATGCTGGTGACGAACTCGGTGGCGACGGCGCCCGGTTCGACGACGGTGACGTCGACGCCGACGGTGGCGGCGACGGGCGCCAGGGACTCCATGAAGCCCTCGACGGCGAACTTGGCCGCGCAGTAGGGCTCGTTGAAGGGCTGGCCGGCGACGCCGCCCACGCTGGTCACGGTGATCACCCGGCCCCGCGAGGCGCGCAGATGGGGCATCGCGGCCCGGGTGGTGGCCACCACCCCGAAGAAGTTGACTTCCATGGCGGCACGGAAGTCGTCGAGCCCGACGAGTTCGACGGTGCCAACCGACCCGGCGCCCGCGTTGTTGACCAGCGCGTCGAGGCGCCCGTGCTCGGCGACCACCTCGTCCAGGCAGGCGGTGATCGTCTCGGGCTCGACGACGTCCAGGCGCTTCACCTGAACGCGGCCGTCGACACCCTGCTCGGCGGCGGCCGCGCGCAGGGCGTCGGCCTTGCCGGTGTCGCGCATGGTCGCGACGACGTTCCAGCCGGCCCGGGCGGCGCCGAGGGCGGCCGCGAGGCCGATGCCGGAAGAGGTACCGGTGATCAGGACGGTCTTCGGAGAGGTCATCAGGGGGCGTACTCCGTTCGCGAACGAAACTGAACAGCAATTGCGTGTGTGCACACACATCTTGCCGATGTGTGCGCACACACGCAACCGCCTAAAATGACGGCATGCCAGCAGCCGATGCGAACCCCGACCCCTCCGCCCCCGAGGAGCGCACCCCCCGCGACCGCGCGTTCTACGGCCTGATCTGGGCCTGCACAACGCTCACCGCACACGCCGACGCGGCCCTGGTCCGCCGGCACGGCCTCCCGCTGACGTGGTTCGAGGTCATGCTCTGGCTCCACGGCGAGACCGAACCGGTGGCGGTGTCCGACCTGGGCGCCAAGGCCCTGCTGAGCCGCAGCCAGGTCTCCCGCGTCGTCGACGCCCTAGAGGACCGCGGCTTGGTCGAACGCAGCCCGTCCCCCTACGACGCCCGCTCCGTCCGCGTCACCCTCACCCCGGCCGGCCGCACCACCTTCACCGCCGCGAACGCCACCCGCCGCGAATCCCTGGCCGAGGTCTTCGACGACCTCCTCGACGACGCCGACATCGCGGCCCTGGAAACCGTCTGGAACAAACTCAAGGGCCGCTCGGTCTGCTGAAGCGACGCCCCCAGCCGCGGGGAACCTCTCAGCGCCTTGTGTGCCTCGGTGATGCGCTGGCGCAGCGAGTCGGCGATCCGTTCGCACTTCGGTACCGGCGTACCTCTGGCTCCGATCCTGGACAGGTTGACCGGTCAAGGGACAGCATGCTGCCCATGACGCAGCCGCCCGTGGTCGCCCCCGAGATCATCGCGTTCTACACCGAGGGGTACGACGAGGCGACGCGGCTGACGGCGTCCGCCGACGGCAGACTCGAACTCGTCCGTACGCAGGAGCTGCTGCGCCGGCACCTTCCGCCCGCGCCCGCGGCGGTCCTGGACGTCGGGGGCGGCCCCGGGGTGCATGCTCGGTGGCTGGCCGACGACGGGTACGACGTGCGTCTGATCGACCCTGTGCCGCGTCACGTCGAGGCCGCGCGGGGGGCCGGTTGCCGGGCCGAGACCGGGGACGCGCGGTGCCTTGCGGTGGTCGATCAGTCCTGCGATGTCGTGCTGCTTCTCGGGCCTCTCTACCACCTGCTGGAACAGGGAGACCGGCTGCGGGCTCTGTCCGAGGCCCGCCGGGTGCTCAGGCCCGGCGGCCTGATCGCCGCCGCGGCGATCAGCCGTTACGCCTCCCTGCTCGAGCACACGGCCACCACCTGGCTCGATCGCGGAGGCGTGCGCGACGCGGTCGTGGACATCCTGGCCACCGGGCGGCATGAAGCCGGGCGCAAGGGCTTCACCGCCGCCTACTTCCACACCGCCGACGAGCTGACGGATGAACTGGGCCGGGCCGGGTTCCGTGACGTGAGCCTGTATGGCGTCGAGGGGCCCGCCTGGGGACTGTTGAAGGCCGTTGAGCAGCACACGGGTGAGGGGCTCGGCGGATCGGCCATGTTCCGCGCGGCACTTGAGGCGGCGCGGATGGCCGAGGGGTATCCGGACCTGCTGGCCGCCGGCTCGCACCTGCTGGCCTTTGGGCGGGCCTGAGGACGCCCGCCTCAGGCGGTGGTGGCGCGGCCCGGTGCCGGGGGGCCCGGGACGATCAGGGGGCCGCCCGTGACCGGGTCCGGGACGACCACCGACTCCAGGCCGAAGACGTCGCGGACGAGGTCCGCCGTCACCACGTCCCCCGGGCGGCCCTGGGCGACGACGCGGCCGTCCTTCATGGCGACCAGGTGATCGGCGTAGCGGGCGGCCTGGTTGAGGTCGTGGAGGACGGCGACGACCGTGCGGCCGCGGTCGGTGTTGAGGCGGCGGACGAGGTCGAGGACCTCGACCTGGTGGGCGATGTCGAGGTACGTCGTCGGCTCGTCGAGGAGGAGCAGGTCGGTCTCCTGGGCGAGGGCCATGGCGATCCAGACGCGCTGCCGCTGGCCGCCGGAGAGTTCGTCGACCGGGCGGCCGGCCAGCGCCGCCACGTCCGTACGCCGCATCGCCTCGGCGACCGCCCGCTCGTCCGCCTCCGACCACTGCTGCCACCAGCGCTGGTGCGGCTGCCGGCCGCGGGCGACGAGGTCGGCGACCGTGATCGCCTCGGGGGCCACCGGAGTCTGCGGCAACAGGCCCAGGCGGGTGGCCAGTTGCCGGGTGGGGACGCGGCTCAGCTGCTCGCCGTCGAGGAGGACGGCACCGGACACCGGCTTCAACAGCCGCCCCAGGGCGCGCAGGAGCGTCGACTTGCCGCAGGCGTTCGGGCCGATGATCACGGTCACCTCGCCGTCCGGCACGTCGAGGTCGAGGCCGTCCACGACCGTCCGCTGCTCGTAGGCGAGGGTGAGGGAGCGGGCGCGCAGCCGTGCGGACCCCGCACGAGTCGCCATGGGGGCCGTTTGCTGCGTCATGCCGACTTCCTGGGTCATGCCGACTTTCCTCCCGTGCGGCCGCGGATGATCAGCCGGATCAGGTACGGCGCGCCGACCGCGGCCGTGAGGACGCCCACCGGGAGCTGGGTGGGTTCGAAGAGCTTGCGGGCCAGCAGGTCCGCCAGGACGACGATCAGGGCGCCCGTCAGCGCGGAGCAGACGAGCGGGATCCGGTCCGTGCGCGTCGTACGGCGGGCGATCTGCGGGGCGAGCAGCGCGACGAAGTCCACCGGGCCCGCCGCGCCCGTCGCCACGGAGGCGAGGACGACGCCGAGCAGGACGAGCCCCGCCCGCACCCGGTTGAGGCGGACGCCCAGCGCGGTGGCCGTGGCGTCGTCCATCGCGACCGCGCGCTGTGCCCGCGCGGCCCAGCACAGCGGGACGGCGAGCACCAGCAGCGTCCACGCCACCGGCGCCGCCGCGTCCCAGCCGGCGCCGTTGAGCGAACCGGTCATCCACACCTTCGCCTGCTGGGCGACCAGGTAGTCACCCTTGGTCAGGAACAGCTGGGTGATCGCCCGCAGCGCGATGGCGAAGCCGATGCCGATGAGCACGAACCGGCCCGCGTGCAGCCCGCCGCGCCACGCGAAGAGGTAGACGAGGGCGGCGGCGAGCAGCCCGCCCGCCGTCGAGACGTAGGGGAGCGTCGCGGACGAGGTGACGCCGAACGTCATCGCGCCGACCGTCAGCGCCCCCGCGCCCTGCGATACTCCGATGATGTCGGGGCTGGCGAGCGGGTTGCGGGCCACGGTCTGGATGAGCGCCCCCGCCATGCCGAACGCGGCCCCCACCAGCAGGCCGACGGTCATGCGCGGCAGCCGGAAGGTGCCGACGACCAGTTCGTCGGGGGACGGCCGGCCGAGGAGGACGTCCAGAACCGCGCCCGGCGCGACGAAGGTGTCGCCCACGCACAGGTACGCCAGGCAGGCCGCGGCCAGCGCCACCGCCAGGCAGAGGGCGACGGCCGCGCTGCGGCGGTGGAGGAGGAAGGAGGCCCGGCCGGGCCGGCGGGTGCGGAGGACCGTGTAACCGGTGGGGCGGAGGAGGACGGTCTCGTCCGCCCGCCGCGGCGCCGTCATGCCGCCACCTTCCTGCGACGGGCGAGCCCGACGAGGAACGGGAGGCCGATGAGGGCCGTCATCACACCCGCCGGAACCTCGTTGTCGGCGTAGATGACCCGGCCGACGACGTCGGAGAGCAGCAGCACGACCGGCCCGAGCAGCGCCGCCATCGGCAGCAGCCGGCGGTGGTCGCCGCCGACGAGTGCCCGGGCGATGTGCGGCACGGCCAGGCCGACGAACGCGATCGGGCCGGCGGCCGCGACCCCCACACCGGTGAGCACGGTGGCCCCCGTGCCGGCCGCGATCCGCACGGCCGCGACGTTGCGGCCGAGGCCGCGCGCCACGTCCTCGCCGAGCGCGAGCGCGTCCAGACCGCGCGCCACGGACAGCACCAGCACCGTCCCCACCAGCAGGAACGGCCACATCTGGCCCACGATCGCCTGGTCCCGGCCGGCCAGCGAGCCGATCTGCCAGAACCGGAACTCCTCCAGCGCCGACGCCCGGGTGGTCAGCACCCCGGAGATCACCGAGACCAGCAGCGCGTTGATCGCCGCCCCGGCGAGCGCCAGCTTGACGGGCGACGCGCCGTCGCGGCCGCGCGAGGCGATCGCGTACACCGCGACGGACGCCACCGCCGCTCCCGCGAACGCGAACCACACCTGCCCCGTGAGCGTGTGCACCCCGGCGGCGGCGATGGCGAGGACGACGCCCAGCGAGGCGCCCTGGCTCACGCCGAGGATGCCCGGATCGGCGATCGGATTGCGGGTGACGCCCTGCATCACCACCCCGGCCATGGCGAGGGCGGCCCCCGTCATCAGACCGATCAGCGTGCGCGGCAGCCGCAGCGAGCGGACGACGCCGGCCGTCGCGTCGTCCCCGCCGTGCAGCAGGGCGTCGAGGACGCGGTCCGGCGGGATCGTCCGGCTGCCCACGGCCAGGCTGAGCACGACCGCCGCCAGCAGCGCCACGACGGCGGCGGCCGTCCAGCCGGCGCGACGGCGGACGGGCACGGTGGCGGGCGGTGGTGGCGGGGCGGGGGAGCCGACCGGGTCGGGCGGGGCGGGTATGGCTTCCACGGCGCGGATTCCGGCGGCTCTCTCGGTGGGGGCGGACGGGGCGATGGGGCGGGAGTGGGGTGGGGCGCTGGGGCGTCGGACGGGTGGGGCGGGTGAGGCAGGTGGGGTATGGGGGCGTACGCGAGGGCTCGTGCGCGGGTGCCACGCGGGCGCGACGGCGCACACGGCCGCTCTGACCGAAAGGCCCGAGTTAGGTCAGGCTAAGTCTACGGTGGGGGCCGGGGCGGCGAGGAGGGGCGTGCGTGCGGGGACCGCACGCGGGCGCGCGGAGTTCTTCCGGCCGGGGGCCGCCGCGCTCGGTCGCCGACTCGTCGTACGGTCGCCGTCCGCCGTCCGCCGTCCGCCGCCGTACGGATCCGCCACCGTACGGCCCTGCCGCCGTCGCGCCGTCGCGCCGCCCGTGAACCCTGCCCCGTATCCGCCCCGCCCGTCGCCCCAGCGCCCCACCCCACCCCGCCCGCGCGGGAATCCGTCCCCCACGCGCACAATGAGCCCCATGACCACGCAGCCCCGCGCCGCCGTACCGGCAGCCCCCTTCACCGTCGGCTTCGACCTGGACATGACCCTGATCGACTCCCGGCCGGGGATCCGGACGACCTACGAGGCCCTGGCCGCCGAGACCGGGGTGTTCATCGACGCGGAGCTGGCGGTCAGCCGGCTCGGGCCGCCGCTGTTCCAGGAGCTGCGGGAGTGGTTCCCGGAGGCGGACGTGCCGCAGGTGGCCGACCGATACCGCGCCCTGTACCGGGAGCTCGCGATCACCGGCTCGCTCGCGATGCCCGGCGCCCGGGAGGCCCTCGCCGCCGTACGGGAACTGGGCGGCCGGTCGATCGTCGTCACCGCCAAGCACGGCGGGAACGCCCGGCTCCACCTCGACCACCTGGCCCTGGAGCCGGACGCGCTGATCGGCGACCTGTGGGCCGAACAGAAGGCGGTCGCCCTGCGCGAGCACGCTGCCGGCGTCTACGTGGGCGACCACACCGGTGACGTCCGGGGCGCCCACGCGGCCGGCGCCCTGTCGGTGGCCGTCGCCACCGGCCCCTGCCCGGCCGGCGAACTGAGCGCCGCCGGCGCGGACGTCGTCCTCGACGGGCTCGCGGACTTCCCCCGCTGGCTCCGCGCGCACCGGGCGGAGGTGGCGGAGGCGGCAGCGGAAGCCGCGGCTTCGGCCTGACGCCTGAACGCCTGACGCCTGAACGCCTGACCGGCCGTCCGGTCCCTGCCCGGCGCCCGAGGTCAGCGCGCCGCCGTCGCCTCCCGTGCGCGCCGCCGCTGGTCGGCGGCGGTGCGCAGGACGCCGGCCGCGGCGATCAGGAAGCCGACGCCCATGAGCATGCACACGAAGTAGGCGGCCGACGGCAGTGGGTCGGCGCCCAGGAAGAGCGGGGCGACGGTGGCCATGGTGGCCACTGCGCCCACGAGGAAGACGATCGCGCCAGCGCGCACCAGCAGATCCCCGGCCCGGGGCGTTTCGTTGCTCACCCGAGCAGGGTAGTTGCCTTGTGGCGGGCGTGCGCCCGCGGCTGCCCGGCAGGGCTGTGACCAGGAGCGGCGCGGAGGGACCGCCCGACGGCGGGGCGGGAGCGGACATCACCGGAGGCGCGCCGGACGCGCAGAGGTACGACCTGAGGACGTCTTGTCACCGGGCCCGGGACCATTAGCCTTGGTTCTGGCTTCGGTTCAGCGGGTTTCGCGACCCGCTGCCGTGCTGTCCAGAGCCGTTTTTACTTGCTTTCAGATGTTTCGATAACTTCCCACACTTACCGACCGTTTCCGATACATTCCGACCGTTTCCGATTTCCGACGAGTACGAGGACGAGGACAGACGTGCCTACCGGCAAGGTCAAGTGGTTCAACAGCGAGAAGGGCTTCGGCTTTCTCTCCCGTGACGACGGCGGAGACGTCTTCGTACACTCCTCGGTGCTCCCGGACGGGGTCGACGCCCTCAAGCCAGGCCAGCGCGTGGAGTTCGGCGTCGTCGCCGGGCAGCGCGGTGACCAGGCCCTCTCCGTGACGCTCCTGGACCCCACCCCCTCCGTGGCCGCGGCGCAGCGCCGCAAGCCCGACGAGCTGGCCTCGATCGTCCAGGACCTGACCACCCTCCTGGAGAACGTCACCCAGCAGCTGGAGCGCGGCCGTTACCCCGACAAGGCGTCGGGATCCAAGATCGCCAACATGCTGCGGGCGGTGGCGGACCAGCTGGACGTCTGACCGATCGGCACGGCCGCCGGACGCCCGTCGGCCGGACCGGACCGGACGGATCCCGGGCGCGCGTCAGACGAAGCTGAGCGCGTCCGGCCCCACGGCCGGTACCAGACCCTCCGCCGCCGCCCGGGTCAGCAGGCCGCGGACCGCCGCGTAGCCGCTCTCCCCGAGGCCGGCGGTGAACTCGTTGACGTACAGCCCGATGTGCTGGTCGGCGACGGCCGGATCCATCTCCTGGGCGTGCTCCATGACGTACGGACGCGACGCCTCCGGGTCGTCCCAGGCCATCCGCACGGACGTCCGGGCCGCCTCGGCCAGCCGCCGCAGCGTCTCCGCGCCCAGCGAGCGCTTCGCGATGATCGCGCCCAGCGGGATGGGCAGGCCGGTGGTGGCCTCCCAGTGCTCGCCCATGTCGGCGAGGCGGGTGAGCCCGTAGTTCGCGTACGTGAACCGGGCCTCGTGGATGACCAGACCGGCGTCCACCTTGCCGTCCCGCACCGCCGGCATGATCTCGTGGAACGGCAGGACGACGATCTCGCCCACGCCGCCCGGCACCTCGGCCGCCGCCCACAGGCGGAACAGCAGATAGGCGGTCGAGCGCTCGCTCGGCACCGCGACCGTCCGGCCGGTCAGCTCCGCCGGGTCGGTGATCCCGCCGGCGGTCAGCACCAGCGGCCCGCAACCGCGCCCCAGCGCGCCGCCGCAGGGCAGCAGCGTGTACTCCTCCAGCACCCACGGCAGCACCGCGTACGACACCTTGAGCACGTCGAGCTCGCCGCGCTCCGCCATGCCGTTGGTGACGTCGATGTCCGCGAACGTCACGTCGAGGGGCGGCGCGCCGGGGACGCGGCCGTGCGCCCAGGCGTCGAAGACGAACGTGTCGTTGGGGCAGGGGGAGTAGGCGATGCGGATCGGCTGGTCCACGGTCGGCTGGTCCATCAGTCTCGGCGGCCTTCCTCGGTGATGTCCTCTGGAGTGACGGCGGAAGTGACGGCGGAAGTGGCAGCGGATGTGACGGCGGAGGCTTCGTCAGGTCGTACCGCTTCCGACGCCGCCGGCGTCCGTTCCGTCAGCGCCGGCCCCATCGCCCGGAACGCCTCCGTCAGCGCGGCGAGGGCGTCCCCGATGCGCCAGGCGGCCCGGTCGCGCGGGCCGACCGCGTTGGAGACGGCCCGCAGTTCCAGCACCGGCACACCGTGCGCCGCCGCGGCCTCGGCCACGCCGAAGCCCTCCATGGCCTCGGCCAGGGCGTCCGGGTACCGGCCGGCCAGTTCGGCGGCGCGGGCCGCCGTGCCGGTCACGGTGGAGACGGTCAGTACGGCCCCGGGCCGGGCGCCCGTCGCCGCGCCGACCGCGTGGACGAGCGCGTCGTCCACCGGGTGCGCGTCCACGCCGAAGCCCAGTTCGGTGACGGGCAGGAAGCCGTCCGCCGTGGCCGCGCCCAGGTCGGCGGCGACGATCCGGCGCGCGACGACGAGACCGCCGAGCGGCGCCCCGGGGGCGAAGCCGCCGCCGATGCCCGCCGAGACCGCCAGGTCGTACGGGGCGCCGGCGAGCGCCGCCGCCGTGAGGGCCGTGGCCGTGCCGGCCGCCGCCGCGGCGGGACCCACCC
Source organism: Streptomyces sp. NPDC021100 (assembly GCF_044333095.1). Taxonomy (NCBI): domain Bacteria; kingdom Bacillati; phylum Actinomycetota; class Actinomycetes; order Kitasatosporales; family Streptomycetaceae; genus Streptomyces; species Streptomyces sp. NPDC021100. Next base: position 73,726 of record NZ_JBIRQH010000007.1, read on the forward strand.
CGGCCGCCAGCACGTCGTACGTCACGCCGGCCGCCGGTATCCGGTGCAGGACGGCGCCGCCGGGCAGCGCGACCTCTTCGGGCCCCTCCGGCTCCGCCGGACCGGCGGCGGCCGTCACGGACGACCGCTCGGCGGCGACGGCGGTGACGACGAGGACGCGCATCGTCAGCTGTCGTTCTTCAGCGTGTAGTTCCAGACGCCGTACGTCTTCTTGTCGCCGACCATGAAGATGCTGATCTTGGCCTCGTCCGTGCCCTGGAGGAAGGACGAGGCGGACAGGGTGCGGTACGTCCGCGTGGAGACGTCGCTCCGCTGGGTCCCGGAGACGATGAACCAGCCCTTCTTGGCGACCTTGGGGTCGACGCCGAGGTGCAGGAGGCCGTCGGCGGGCACCTTGAGGGTCTTGCCGCCCTTGGCCAGGCAGTCGGCGATGTCCGACTGCTCGATGCCCCCCTTGCCGTCGTAGCAGGCGGCCTCGGAGTGGACCTCGGACTTGTCGGCGGTCAGCGTCGTCAGCGGAGTCGGCTTGTCGCAGGCGGAGAGGGCGACGACACCGAAGGTCACGGCCCCGAGTGCGGCAGCGGCGCGGCGGCTTCTGCCCCGGAAAAACGCAGCGGTCATGCGGGCAGGCTATCTGGCCACGTCAATCCCGTGTCGCGCGGGTGCGGCGAGCCGCGTCGGACCGCCGGGGATCGGGCGGCGTACGGGGGCGGGGAGGGGCCCTGGGGCACGCGGCGCGCGGGTGCGTCGGGCTGCGGCCGGGCGGTCGTGGGTCACCGTGTCGCGGGGGTGTGGCGAGCCGTGTCAGACGGTCGTGGGTCGCCGTGTCACCGCGTCCCGCCTGTACGGCGAGCCGCACCGGCCCGTCGCCCGGCGTCAGCCGCCCTGCACGCGTCACGCCACCCGCGGATGCGGCGTCCCCCGCCGTGCGGCCGTCAGCAGGCCCCGGACGGCCGTGGCCACGCCCAGTGCCAGGAACCCGGCGGCCACGGCCATGCCGAGGACGCCGTTGAGCGGCAGCAGGATGCCGATGCCGCCGCCGAGCACCCACGACATCTGGAGCAGCGTCTCCGACCGGGCGAACGCGGACGTCCGGACCTCCTCAGGGACATCGCGCTGGATCAGCGAGTCCAGCGACTGCTTGCCCAGCGCCTGCGAGATGCCCGCGACCGCCGCGACGAGGACGATGAAGAACGCGTTGGTCAGCACCGCCGCGACGACCGTCGAGGCCAGCGCCGCGGTGAGGACGACGGCGATCGTCTTCTCCGGGCCGCGGGACCGCAGCAGCGCGCCGATCGCGGTGCCGAGGGCGTTCCCCCCGCCGGCCGCCACCGCGACCATGCCGAGCGAGAACGCCGGGCTCAGCCCGCTCAGCGGGTGGACGCGGAGCAGGAACGCCAGGAAAAAGGTGAGGAAACCGGACAGCATGCGGAGCGCGCTGTTCGCCTGGAGCGCGTGCAGCACCGAGCGGCCGACGGTACGCAGCCCGGGCTTGGGGCGGCGTTCCCGGAGCGCCCGCCGCTCCCGCCACGCCCGCCACGGGCCGGGGCCGCGCCCGCTCGGGGCGGACCGTCGCGGCAGGGCGGGAGGCCGGCTGCGTCCGGGCAGGTGGGGCCGGTGACGCCGGTGTTCGTCCGACGCGAGGCGGGCGCGGGCCTCGCCCTTCGCCGAGTCGACCACGTGCGGCAGGGACAGCGACAGGTAGGCGCCCAGCAGGAAGACGACACACGCGCCGTACAGCGGCCAGGCCGGCCCCAGGTGGTGCAGCCCCGCTCCGAGCGGGGCCGCCACTCCCGTGGCCAGCAGTCCCCCCAGCGTCACCCGGGAATTCGCCTTCACCAGCGAGATCCGCGGTGGCAGCAGCCGTGGCACGACGGCCGACCGCACCACCCCGTACGCCTTGGACGCCACCAGCACCCCGAGGGCCGCCGGATAGAGCTCCAGGCCGCCGGTGGCGACCGCGCCCGTCATGGTCAGGGCCAGGACCACCCGGGTGATCATCGCCGCGGCCATGGCGGCCCGGCGCCCGTGCGGGAGCCGGTCCAGCAGCGGGCCGATCACCGGGGCCAGAAGGGTGAACGGGGCCATGGTGATCGCCAGGTAGAGCGCCACCCGGCCGCGGGCCTGGTCGGTGGGGACGGAGAAGAAGACGGTCGAGGCCAGCGCGATCGTGATGAGCATGTCGCCCGCGGAGTGCACCGCGTGCAGCTCGATCAGCTTGGCCAGGCCCGACTCGCCCGCGCCGTGCGCGTGCGTCGCCTTGCGGATACCGCGCGCGGCGAACGCGACGGGCGCGCGCAGGGCACGGCCGACGCTCCGGCCGCCCCGGCGGAGCGGACCGCCATGTGCTGACCGGATGACACCCACGACGTCATCTTGCCCCACCTGGAGCGGAGTACGGCACACTCGGCGTGGTCGCTTCGGCCGGGGGCTCCCGGGGGCGTACCGGAGCGACCCGGGGAGCTCACCGAAACCCGGGTATCCCCCGGGTGGTCACCCGAGGTAGCGTGCCCCACGCGCCACCAGCGGTCGTTCTTGGCCGCGCGCCGAGTCTCGATCCCGCAGAATGGACATGACCAGGTGCGCCCGAGGCCGTTCGGGCGCGGACGTCGACGCGGTCCTCCGGTCCGCTCCGTCCGCCGGCCCGGCCGCTCGGCTGGCGCACTCGTGAGACGGCGTGGAAGAGAGAATCGATTCTTGTGAGTGCTGCGATGCGAAGCCGTACCCCGGACCGCCTGTGCGCCGAGGCGGTCGAACTGGCCCGTACGGCGGCCGAGGAGGCCGCGCACCCCGGGCAGGTCGGTGACCACGTCGAGGTCACCGCCGACGGGGACCGCGTCGTCACGCACTACTTCCGCTGCCTCGACCCCGGCTACCGCGGCTGGCGCTGGGCCGTCACCGTCGCCCGCGCCTCCCGCGCCAAGAACGTCACGCTCGACGAGACGGTCCTGCTGCCCGGCCCCGACGCCCTCCTGGCCCCCGAATGGGTGCCCTGGAGCGAGCGGCTGCGCCCCGGCGACCTCGGCCCCGGCGACCTGCTGCCCACCGAGTCCGACGACCTGCGGCTGGAGCCCGGCTGGACGGGCGCGGAGGAGCCGCCGCCGAACTCCGTCGTCGCCCCCGCGGCGCTCTCCCACGAGCTGGCCGACCTCGCCGACGCGGAGGACGCCGAGGTGGCGCCCGGCCCGCCCGCCGCCCAGCCGACCGCCCCCGCGCGCGGCTCCCTCACCTCGCTCGCCGAAGAGCTCGGCATGCGCCGCGCCCGCGTCCTGTCCCGCTACGGCCTGCACATCGCCGCCGACCGCTGGGACGAGTCGCACGGCGCCAAGACGCCCATGGCCCAGGCCGCCCCCGCCCCCTGCGTCAGCTGCGGCTTCCTCATCCCGATCGGCGGCTCCCTCGGCCAGGCCTTCGGCGTCTGCGGCAACGAGTTCGGCGCCGCCGACGGCCACGTCGTCTCCCTCTCCTACGGCTGCGGCGGCCACTCCGAGGCCGCCGTCATGCCCAAGCCGCCGCGCCCGGCGCCACCCGTCATCGACGAGACGGTCGTCGACGTGCTGCCGATGGGGGACACGGCGCGGGGGTCCGACGAGGCGGACGATGACCTGGGGCACGCGTAGCCGCTCGCGCGGGGTGTGGCGAAGGCGGGAGGGTCCGGCCGGCGGCGGCGCGCCCGTGACCGTCCCGCCCGCGAGCCGGCCGCCGGACGGACGCGGTGGCCTTCCGGTCGGCCGGGGGCCGGCGGAGTGCTGCCGGTCTCCACGTACAGGCCGGTGAAGAACGGACCGGCCCGGTACCGGGCGGCCGAGCGGTGTGATCCGGTACGGCCGGTGAGGCTCACGCGGTGCCGGTGCCCTGGTGCGCGCGGATCGCGGCCCAGGCGTCCCGGCCGGCTCGCCGCACCGGCTCGGTGTGCTCGATGCCGAGCTCGCGGGCGGCCTCCCGGGCGCGCTGCTCCCGTTCCGCCGCGGCGTGTTCGCGCGCCGCGGGGTCCCTCGGCAACTCGGTGACGGCCGTGCCGCGTTCCGCCGCGAGAACCCGCGGGCGGTCGCGGACCTCTTCCGTGGTCTTGATGCTTGCCGGCTTGCCCATACGGCGATTCCGACGCCGGTGGGATCGCCGCGCGCGGGGCGACGCAGAGACGCGGGCCGGTCCTCAGCCGGCCGTGACCGTCCCCCGCATCTCCGGGTGGATCTCGCAGTGGTACGGGAACGTCCCGCTCTGGGCGAAGGTGTGGGCGAAGGTGCCGCCCGGGCCGAAGGGGCCCGAGTCGAAGGAGCCGTCGTCGGCCGTCACCGTGTGGTCGGTGCCGTCGTCGTTGGTCCAGGTGACCGTGTCACCGGCGGTGACCGTCAACTGGCCGGGGATGAAGGAGAAATCGCGGATGGAGACCGTGGCCATGAGGTTCCCCTTTCGTCTCGGGGGTGTGACCCGCCGGACGGGGGGACCTGCCCCGCCGCCGCCCGCCCCAACCGGCCTGTCACCCTTACGAGTCCGGCGGAGACACCCCGGAGTCTTCCCGGGACGCCCGTGGGTGACGGGGGCCGGCGGCGAGGGCTCCTGACGTCCCGGCCCTCCCACCCCGCCGCCCCCGCGAACACCCGCACGGTACGTTCACCCTTGCAAGGCCCACCCCGTGGGCAAAGCTCCACGCAGAGGAGACGAGACGACGTGAGCGGCACAGCGACGGACCCGTTCGGTACCGGCCGCCTCCGCCGGGGGGTGCTGGACGCCTGGGCGGCGTCGGCGGCCCGGTTCCGGGAGGACGCCAACGCCGAGGAGGACCTGGCGCTCGGCGGCTACCGAGACCGTCTCGTCGTCGAGCTGGCGCAGAACGCCGCCGACGCCGCCGCCCGCGCGGGCGTCCCCGGCCGGCTGCGGCTGACGCTGCACCCGGCGCACGCCGACGGCCCGGCCGTCCTCGCGGCCGCGAACACCGGCGCGCCGCTGGACGCGGCGGGAGTGGAGTCGCTGGCGACGCTGCGGGCGTCGGCCAAGCGGGAGGAGACGGGCGCGGCGGGCCGCTTCGGCGTCGGCTTCGCGGCCGTCCTGGCCGTCAGCGACGAGCCCGCCGTCCTCAGCCGTTCGGGTGGTGTCCGCTGGTCGTTGGCGGAGGCGCGCGGCCTCGCGGAGCAGACCGCGGCCGGCGCGCCCGCACTCGGCGACGAGCTGCGCCGCCGCGAGGGCCACGTCCCGCTGCTCCGGCTGCCGCTGCCCGCCGAGGGCGCGGCGCCCGAGGGCTACGACACCGTCGTGGTGCTGCCGCTGCGCGACGGCGCCGCGCAGGATCTCGCCGAGCGGCTGCTCGCGGGCGTGGACGACGCCCTGCTGCTCGCCCTCCCCGGGCTGCGGGAACTCGTCGTCGAGCTGCCGGGCGCGGCACCCCGCACCCTGACGACGCATCAGGAGGCCGGGCACGTCGTCGTCGAGGACAGCGCGGGGGAGACCACCCGCTGGCGCGTCGAGCGGGCCGGCGGGCGGCTGGACCCGGCGCTGCTCGCCGACCGCCCGGTCGAGGAGCGGCTGCGCCCGAACTGGGCGCTGACCTGGGCCGTCCCCGTGGGCCCGGACGGCGCCCCGGCCCGCCCGCGGACCGCGCCGGTGCTGCACGCCCCGACGCCCACCGACGAGCCGCTGGGCCTGCCCGCCCTGCTGATCGCCACGTTCCCGATGGACCCGACGCGCCGGCACGCCGCGCCCGGCCCGCTGACCGACTTCCTGGTGGGCCGCGCCGCCGAGGCGTACACCGCGCTGCTGCGCGACTGGCGGCCCGTGTCGGTCGGCATCCTCGACCTCGTCCCGTCGCCGCTGGCGCAGAGCCCGCTCGACGCGGAGCTGCGCAGCCTGGTGCTGGAGCGGCTGCCGAGGGTGGCGTTCCTGCCGAGCGCGTCCGCCGCGCCGGATGGTGAAGAACCGTACGCGCTGCGGCCTGCCGAGGCGGAGATCGTGGAGGGCGCGAGCGCGGCCACCGTCGCCGTGCTCGGCGAGCTGTTCCGCAGCCTGCTGCCGGCGGGGCTGGAGCGCCGCCAGGAGCTGCGTGCGCTCGGTGTGGCGCGGGTGTCGCTGGGGGAGACCATCGACCGGCTCGCGGGCGTCGAGCGGACGGCGGAGTGGTGGTGGCGGCTGTACGACAGCCTCGCCGGGGTGGACCCGGACCGGCTCAGCGGCCTGCCCGTCCCCCTCGCCGACGGCAGCCGCACCGCGATCGGCCCCCGCCAGGTGCTGCTGCCGCCCGCCGACGCCGAGGCGGCGTCCGGCGCGGAGCGGCTGTCCCGGCTCGGCCTGAAGATCGCCCACCCGGCGGCGGCCCACCCGCTGCTGGAGAAGCTGGGCGCCACGCCGTCCTCGCCCCGCGCGGTGCTCACCACCCCGCAGGTCCGCGCCGCGGTGGCGCACTCGCTCGACGCGGCGGAGGCGTGGGACGAGGACGCCCTCGACCCCGACGAGCTCGCCGACACCGTCCTCGCGCTCGTCCGCGACGCCAACCTCGCGCCCGGCGACGAGCCGTGGCTCGCCGCGCTCGCCCTCCCCGACGAGGACGGCGAACTCGCCCCGGCCGGCGAACTCGTCCTCCCCGGCAGCCCGTTCGAGCAGGTCATCCGCCCCGGCGAACTCGCCGCCTGCGACGCCGCGCTCGCCGAGCGCTGGGGTGCGCGGCCGCTCACCGCCGTCGGCGTCCTGGCGGACTTCGCCCTCGTCCGGGCGGCCGACGTCGTCCTCGACCCGGACGAACTGGAGCCGCGCGACGGAGACTTCCCCGAGCCCGACGACGCCGGGCTGCTGGACGCCGTCGACGTGTGGTGCGAGGACGTCCTCGACGGGCTCCCCGAAACGCCCGTGCCGCCCGTGGCGACGGAGCTCACCGCCGTCCGCGACCTCGACCTGGTCGCCGACGACGCCTGGCCGCAGGCCCTCGCCCTGCTGTCCCGGCCGCCGCTGCGCGACGCGCTCACCGCGCCCGTCCGCGTCCTGCTGCCGGACGGCACGACGGAGAGCGTCCGCCCGTACACCGCCTGGTGGCTGCGCGGCCACCCGGTCCTCGACGGCCGCCGCCCCGCCGGGCTGCGCGCCGCCGGCGGCGACCCGCTGCTGGAGGGCCTGTACGAGGAGGCGGACGCGACCGGGTTCGCCGACGAGCAGGTGCTGCGCGCCCTCGGCATCCGTACCACCGCTGCGGCCCTGCTCGACGAACCGGGCGGTGCCGCCGAGCTGCTGGCCCGCCTCGCCGACCCGGACCGCCCGGTGCGCGCCGACCGGCTGCACGCCCTCTACGGCCTGCTGGCCGCGCTCGACCCCGAGGACGTGACCCTCCCCGACGACCTGCGGGCCGTCGTCGACGGCGAGGTGCGGGTCGTCGACGCGGCGGACGCGCTGGTCGCCGACGCGCCCGACCTCCTCCCGCTGGCCGCCGGCCTGCCGCTGCTGCCCGTCCGCCCGGACCGCGCCGCCGACCTCGCGGAGCTGTTGCAGGTGCGACGGCTGAGCGAGGCGGTACCCGCGGTGGTGGAGGCGAGCGCAGGAGAACTCCGCGAGGTGCCCGACGGCGTCCGCGTCCTGCTGCCGGACGCGCCGACCACGTACGTCGAGCACGAGGAACTCCACGTCGGCGGCGTGGAGCTGGACTGGCGGCTCGGCTCCGACGGCGTCCTGCACGCCACCACCCTGGAGGGTGTGGCCGCCGGTCTCGCCTGGGCGGCCGGCCACTGGTCCCGCCGCTTCGAGGCCGCGGCGCTGCTGGAGGACCCGTCGCGGACGGCGGAACTCGCGCGGGACCGGTGGTTCGACTGACGCCCGTGCGCAACGGCGCCGTGGCGACGGGCTCTTACGGCGGATGAGGCCGTACGCGGTGGTGCGGCGGGGCGCCCTCCGCCCCCACCGCGTACGGCGCCGTGCCGAACCGGGCGACGGCCCGGGCGCGCTCTCCTGACGCGCACGCCCGGGTGGTGCGGAACCGGAGCGGGCGGGACGCGCACGCCCCTCCGGCGCTACGCTGCCCGGTATCCGATCGGACGCACGGGGGTGCCGCATGCCGGAAATTCTGCTGGCCAGAGAAGGCGACTGGCGCGTCTTCACGCCGGAGGCGCGGGAGGCCGCCGAACGCCGTGACCTCGGGGAACTGCTCGAGGTGTACGCGCTGACGAACGGCTTCTCGCGCAAAAAGCCCAACAGGGTCTACGAGTTCGCGCGGGGCGTCGTCCGCCACGACCACGGGAAGCCGGCGCTGGCGTTCCACCTCGCCGACATGACCGAGGTGACGGCGAAGGTCACCGAGCGCACGTACAACGGCCGGTACGACGCGACGTACTTCACCTTCACCATCGCCTGCGCGAACGGCGGTTCGCTGAAACTCGACGCCTACTACAAGCGTCAGGGCGACCACGGACACCGGTATTACGGGCTGGGCGAGGCGCTCCGCAAACACGTCGCCTCCCGACGCCTGCCGGCCGCCCGGGAACGGCTCCGCCAGGGAGGTGAGGTCTCCTTCGGGGACTTCGGCCTCAGCCCCGGCGGCCTGATCTGGAAGGGGAAGAAGCCGGTGCCCTGGGAGCTCGTCGGGCCGGCGCGGGTGAAGGAGGGCTGGGTGACGGTGGAACTGGCCGGCGGCTGGACGAAGAAGTGCGCCCGGGAGCTGGGGGTCGTGCCGGACTACGAGGTGTTCCTGGCGCTCTTCGCCGAGCTGCGGGAGCCGCTGCCGCGCATAGGCTGAGCCGGGGGCGGGGCGGGGATGACGCCGTGGAGGCGCGCCCGAGGAACCGCGCGGCCTCCGCCCTCGTCTCCCCGCCTGACACAGCCGCCCCTCACGTCCCGTCAGGAGACACCGTCCCCATGCGCGCTCCCCGTCCCGCCCGCCGCGGGCTCGCCGCCGCCGTTCTGACCGTCACCGTTGCGGCCGTTGCCGCTCCCGCCTCCGCCTCGGCCACCTCCTCCGGTGGCACGGGCCGGAGCGCCGCCGCGCCGGCCGTCGCCGAGGTGGCGTACACGGCGAAGGAGCGCGCGGAGGCGCTCGCCTACTGGACGCCGGAGCGGATGCGGAAGACCGGCCTGGCCGTGGACCTGGGGAAGACCGGGCCGCTGGCGAAGCCCTGGAAGGGCACGCCGATGAAGACCGTCGGGCGGCTGTTCTTCGTCAACGCCAACGGCGACGACACCTGGTGCACGGCCACCGCCGTCCGCGGCGGCAACCGTTCCGTGGTGATGGCGGCCGGGCACTGCGTCCGCCGGCCGGCCTCGCCCGTCAACACGTACACGGACCTCGTGTTCGTACCGGGCTACGACAAGGGGAAGCGCCCGTACGGCGTCTTCCCGGTCGCGAGGACCGTGACGCCCGCCTCCTGGGCTCAGGATGCCGTCGGCGACGTCGCCGCGCTCACCGTCGATCCGCTCAAGGGCCGGAAGCTGACGGACGTGGTCGGCGGCCAGTCGATCGCGTTCGACCGGAAGCCGGGCGAGAAGGTGACGTCCTTCGGCTACCCGGCGTCCCGCCCGCAGCGCGGCGAGGAGTTGCTGACCTGCACGGGGACGACCAAGGCGGGACCCGACGACGAGGTGGTCATCCCCTGCGACATGGCGGGCGGGTCGAGCGGCGGCCCTTGGCTGGCCGGTTTCGACGCCAAGTCCGGTCTGGGGACGCTGGTGTCGGTCAACAGCCACGGCGACTCCCCGGACGGCAGCCGGACGATGTCCGGCCCCCGCTTCGGCGCGGTCGCGAAGGCCGTCTACGAGCGGGCGCAGCGCGGCTGAGCCGGGCTGACGTGGGCGCGTCCCCTGGGGGAGGCCCGGGGGCGTCTCCCCGGGCCTCCCGTCTACCCCTTCTCCGAGGCGTCCGTCCGGAGCGAGGGAGGCGTCCGTCGGAGCGAGGCGTCCGCGGAGCGCCCGGCCGCGGCGTGCCCGCACTATGCGGAGGCCCGCGCGCTCACCCCGCCCGGCACGCCCGACGCGCCCCGCGCGAACGCCTCCGCCGCGAACACGCGGAAGTCGCGCGGCTCGCGCCCCGTCATCCGTCGCACCTCGTCCGTCACCCGGTCCTCCGCCCCCGCCGCGATGTCCTCGTCCAGCTGCGTGAGCAGGGCGGCGAACGGCCCGGGCAAGCCGTCCGCGACCAGCCGTGCCCGCAACTCGGCGGCGGGAACGGGCCGGTGGCGGGCGGGACGGCCGGTGACGTCCGCGACGACGGCCGCCGCCTCGGCGTAGCTCAGGGCGCGCGGGCCGGTGAGGACGAGGTCGCGGCAGGGGGCCGCCGGGTCCGTGAGGGCGCGGGCGGCGACGGCCGCGATGTCGTCCGCGTCGATGAAGGCGACGCGTCCGTCGCCGGTCGCCGTCACCAGTTCCCCGTGCTCGCGGAGGCTCCGGGCGTGCGCGTGGCCGCCGCCGAAGTTCTGCATGAACCAGGACGGGCGGAGCACCGCCCACTCCGGGAACACGCCGTCGGCCAGCGCCGCGTGGACCTTTCCCGCGCCCGGCCCGCCGGCGGGGAGCGCGGACGAGCTGAGCAGCACGGCGCGCCGCACGCCCGCCGCGCGGGCGCGTCCGAGGAACGGCAGCATCACGGCGGCGGGGTCGGACGCGGCGACGGGCGGGACGAGGTAGAGGCGGTCGACGCCGCGCAGGGCGGCCTCGTGGCCGGAGGGGTCGTACCAGTCGAAGCCGGGCGACCCGTCCGCGGGCGTCCGGGACGCCGCCCGCACCGGCTGCCCGAGCGCGGTGAGCCGGGCGGCGAGCCGGCTGCCGGTGGTTCCCGTGGCGCCGGTGACGAGGATTGTCCCGGCGGTCATGCCGCGTCCGCCGGGACGGACTTGGCGTCGCGGGTGGAGCCGGGCAGCGCGAGCGGGTTCCAGTAGTCCCGGTAGCGGACGAAGCGGCCGTCCCGGACGGTCACGACGGCGATGTAGTCCATGACGTACGGCTCGCCGGTGGCGACCGTCCGGCCGGTGGCCCGCATCTCGACGATCACGGTCTCCGGCGCGGTCGTCCGGTGGATCCCGACGGTGGGGAACGCGTGCAGGTCGATGTGGTCCGTGTAGTCGGCCACGTACGCCTCGACGGCCGCCCGGCCGTCCAGCCGGCGCGGGTAGCCGGGCGGGGCGAAGGGGAACTCGACGACCGCGTCGTCGTGGCAGAGGGCCGCCCAGCCGCCCATGTCCTTCGCCAGCAGCAGGTCCAGGCCGCGCCGGACGACGGCGGCCGCGTCCGGGGGCGCGTCCGTGAGGTGGGGTGGGGTCATGGCGGTGTCCTCCTTAGGATGGGGAACCGAAAGATGCGGACCAGCGGTCCGTTTCAACGTAACGGACCGACGGTCCGCTTAGCAAGCGTTCCGTGCCCGGGCACGGAGACAGGAGCCGGGAGACCCATGACCGCACGCGAGGCCCCACGCAGCCCCCGCGCGGACGCCGTCCGCAACCGCGAGGCCGTCCTGGCCGCCGCCGACGCCCTCTTCGCCCGTTCCGAGAGCCCCCGGAGCGTCTCGATGGACGACGTCGCCGCGGCGGCGGGGGTGGGCAAGGGCACCCTCTTCCGGCGGTTCGGCGACCGCACGGGCCTGATCAGGGCCGTCGTCGAGGCCCGTACCGGCTCCCTGCGGGAGGCGGTGGAGTCCGGCCCGCCGCCGCTCGGTCCGGACACCCCGCCGCGCGAACGCGTCACCGCCCTGCTCGACGCCGTGCTCCGGTTCAAGCTGGACCACCGCCACCTCGCCCTCGCGCTGGAGGAGGCGGGCGCCGGCAGCCCCTACGCGGCGGGCCACTACGGGTGGTGGCACGACGTGCTCACGGACGCGCTGCGCCGGCTGCCGGGCGGGGACGGGGACGGCGACGACGCGTCCTTCACCGCCCACGCGCTGCTGGCGGCCGTCCGCGCCGACCTCGTCGAGCACCTCGTCGGCGAGTGCGGCCAGGACCCGGAACGGCTGCGTGCGGCGCTGGCCGCGCACGTCCGGCGGGTGCTCGGCGGCTGAGGTGTGCCTCGGCCGCGTCCTACGCTGGGAAGTACCGATCCGGTGCGTTCGGGACCCGGGAGGCCGAGATGACCAGGAAAGTGGCGGACTGCCGCAAGTACCCCAGCGAGTCGCACTGCACGCTCACCATCTCCGGCGAGGAGGACGAGGTCCTGCGGGCCGCGGCCGAGCACGCCGTCTCCGTGCATCAGCACGAGGACACACCGGAGCTGCGCGAGAAGCTGCGGGACTTCCTGGAGGACGAGCAGCCGTCCGCGTGAGATCACTGCCGACCGTCAGCGCGGCGGGCACCGGTCCCGGTCGCCCGCCGCGTCACTCCCGCTCATGCGCGTCGCTCATGCGCGTCACTCCCGCTCATGCGCGTCACTCCCGCTCACGCCGGAAACCGCCGCCCCACCCACCTCCAGGCCACCTCCAGCACCACCGCCGCCACCGCCGCGATGCCCACCGCCGCCCACGGCAGCGTCGCCCCCACCAGCTTCAGCGCGAAGAACCGCTGCAGCCACGGCACCCCCAGGACCACCAGGAACGCCACCCCCATCGCGACGACCAGCAGCACCCGCCACCACGTGTACGGCCGGGCGATGATCGCCAGCACCCACATCGAGATGAGGAACAGGGTGAGCGTCGCCGCGCTGGTCTCCGCGTCGAGGGAGCCGGCGCCCGTGTAGTAGTGGCGGGCCAGCAGGTAGGTGGCGAAGGTCGCGACGCCCGCGATCAGCCCGGCCGGGACGGAGTAGCGCATCACGCGCCGGACGAAGTGCGGCTTGGCGCGCTCCTTGTTGGGCGCCAGGGCCAGGAAGAAGGCGGGGACGCCGATCGTCAGGGTGGACAGCAGCGTCAGGTGCCGGGGCAGGAACGGGTACGGGACGCGGGTGCAGACGACGAGGATGGCGAGCAGCACCGAGTAGACGGTTTTGGTCAGGAACAGCGTGGCCACCCGCGTGATGTTGCCGATGACCCTGCGCCCCTCGGCGACCACCGAGGGCAGTGAGGCGAAGCTGTTGTTGAGGAGCACGATCTGGGCGACGGCCCGCGTGGCCTCCGAGCCGGCGCCCATGGCGACGCCGATGTCCGCGTCCTTCAAGGCCAGCACGTCGTTGACGCCGTCGCCGGTCATCGCGACGGTGTGCCCGCGCGCCTGGAGCGCCCCGACCATGTCCCGCTTCTGCTGCGGTGTGACGCGGCCGAAAACCGACCCCTCGTCGAGCGCCTTGCCCATGTCCTCGCGCTCGGCGGGCAGCTTGCGCGCGTCGACGGGCGACTCCGCGCGCGGCAGCCCGAGCTTGGCGGCGACCGCGCCGACGGAGACCGCGTTGTCGCCGGAGATGACCTTCGCGGCGACCTTCTGCTCGTCGAAGTAGCGCAGGGTGTCGGCCGCGTCGGGCCGCAGCCGCTGTTCGAGGACGACGAGGGCGGCCGGGCTGACGTCCTCGGCGACGCGCGGGTCGTCCAGGTCGCGGCCGGCGCGGGCGAGCAGCAGGACGCGCAGACCCTGGGAGTTGAGCTCCTCGACCTCGTCGAGCGCCCGGTCGCCCTCCCGGAGGAGCACGTCGGGCGCGCCCAGCAGCCAGGTGGCGACCTCGCCGTCGGGGGAGTGGAGTTCGGCGCCGCTGTACTTGCGGGCGGAGGAGAACGGGAGCGCCTCGGCGCAGCGCCAGCCCTCGCCGTCGGGGTAGGCGTCGACGATCGCCTGGAGGCTGGCGTTGGGGCGCGGGTCGGAGTCGCCGAGGGCGCCGAGCACCCGGCGGACGTACGCCTCCTCCGCGTCGGCGAGCAGCCGGAGGTCGGAGACGTCCATGCCGCCCTCGGTGAGGGTGCCGGTCTTGTCGAGGCAGACGACGTCGACGCGGGCGAGGCCCTCGATCGCGGGCAGCTCCTGAACCAGGCACTGCTTGTTGCCGAGCCGGATGACGCCGATCGCGAAGGCGACGGACGTCAGCAGCACCAGCCCCTCGGGGACCATGGGCACGATCCCGGCGATCATCCGCCGGACCGCCTCCCGCCAGTCGTGGTCCTGCACCACGAGCTGGCTGATGATCAGGCCGACGGCGGTGGGGACCATCATCCACGTGACGTATTTGAGGATCTGGCTGATGCCCGTGCGGAGCTCGGAGTGGACGAGGGTGAAGCGGGACGCCTCCTCGGCGAGCTGCGCCGCGTACGCCTCGCGGCCCACCTTGGTGGCGGCGAACGCGCCGCCGCCCGCGACCACGAACGAGCCCGACATGATCTTGTCGCCCGGCTTCTTCAGCACCGGGTCGGCCTCGCCGGTCAGCAGCGATTCGTCGATCTCCAGCCCGTCGCTCTCCAGCACCTCGCCGTCGACGACGCACTTGTCGCCGGGCCCGAGTTCGATCACGTCGTCGAGGACGATCTCGCCGGTGGCGAGGGGGACGGGCGTGCCGTCGCGGCGGACGGTGGGCTTGGACTCGCCGACGACGGCGAGCGAGTCGAGGGTCTTCTTGGCGCGCAGCTCCTGGAGGATGCCGATCGCGGTGTTGGCGACGATGACGAAGCCGAAGAGGCCGTCCTGGAGCGGGCCGACGACCAGGATGATCAGGAAGAGGACGCCGATGATCGCGTTGAAGCGGGTGAAGACGTTGGCCCGGACGATCTCCCCCACGGACCGGGAGGAGCGCACCGGGACGTCGTTGACCTCGCCCCGGGAGACGCGCTCGGCGACCTCCGCGGCGGTCAGCCCGGGGTGCCGGGGCGACGGCCGGCCGGGAGCGTCGCGCGCGGCTCCGTCCGTGGCCCCGCCCGTAGCCCCGTCCGTGGCCCCTTCCGCGGCCTCGCCCGCGGTCTGCGCCGGATCGCTCATGCATCCGACGGTACGGGCGTTCAGCCCGTTTCACCTTCCGAAGGGACGCTTTCGGCCGCCTTGCGCTCGTTCTCCCGCGCCGCCGCGTGCCGCTTGATCGCGGCGTCCCGCTTCCGTACGTACCAGACGCCGACGAGGCCGAGCCCGCCGCCGGCCAGGCAGGTCCACAGCCACCACAGGTGGCCGCCGTCGGAGAGCCGGCCGTAGAAGGGCAGCTGCACGACGAAGAGGACGAACCACACGATCGTGCCGCCGGTGATGGTGGCGACGACATTGCCCTCCAGGGGCTCCGGCGCCTCGTGCCTGGGTGTCCACTTCGTCATGGCCGCCAGCCTAGTCCGTCCGGAGCCGACGATCTTGGCCGGATCCCCGGGGCCTATAGGGGTCTACGCGCGGAGATAGCAATTCGAGGCTTGTTTATTCATACTGAAACGAGTCGGATCTGATCGGTTGCTTTTGTATGAACATCCAGCCGTGTCCGATCCCGCCCTCCCCGCCAACCGCTCCGTGGGCCTCGGCCCCCGTCCCGTACGTCTGAGGTCCCGCATGCCCTCCTCGGCCACCGCACCGGTCGACGCCCAGCAGCCGTCCCCGACGCCGTCCGGCGGTCCGCTCGACCGCTACTTCCGGATCAGCGAGCGGGGCTCGTCCGTCGCCCGCGAACTGCGCGGCGGTCTCGCCACGTTCTTTGCGATGGCGTACATCATCATCCTGAACCCGATCATCCTCGGGGCCGGCCAGGACAAGTTCGGGCACCAGCTCGACAACGCCCAACTGGTCACCGCCACCGCGCTGATGGCCGGCCTCAGCACCGTCCTCATGGGCGCCATCGGCAACGTCCCCATCGCCTGCGCCGCCGGCCTCGGCATCAACGCCGTCGTCTCGCTCCAGCTCGCCCCCAAGATGAGCTGGCCGGACGCGATGGGCATGGTCGTCCTGGCCGGCCTGGTGCTGATGCTCCTGGTCGCCTCCGGCCTGCGGCAGCGCGTCATGGACGCCATCCCCAACGGCCTCCGGCGCGCCATCGCCATCGGCATCGGCCTGTTCATCTCGCTGATTGGGCTCGTCGACTCGGGCTTCGTCACCCGCAACCCGGACGCCGCCCACACCACCGTTCCGATGGGCCTCGGCCAGGGCGGCCAGCTGCACGGCTGGCCGGTGCTGGTCTTTGCCGCCGGGCTGGCGCTGACGTTCATCCTGGTCGTCCGCAAGGCGCCCGGGGCGATCCTGATCGGCATCGTCGTGATGACCTTCGTGGCGATCCTGATCAACGAACTGGCCGTGATCCCGGACGTCAACTGGGGCCTCAGCGTCCCCCGCATCCCCGACAGCGTCGTCGCCACCCCCGACTTCGGCCTGGTCGGCAACATCAGCCTCTTCGGCGGCTTCCACGAGGTCGGCCTGCTCACCGGCTGCCTGTTCGTCTTCACCGTGCTGCTGTCCGGGTTCTTCGACGCGATGGGCACGATCATCGGCGTCGGCGAGGAGGCCGGGCTCACCGACGAGAACGGCCAGCTGCCCAACATGGGCAAGATCCTGATGGTGGACGGCGTCGCCGTCGCCGCCGGCGGCCTCGGCTCGGCCTCCGCCAACACCTGCTTCGTCGAGTCCACCGCCGGCGTCGGCGAGGGCGCCCGCACCGGCCTCGCCAACCTCATGACCGGCGGCCTCTTCCTCCTCGCCCTGATCTTCACCCCGCTGGCGACCGTCGTCCCCTCCCAGGCCGCGACCCCGGCCCTGCTCGTCGTCGGCTTCCTGATCATGGCGGCCAACGTCAAGGAGATCGACTGGAGCGACTTCACGATCGCGATCCCCGCGTTCCTGACGATCGTCTCGATGCCGTTCACCTACTCCATCACCAACGGCATCGGCATCGGCGTCCTCGCCTTCATCCTCCTCCGCGTCGCCGACCGCCGCGCCCGCGAGATTCCCTGGCTCCTCAACGTGGTGGGCGCCTGCTTCCTCGTCTACTTCATGCTCGACCCGATCGAGCGCGCGCTCGGCGTGAAGTAGCCCGGCGTGACGTAGTCGCCCCCCGCTCACGGCCACGACGACGGCCGGGACAGCCGCACGACGGCCGTTCCGGCCGTCGCGTCGTCGGGCGCGTCGGTGGTCAAGCGGGCGGAGGTGGGGCGCGCGCTCGGCGGCGCGCTCCCCCTTGGGGCCCGTCCCTGGGACCCCGCCGCTCCCGTGCGCCCGTCCGTGCACACTTTCCTTAGGTGAAATAATGAGTTAATCTAATGAACATGCCGGACCTGTCCCGCACCTCTTCCCCTGAGGTCCCCGATCCCGCACAGCAGCCCTCGGACACCGCCGCCGACAGCGGCGCCGACCCCGACACGGACGCCGTCGACGCGTTGCGTTCGGGTGTCATGCGGCTGTCCCGGAGGCTCAAGCACCAGCGGGTCGACGAATCGCTCAGCCCGGCCGAGATGTCCGTCCTGGGCACCCTGGCCCGGTGCGGTTCGGCCACCCCGGGGGAGCTGGCCCGCAAGGAGCACGTCCAGCCGCCGTCGATGACCCGCATCGTCGCGCTGCTGGAGAGCAAGGACCTGGTCAGGCTGGAACCGCACCCCGAGGACCGCCGGCAGAAGGTGGTCACACAGACCGAGCGGGCCGAGGCCATGCTCGAAGAGAGCCGGCGCAAGCGCAACGCCTGGCTGGCCGAGCTGGCCGGGCGACTGGACGAGGACGAGTGGGCGACGCTGCGCGCCGCCGCACCGGTACTGGAGAAACTCGCGCACTTGTAGCCCGAGCAAAGGAGGCGAACCCACTTTGAGTACGGGACCCGGAGCAGACTCCGCACCCGCACCGAACCGCCACGACGACGCACGCACCACCCCCCTGACCCGCAAGGGGGGCATGTTCAGCTCACTCAGGATCCGCAACTACCGGCTCTTCGCCGCCGGCCAGGTCGTGTCGAACACCGGCACCTGGATGCAGCGAATAGCCCAGGACTGGCTGGTCCTCGGCCTCACGGGTTCCTCCGCCGCGGTGGGCATCACCACCGCCCTGCAGTTCCTGCCGATGCTGTTCCTCGGTCTGTACGGCGGCGTCATCGCCGACCGGTGCCCCAAGCGCCTCCTGCTCCTCGTCACCCAGGCGGCGAGCGGGCTGACGGGCCTCGCACTCGCGGCCCTCACCCTCTCGGGCCACGTCCAGGTGTGGCACGTCTACCTCACCGCCCTGGCCCTCGGCCTCGTCACCGTCGTCGACAACCCCGCCCGGCAGGCGTTCGTCCACGAGATGGTCGGCCCCGCCGACCTGGGCAACGCCGTCAGCCTCAACTCCGCCAACTTCCAGACCGCGCGGCTCGTCGGACCCGCCGTCGCCGGTGTCATGATCACCGCCGTCGGCAGCGGCGCCGCCTTCCTCTTCAACGGGCTCTCCTACATCGCCCCCATCGCCGGTCTGCTGATGATGCGCACCGGGGAGCTGCACAAGGCCGAGACCGCCCCGCGCGGCAAGGGCCAGCTCCGCGAAGGGCTGCGGCACGTCCGCGAGCAGCCCGACCTGCTCTGGCCGATCATCCTCATCGGCTTCGTCGGCACCTTCGGCTACAACTTCCCCATCTGGCTCACGGCGTTCGTCAACGACGTCCACCACGCCGGAGCCGGCACCTACGGCCTGCTCAACACCCTGATGGCGGCCGGCTCCCTGGCCGGCGCCCTGCTCTCCGCCCGGCGCGGCAGCTCGCGGCGGCGCGTCATGGTCGGCGCGGCCCTCGTCTTCGGACTGCTGGAGGTCGCCGCCGCCCTGTCGCCCACGTTCTGGCTGTTCGCCGTGCTCCTGGTGCCCATCGGGATGTTCGGCCTGACGATCAACGTCACCGCCAACTCCAGCGTGCAGCTGGCCGTCGCCCCCGCCATGCGCGGCCGGGTGCTCAGCCTCTACATGATGGTCTTCATGGGCGGCACCCCGATCGGCGCGCCCCTCGTCGGCTGGATCACCGACGCCTACGGCGCCCGCGTCGGCTTCGCGGCCGGCGGTGTGATCTCCGTCCTCGCGGCGGCCGGCATCGGCCTCGGCCTGGCCCGCGCCGCCGGCCTGCGGCTCCAGGTCGACCTGCGGCGCGGCCGCCGGCCCGTGCGCTTCGTGCCGCGCTCGCCGGCGCCGGCGGAGGAGCGGCAGGAGGCGGGGGCGCTGACGACGGCGGCGTGAGGTGAGGTGAGGCCGCGGGGGACGCGGGCCCCCGCCTCACCCCACCCGGCGCTCCAGCACCTGCCCCGGCCAGTCGCCCACGCGGAACGTCTCCGCCGGGACGAACCCCTGGCCCCGGTAGTACGCGACCAGCCGCCCGTCGTCGCCCGCGTAGCAGTCCACCCGGAGAAGGTCCGCGCCCTGCCGCCGGGTCTCCCGCACCGCGTGCGCGAGGAGCGCCGCGCCGACGCCCCGGCCCGCGCGGCGGCGGTCGGTGACGAGCAGGCGGATGAACACCTCCGGTTCCCCGGCCGGTTCGACGTACTCGGACGGCCGGGGAGCCGGCGTCAGCGTGCCGACGGGTATCCCGTCGCACTCGGCGATCCAGGCGGTGGCCGACGCCAGGTTGTCGCGGATCCTGTCGACGCTCGCCGGCCGCGTCGAGAACGGCTCGGTGCCCCACTGGCCCGGACGGCCCCGGGCCGTCAGCCACGCGACGGCACTGCCGAGCATCGCGAGGACCGCGGGGAGGTCCTCGACCCCGCCCTCCCTGATGACCAGCCGGTCGTCTTCCCGCTGCGTGATCTCCATCCGCGCGACACTGATCGGCATGCGCCTCTTTGTCGCCGTCATTCCCCCGCCGCCCGCCCTGTCCCAACTCGGCGCGGCCGTGGCAGGGTTGCACGCCCTCTCCGACAGCGGACGGCTGCGCTGGGCCGACCCCGCGACCTGGCACTTCACCCTCGCCTTCCTGGGCGAGGTGGACGAGGCGGTGCTGCCGGACCTCACCGAGCGCCTGGGCCGGGCGGCCCACCGCCACCCCGCGCACGAGCTCCGGCTTGCGGGCGGCGGCCGGTTCGGCGACCGCGTCCTGTGGACCGGCGCGGACGGCGACGTCGCCACCCTCCGCGCCCTCGCCCGCTCCACCGGCGCGGCCGCCCGCCGCGCGGGCGTCCCCGTGGACGAGTCCCGCCCCTTCCACGCCCACCTCACACTCGCCCGCGCCGGCGGCGGCGTCGCCCTCCGGCCGTACGCGGAAGCGCTCGGGGACTTCCAGGGCTCGCCCTGGACCGCCGAGCGGCTGGAACTGGTCCGCAGCCGGCTGCCCGGCTCGGGGGTGCCGGGGGAGCGGCCACGGTACGAGACGGTGCGGTCCTGGGGGCTGGGGTGCTGAGGGGGTGCTGAGGGGGTTCGTTACCCTTCCAAGGTGGACCCGAAGACCAGAAACCGGATCATGACCGGGGCGCTTGCCCTGATGCTCGTCATCGTGGCCGTGGTGGCGGCTGTGCGCTGATCTCCGCCTGCGGCGGGCTGTGCCCCGGTCCCACCCTTCACCGTTTCTTGCGGGGGCTCCGCCCCCGCACCCCCGAAGCACCCTGCGGGCGCTGTCCTCAAACGCCGGACGGGCTGAATATCAGCCCGTCCGGCGTTTGAGGACAAGGGGGTCTGGGGGCGCAGCCCCCAGGAATCGGCGAAGGGGCGGGACCGGGGCACAGCCCGCCGCAGGCGCCCCCGCCTACCAGGCGAAAGCCTCCGGCGTCTCCCCCGGCCCCGGAAAGATCTCGTCGAGCGAGACCAAGAGCTCCTCCGGCAACTCCAGCTCCACAGCCTTAAGGGCGGAGCCCAACTGCTCCACCGTCCGCGGCCCCACGATCGGCCCCGTCACCCCCGGCCGCGTCAGAAGCCACGCGAGGGCCACCTCGCCGGGCACGAGCCCCTGCGCGTCGACGGCGTCCTCGTACGCCTGGATGCGGCCCCGCACCGCCGTGTTCGCGAGCGCCTCCGCCGAACGACCCGTCTCGGCCGCGCGGCGGATCGCCCCGCCCAGCAACCCGCCGCCCAGGGGGGACCAAGGGATGATCCCGAGCCCGTACGCCCGCGCCGCCGGGATGACCTCCATCTCGGCCCGCCGCTCGACCAGGTTGTACAGGCACTGCTCGCTGACCAGCCCGTACGAGCCGAGCCTGCGGGCGGTCTCGTTGGCCTGGGCGATGTGCCAGCCGGCGTGGTTGGACGAACCGGCGTAGAGGATCTTGCCCTGCTGGACCAGGACGTCGACCGCCTGCCAGATCTCCTCCCAGGGCGTCTCCCGGTCCACGTGGTGGAACTGGTAGAGGTCGATGTGGTCGGTGCGGAGCCGCCGGAGGCTGGCCTCCACGGACCGCCGGATGTTCAGCGCCGACAGCCGCGACCGGTTGGGCCACTCTCCCTCGGCCCCCGGTTCCGTCGCGCCGTACCCCTTGGTGGCCAGCACCACCTTGTCCCGGCGGCCGCCGCCCTTGGCGAACCAGTCGCCGATGATGATCTCGGTCCGGCCGCGGTCGTCGCGGGAACCGTAGGTGTTGGCCGTGTCGAAGAAGTTGACGCCCGCGGTGAGGGCGGCGTCCATGATCGCGTGGCTGTCGGCCTCGTCGGTCCGCGGTCCGAAGTTCATCGTCCCGAGAACGATCCTGCTGACACTGAGTCCCGTGCGCCCGAGTTGCGTGTACTCCATGCGCCCAGCCAACGCCCTGGGCCGGGCGGGAATCAAGGGTGACTCTTTCGAGGGCGCGGCGGTGATCACCGCACGGGAGCCGCCAGCGTCTGCACCTCCGCGTAGGAGGGCGCCGGAAGGCGGCGGTCCGCGGACCGGCCGTCGCGTACGGCGGTCGCGACGGCCACGGCCGCCGCCAGGGCCGTCCGGTAGGGAAGCGAACCGAGGCTCACCCGGCGCACGCCCAGGGCCGCGAGCTCGGCGAGGGTGGGACCGTCCGGTGCGTGCAGGACGTTCAGCGGGACGAGCAGACCGGCGACCAGGGCGGCGATGCCGTCCGGGTCCGTGAGCCCCGGCACGAACACGCCGTCGGCGCCCGCCTGTTCGTAGCGCGCCAGGCGTGCCGCCGTCTCCTCCCGGCGGACGCCGAGCCAGTGGGTGTCGGTGCGGGCGTTCACGAACAGGTCCGGTACGGCGGCCTTCACGGCGGCGATCTTCGCGGCGTGCAGGCCGGCGGGGGCGAGGGTGCCGTCCGGACGGCCGTCCTCCAGGTTGATGCCGACGGCTCCGGCCGCGCGAAGCTCCCGGGCCAGCCGGGCCACCTCCTCCGGGTCGTCGCTGAACCCGCCTTCGGCGTCGACGCTGAGGAGGAACGGACCGCGCCCGAGCCGGCGGGCCAGCGCGAGCGTCTCCCCGGCGGTGGCGGCGGCCCCGTCCGGGAGCCCGGCCGCGGCGGCGACGCCCAGGCTCGTCGTGCCGACCGCCGGGAACCCTTCCGCGGCGAGCGCGGCGGCGGAGGCGTGGTCCCAGGCGTTCGGCAGCAGGAGCGGCGCGGCGCGGTGGTGCAGCCGGGCGAAGGGAGTCGACGGGCGCCCCAGCAGGCCCTCGGCCAGGGCGAGGGCGTGTGCCCGGCCGGGGCACGGGCGGGGCCGCGCCCCGAAGGTGAGCGGTACGGGGTGGGTGCGGTGGGCGGCGGCGATGTCCAGGACGACCACGTCGCCTGCGGCGACTTCGCGTCCGGCGAGGCGGGTGGGGCGGGTGGCCACTCGCCGCATGCTGCGCAGGGGTGTGTCCTCCCGTATGACGTGCGCCAACGGTTTCTCGCTGCCGGTCGCCGCCTCCACCAGCGCGCCGGTGGCGCAGGCTTGCACGAGGAGGCCGATGCGGTTGGCGACCTCTTCCGTGGCGGGAGTGTGCCCCGGCCCCTCCCCCAGAGGGGGCACCTCCGCCGGGCTGCATTCAGCCCGTCCGGCGTTCGAGGACAGCGCGCGCAGCGCGCTTCGGGCGTGCGGGGGCTCGCCCCCGCAGGAAACCGGGGGCACCTCCCAGCGGTAGCCGGGGGAGAAGGGGCGGGACCGGGGCACCCCCAGCAACGCCACCAGCCGCCCCACCGCCTCATCCGCCGCCGGATCCTCCCCGCTGAAGTAGACCCCGGCCACCAGGACCACGTCGTCGGCGACCTGCCGAGGCTCCGGCATCCCCAGAGCCTCGGCCAGCGCGCGCACCACGCGAACCCGCACGTCCCCTCCGCTCCCCTCCGCCACCGCCCGCCGCAAGGCGTCGGGGTCCACGCGGGCCAGTTCCGCCTCCACCAGGGCACGCCGCCGGCGGTGCGTCTCGCCGGAGGAGAAGCGGGCCACGGTGGCCCGCAGCCACGCGACGCTCGCCCCGGCGGCGCCCGGGGCGCCGGCCGGGCGTTCGGGCACGAGGGCGGGGTCGGCGAGGGCGGCCCGGATGTCGGCGGAAGAGTCGAGGACGTGCGTGTGCGTCGTCATGCCCCGACGCTACGGCCGGAACGTTTCGGCGCCCGCCGAACCGTTCCCGCGCCATGATGGCGTCATGTCACCTCTCGCCGAGACCGCGGCGCTGCTCGCCGACCGGACCCGGGCCGCCTTCTGCCAGGCCCTGCTCGACGGCCGAGCCTGGACGGCGGGCGAGCTGGCCCGCCACGCGGGGGTGCGGCCGTCCACCGCCAGCGAACAGCTCTCCCGCCTCGTCGAGGGCGGCCTGCTGACCGAGGAACGCCAAGGGCGGCACCGGTACGTCAGGCTGGCGGGCCCGGAGGCGGCCGGGCTGATCGAGGCCCTCGCCTCGTACGCGCCCGGCACGCCGCGTCCGGACGGCCTGCGCGCGTCCGTCCGGCTCGGCGCCGAGGCCCGGGCCCGTACCTGTTACGACCACCTGGCCGGCCGGCTGGGCGTGGCCCTGGCCGACGCGATGCTCGCCCGGGGCCTGGTGACCGCCGACGCCGGACTCGCCGTCACCCCGGCGGGCCGTGCCTGGCTGGTCGACGCCCTCGCCTTCGAACACCCCGCGGGCAACCGCCGCCCCCTGGTACGGAGCTGCCTCGACTGGACCGAACGCCGCCACCACCTCGCCGGTGCCCTGGGCGCCGCCCTCTGCGCCACGGCGCTCGACCGCGCCTGGGTACGCCGCGTCGGATCCGGACGGGCGGTGAAGGTCACGCCGGACGGGGCGGAGGCGTTCCGCGAGCTGTTGGGGGTGGACGCGTAGGCCGCCCCGGCGTCCGCGGGCCACCCTGGATGTCACAGGCGGCGGCGCCGCCCGCTGTCACTCCCGCGGCCGCCCGTCCCACCGCCACCGCGTGACCCGTTCCCGGCCCGGGAGCTCGCCGCGGCCGGTGGCCCACAGTAGGGTGGCCCACGGGTCGGTGTCCGCCGGCGCGTCGGGGAACAGCCGGGCGCGTACGCGGGCGCACACGTCGGCGGGCGGGTCCCAGGCCAGGCCGAGGCCGGCCGCGAGGTCGTGGGTGTGCAGGAGCGCCTCGACGGTGCCCATGGCGGCGAAGCCGGCCGGGTCGGACGCGCCGAAGACGTGGTGCGCCCGGACGTCCGGGGGCGTCGTCCGGACCACGGTGACCAGCAGCGCGCCGCACGCCTCCAGCACCTGGAGGAGTCCGTCGGGGCCCGCCGCGCGGTCCGCGTGGACGACGTTCGCCGGCCCGCCCGGACGCCGGCTCTCCCATACGAACGGGACCTCGCCGTCCTGCGGGGGCCGCCGCGGGCCCAACTGGGCGGCGTAGGCGAAGAAATCGTCACTCAGGTGCTCGACGGTCTCCCAGCACGTCCACTCCAGGCCGCCCGCCGGGCGGTCCCAGGCGGCCGGTTCGGCCTGCCGGAGGGTGTCCGACGCGAGCCGTACGACGAGGGCCAGGTCATCGGCGGATGCGGAGGCGGAGGCGGCGGAATCGGAAGCGGAAGCGCCGGAAGAGGACGTACGGCCGGGAGGCGGAGGAATCACCATGCGGGGAACGTACTGTGCGCCCCGACGCCGCCGACAGCACGTTTCACACGCGGGGGCGCGTACCGCACCGCCCTGAGGGCACCCGGGAAAGGGGAGGGCGCCGCCCCGCCCCCACGCGGGACGGTGCCCTTCCGCTTCGTCCAGGCATGCCCCCCAGCGAACCCCGCCGTCCCCCCAAGAGTCGGCAGGGCCACCTGGACCGCGCCGCGTCGGCGGCGCCCGGGCCGATGTGGAGGCGGCCCGCCCGGGGAGTGTGGGACAGGCGGGACCGCGCCCGCAAAGCCCTTCGGTCCTGGCCGAATACCGGAAGGGGCGGGGGGCCGGAGGGGCGCGTCCGGGCGCGCTTAACATAAGCGGACGAACGAGCCCCTTCGTCCCGTACGTACCCATGCGTTCCCATGCGTTCCCTGCGTTCCGCTATGGGGCGGTCGTGCGTCCAGCCGCGGGACGGCCGAAGGGCCCGCTCGTGCCCGTGTTTCCCGCGCAGCGACCGGAAGGAGGTCGGCCATGACCCTGCGTCTGCACTTCGAGGCGGAGGACCTCGCCCGGGTCCGCGTCACGCCGGTACCCGACCCGCTCGCGGAGGCCACGTTCAGCCTGCCGCTGCTGCAGAGCCCCGGCCTGGGCGCGACCGCGTTCGACGGCTGGCGGGAGCGGTCGCTGCGGCGGCTGACCGCGGCCGTCCGGCCGCTGCTGGAGCTGGCGCCGGCGGGCCTGGACGAGTACGTGCCCGAGGCGTTCATCCGGGTCCGGGGCTCGGCCTCGCTGGAGGACAGCCTCCGGGCCACCTGGAGCATGCCGCGCCGGATCTGGACGGCCGACCTGGCCGTCACCGAGGAGTGGCGGTCCGCCGTCCCCCGCTGGATCGGCGACCTGCACACCGGCGACCGCGAGGCCGCCCGGCTCGTCGACCGCGGCTTCCGCGCCTACTACGACGCCGCCATCGCGCCCTACTGGCCCCAGCTCGCCGCCGCCGCCCACGCGGACCGGACCCATCGCGCCCGCGTCCTCGCCGACCACGGCGTCGAGCGGCTGCTCGCCGACCTCCACCCCACCCTGCGCTGGGAGTCGCCGGTCCTGCACGCCCCCTGCACGCTCGACATCGACCTGAGCCTCGGTGGCCGGGGCGTGCTGCTCACCCCCACCTTCTTCCTCACCGCGCCGGTGCTCCGCCTGGACAGCGCCGACCCCGACGCGCCGCTGGAGATCCGCTACCCGATCGCCCGCGAACCGGCCGCCCACCTCTCCGTCCTCACACCGCCCGCCGGCACCAGGCGGCCCGGCGAACTCGCGCACCTGGAGGCCCTGATGGGCCGCACCCGGGCCCGCGTCCTCGCCGCCGCCGCGACCGGCGGCAGCACCGCGGAACTCGCCCGGTCCGCCGGCGTCTCCCCGGCCTCCGCCAGCGAACACGCCACCGTGCTGCGGACGGCGGGCCTCATCACGACGCGCCGCGCCGGCCCGTCGGTGCGGCACACGCTGACGCCGCTGGGCCGGGCGCTGCTGGAGAACGGGCCGGGGTGAACGGCGCCGGGGTAAACGGGCCGGGGTGAGCGGGCTGAGGTGAACGGGCGCGCCGGGTAAGGGCGTCGGGTCAGTCCGCCGCCCGCTCGACGATCACCAGCGTGCCGTGGCTCCCCGGCAGCACCGCGTGCGGAGTGCCCGCCGGGACCGTGTACAGCGCACCCGGCCCGACGTCCACCGGGCGCCCGCCGACGGCCAGCCGGAGCAGGCCGTCGAGGACGAGCAGCGCCTCGGCCGTCTCATGCCGCTCTTCCGGCACCGGACGCCCGTCCATCCGCAGCACTTTGATCTGCGCGGCCTCCACCCGCCCGACGACCACCGAACTCCAGGCTTCGGGCAGCCGGGCGGACATTCCGGTCACATCGGTCGAACTCGTCGCTCTCGTCGCACACATGGGCACACGTCTCCTCCGCGGCCGGCAGGTGTGGACACGCCGGCCGCCGCCGTGGTGATCAGGGATGACGGGAGCGTATGCGCACCGGACCGTCGGTGGGTCGACCGTTCGGCAAAGACCGGGACGAGGGGCGGACGCCGCCACGCCCCGGCCGGGTCCCGACGACGACCGTGGCATCCCGTTCGTCGCAGACCGCCAGGCGCGGCACCAGTCCCACGCCGGCGAACAGGGCCATCGACCGCACCGCCTGCCGCTCGCTCGTCTCCATCAGCAGCCGGCCGCCCGGCGCCAGCCACCGGACCGCCTCCGCGGCCACGCGGCGCTGCACGTCTAGGCCGTCCGCACCGCCGTCCAGCGTCACCAGGGGTTCGTGGTCGCGCGCCTCGGGGGGCAGCAGGGGGATCTCGCCGGTGGGGACGTACGGGGCGTTGGCCACCAGGACGTCCACCCGGCCCCGGAGGCGCGCGGGAAGCGGGGCGTAGAGGTCGCCCTCGTACACCCTGGCCGCCGGTCCGAGGTTGCGCCGGGCGTAGTGGACGGCGGCCGGTTCGACGTCGGCGGCGTGCAGTTCGATGGTGCCCAGGGCCGCGGCCACCGCCGCGCCCACCGCGCCGGAGCCGCAGCACAGGTCGAGGACGACCGCGCCGGGACGGGCCGCCGCGACGGCCTGCTCGACCAGGAACTCGGTACGGCGGCGGGGGACGAAGACCCCGGGGCCCACGGCGACGCGCAGCCCGGCGAACTCGGCCCAGCCCACAACGTGTTCCAGGGGGACGCCGGAGACGCGCCGCTCCACGAGGGCCTCGAGGGCCGTGTCCGAGTTCGCCGCGGAGTGGAGCAACTCGGCTTCCTCCTCGGCGAAGACGCATCCCGCGGCCCGCAGCCTGGTGACGGTCGAGGAAAGGGAGGGAAGGGGGGAAAGAGAGGATGGTGTCGACATGAGAGCCTTCCGGGGAATCAGAAGGGCACTCCCGTACGCCGTGTCGCCTACGCGGCGACCGCACTCTTCCGGAGGGGGAGCACCCGACCTGCCACTGCGGTGATCGGTCCCACCTCCTCGGGTCGTACGCGGTCCTGGTCGGCGTCACTGTACCTGACCCGCCGTCCGGTGACCGGTCGGGGCCGAGCGCCCTGCCCGGAGGCCGGAACGCCCTCGTCCGCCGGTCCGTTCACGGCAGTTCGCGCCGGACGAGCGCCCGCGCGAAGGGCTCGCCGGTCCGGCGGGCGTACGTCATGCGCTCGCGGACCTCGAAGAGGGTCCGCGGACGGTAGCCGGGGCCCTCGTCGCAGCAGTCCGTGTGGAAGCGGATGCCCGCGTTCAGGAGGACGGAGAGGGTCCGCCAGCCCGCCGCGTCCCGGCGGCGCGGCGGCTGGAACGCGGCCCCCGCCTCGGTCATCGGCTCCGCGCAGCCCGGACAGCGCCGCGCCGGCTCCCCCGGCCCGAGCCGCGCCAACTTGAAGGAGGACCGGCAGGGGAGGCAGACGTGTGAGGTCTTCGCGGGAGGCATGGCGAGAAGGGTAGGCGGGGTCGCGCGGCAGGGGCGAACGCTTTCGTGTCCGGGGGATGTGGGGGTACCGGTGGAGGTCAGCCCAGGCTGCTCCGCAGGGCCGCGACCGTCGCCCCCGCGCCGCTGTCGTTCTCGGCCGCCTCCTCCAGCGCGGCGGTGAGGGTGGCCTCGTACGTGGCGGTGGCGGCGGCGTGCCGTGTGCGGCCGGCGTCCTCGATGACGGTGTAGACGCCGCGCTTGTCGTCCGGGCAGACGTCGCGGTATGTGAAGCCGGCCGCGTTCAGCCGGCCGACCAGGCGGGTCACGGAGCTCTGGTTGAGCCCCAGCCGGTCGGCCAGTTCCTGCATGCGGAGTTCGCTCCGGGGTGCGGCGGCCAGGAAACCCAGCGCCCGGTACTCGGAGAGGCCGAGGCCGTGGTGGCGCTGGAGCGCGGTGCTCAGCCGGTGCTCGACGTGGGCGTGGAGAGCGAGGAAGCGGTGCCACATCCGGACGTCCGCCGAGGGCGCGGGGGGTGGTGCGGGGTCCGTCGGGCGGGCGGACTCGGAAGGCTCGGCGGATCCGGAAGGCTGGGCGGGCTCTGCGGACTCGGCGGGCTTGGCGGTCGGTGCGGGCATCTGCGGCTCCGGAGGGGTGGCGGCGGTGACGGTGGTGATGGCGGGGGCGGTGGCCGGGCGGCGTTGACACAAGATTACTTGCACGTGCATGCTTCTTCCTGTCCCCAAAAGCATGCACGTACATGCAACTACGCGCGTCAGTCATCCGCCAACGCCCGGAGGAGCCGGAACCATGGCCTGGATCTACCTGCTCATCGCGTCCGTCTTCGAGGTCGTCTTCGCCCTCGCCACCAACGCCACCGAAGGCTTCACCCGGTTGGGGCCCTCGCTGCTGACCGCCGGGGCCGCCGCGGGCGGCATCTTCTTCCTGAGCCTGGCGCTCCGGACGCTCGACGTCGGCGTGGGCTACACCGTCTGGACGGGCATCGGGTCCGTCGGCACGGTCGTCCTCGGCTCGGTGATCTTCGACGAGCCGGTCAACGCCTGGAAGGTGCTCGCCTTCGTCCTGATCATCGGCGGGGTGCTCGGACTCAAGCTCGCCGACGGGTTCGGCGGCGCCGGGGAAGCGGGCGCGGGCGACGAAGCGGACGCGGGCGGCGAGGACGCGTCCGCCGGCCGGCGTCGCACCCCCGCCTCCGCCTGAACCGTCCGCCCCTCACCACCACCCCTCTTGCCCCCCTGTAAAGGAGCGCCGTCATGGCCTGGGTCTACCTCGCCGTCGCCATCGTCTTCGAGATCGCCTTCGCGCTGGGCACCAACGCCACCAAGGGCTTCACCCGGCTCTGGCCGTCCGTCTTCACCCTCCTCGCCGCCGCCGGCGGCATCTTCACCCTCAGCCAGGCGCTCAGGACCCTCGACGTGGGCGTCGGCTACACGATCTGGACGGGCATCGGCTCCATCGGCACCGTCGTCTTCGGCGCCGTCCTCTACAAGGAGAAGATCACGCTGCCGAAGCTGCTCTCCTTCGCCGCGATCATCGCCGGGGCCGTCACGCTCAAGCTGGCGGCCGGCGCCTGAGCCCCGGCGTACGGGGTGTGACCTGCGCCCCTGTGCTGTATGAAGATCTCGAAAACACTTGTCGATGGCCGAAAAGCGTACCTAGGGTCGCGGAACCGAGCTCCGTGCCGAAGAGGCGGCACGGCTCGTCGGCACGGATCGAGAAGGGTTCTGTTGCATGCAGCCACCGACAACGGGCGGGACGACGCCCGCCGAGCCCCTGGACGCCGTTCCCGGCAAGGGGAGCGCGGGGATCGCGGAGCAGGCCGGGCCGGCCGGGCACG
Source organism: Streptomyces sp. NPDC021100 (assembly GCF_044333095.1). Classification (NCBI taxonomy): domain Bacteria; kingdom Bacillati; phylum Actinomycetota; class Actinomycetes; order Kitasatosporales; family Streptomycetaceae; genus Streptomyces; species Streptomyces sp. NPDC021100. The sequence continues at coordinate 103,637 of NZ_JBIRQH010000007.1, forward strand.
GGGGAGGGGCCGACGGGGCCGCGACCGCCGAGGGTTACCAGCGCGGACTCGGCACCCGGCAGATCCAGATGATCGCCATCGGCGGCACCATCGGCACGGGCCTGTTCCTGGGCGCCGGAACGGCCATATCCCAGGCCGGACCGAGCCTGATCATCTGGTACGCGGCGGCCGGCGCCGTCCTGTTCCTGGTGATGCGCGCGCTCGGCGAACTCCTCACCCACCGCCCGGTGTCCGGCAGCTTCGCCGAGTACGCCCGGGAGTTCCTCGGCCCGTTCTGGGGGTACGCGACCGCCTGGACCTACTGGATCATGTGGGTCACCACCGGCATGGCCGAGATCACGGCGGCCGGGCAGTACGTCAAGTACTGGTTTCCGGGCGTGGCCCAGTGGCAGACGGCCCTGGTGTCGCTGGTGGTGCTGCTGGCCGTGAACATGATCTCGGTGAAGGCGTTCGGCGAGCTGGAGTTCTGGTTCGCGCTCGTCAAGGTCGTGGCCATCGTCGCCATGATCCTCGTCGGCGTCGCCGTTCTGGTGGTCGGTTTCGGCGACGTCGGTGACACCGCCTCGGTGACCCACCTGTGGAAGGACGGCGGCATCGCGCCGCACGGCATCCACGACTCGCTGATGACGCTCCAGATCGTCCTCTTCGCCTACCTCGGCGTCGAACTCGTCGGCGTCACCGCCGGCGAGGCGGAGGACCCGCAGAAGAACATCCCCCGGGCCATCAACAGCCTCCCGGTGCGCTTCGGCCTCTTCTACATCGGCACCCTCGTCGTCATCCTCTCCGTCGTCAGCTGGGCCGAGTTCAGCCCGGGCGTCAGCCCCTTCGTCGCCGCCTTCGCCAAGATCGGCATCCCGGCCGCGGCGGGCATCGTCAACTTCATCGTGCTCACCTCCGCGCTGTCCTCCTGCAACGCGGGCGGCCTCTACTCGACGGCCCGCATGCTGCGCACCGCCTCCGTCAACGGCCACGCCCCCAAGGCCCTCTCCCGGCTCACCGGCCGCGGCGTCCCCGCCCCCGCCCTCTGGGTGTCGGCGGTCGTCATGGGACTCGGCGTCCTCATCAACGCCCTCGACCCGGAGCACGCGTTCGCCTACATCACCTCCGTCTCGACGGGCGGCGCCATCCTCGTCTGGAGCGTCATCCTCGTCACCCACCTCCGCTACCGCCGCGCGGTGGCGAGGGGAGCGGCGGAACCCTCCCCGTACCGCCTCCCCGGCGCGCCCTACACCAACATCCTGGCGCTGGCCTTCTTCGCGTTCGTGACCGTTCTCATCGCCTGGAGCGCGGACACCCGGATCGCCTTGTACGTGATGGGCGTCTGGGTCGTCCTGCTGCTCCTGGGCTGGGCGGTCCTGCGGCGGCGGGGGACACCGGCCCAGGCCTGACGGGGAGCCTGACGGGGGGACCGGAGGGCGCCCCGGCATCCGTGCCATGGCGCACGGCGTTGTCG
>NZ_JBIRQH010000007.1:105187-335459 GCF_044333095.1 Streptomyces sp. NPDC021100
CGGCCCGCGGCCTACCGGCCCGCGGCCTACCGGCCCGCGGCCTACCGGCCCGCGGCCTACCGGCCCGCGGCCTACCGGCCCGCGGCCTACCGGCCCGCGGCCTACCGGCCCCGGTCCGGAACGGGCCGGGCGCCCGGCAGGTCCCGCCCCTGCTCAACCGCCGGGCGGCTACACGCCCGTGACCCCGTCCACCGCCTCCCGGAGGAGATCCGCGTGCCCGTTGTGCCGCGCGTACTCCTCTATCAGGTGGATGAGGATCCAGCGCAGGGACACCACCTCCGAGCCGAGCCCCTCCGCCTCCTCCGGCGACAGCCGCCCCACGTCGTCCAGCGACGCGTCCGCGATCAGCCCCCGCCCCTCCGCGATCTCGGCCCGCCAGGCGGCCAGGGCCTCGTCCAGCCCCTGCGCGGGATCGAGCCCGAAGCCGGCGTGCGCCGGGACCTCCGGCACCGTCCGTCCGGCGAACACCCGCTGGAACCAGTTGCGTTCCACTATCTCCATGTGCCGGACCAGGCCCAGCAGGGACATCGTGGAAGGCGAGACGGAGGTGCGGCGCACCTGCTCGTCGTCGAGGCCCCGGCACTTCGTCTCGAGTGTCGCGCGCTGGAAGTCGAGCCAGCTCTCCAGCGCCTCGCGCTCACCGGCGAGCGGGGGCGGAACGGGTCGGCCGTCGGGTGTCGTCGTCATGGAGCCACCCTCCCACGCACCACTGACAATCGCCCCGGATCGTCAGCCTTCCCGAACTTCCCCGCAGGTCACGGCGTTACAGCCGCTCCACCACGAAGTCGACGCACGCCGTCAGCGCCTCGACGTCCGCCGGGTCGATCGCCGGGAACATGGCCACGCGCAGCTGGTTGCGGCCCAGCTTGCGGTACGGCTCGGTGTCGACGATGCCGTTGGCGCGCAGCACCTTGGCCACGGCCGCCGCGTCGACGTCGTCCGAGAAGTCGATCGTGCCGATGACCTGCGACCGCTTGGCCGGGTCGGTGACGAACGGGGTGGCGTGCTTGGACGCCTCCGCCCAGCCGTAGAGGGCGCGGGCCGAGGCGGCCGTGCGGCGGACGGCGAAGTCCAGGCCGCCCTGGCCGTTCAGCCACTTCAGCTGCTCGTCGAGGAGGAACAGGGTGGCGAGCGACGGGGTGTTGTACGTCTGGTTCTTCAGCGAGTTGTCGATCGCGGTGGGCAGCGAGAAGAACTCGGGGACGTGCCGGCCGGAGGCGTGCACCCGGGCGGCGCGCTCCAGCGCGGCGGGGGAGAAGACGCCGATCCACAGGCCGCCGTCGGAAGCGAAGGACTTCTGCGGCGCGAAGTAGTAGACGTCCGTCTCGGCGATGTCCACGGGCAGGCCGCCCGCGCCGGAGGTGGCGTCCACCAGGACGAGCGCGCCCTCGTCCGCCCCCGCCACGCGGCGGATCGGCATGGCGACGCCGGTGGACGTCTCGTTGTGGGTGAGCGCGTAGACGTCGGTGCCGGGCTCGGCGTGCGCCTCGGGGTGGGTGCCGGGGTCGGCGGAGACGACGGTCGGCTCCGCGAGCCAGGGCGCGAGCTTCGCGGCCTTGGCGAACTTCGAGGAGAACTCGCCGAAGGAGAGGTGCTGCGACCTGGACTCGATCAGGCCGTGGGTGGCGATGTCCCAGAACGCGGTGGACCCGCCGTTGCCGAGGATCACCTCGTAGCCGTCGGGGAGGGAGAACAGCGCGCGGATGCCGTCGCGGACGGATCCGACCAGGTTCTTCACCGGCGCCTGGCGGTGGGACGTGCCGAGCAGGGAGGATCCGGTGGCCGCCAGGGCGGCGAGCGCCTCCGGGCGCACCTTGGACGGGCCGGCGCCGAAACGGCCGTCGGCGGGCTTGATGTCGGCGGGGATCTGGATATCAGCCTGGATGTCAGCCACGGGGGCAGCCTAATCCGTCGTACGGCCGCGGGTGGAGGGATGTCCATCGGGTGAGACGTGCGTTCGGGCAGGCGGGAGCGCGTGGTTGGGCGTGGCCGGGCCGCGCCGAGGCACCGGCCGGGCGGGGCGAGGCACCGGCAGGCGTGGTGAGGCACCGGCGGGCGGGCGAGGCACCGACGGGCGGGGCGAGGTACTGACGGGCGGGGCCGGGCGTCTGGTGCGGAGCAGCCGGCGTCACCTATTCTCATTCTCGTCATAGTCGGAAAGCCGGACAAGGTGAGGTCCCGTTGGCGATGCCGCAGGCGGCGTGGACGCGCGCCGTGCTGAACCTGTGCCTGCTGGGCATCCTGGACGGCGAGGGCCCGAGCTACGGCTACGCGCTGCTCAACCGGCTGCACGCGGCCGGTCTGGACGCGGTGAAGCCGGCCACCCTCTACCCCGCGCTGGCCCGGCTGGCGGAGGAAGGCGCCGTCGACGTGCGGTGGGAGGCGGGCGAACAGGGCCCCGGCCGCAAGTACTACGGCCTCACCGGTGAAGGCCGGCGCCGCCTCGCCGAGCAGCGCGCGGCGTGGACCGCCTTCCACGGCACGGTGACGCGACTGGCGGGAGCGGGAGAGACATCGGGAGCGGGATCAGGAGGGGACAGGGCATGACGTCGGCCGCGGACATCCGATGGGAGCGGAAGGCCGACGAGGAGTGGGCCGCCGCGTTCGAGTTCCACCTGGTGATGAGGCACCTCCCGCCGCGGAAGGTGACCGAGCGGGCCCTCGCCGACGTCCACGAGGCGGTGCGCGAGTCGGGCGGCCCGGCGCGGGAGCTGTTCGGCGAGCCGACCGCGTACGCCGACGCGGTCGCGGCGGAGACCGAGACCGAGACCGGCGAGACGTCGCCGACCGGGGCCGGCCTCGACGGCGTGACGGCGGGCGAACGGTTCGCCCACACCCTCCTGGTGGGCGCACTCATCGGCGGCGGCCTCGCCGCGCTGCGCTGGTTCGAGGACGGGCTGTGGCTCGGCTTCTCGTGGGTCTCGCTCGCGGCCGTCGCCATGGTCGCCACGGCCGTGCTGCTGGTCTGCGGCGCGGTCGCGCTCCGCACGGCGGGCCGGGTACGGGCCGTGTGGGCGGCCCTCGGCGCGGCCGTGGCCACGGCCGCGGGCGGCTCGTTCGTGATGTCCGTCCTGCCGGATCGGCACCTGTTCGCGCTGCCGGCGCCACTGCTGGTCGCGGCCTGCGCCGCCCTGGCGGCGGGCGCGCACCGCCTGTCCGCCGACAGGGTCGACACCTGGTTCGCCCCGCCCCGGCCGCGCGGCGCCGAGGCGTGGCTGCGGCGCCTGGAGGGACTGCTGCGGGGGCGGCACGGGATGTCCCGCAAGGAGGCGTACGAGCACGTCGCCGAGGCCCGCTCGCACGTACGCGAAAAGCCCGGCGCGCTGCGGGAGTTCGGTGACGTCGAGGCGTACGCGGCGGCCCTCGCCGCCGGCCCGCGCCGGGCCCACCGGGCGGAACGCCGCAAGGCGCTCGGCGCCGCCGGCTTCGTCCTCGCCGTCGGCGTCGCGGGCTTCGACACCCTGCGCGCGGCCGACCTGTCGTCGTTCTGGTTCTGGCTGACGGCGGCGGTGCTGGTCTACGCGGTCGCCGAGGCGATCGGCCCCCTCCGGAGAGTGGTCGGCGGCCGTCGCGGACCGGCGTGAGGGCACCCTGACCCGTTCCGCGGGCCCCCTCCCCACCGGAGAACGCGGCCCGCTACCGTCTCCGGATGACCGAATCCGACGCCCTCCCCACCACCCGTGGGGCATACGACGCCGTCGCCGCCACCTACGCGGACCTCTTCCGCGACCACCTGCGCGAACGCCCCCTGGAACGCGCCCTCCTGAGTGCCTTCGCCGAGCTGGTGCGGACGAACGGCGACGGCCCGGTCGCCGACCTCGGCTGCGGGCCGGGCCACATCACGGCTCACCTCCACGAGCTGGGCCTGAACCCCTTCGGCGTCGACGCCTCGCCGGCCATGATCGAGCTCGCCCGCGAAGCGCACCCCGCCCTGCGGTTCGAGACGGGTTCGATGTCCGCCCTGGACATCGAGGACGGCGTGCTCGGCGGCGTGCTCTCGCGCTGGTCCGTCATCCACACCCCGCCGCGCGATCTGCCCGCCATCCTGGCCGAGTTCGGCCGCGTCCTGGCACCCGGCGGACACCTCCTGATCTCCTTCCCCGCGACGGACGCCCCGGACGACGAGCCGCAGCCCTACGACCACACGGTGGCGACGGCCTACCGCTGGTCCCCCGACCGCTTCGCCGCCCTCCTCCGCGAGCACGGCCTGACGGAGTCGTCCCGCCTGCTGATCGAACCGGAGCCCACGGACCGCCGGCAGTTCCGCGAGGTGCAGCTCCTGGCGCGGAAGGCGTAACCGGAAAATGTAGGCAGCCGCCCGAGGCCCCCGCCCGGCCTGCCGGGCCTGCCGGGCGAGGGCACCGGCCCCCGCCCGGCCCGAACGCGCCGTCGGCCGACGCTCCGTCGGAGGCCGACGCCGCGCGGAAGCGGTCGCCGGAGGGGCGGATCGTTTCATCGGACCGTGTGCGTGACGGGCAAGCCTCAGCGCCGGGAGGCGGGTTCCGCCGAGCCGCCCCGAGTCAGCACCCACAGCAGGAACCCGAGGAAGCCGAATCCGGCCCCCAGGGCGCAGACGGCTCCCCAGCCCGCCGCCGCGTAGAGGGAGGTGGCGGCGAGGGCGCCGGTGGCGCTGCCGATCGAGTAGAAGACCATGTAGCCGCCGATCAGCCGGCTGCCCGCGTCGGGGTGCAGGGCGTAGATCAGCGTCTGGTTGGTGACGTGGACCGCCTGGACGGCGAGGTCGAGGACGATCACCCCGACGACGAGGGCCCAGAACGAACCGCGGGTGAAGGCCAGGGGCAGCCAGGAGGCGGTGAGCAGGGCCAGGGCGATGCCGGTGGTCCGTTGCGAGAGCCCGCGGTCGTTCAGGCGGCCGGCGACGGTCGCGGCGAGGGCGCCGGCGACCCCGATCAGGCCCAGCGCCCCGATCGCGCTGTGGGAGAGGTGGTACGGGGCCTCGCTGAGCGGCAGGGCGATGCTGCTCCACAGGGTGCTGAAGGAGGCGAAGACCAGCAGGCAGAACGCGGCCCGGAGCCGCAGGAGCCGTTCCCGGGCGAAGAGGGTGAGGGTGGAGCGCAGGAGCTGTCCGTAGCGCAGAGCGGTCGGCGCGGTGGCGCCGCGGCGCGGCAGCACGCGGTGCAGGACGAGGGCGAGCAGCGCGGTCAGCGACGCCGAGGCGATGTAGACGGACCGCCAGCCCGCGAGGTCGGCGAGGAGGCCGGACGCGGTGCGCGCGAGCAGGATCCCGGTGACCACGCCGCTGGTGACGAGGCCGACGACCCGCCCGCGCCCGGCGGGCGGGGCGAGGGAGGCCGCGAAGGCCACCAGCGTCTGCGTGACGACGGCGAGCAGTCCCGTCGCCGCCATGCCCACGAGCAGCAGCGCCGCCGAGCGGGCGGCGGCGACCAGGGCCAGTGCCCCGACGAGGAGCAGCAGTTGGGCGACGACGAGCCGCCTGCGGTCGGCGACGTCGCCCAGCGGCACGAGGAAGAACAGCCCGAGCCCGTACCCGACGTGCGTGAGCGTCACGACGCTGCCGACGACCGCCGGGCTCATGGCGAGGTCGTGGCCCATGGTCACCAGGAGCGGCTGGGAGAAGTAGACGTTGGCCACGGCCGCCCCGCAGGCCACGGCGAAGAGGAGGACGAGGCCGCGGGTGAGCGTGAACGCGGGCACCTCCCCTTCGAGTTCACTGGTCCGTCGCGTCACGGCCTTGCTGTCGCCGGACATCGGCATCCCGCCTTTCACTGGTTGCAATTTGCCACCAGGGTCCGACCGTAGACCTGCTTGGTAGCATGTTGCAACCAGCCTGAGAGTGAGGACCCCATGGTGACCAGGACCCGCTTCGACGACAGCGAATGCCCCGTCGCCCGCTCGGTGGACGCGATCGGCGACTGGTGGTCCCTGCTGATCGTCCGCGACGCCTTCGACGGGAGCCGGCGCTTCGGTGAGTTCCAGCGCAGCCTCGGCGTCGCGAAGAACATCCTCACCGCCCGGCTGCGCACCCTCGTCGCCGGCGGCATCCTGGAATCCGTCCCCGCCTCGGACGGCAGCGCCTACCGTGAGTACGTCCTGACTCCGAAGGGCACGGCGCTCTTCCCCGTCATCGTGGCGCTGCGGCAGTGGGGCGAACAGCACTTCTTCGCCCCCGGAGAGCCCCACTCGGAGCTCCTCGACCGCCGCCGGGAGCGGCCTCTGCGCCCGCTGGAAGTCCTGTCCGCGGACGGCCGCCGGCTGGACCCCGGCGACACCGTCGTCCACAAGCTGCCCGCCCGGTGAGCCGGGCCGGGGGCCGGCCGGTGTCCCCGCCGGGCGCGGCGGGGCGGTCGTGCCGGCGGAGGGCCGCGCCCCGCGCCGGAACGCGGCCCCGGCTCATGCGCCTACGCCGGCCATCCGCCGTACGGGACGGTGATGAGCTCCATGGCGTGATCCGACGGGTCCATGAAGTACACGCCGCGGCCACCGTCGTTGTGGTTGACCGTGCCCGGCCGCTGTCGCCGCGGGTCGGCGTAGTGCTCGATGCCGCGCCGCGTGATCAGCGCGTACGCCGCGTCGAACTCCTCCTCCGACACCAAGAAGGCGTAGTGCTGCGGAGCGATCTGTTCCGCGGGGATCGTGGCGAAGTCCAACGTGACGCCGTTGTTCAGCTCGACCGCGATGAACGGACCCCACTCCGCGGTGATCTCGAGGCCGAGCAGTTCCGTGAGGAACTCGGCGGATTCCCGGTTGTCCCGGGCGTGGACGATGGTGTGGTTCAGCTCGACTGGCAAGGAATGCCTCCAAGGGCATCTCCCCGGCACCTCCATGCCTCACCCGGCCGGTGACCGGCACGCGATGCCGTCGTCGATCTTACGGCGAGACGCGACGGCGTCCGAGCGCGGCTGCGAAAAGGAGCGGCTGCGAAAAAGAAGTTGAGCGAGCCGGCGCCCCTCGGTTACGTTCATGGCGGACCGCGAAGTCGTCGTATGGAGGTGAGACCCGTGAACGCAGTTACCCGTGGGTGCTCCCTCAATCCGTCACGGTCCGGCGGCTGACGTTCGGTGTCGCCAGGAGCGCCTGAGACCAAGGCACTCCTGAAGGAGACTCCGATGAATACGAAGCCTTTCCCCTCCGGCCTGAGCGAGAACGCCGTGGTGATCACGCGCGTCGCGGACAGGCAGTGGCACGCACTGGACGACGGCCTGGTGGTCGGCCGCGGTTACGCGGAGCGCCGGGCCGACGGGCGCCTGTTCGCCTGCGTCGACGCCTGGCACGACGCCGTCTTCGACCGGCTCGCCGAGGCGATGCTGGCCGAACTGCCCACGCCGCTCTACACGGTGGTCGACGAAGCCGACGCCGGACTGACGGCCTGCTGGCGGCGGGCCGGATTCACGGTCCGGCGCCGCGAGTGGGAGTACACCGTGCCGACCGACCCGCGCGCCACCGGGCTCGGGGCGGTCCTGCCGCCCCCGGGCGTGACGATCGTGCCCGCCGGTCAGGCGGACGAGCGCCTGCTGCGGGAGGTGGACCGCGCGATACGTGACGAAGTCGGCGCGACCGCCGGGTGGCACTCGATGCCCGCGGAGGTGATCCCCCTCCCTCCGGGCGACACCATCGTCGCCCCGTCGAAGTACGCGGTGGCGGCGGGGCCGGACCGCTACCTGGGCCTGATCCGCGTGGTGACGGTGATCCGGCCGCGCATCGGGCTGCTCGCGGTCCGGGCCGGCGAGCGGCGCCGCGGCATCGCGCGGGCGCTGCTGGCCCACGCGCTGGGGACGCTGCACCACGCCGGGTACGCGGCGGCCTGGGCGGAAGTCCAGGAGGCCAACCGCGCGGCCACGGCGCTGGTCGAGGGCTTCGGCGCCCGGCCGATGAGCAGCAACCTGGAGCTGGAACTGGAGCTGGGCCGATGACCAGGAACAAGAACGTCATCGAGGTGCAGGGCAGGGTCGTCGAGTGCCTGCGCAGCGCCATGTTCACCGTGGAGCTCGACAACGGCCACCGGGTGCTCGCGCACATCAGCGGGAAGGTCCGCAAGAACTACATCAAGATCATGCTGGAGGACCGTGTGCTGGTGGAGCTCCCGCCGTACGACCTCACACGCGGCCGGATCACCTTCCGGTACCGGAACTAGAGTCGGGTGCGCTACCGGCGCGCGCTGATGCCGTCCGCCTCGGCGGGCGGGAACCGGGCGCCGGTGATCGCCCAGCCGGTCCAGGCCGACGAGGACACCGTGCGCGATGTGATCGACGGCTTCCGCGGGATCGGCCTGACCCGCTTGGACCCCTGATCCCGCCTGAACCCTGATCCGTTGACAGCGGCGCCGGTTGGCGTCGTCGTCGCCCGAAGCCAACCGGGCTGTTCGACGCCGGGGTCGTCACACCTTTCCGGACCCAGCCCATGGGGCCTGCACCGAGAATGGCGGACGGCCCCGCCGGCACGCGCACTGCCGGCCGTCGCGGTGACGCGCGCGGTGACGCGTGCGGCGACGGCCAGGGCGACGGTCGCGGCCCGTGCGGGGCGACGGCGCGCGGACTTCGTGCGGGACATCGCGGACTTCGTACGGAACATGTGGACGCCCCCGGTGGCCGGGCCACCCACCCCCTAAACCACCTCTTAAAACCTTCTTAGGACATTTCGCCACGCTGTGGCCATGGCTACAGCACACGACGCCACCCTCTCGGTGGTCATCGGGGCGGGCGGCACCGGCGGCCACATCTATCCGGGGCTGGCCGTCGCCGAGGCGCTGCGCAGAGCCGTCCCGGACGCGGTCGTCAGCTTCGTCGGGACGGAGCGCGGCCTGGAGACGCGGCTGATACCGGAGGCCGGGTACCGGCTGCACACGGTCGACATGATCCCCTTCGACCCGTCGCTGGGCGTCCGCAGATTCCTGCTTCCCGCGGACCTGCTCCGCTCGGGACTCCAGGCGCGGCAGGTGATCGAGGAGCAGGGCGCCCAGGTCGTCATCGGCATGGGCGGCTACCCCGGCGCGCCCGCCGTGCTCGGCGCACGGCTGGCGGGCCGGCCCGCGCTGGTGCACGAGTCCAACGCGGTACCGGGGCGCGCGAACCGCTTCGCGGCGACGCTCACCCCGCATGTGGCGCTGGCCTTCGACCGGACGCGCCGGCATCTCCCGGCCCGGGCCGCCGGGCGGGCACGGACCGTGGGCATGCCCCTGGTCGGGGCGGTGGCGGGGCTCGACCGGGCGGCCCTTCGCGGCACCGCCCGACGCGTCTTCGGCCTACCGCCGCACGCACGGCTCGTGCTGTTCAACGGCGGCAGCCTCGGCGCGGCGCGGCTCACCGAGGCCGCGGTCGGTCTGGCGCGGCTCTGGCGCACTCGGCCGGACGTCCATCTGCTGATCAAGACCGGCCCGGCGGCGCTGGAGGCGGTCCGGGCCCGGCTGGCCGCGGACGGATCCGACCGCGTCGCCACGGCCGTCGGCTACCTGGACCGCATGGACCTGGCCTACGCGGCCGCCGACCTCATGGTGTGCCGGGCGGGCTCGGCCACGGTGGCGGAGCTGTCGTCCCTCGGGATGCCCGCCGTGCTCGTCCCCTACCCGCACGCCCCGCACGACCACCAGACCCACAACGCCCGGGTGCTGTCCGACGCGGGCGCCGGGCTGCTGCTGCCGGACGCGGAGGCGGACGGCGACCGGCTGGCGGAGCTGATCGGCCCGCTGCTCGCCGCACCGCACCGGCTGGCCGCGATGGGCGCCGCGGCTCACCCCGGCACCCACGCGACGGCCGCCGACCTGATGGCGACGTGGGCGCTGCGCCTCGCCGGCCGTACCCCCGCCGCCCTGACGACGAGTTGAGAGGCACGAGGACATGAACGCGAACGACGACCGGACCGCCTGGCGCGACCGGACGGTCCTGGTCACCGGCGCCGAGGGATTCATCGGCTCCACCCTGGTGGACCTGCTGGTGGAGCGCGGGGCCCGGGTACGGGCGCTGGCGCACTACAAGCCGTACGCCGAACGCGGCCATCTGGCCCGGTACTTCGGGCCGGAATCCCCCGTGGAGATCCTCGCCGGGGACGTGCGGGACGCGAACCGGGTGGCGGACGCCGTCGCCGGGTGCGACACCGTCTTCCACCTGGCGGCGCTGATCGGCATCCCGTACAGCTACGCGGCCCCCGAGGCGTATGTGCAGACCAATGTGGCCGGTACGGAGAACGTGGCCGCGGCCTGCCGCCGCCACGGCGTGCGCCGCATGCTGCACACCTCGACCAGCGAGGTCTACGGCACGGCCCGGACCGTCCCGATCCGGGAGGACCATCCGCTGCAGCCCCAGTCGCCGTACTCCGCCTCGAAGATCGGCGCGGACATGCTGGCGCTGTCGTACGCGCACTCCTTCGAGCTCCCCGTCACGGTGGTGCGCCCCTTCAACACCTACGGGCCGCGCCAGTCCGCGCGTGCGGTGATCCCCGCGATCCTGGCCCAGCTGCACTCCGGCGCCGACGAGATCCGGCTGGGCTCGACCACGCCCACCCGTGACTTCACCTACGTCACCGACACCGCGGAGGGCTTCCTGGCCCTCGCCGACTGCGACCGGGCCGTCGGGCACGCCGTCAACCTCGGCACCGGGCGCGAGATCTCCGTCGGCGACCTGGCGGCCTCGCTCATCCGCGCCTCGGGCCGGGACGCGAAGGTCGTCGTGGACGAGACGCGGCTGCGCCCGGCCGGCAGCGAGGTCGAGCGACTGCTCTCGGACAACTCCCGCGCCCGCGAATGGGCCGGCTGGAGCCCGCGGGTGGACCTGGAGGAGGGCCTCGCCCGCACCTCGGACTGGGTCAGGGACCACCTGCACCTCTTCGCCCCCGACCGCTACCAGGTCTGAGCGAGAACGGGAACGACGGCATGACGACGACCGAACACCGCCGGACAACGACCAAACACCGCCGGACAACGGCCAAACGCCGCCGAATATGGGCGGTGGCCTGCGTGGCCGCCCTGGCCCTGATCGCCTGGCCGGTACTGAAGTGCACCGGTGCCTTCTCCGACGAGGGCGATCCGATCACCTTCGGCGACGACAGCGGCGGGGTCACCGGCGCCCGCGGCACCCTCATGCCCACCGGACCGAAGGCCGACTTCCGCGTCGCCAACACCGTGCGGGACGGCACCAAGATCGGTGTGGTGACCCTGGACGGCAAGAAGTCCGGCTTCAAGGGCAAGGTGTGGGTCTGGGCCCCGAAGCAGTACGACGACCCCAAGTACGCCAAGTCCGGCTTCCCCGTCCTGATCGCCCTGCCCGGCGGCAACGGCTACCCGGTCAACTACTGGATGGGGACGGACCTCAAGCTCCAGTCGTCGATCGCCCAGTGGTCGGAGGAGGGCAAGAGCCTGCCCTTCATCGTGGCGATGCCGGTGCTCAACCCGGACGACAAGAACTACTACGACGGCAGCGACATCCCCGGGCAGCCCAAGATGGGCACCTGGCTCACCGAGGACGTCCCCGACTTGATCAAGGCCAACTTCCGTACCCTGAAGGAGCGTGACGGCTGGGCCTTCATGGGCTCCTCCTCCGGTGCCTTCGCGGGCCTGAAGGCGGTGCTCCAGAAGCCGAATCGCTTCAAGGCCGTGATCGCGTCCGGCCCGGACATCGTCCCCGACTCCCCGCTGTGGGCCGGCCACTCCGAGGAGAAGGCCGCGAACAATCCTCAGGTGCTGGCGAAGCGGCTGACCGACGGCAAGGGGCCGGACGTCTACCTCGCCTTCCAGGTCGGCACCAAGGAGCGGACGTCGATGAAGAACACCAAGGACTTCATCGCGTCCCACGGCGACAAGGGCCCGGTGCACACCATGCTGCGGGAGATCCCGGACGGCGAGCACAACGCCAAGACCTATGTGCCGAGCATGGGAATGGGGCCGATCCAGTGGATCAGCAAGCACATGACGGGCCCCACGCCGTCCTAGCGCCGTGACCGGGGTCCGCGGGCTCAGAGCCGGCGCTGAGCCGCTTCGACGCTGTCCCCGCCGCTGCTGTTGAACGCGATGGCGGCCTGTGGCGCGTGCTGGCGGATCAGGTTCACGATCTGCTCGAAGAGGGGCAGCAGTTGCTCGGTCTTGCGGATCCCGCCGCCGATCACGACCACGTCCCACGGACGTTCGGTCAACGACGCGACGAGTGCCGGCTCGGCCGACGCGTCGAAGCGGACGAGTGCCATGGCCGCCTGGATGCCGTGCTCGCCGAAACGGGCCAACTCGGCGTCCAGGGCGGCCCGAAGAGCGGTACCGTCGGCACCGGGTATGCCCTGAGGGTCGTAACCGATCACAAGTGCAGAAGACATGCGCCTAAGCTACCGAGGTCCGTCGACGACCGAGCCCCGGCCGGCACGGAGCCGCCCCAGGAGGGGCCCGCCGTAGGCGGCGGCGCTGTGCGCGACGAACCACAGGACGTAGGCGTAGGGGGACACCCAGGCGAGAGCGGCGCTGAGGACGAACCAGAAGCCGACGGACCACGAGGCGTCGGCCTGGCGGCGCGTGCCGGCAGGAGCGCCGACGACCAAGCCGGCGCCGACGGCGATCTCCTTCACGGCCGCCTCGCAGCACACCATGGCGGCCATCGTGCCCGCGAACAGGGTCTGCGCCAGCGGATTGGTGATCGAGGCGCCGATGACCGCCGTCGGGAACGGCAGGAACGCCACCAGGAGCAGGAACGGCGCGTGCCAGAACGCGAACGCCCTGGACAGCCGGCGGACCCCGTCCATCAGCACGTGATGGCGCCGCCACACCGACCAGAGCAGCATGAACGCCAACGCGAACGCCAGGTAGGAACTCCGCTGGCCGGCCAGGAAGCCCCACAGCGCGCGCCCGGAGCCGAGCTGCCCTTCGTCCGGGTGTTTGAGTTCCACCGCCAGCAGGGTCATCGCGATCGCGAAGATCGCATCGGTGAAGAAGGCCAGCCTCTCCGGCGAGAGCCCGGCTTCGAGCCGCGCGTCGGTGCTCATCTCGGTGCTCATGAGGACTCCCTGTCGTCGGGATCTTCGACGTGGTGGGGGCGGGCGCGAGCGCACGGGAACCGAGGGGGCGGCTCAGAGGGTCTGATCGAGCCAGTCGTACATGTGCTGGTGGAGGGTGGAGCGGCCGCCGTACGCGCAGTGCTCGCCGAGCCCGTCGGCCGCCGGCAGAGTGATGAGGGTGCTGGGCGCCCGGAGGGCCTGGTGCAGCCGGGCGGGCTCGCCCTTGAAGAAGGCGTCGTCCTCCGGGTCGAAGATCAGGGCGGGCGTGGTGATCCGGTCGACGACGCCGTCCAGCGTGTAGGCACGGGAGTGGCGGACGTAGTCGGCGATCGAGTCGGCGCCGAACGTCCACACCCCGTTGCGCAGCGCCCACCGCAGGGAGGTGCTGCCTGTCATCGCCATCCTCAGGACGCGCTCCGCGTCGTCGTCCCGGCCGTCCAGGGTCCACTGGAGCAGCCACGGCGGGAGCGGCCGGGTGGTGGCGTCGAAGTAGCTGTAGATGCCGCCGTCGAGGACGAGCGCGGCGGCCCGGTGCTCGAACGCGGCGGCGCGCGGCACGAGGTGGCCGCCGAAGCTGTAGCCGTACAGGACGACGCGGTCGGGGTCGACCTCCGGGCGGGTCAGGGCGTAATCCAGTACCGGGGTGACGACCGCCTCCCAGTCGGGCCGGAAGAACAGCCGCTGCTCGCGGAGTGCGGCGCCCTGGCCCGGGCCGTCGTAGGCCAGGCAGTGGTAGCCGCGGCGCAGCACCGACGCCGCGACGGCGAAGTACGCCTCCTCCAGGATGGAGTCGAACCCGCTGGTGAAGACGATCGTGGGGCGCGGTGCACCCGAGTCGTCGGCGAGGAAGAGGCAGCCGGGCAGGGTGGTGTCCCCGTACGGGATCGCCACCCGTTCCACCGGAGTGTCGAGGTGCGCGGCGGCGGTCGCGAACGTGCTGCGGGCGAGGCCCGCCAGTTCCTTGGCCCGGTCGTCGCGGAACGGGTCGTCGCGGAGGTAGAACTCGGCGGTCCGGTAGTAGTTCGACGCCCGTAACAACGCCTCGCGCGCACCGACGCGCTGCCCGGCCGCGAGCGCCTTGTCGCCCTGCTCATGGACGCGGGCGGCGGTGGCGCGCCACCGGCGGTACCAGGCGTCCTCGTCGCCGTCCGCGATCGCCCGCGCGGTGACGATCACTTCGCCGAGATCGGCCCCGCCGTACGCGGCGAAGCACGCGGTACGCAGGGTCTCGAAGGAGAACGACTCATCCTCGAAGAGGGATTTCACGGCGGGTTCTCCTCGTCTGGGGACGAACGGCACCATCTCGCCCTACCCAGGGCGGCCCGGTGCCAACCGGAGCGCCTGGTGGCGGGAGGCGCTCCGGTCGGCGCCGGGCCGCCCGGTTCGCCTAGGGCCAGTTGTGAAAGTGCTGGTCACAGCCACTCGTTGAGGACTGCGACCAGCACGGTCGCCTCGTAGCGGACCGCGAGCTCGTCATACCTCGTGGCTACAGCCCGGTGGCCCTTGGGGCGGTTGACCCCGCACTCGACCGCGTGCCGCTGCCTGTCGTAGTCCTTGTCGAACTTGGGCGGTCGTCCGCCTCGCGAACCCCGCTCGGGACGGTCGCGGACGCGGTCCGTCGGCACCGGGATCGCGGCCTTGATCTCGCGTCTGCGCTGGGAGGCGCGAGTGCTGCGGGAGTCGTACGCCTTGTCGGCCCGGATTCGGTCCGGCCGTATGCGAGGCCTGCCGATGCCGAGCCGGGGCACCCGGATCGCTTCCAGGACCGACTCGAACCGAGGCGAATCGCCCTGCTGTCCGGTGGTGTTCACCACCGATGGCGGCAGCTGACCCTGCTCGACGGCGAGGTGGACCTCGCTGGTCAGGCCACCCCGGGAGCGTCCGAGCCCGTGGCCGGCCGGCTCGCCGGTGGTCCCGCCGGGCGGTTTCTTCTGGAGGTGCCCCCCTTTTTTTCGCCGTCCCAGCTGCGTGCTGGTGGGCCCGGCAGACCGTGGACTCGATGTTCACGTCCCAGGCGATCAGGCCCTTGGCATCCGCCTCGGCCTGCGGCTGAGTGACGATCCTGGCCCAGGTGTCATCGCGCTGCCGGCGCAGGAACAGGTCATGGACCCGGTTTCACGGCCCGTAGCGTTCCGGCACGTCAGGCCAGGGAGCACCCGGCCGGGTCCGCCACCGTAGGCCGTCTATCAGCTGCCGCCGCGTCCATACCGGCGGACGGCCCGACGTCATGCCCCGCGGCAACAGCGGCTCGAGTCGTGCCCACTGGCCGTCCGCTAGGTCCCCACGTCCCGCAGGACGTAATCATCTCGATCTAGAACAACTCTCGCGAACAGACCTTAGGTGGCCTACGCGGTCGTGGCGATGCCGCCGTCCACGGGGATCACGGCGCCTGTCAGGTATGCGCCTGCCCGGCTGGCGAGGAACACGGCGACACCCGCCATGTCGTCGTCGCGGCCGATCCGGCGTAGTGGGGCCGCCGCCGCGATCGCCTCGCCGAGCTCATCGAGGGTTGCGGCCATCATCATCGACGGGAACGGTCCCGGTGCCACGGCGTTCACGGTGACGTGCTGCGGTCCTAGTTCCTTGGCCAGCACTCTGGTGAGTTGATGCAGTGCGGCCTTGCTGCTGGAGTACGAGTAGTTGGGCCGCTGGGGGATGTGGATGGCGGCGATGCTGCCGACGTTGATGATCCGCGAGGGATCGTCGGCGGTGCCCGCCCTGCGAAGTGCGGGCAGCAGCGCTTGGACCAGCCAGAACGGCGACTTCAGGTTGAGGTCGACGACCGTGTCCCAGGCCGCGTCCGGGAACGTCGCCAGCGGCTCGTCCCACATGGCGCCCGCGTTGTTGACGAGGATGTCGAGGCGTTCCGAGTCGGCGGTGACGAGGTCGGACAGCCGCCGACACTCGTCGTGGCGGGACAGGTCGGCGGGAATGGCCCGCACTTCACCGAATTCGGACAGCTGTTCCTGTACCTGAGCGCACACTTCTGCGTTGCGTGAGCTGATGACCACGCGGGCGCCTGCCTGGAGAAGGCCACGCGCGATCATCATTCCGATGCCTCGGGTGCCACCGGTGACGAGCGCGCGCTTTCCACTCAGATCGAAAAGTGCTGCATGCGTTGTGAATTGGTTGTCTACCACTTGCCGCCATTCTCGTTGGTCGTGCGGGGTGAAGCGTCGACGCGTTGGGTGTTCGGTTCGGCTGTCTCAACGCTATGACCTTAGAGTGCACTCCAAGCAAGCGGATCCCGGTGCCGACGGACCGCGTCCGCGACCGCCCCAAGCGGGGTTCGCGAGGCGGACGGCCGCCCAAGTCCGACAAGGACGACCACAAGCAGCGGCACGCGGTCGAGTGCGGGATCGACCGCCTCAAGCGCCACCGGGCTGTAGCCACGCGGTATGACGAGCTCGCGGTCCGCTACGAGGCGACCGTGCTGGTCACATTCCTCAACAAGTGGCTGTGACCAGCACGTTCACAACCGGCCCTCACGGCCATCCGGCGTCCTCAAGGCCGTCGCCGCCCCGGTGATGAGGAGGTGTTCGTGTGGGCTGACGCCCTCGGCGATGCCGGGGTAGTCGACGAAGGCGAAGGCGGTGATCTCCGTTCGGGCGCCCGGTAGTTGGATGCGTGCGATGTCGTCCGCCTGGAGGTTGTCGCACGCGAACAGGTACGCGCTGGAGCCGGTGCCGACGATCGGCTCCATGCCGAGGACGAACCGGGGCTCGACCCGGATGTGCAGGTCCCGGCGTACGTGGTAGGCCATCGCGTTCCGGGCCGACTCGTTGGGGAGCGCCGGGCCGCCCGGCAGTCGCCAATTGCCCTCTGCGGTCTTGAGCATGAGGAGACGGCCTTCGGTGTCGGTGAGGTGCGCGAGGCCGGCGATGTGGGGGGTGGGGGGCATGGCTCACTTCCTTGCGCGGGCGGATGGTTCCCCTGGGGGAGAGTGGCGAACGCGGAGGTCGGACAGTGGCAGTGCGGCGACCCGAACTGCCTGCCGCGCCCGGCGAGTTCCTGCGGCGCGGTTCGACGTCGCCCGGAGCAGTGGCGACGTACGGAAGGTAGCGGCGCACGGAGTCCCGGTGCAAGGGTTCACCGGTGAACGGTTGCACCGGCATATGACAAACGCCCCCCACCTGCACAGGTGGAGGGCGGCCGAGCTTGCTGGTGCACTAAATCGGGTGACTCAATCCACCGGCCTTGACGCCGGAGATGAAGGTGCGCAACTTGGCGCGAGACGCCTTGATGGTCACTCCTGGTGCATCGCTCTCGCGAATCAGCACTTCGCCGGGGATCTCACTCGCCAGTTCTATGCACTCGTCTCTGTCGTTGGAAAAGGAAGACTTTTGCCACTTCGCTTCCGACATCGGTATGCCTTGCCTTCACAATTGGTTCGCGACGCTGCGGATGAAATCCCGGGAGGCCCTCGGGGAGAGGGCGGTCTTTTTGGCGTGCCGCAGGATGCATCGATAGTTTTCGAGGTGCGAGTCGGTGTCGAGAAAGAGCGACCCGTGCGCGGTGTCGATCTGTACCGTATCCAGTCGCGGAACCGGCCCCGCAGCGTAGGTGCAGGAGCTGTTGGCCCCCGGAAACGAACCGTGGGAGAAGGGGATCACGTGAAGGGTGAGGCCGTCGTGGGTGCTCATCTCCAGCAGTCGCTCCAACTGTCGGAGCTGACCCTCCTTGCCGGGGTGGATCATCCGCAGCGCCGCTTCGTGGATCACGAAGGTGCACGGTGTCGCGGGGTCGCGCTGCATCACGCACTTTCGGCTCATTCGATGCGATACCCGGCGTTCCACCTCTACTGAGCTCAGCGGCGGAACGGTGTTCCGAAAGAGGCTTGCCGCGTATTCCTCGGTCTGGAGGAGCCCCGGGATGTACGCGAACTGCATAACCGTCAAGCTCGCGGCGTGGTATTCCAGCTCCGCGAGGTCGAGCATGCTGGTGGCCAGGATTCCCCGAAATTGCTCCCACCAACCCTTGTGACGCTCCTCCGCCATCCGAACCAAGGTCTCGACGAAGTCGCCGTCCGAGCATGCGTAGAGACCGGCGAATGTGCGGATGCGCTCCGCGCTCACACCGAGCCGTCCGGCCTCGATGTTGCTGATGCGGCTGCGATCCGCGCTGATCAGGCGCCCGGCTTCGGCGACGTTCAAGCCCGCTTGCTCCCGCATCCTGCGCAACTCGGCGCCGATTCGCTGTTGCCGCGCAGTGGGTGCCGTCCTTGGTGGCATGCCGCTCTCGCTCCTTCTCCTGGGCCTGCGGCACAGTCTCGCGTGTGCCATCTGACGGGTCTAGCCGGTGCATGAAGCTTCCAGCGTGGTTGCAAGCGTGCAACGGCGGCCCCTATGGTCCTGCGCAGCACCGGGCCACACGCCGGGAAGGTCCGAAGTGCAGTCGTCTGCACGCCCGTTGGGGCGTCCCAGGAGGCGGCCGAGCCACGGACGGCGTCGAGGGCGCGGTACCGAGATCCGCGAGGGAGGTGACCTCATGAGGGCAGCCCTGGCCAGGCCCGTGCCGTCGGAGCGCGTGGCGCGGCGCCGACGTCCACGCGACGTGCGTTCGTCAGTAGTTCGGATGATGCGAAGCGCCTGTCGGATCATCCGCTCGTTGTCCCGGGCCGGGGACGTACCCGGACGTCAGGACACAGGCGGCGGCGCCGCCGACGCCGCCGCGTGAGGAGGCCACGCATGACCACAGAAACGGCCCGCAGCGCGGCCACCGGCAGGAGCCTGCGCCTTGGGGCCGTTGCGCTCGGCGTCGTCGCACCGTTGCTCGTGCTGCCCGGCGCGCCCCCGGCGCGGGCGCAACAGGCGGCTGGGAAAGCCGTGTTCACCACTCCGGGCGATCACCGTGGCAGCGCCCGGCGGGAGTGAAGGAGGTGACGGTCTACCTCTGGGGCGCCGGTGGTGGCGGAGGAGGGGGTGCGGGCGGGGGCGGTGGAGGCGGAGGAGAAGCGTTTCTCACCCTGGGGAACGTCGGGGAGCCGGGTGAGAACGGTGGCGGAGGAGCCGGCGGGGCCAGCGGCGGTGGCGGAGGCGGGGGTTGGTATCTGGCGTGCCCCCTGAACGTCGAGGACCACCCCTCGTACATGGTGAAGGTCGGCTACGGCGGATCGGCCGGCGGCGGCGGGCGCGCCGGACGCGGCGGCGCCGGCGGCAGCAACCGCTTCGGCCAGGACGGCCGGGACCTTGCGCGGTACCGGCGCCGGATCCGGCCACGTTCCCACGGTGGTTACCCGCCGCGCACATCCGCGTGGACCCCCTCACCGGCGCGTCCACGCGCTACGTCCCCGGCCGGAAACCGAGCAAGCACGCTTGCTTGTTTCCCGGGCCGCTGCCACGCTCCCCAGCGTGCTGAGGATCGGGAACGCCTCCGGCTTCTACGGTGACCGTTTCGACGCGATGGAGGAGATGCTCACCGGCGGCCCCCTGGACGTGCTCACCGGGGACTACCTCGCCGAACTGACCATGCTCGTCCTCGGCCGGGACCGGCTGAAGGCCCCGGAGCGGGGATATGCCCGCACGTTCCTCCGGCAGTTGGAGAGCTGCCTCGGGATCGCCGCCGAGCGCGGCGTGCGGATCGTGGCCAACGCGGGCGGGCTCAATCCGTCCGGACTGGCGTACCGCATCAGCGCGTTGGCCGAGCGGCTCGGCACCGGCACCCGTGTCGCGTACGTCACCGGCGACGACCTGCTCCCCGCCCGCGACTGGGGCCCCGGCGTGCTCACCGCCAACGCCTACCTCGGCGGGGCCGGGATCACCGCCTGTCTGCGGGCCGGGGCGGATGTCGTCGTGACCGGCCGGGTCACGGACGCGGCGCTGGTCAGCGGAGTGGCGGCCGCCCACTTCGAGTGGCGGCCGGGGGCGTACGACGCCCTCGCGGGCGCCGTCGTCGCCGGACACGTGCTGGAGTGCGGGGCGCAGGCGACCGGCGGGAACTACGCGTTCTTCCGGGAGCACGACGTCCGTCGCCCCGGCTTCCCGATCGCCGAACTGCACCCCGACGGCAGCTCGGTGATCACCAAGCACCCCGGCACCGGCGGTGCCGTCACCGTCGGGACCGTCACCGCGCAGCTGCTGTACGAGACACAGGGCGCCCGCTACCCGGGCCCGGACGTGACGGCCCGGCTCGACACCGTCCGGCTCGCGCAGGACGGCCCGGACCGGGTGCGGATCGGCGGCGTCCGGGGGGAGCCGCCGCCGGCCGCGCTCAAGGCGGGGCTGACCCGCCTGGGCGGGCTGCGCAACGAGGCCGTGTTCGTCCTCACCGGCCTGGACATCGAGGCCAAGGCGCGGCTTGTCCGGGAGCAGATGGAGGACGCGCTCGCCCGCCGCCGGCCCGCCTCCGTCCGCTGGACCCTGGCCCGCACGGACCACCCCGACGCGGCCGTCCAGGAGGAGGCGAGCGCGCTCCTGAGACTGGTGGTGCACGACCCCGACCCCGAGACCGTCGGCCGGGCGGTCGGCGCGGCGGCCGTCGAGCTGGCCCTGGCGAGCGTGCCGGGGCTGCACCTCACCGCGCCGCCGGGGCCGGGTTCCCCGTACGGCACGTTCGAGGCGGTGCCCGTGGACCCCGAGACCGTGCGGCACGTCGCCGTCCTGCCCGACGGGACGCGCGTCCCCGTCCTCCCGCCGCCCGTCCGGACCGACGACGCGCCGCCGCTGCCCGACCCCGCGCTCCCGGAACCGCTGCCCGCCGGGCCCGTGCGCCGCGCGCCCCTCGGGCGCGTCGTGGGCGCCCGCAGCGGCGACAAGGGGGGTGGCGTCAACGTCGGCGTGTGGGCACGGGACGAGGACGGGTGGCGGTGGCTGGCCCACGCGCTCACCGTCGACCGGTTCCGCCAACTCCTCCCGGAAACGGACGCGCTGGAGGTCACGCGGCACGTCCTCCCCGGCCTCCGCGCCCTCAACTTCGTCGT
This sequence comes from Streptomyces sp. NPDC021100, assembly GCF_044333095.1. Classification (NCBI taxonomy): domain Bacteria; kingdom Bacillati; phylum Actinomycetota; class Actinomycetes; order Kitasatosporales; family Streptomycetaceae; genus Streptomyces; species Streptomyces sp. NPDC021100. The sequence goes on from NZ_JBIRQH010000007.1 coordinate 126,051, forward strand.
CGACGGCCTCCTCGGGCGCGGCGTCGCGGAGAACGTCCGCTTCGACCCACAGGGCAAGGGCGTGGGGGAGTGGCTGCGCGCCCGCTGCACGGAGATACCGGAGGCGCTGCTGTGACCGTCCTGACCTCCCGGCTCGACACCGCCGGACCCGACTACGCGGCCAACCGGGCCGCCATGCTCGACCGCCTCGCAGAGGTCGAGGCCGCCCACGCGCAGGCCGTCGCGGGCGGCGGCGAGAAGTACGCGGCCCGGCACCGGGCCCGGGGCAAGCTCCTGCCGCGCGAGCGCGTCGAGTTGCTGCTCGACCCGGACACGCCGTTCCTGGAGCTCTCCCCGCTGGCCGCCTGGGGCACCGAGTACGCGGTGGGGGCCTCGCTCGTCACCGGCATCGGCACGGTCTCCGGCGTCACCTGCCTGATCAGCGCCAACGACCCGACCGTACGCGGCGGGGCGAGCAACCCGTGGACGCTGCGGAAGGCGCTCCGCGCGCACGAGATCGCCCGCGCCGACCGGCTGCCGGTGATCAGCCTGGTGGAGTCCGGCGGCGCGGACCTCACCGGGCAGAAGGAGATCTTCGTCCCGGGCGGCGCCCTCTTCCGCGACCTCACCCGCCTCTCCGCGGCCGGCATCCCCACCGTCGCCGTGGTCTTCGGCAACTCCACGGCCGGCGGGGCGTACGTGCCGGGCATGTCCGACCACGTCGTCATGGTCAAGGAGCGCGCCAAGGTGTTCCTCGGCGGGCCGCCGCTGGTGCGGATGGCCACCGGGGAGGAGGCCGACGACGAGTCGCTGGGCGGCGCGGACCTGCACGCGCGCGTCTCCGGCCTCGCCGACCACTTCGCCGTCGACGAGCACGACGCCCTCCGCCAGGCGCGCCGCATCGTCGCCCGCCTCCACCAGCCGCCCGCGCCCGCCGCTCCCTGGCCGTCCGCACCGCCCCGCTACGACCAGGACGAGCTGCTGGGCATCGTTCCCGGCGATCTCCGGGTGCCGTTCGACCCGCACGAGGTGATCGCCCGCATCGTCGACGGCTCGGACTTCGACGCGTTCAAACCGCTGTACGGCGCCGGGCTGACCACCGGCTGGGCCCGGCTGTACGGCCGGCCGGTCGGCATTCTCGCCAACGCGCGGGGGGTCCTCTTCAGCGCCGAGTCGCAGAAGGCCGCGCAGTTCATCCAGCTCGCCAACCAGCGGGACATCCCGCTCCTCTTCCTGCACAACACCACCGGCTACATGGTCGGGCGCGCCTACGAACGCGGCGGCATCATCAAGCACGGCGCGATGATGATCAACGCGGTGGCGAACTCCCGGGTGCCGCACCTCTCCGTCCTCCTCGGCGCGTCCTACGGCGCCGGTCACTACGGGATGTGCGGGCGGGCGTACGACCCCCGGTTCCTCTTCACCTGGCCCAGCGCCCGCGCCGCCGTCATGGGACCGAAGCAGCTCGCCGGCGTCCTGTCGATCGTCGCCCGCGCGTCGGCGGCCGAGAAGGGGCTGCCGTACGACGAGGGGGCCGACACCGGGCTGCGGGAGGCGGTGGAACGGCAGGTGGAGGCGGAGTCGCTGCCGCTGTTCCTCTCCGGGCGGCTGTACGACGACGGGGTCATCGACCCGCGTGACACCCGGACGGTGCTCGGGCTGTGCCTGGAGGCGGTGTACGGCGCGCCCGTGGCGGGGGTCAGGGGCGGCTTCGGGGTCTTCCGCATGTGACCGGTTCGGGGAAAGGGTGACCGTGATCGAGACCGTGTTCGTCGCCAACCGGGGTGAGATCGCCTGCCGCGTCGTCCGCACCTGCCGCGCGCTCGGCATCGCGACGGTCGCCGTCCACTCGGACGCCGACACCGGAGCGCTGCACGTCCGCGCGGCCGACACGGCCGTCCGCCTGCCCGGCACCGCGTCCGCCGACACCTACCTCCGGGCCGACCTGCTCCTCCGGGCCGCCGTCGCGGCGGGGGCGGACGCCGTGCATCCGGGGTACGGGTTCCTGTCGGAGAGTGCCGCGTTCGCGCGGGCCGTGCGGGCGGCGGGGCTGGTGTGGATCGGGCCGCCGCCCGAGGCGATGGAGGCGATGGCGTCGAAGACCCGCGCCAAGGAGATCGCGGCCGGCGCCGGCGTCCCGGTGCTGACGCCCCTCGAACCGGCCGCCGTCCGCCCTGCCGACCTGCCCGTTCTCGTCAAGGCGGCGGCGGGCGGGGGCGGCCGGGGCATGCGGGTGGTGCGCGAACGCTGGGCGCTGGGCGCCGCGTTGGCGTCGGCCCGCGCGGAGGCGGCCGCCGCGTTCGGCGACGGCACGGTGTTCGTCGAGCCGTATGTGACGGGCGGGCGCCATGTGGAGGTGCAGGTCCTGGCCGACGCGCACGGCACGGTCTGGACCCTCGGCACCCGCGACTGCTCCCTCCAGCGCCGGCACCAGAAGATCGTCGAGGAGGCCCCGGCGCCCGGTCTGCCCGCCGGTCTGGAGGACGCCTTGTGCGCCCACGCCGCCGGACTCGCCCGCGCGGTCGGGTACGAGGGGGCGGGGACGGTGGAGTTCCTGCTCGGGGGCGACGGGCGGCCGTGGTTCCTGGAGATGAACACCCGGCTGCAGGTGGAGCATCCGGTCACGGAGTGCGTGTACGGGGTCGACCTCGTCGCCCTGCAACTGCGGGTCGCGGAGGGCGGCCGGCTGGAGGGCGAGCCTCCCGTGCGGCGCGGACACGCGGTCGAGGCGCGGCTGTACGCGGAGGGTCCGGCACGGGAGTGGCGGCCGTGGACGGGTGTGGTGCGTGAGGTCGCGTTCGCGGGGGTGCCGACGGGGGGCTCCGGGGGCGGGACGGGCCGTGTGGGGGAGTCGGTCGCGGAGGGGGAGGCGGGTGGGCCGTACGCGACCACTGGTGTGGGCGTGGGGTCCGCTGTCGTGGGCGGACCGGGTGGTTCCGGCGGTGCCGGCGGGCTGCGCGTGGACCTCGGCGTCGGGCCCGGCGACGACGTCAGCCCGTACTACGACGGGCTGCTCGCCAAGGCCGTCGCCCACGCCTCCGACCGCCCGTCGGCCCTCAGGCTCCTCGCCCGCTCCCTCGAACGCGCCCGCATCCACGGCCCGGTCACCAACCGCGACCTGCTCGTCCGCACGCTCCGCCACCCGGAGTTCGCCGCCGGGGGCGCGGGGACGGACTTCTACGACCGCCGCCTCGCCGAACTCAGCACTCCCGGCGGCGCCTTGCACGAGGCCGACGCCCGGCGCGCGGCCCTCGCCGCCGCCCTCGCGGACGCGTGGGGGCGGTCGCCGTTCGGCGGATGGCGCAACGTTCCTTCGGGGCCGCAGGTGAAACGGTTCCGCGCTGAGCCGGAGGGGACGGAGTACGAGGTCCGCTACCGCGTCGGCCGCGACGGCGGCCTGGCGGAACCGTCCGGGCCGGAGGCGCCGCGGCTGTGCGCGGTGGAGGGGGCGCCGGCGGCCCTGGCCGGCGGCGGCCGCGGCGCCCGAGTGGTCCTGGAGACGCCCGACGGCGTCCGGCGGCCGTACGCCGTCGCGCTCCACGACGGCTCGGCGTACGTGGACGGGCCGTCGGGCGCCTGGTCGTTCACCGTCCTGCCCCGCTTCCCCGACCCGGCCCCGGCCGTGGAACCCGGCTCGCTGCACGCGCCCATGCCGGGCACGGTCGTGCGCGTCGCCGACGGGGTCGCACCCGGGCGGGACGTGGCGGCCGGACAACCGCTGCTCTGGCTGGAGGCCATGAAGATGGAACACCGCGTCACGGCCCCCGCCGACGGTACGCTCACGGCCTTGCACGCGTCCCCCGGCCGCCGGGTGTCCACCGGCGACCTGCTCGCCGTCGTCACACCGACGCGCAGGCCGCCGACGCCGCCGGACGGCCGCGTGTCCGTGCCGGACAGCGATGCGGCCTCGCTGGGGAGTTACGCGTCCGCGCCGGACAAACACCTGGCCGGACCGGACGGGCCAACGAACGTGCCGGGCGAGCCCCCGGCCGTATCGGACAAGCCCCCGGCCGTATCGGACAAGCCCCCGGCCGTATCGGACAAGCCCCCGGCCGTATCGGACAAGCCCCCGGCCGCGCCGGACAAGCCCCCGGCCGCGCCGGACAAGCCCCCGGCCGCACCGGACAAGCTCACGGCCGCGCCGGGCGAGCCCATGTCCGTATCGGACAAGCCCACGCCCGTACCGGACAAACCCACACTCGTACCGGGCGAGCCCATGTCCGTACCGGACAAGCCCCCGGCGCTACCGGACACGGCGCCACCCGTACCGGACAAGCCCGCACCCCCGCCCGACCTCCCCGAGGAGGCACAGCCATGACCACCGCTCCGCGCGGCACCACAGCCCCTCACAACACCCCTCACACCCCTCACGCCCCGCACGGCACCGCCGAGCAGCAGGCCCTTCGTGCGGCCGTCGCCGCCCTCGGCGCACGTGCGCTCCCTCCGGACGCGCTCTGGGCGGAGGCAGGCAAGCTCGGCTATCTCGGGGTGAACCTGCCTCAGGAGTACGGGGGCGGCGGCGCCGGCATCGTCGAGCTCGCCATCGTGCTGGAGGAGCTGGCGGCCGCCGGCAACCCCCCTCTCCTCATGGTGGTGTCGCCCGCCATCTGCGGCACGGTCATCGCCCGCTTCGGCACCGACGAGCAGAAGCGGCGCTGGCTCCCGGGGCTCGCGTCCGGCGCCACGCGCATGGCCTTCGGGATCACCGAGCCGGACGCCGGTTCCAACTCCCACCGGATCACCACCACCGCCCGCCGCGACAGGGGCGACTGGCTGCTCACCGGCCGCAAGGTGTTCGTCTCCGGCGTGGACGTCGCCGACGCGACCCTGATCGTGGGGCGCACCGAGGACGCCAGGACCGGCCGGCTCAAGCCCTGCCTCTTCGTCGTCGACCGCGAAGCGCCCGGTTTCCGGCGCAACGCCATACCCATGGAACTCTCCGGTGACATCCGGCAGTTCGAGCTCGTCCTCGATGACGTACGGTTACCCGCCGACGCGCTCGTCGGGAACGAGGACGCCGGCCTGCTCCAGCTCTTCGCCGGGCTGAATCCGGAGCGCGTCATGACCGCCGCGTTCGCCCTCGGCCTGGCCCGGTACGCGCTCCGCAGGGCCGTCGAGTACGCCCGCGTCCGGGAGGTCTGGGACCGGCCCATCGGCGCCCACCAGGCCGTCGCCCACCCGCTCGCCGACGCCCACATCGGCATCGAGCTGGCCCGGCTGATGACGTACCGGGCCGCCGGGCTCTACGACGCGGGCGACGACGCGGCCGCGGGCGAGGCCGCGAACATGGCGAAGTACGCGGCGGCCGAGGTCGCCGTCCGCACGGTGGACCGGGCCGTGCACACCCTCGGCGGCAACGGCCTCACCAAGGAGTACGGCCTCGCCGCGCTCCTCACGGCGGTGCGGGTGGCGCGCGTGGCGCCGGTGAGCCGGGAGATGATCCTCAACTACGTGTCCCACCGGTCCCTCGGACTGCCCAAGTCGTACTGAAACCCGTACCGTTCGTCCGGACGACCCGGGGCCGTACCGGGAGACTGGAGAGGCCATGCCCGTACACCTCGGAACCGCCGCCGGTGTCACCACCCTCACCCTCGACCGTCCCGCCCGCCGCAACGCCCTCTCCGCCGCGCTGATCGACCGGCTCCGCGCCGGACTCGCCCGCGCGGCGGACGACCCGGACACCCGGGCCGTCGTGCTCACGCACACCGGTGGCACCTTCTGCGCGGGCGCCGACCTGGAGGAACCCCCGGGCGCGGCCGAACTGACGGGCCTGTTACGAGAGATCGTCGAGCTGCCGAAACCGGTGGTCGCGCGCGTCGACGGGCACGTCCGGGCCGGCGGTCTCGGCCTCGTCGGCGCCTGCGACATCGCGATAGCGGGGGAAGGCGCCACGTTCGCGTTCACCGAGGCGCGGCTCGGCCTCGCCCCGGCGGTGATCTCGCTGCCGCTGCTGCCCCGGCTCGACCCGCGCGCGGCCGGCCGCTACTACCTCACCGGCGAGACGTTCGACGCGCGCGAGGCGGTGCGCGCCGGCCTGGTGACGGTGGCGGCGCCGGACGTCGACGCGGCCCTGGAGACCGTCCTCGACGGGCTGCGCGCGGCGTCCCCGCAGGGCGTCGCGGAGTCGAAACGCCTGGTCACGGCGGACGTCCTGGCCGCGTTCGAGCGCGATGCGGAACGGCTCGCGGCGCTGTCGGAGCGGCTGTTCGCGACGGACGAGGCCCGTGAGGGCATCGCCGCTTTTCTGGAACGGAGGCGTCCCGCGTGGCGACAGTGACCACCGACACCACGGGCCGGAACCGCGGCCGGGCCACCCGCCGCCGGGTCATGGACGCCGCCGTCGAGTGCCTCGCCGAGTACGGCTGGACGGGCTCGACGGTCACCGTGGTGGCCGAACGGGCGGGCGTCTCGCGCGGCGCCCTGCAGCATCACTTCCCCACCCGCGAGGACCTGTTCACGTCGGCCGTCGAGTACGTGGCCGAGCAGCAGTCGGCGGCGCTCCGGGCGCTCGTCGAGAGCGCGGCGCCGATCGTCGGCCCGGCCCGCCGGTACCTCGCCGTCACCGAACTGGTGGACCTCTACACCGGCCCCCTCTTCCGCGCCGCCCTCCACCTCTGGGTGGCCGCGGCGACCGAGGAGCCGCTGCGCCCGCGCGTCGTCGAACTGGAGGCGCGCATCGGCCGCGAGGCGCACCGCATGGCCGTCGGACTGCTCGGCGCGAACGAGAAGGAGCCGGGCGTCCGGGAGACCGTCCAGGGCCTGCTCGACATGGCCCGCGGGCTGGGCCTCGCCTCGCTCCTCACGGACGACGGGGCACGGCGGCGCCGGGTCGTGGAGCAGTGGATGGCGATCCTGGACGACGTGCTGTAGGGGCGATGTGCCGGAGGGACGGCGTGCTGTAGGGGCCGGGCACCCGGCCCCTACGGGGGGTCAGCGCTCCTGGAACCCGGGGATCTCCCGCGGGTCGCGCGGGCCGGGGCCCACGTACTTGGCCGACGGCCGCACCAGGCGGCCGGTGCGCTTCTGCTCCAGGATGTGCGCGCTCCACCCGGCCGTCCGGGCGCAGGTGAACATCGACGTGAACATGTGCGCCGGCACCTCGGCGAAGTCCAGCACGATCGCCGCCCAGAACTCGACGTTGGTGGCGAGCACCCGGTCGGGACGGCGGTTGTGGAGCTCCTCCAGCGCCGCCTTCTCGAGCGCCTCGGCGACCTCGAAGCGGGGCGCGCCCAGCTCCTTGGCCGTCCGCCGCAGCACCCGCGCCCGCGGGTCCTCGGCGCGGTAGACGCGGTGGCCGAAGCCCATCAGACGCTCGCCCTTGTCCAGGGCCTGCTTGACGTAGGCGGTGGCGTCGCCGGTGCGCTCGATCTCCTCGATCATGCCGAGGACGCGGGACGGCGCGCCGCCGTGCAGCGGCCCCGACATGGCGCCGACCGCGCCGGACAGCGCCGCGGCGACGTCCGCGCCGGTGGAGGCGATGACGCGGGCGGTGAACGTGGAGGCGTTCATGCCGTGTTCGGCGGCCGAGGTCCAGTAGGCGTCGACGGCGGCGACGTGCTTGGGGTCGGGCTCGCCGCGCCAGCGCTTCATGAAGCGCTCGACGACGGTCTCCGCCTTGTCGATCTCCCGCTGCGGGACCATCGGCAGGCCCTGGCCGCGCGCCGACTGGGCCACGTAGGAGAGGGCCATGACGGCGGCGCGGGCGAGGTTGTCGCGCGCGGTGGCCTCGTCGATGTCGAGCAGCGGCTTCAGGCCCCACACGGGGGCGAGCATGGCGAGCGCGGACTGGACGTCGACGCGGATGTCACCGGAGTGGACGGGGATGGGGAACGGCTCGGCGGGCGGCAGCCCGGGGTTGAACGAGCCGTCGACCAGCAGGCCCCAGACGTTCCCGAAGGAGACGTGGCCGACCAAGTCCTCGATGTCGACGCCTCGGTAGCGGAGTGCGCCGCCCTCCTTGTCGGGTTCGGCGATCTCCGTCTCGAACGCGACGACTCCTTCGAGTCCGGGTACGAAGTCGGACATCAGGCGGCTCCTCGTGATGTGTTCGACAAGCGGCTGCCGACCGTGGCGGTGTCCCCGGCCGGTGGTCAGCGGAAGGTCTGGTGAAGTCTGGTGCGTGTGGTGTCTGCGGTGCTGCTGTGGCTGTCCCTGCCCCCGGGCCCGTCCCGGACGGTGGCGGGGCGGGTGCCGGCCGGATGCGCGGCCGTGGCTCGCGCTCCGTGGTGTGTTCCTCGGGTGGTGCTCGGGGTGGTGCTCGGGGGTGGTGCTGGGGGGTCGTGCTCGGCTCGGTCTCGGCTCGTTTCCACCGGTCGTGCTCTTCACCGGTCGGGTGGTCACCGGTCGTGTGGTCACCGGTCGTGCTTTCCACCGGTCATGCCCCGTGCGGGAGCACTTCACCCGGCACTTCACCCGTCTCCTCGGGGGAGCCGGGCCAGGCCGGAAACGATAGCCGGTGCTGTGGGGGGTCCACAGCCTTCCACCTGGCGATTTTGGTGGGTTCGCCACATGCGGGGAAGGGTGATGTCCGGCACACCGTGCATTTCACCACGGGAAGGGTTGGGGGGAGCGGTGACGGGGCAGGATGAGTGGTTCCTTCGTGCGAAGACCGTTCTGCCGACCGGTTGTGGAGGAGCGGGCCGGCGTACGACGGGCGGCCGCGGCCGGCGCCCGGTCCACGGGCGCACGGGTGCTGCGGACGCCCCCGCGTGTGCTGCAAGATGAGCGGATGCCCCACGTCATCCCCGTCCCGCCGGCCGAGGACCCCGACGGCCCGCTGGACCCCGCCGCCATGCGCGCCCAGTACCGCACCTCCGGCCTGCGGGAACAGGACCTGGCCGACGACCCGTACCGGCAGTTCGCCCGGTGGTTCGCCGAGGCGACGGCGAGCGGGCTGGAGGAGCCCAACGCCATGATCGTCTCCACGGCGGACGCGGGCGGGCGGCCGAGTTCGCGGACGGTGCTGCTGAAGGCGTACGACGAACGCGGGTTCGTCTTCTTCACCAACTACGGTTCGCGCAAGGGCCTGGAGATCGCGGCCAACCCGTATGTGTCGCTGCTGTTCCCGTGGCATCCGCTGGCCCGTCAGGTCATCGTCGCGGGCCGGGCGGAACGCGTCGCTCCGGAGGAGACGGCGGCCTACTTCCACTCCCGCCCGCACGGTTCGCAGGTCGGCGCCCTGGCGAGCGCCCAGTCGACGGTGGTCGGCTCCCGGGAGGAGATCGACGCGGCGTACGCGCGGCTGGCGGCCCGCTACCCGGAGGGCACGGAGGTGCCGGTGCCGACGGAGTGGGGCGGCCTGCGGGTGGTGCCGGAGAGCGTGGAGTTCTGGCAGGGGCGGGAGAACCGGCTGCACGACCGGCTGCGGTTCGTGCGGGTGGCGGAGCCCGCTTCCGGCGAGATGTGGCGGGTGGAGCGGCTGTGCCCGTAGACCCGTAAAGAGGCGCGCGTTGCCTCGGCCGCGTACGGCCGCCCGTTCGCGTAGGCCCCTGAAAACGCAGACGATCCGTGGGCCGCTGACCGCCGCGCCTGACGGCGCGTCGGTGCCGAGCGGACGACTCGGCGGCCCACGGATCGGGTGACTGCTGGGAATTGGGCCGGCTACCCCGGGGCCCGTCAGGACCCGGAAGACCCGGCGCTGCGCTCTGCGCGACGACGGGCGCTAGCCCGCAGTCACCTCACGCGTCCGGACTGAAATCACTGTCCGATCACCTCCCTTCTCGTGTGCCCCACACAGTAGGCAGCCGCCGGGAGGGTCACAACCGAATTTCCGCGAGCACCGATTTCGCCGAAGACGGTGTGGTGTCCGGCGGTGTCGAGTTGAATGGCCCGTCGTGCAGGACATGCGGACGCGTCCAGCAGGGGGTATCTCGTGACCGCTCCACACCACTCCGGTCCCGCCCGCCACGAGGCCCGGCCGGCGACGGGGGACACCGACGCCGTCGCCCCCGGATCCGTCCCCGGCGCCGGCCGTGACGCCGACGGCCGCGGGTCCCCCTCCGACGGTGACGACCACGACCTCCTCGCCGCCCTCCTCGACGGCATGGACGCCGCGCTCTGCGCGTTCGACGCCGAAGGCACCGTGACCCACTGGAACCGCGAGGCCGAACGCATCCTCGGCTGGACGGCGCAGGAGGCGGTGGGCCGGCAGGGCCTCGCCGGCTGGGCGGTGCGCGAGGCGGACGCGGCGGCGCTCGACGCCCGGCTGGCGGACGCGATGGGCGGCAACGGGCGCCAGGTGGACGAGTTCGCGCTGCTCACCAAGGACGGCGGCCGGGTCCTGGTCCGCACCCAGACCTCGGCCGTGCCGGGACCCGACGGCGAGCCGGCGGGCGTGTACTGCGCGTTCAGCGAGGTCCACACCCAGATCGACCTGGAACGCTCGGTGGCGCTCAGCGAAGCCCTGTTCGGGGACGCGTCCTGGGGCGTCCTGCTGATCGACGCCGACCTGCGGCCCGCCCTGGCCAACGCGCACGCGGCGCGCGCCCTGCGGTGCAGCCGCTCCGGACTGCTCGGCCGCCCGCTCGGCGACCTGCTCGACCAGGGGCTGGAGGACGTGGAGAGCGCGCTCCAGCACGTCCTCGCGACCGGTGCGCCGCCCGCCCCCACCGAGCTCTGGGTCACCGTCCGGGGCGGCGCCGACACCGCGTCGGACGGCCGCACGGCGGGCGCGCCCGAGCGCCGCTGCTGGCGGAGCGGGTTCCTCCGGCTGGCCACGCCCCTCGCCGAGGAACCGGTGCCGCTGGGCGTGGCCTGGCTCTTCCTCGACGTCACCAAGGCCCGGCTCGCCGAGCAGGAGAGCGCCCGGCTGCGGTTCCGCGGCAGCCAGCTGCACCGCGCGGGCCGGGCGGTCGCCGAGTGCGAGGACCCCATGGAGGCCGCCGCCCTGTACATGGACTTCGCCCTCGCCGGCTTCGCCGACCACGCCCTGATCGACCTGCTCCCCGAGCCCGAACCCGATCCCGAGCACCCGATCCGGCTGCTCAGAGCCGCCGCAACCCCGGCGGGAGCGACGGGCGGGAGCGGCACCGCCTCCGTCCGCGGCTGCCTCCCGGTGCCGTACGCGGAGGGGCACCCGGCCCTCCAGGCGGTCGAGCGCTGCGGCTCGGTCCGGGCCGTCTCCGACCGCACCCGCGACTGGGCCGCCGCCCGCAAATGGCCCGCCGGCACCCAGCACGCCCTCTCCACCGCGCTGCGCAGCAGGGGGCGCACAGTGGGCGTGGTCACCTTCCTGCGCGGCCCGTCACGCCGGCCGTTCGACCGGGCGGACGCGACGTACGCGGAGGACATCGCGACGCGGGTGGCGGCGGCGGTGGACCTGGCGGCGGCGACGGCGGGGTAGCGGCGCCGCGTTTTCCGGCCGCCCTGCCGGCCCGCCCTTTCCCGTGCCGGAAGGAGATCCGTCCCGTGCCGGAAGGAGATCCGGCTAGTGCCGGAAGAAGATCCGGTCCCGGTACTCCGCGAGCACCCGGCCGTTCCACTCGTGCCCGCCGTCCACGTTCCCGGACCGCAGCATCGGCGGCTCGATCCCGCGCGCGGCGAGCTCCCCGGCGGCCGAGGCGATCACGGCCTGCATCAGGGCGCTGGTGACGACGGTGGAGGCGGGCGCGAAGGGCGCGGCGATGCCCTCGGCCGTCAACTCCGCGTCCCCGATACCGATCTTGCTGTCGAGGACGATGTCGCAGTGGTCCTTCAGGAACGTCCCGGACACGTGCCGGGACCTGGTGTGCTCGGCGTAGGCGAGCGAGGTCACGCCGACGACCTTGAGGCCGAGCGCACGGGCGTTCATCGCCATCTCGACGGGCAGCGAGTTGCGGCCGGAGAGGGAGATCACGACGAGGACGTCGCCCGCCTGCACGGGACTGGTGTCGAGCACCGCGCCCGCGAGCCCGTCCACCCGCTCCAGGGCGCTGCCCAGGGTGGCCGGGGTGACGTCGACGCCGACCGTCCCGGGCACGGCGAGCAGGTTGACCAGGGCCAGGCCGCCGGCGCGGTAGACGACGTCCTGGGCGGCGATGGACGAGTGGCCGGCACCGAAGACGAAGAGCCGCCCGCCGTCCGCGACGGTGTCGGCGATCAGGGCCGCCGCGTCGGCGATGTGCTCCGCCTCCTCGTCGCGGGCGCGCCGGAGCAGCTCGATCGCGGCGTCGAAGAACTGGCCGGCCAGCTTGTTCCCGCTCATCGCCATGGGCTCCTCGGCATCTCTGTCGGCGTCGTCGGCGTCAGGTCAGGTCGCCCGCGCGGCGGCGACCTGCGGCGCCGGCGCGGTGCCGGCGGCGCGGGGGCCGTCGTGGTGGCGCGGCTCACGTTGCGGGTTTGACCTGGGCCCTGTCAATACGGCGGCCCCGGCCCGGGCGGTACACGCCCGGCTTGTCAGTGGTATGCGTCAGAATTGGTGCCAGGGCCAGCGCACGACTTATCGAGGGGCACGCATGTCCGGACTGATCGACACCACGGAGATGTATCTCCGCACCATCCTGGAGCTGGAAGAGGAAGGTGTGGTCCCGATGCGTGCGCGCATTGCGGAGCGGCTGGACCAGAGCGGTCCGACGGTGAGCCAGACGGTCGCGCGGATGGAGCGCGACGGCCTGGTCACGGTCGCCGGCGACCGCCACCTGGAGCTCACCGAGGAGGGCCGCCGGCTGGCGACGCGCGTCATGCGCAAGCACCGGCTCGCCGAGTGCCTGCTGGTCGACGTGATCGGCCTGGAGTGGGAGCAGGTCCACGAGGAGGCGTGCCGCTGGGAGCACGTGATGAGCGAGGCCGTCGAGCGCCGCGTGCTGGAGCTGCTGCGCCACCCCACCGAGTCGCCCTACGGCAACCCGATCCCCGGCCTGGAGGAGCTCGGCGAGAAGGCCGAGGCCGACCCCTACCTGAACGAGGACATGGTCAGCCTGCTCGACCTGACGCCCGGGACGGAGGGCAAGACCGTCGTCGTGCGGCGCATCGGGGAACCGATCCAGAGTGACGCGCAGCTGATGCACACCCTGCGGCGCGTGGGGGTGCAGCCGGGTGCCGTGGTCAGCGTGACGGAGTCGCCCGGTGGGGTGATGGTCGGCAGCAGCGGCGAGTCCGCCGAGCTGGCCTCGGAGATCGCCTCGCACGTCTTCGTCGCCAAGCGCTGAGCCGGGGCTCGTCCCGGGCCTTTCTCCGGGACGACCGGCGCTGACCGGTGGATTCACCTCCGCCACCGGTTCCGCCACCGGCTCGTACGGCACCCGCCCGCGCGGCCCGCACGGCCCACGCGCGCCGGCCCCGCGCCGCCGCGCGGGCCCACGCGCCTCTCCCGGCGGGGTGCCGGCGGGGTCGGCGGTGTGGTCAACTACCCATTCCCCGGCCGGAGTCGGCGGAAGTCGACGGATCGCGTACAGACGCCCCCGGGGCGTGTCACGCTGGCGTAGTGGCATATGCGCTCGCGCCGCCGACCAGGGAGGGGAGCCGATGAGGCACGGGGTGCTTCCTGCGCTGCCCGCGCCTGCCGGGGCGCGTGTGCCGCTCGCGGCTTCGACCGGGACGGCGACAACGACCGAGGGCGCGACGACGCGTGCCGCGGCCACCGCCCGGGCCGCCGCCGCGATGCGGGCCGTGGCTACTGCCCGCTCTGCCCACGCGGCCACTGCCCGCCCCACCCACGCGGCCACTGCCCGCTCCGCCCATGCGGCTACTGCCCGCTCCGCCCACGTGGCCACGGTCCGCTCCGCCCACGTGGCCACGGTCCGCTCCGCCCACGCGGCTGCCGTCCGGTCCGCCCGCGCGGCCACGGCCCGGCCCTTCGCGGCGCGGAGGCCCGCGTTCCCGCATCGCGTCCGGGAACCTGCCCGCTCCGCCGACGGAGCGGCCGCCCGGGCCGCCGCCGGGACGCGGGCGCCGTACGGAGGACCGGTCGCAGGCGAGGCGGCCCGCCCGGCGGGAGCGCCGCGCGCGATCACCCCCGCACGCCCGGCGTGTGCGACCCGCATAGCGCGCGTGTGGGCGGCGGCCGGGGCGGCACGCTGCGGCGCGTCGACGCGGCCGACGCGAGCGCCGCTCACCGGACATCCGCGCCCCGCAGGGGCGCCAAGCATGACAAGGGCCCCGGCGCCCTCGCGGGCGGCCGGGGCCCCGCCTCCCCGTATTCCCCCTCTGGCGACCCGGGGCCCCGAGCTCCCAGGGTGCGCCTCGCGGACCTGTTTCCCCGAGCGGTCCGCGCCCGAGTCGATTTCTCCCCTTGGCGACGACGGTCAACCCTCGGCCCCGGTCACTCGAACGAGGGGTGTTGAGCGCGAGAACCGTCCCATTCGAAAGGGGGTTCCATAAGGTGGAGCTGTCCGGGGGTGAAGTGGGGATGCCAGGAGTGATGGCGCGGCGTATCGATGTCAGCGGCAGCGGTGGAGTGCGGCTCGCCGCCTGGGAGTTCGCCGACCGGACGCGGACGGTCGACGCGCTCGGCAGGACGCCTGTGCACACGGTGCCCGCCGTGGCCCGGGGGCGGGAGCCCGGCGAGGGCGGGGTCCTGCTGCTGCACGGGCTGATGGGCCGCGCGGCGCACTGGGCCGAGACGGCCCGCTGGCTCTCCGCCCGGTACCGCGTGGTGGCCCTCGACCAGCGCGGGCACGGGCGCAGCGAGAAGCCCGTCGGCGGCCCGTACGTGCTGGACGCCTACGTGTCCGACGCCGAGGCGGTCGTCGAGCGGCTGGGGCTCGCCCCGGTCACCCTCATCGGTCACGCGATGGGCGCCCTCACGGCCTGGCGGCTGGCGGCGCGCCGGCCCGACCTCGTCCGGGCCGTCGTCATCTGCGACATGCGCGCCTCCGCGCTGGGCGCGGCCACCCAGCGCCGCTGGGGCGAGTGGTTCAAGTCCTGGCCGGTGCCCTTCGCCACGCTGGCGGACGTCCGGCACTGGTTCGGCCAGGAGGATCCGACCCTGGACCGCCCGGCCCCCGCGCGCGGCGACTTCTACGCCGAGGTGATGGCCGAACGCGCGGACGGCTGGCGTCCGCTCTTCTTCCGCCGCCAGATGCTCATGGCCCGCGAGGCGTACGCCCACGACGCCCACTGGGAGGAGCTGGCCCTCGTCGAGTGCCCCGCCCTCGTCGTCCGCGGCCTGGACGGGGAGCTCGGCCGCGCCGAGGCACAGGAGATGGTCCGCGTCCTCCCTCAGGGCCGCTACGCCGAGGTGGCCGACGCGGGCCACTTCCTCCACTACGACCAGCCCGCCGCCTGGCGCCGCGCGGCCGAGCCCTTCCTCCGGGCGGCGGCGCCGGTGTAGCCGCGGCCCGGGTCGCGCATCGCGCCTCACCTCCCACCCCCGCAGCCTGCCGAAACGCTCACGGAAGGGGCTCGCGGCCGCACGCCCGGAATGAATTCAACGGGCGTTGACATTCCTCCGGTCCAGGTGTGCACTGGAAGGGAACAGGTCAGAGGAATCGGCCAAAGGAGGCCGTCATGTCCGCTCGTACCGCCACCGCCACTTCCACGTTCACCCGCACCGAGCGGCCCGCGGACGTCCTCGTCGTCGGGGCCGGCCCGACCGGTCTGCTGCTGGCCGGGGATCTCGCCGCCTCCGGTGTGAACGTCGTGCTGCTGGAGCGGCGGAGCGCGGAGTCCAACCTCACCCGGGCCTTCGCCGTGCACGCCCGGACCCTGGAGGTGTTCGACGCGCGGGGGCTCGCCGAAGCGCTGATCGCCACGGGGCATCTGGTGGACGGCGTCCGCCTGTTCGGGCGGGTGGCCATCGACCTCACCCGGCTGGAGACCCGCTTCCCGGGCGTCCTCATGACCCCGCAGTACCACGTCGAACACCTCCTCGAGGAGCGTGCCGTGACGGCGGGCGCCGACATCCGGCGCGGGGTGCGCTGCACCGGACTGCGGCAGGACGCCGACGGGGTCGAGCTGGACGTCGAGGAGGCGGACGGCACCGCGCGCACCCTGCGGGCGCGGTACGCGGTCGGCACCGACGGTGTGCGCAGCACCGTCCGGAAGGCGCTCGGCATGCCGTTCCCGGGGCGGGCGGTGCTCGACTCCGTGATGCTCGCCGACGTACGGCTGTCCGCCGCGCCGCGCGAACTGCCCGCGTTCCGGGGCGGCGCCGAGGGCTTCGCGTTCGTCGTCCCGTTCGGCGACGGCTGGTTCCGGATCATCGCCTGGCGGCGCGGCACCCGGCTGCCCACCGACGCCCCCGTCGATCCGGACGAGCTCGAGGGCGTCACCCGCGCCCTCTTCGGCACCGACTTCGGCATCCACGACGTCCGCTGGACCTCCCGCTTCCACAGCGACGAGCGCCAGGTGCCCCGCTACCGGGACGGCCGGGTGTTCCTGGCCGGCGACGCCGCCCACGTCCACTCGCCCGCCGGTGGCCTGGGCATGAACGCCGGCCTCCAGGACGCCGCCAACCTGGGCTGGAAGCTCGCGGCCGTCCTCCACGGCCGGGCCGGGGAAGCCCTGCTGGACAGCTACCACGACGAACGCCACCCCGTCGGCGCACAGGTGCTGCGCGTCAGCGGCGCCATCGTCCGCGCGGTGCTGCTCGACTTCCCGGTGATCCGGGGCGCGCGCAACGTCGCCGCCCGCGTCCTGCCCTTCACCCCGGCCGTGGGACACCGGCTCGCCCGTACCGTCTCCGGACTCGCGGTCGCCTACCCGGCACCTCCCGGATCCCACCCGCTCACCGGCCGGCGCGTGCCGGACCTGCCGCTCGTCGAGACCGGCGACGGACCCACCCGCCTCTACGAGGCACTGCGCGCCGGCACCCACCTCCGCGTCCTGCCGCGCGACACCGGCCCCGACGTCCCGCCGGCCCCGCCCGGCGCGCTCACCGTCACCCGCGCCGACGCCGTACGGACGGCCCTGCTCGTCCGCCCCGACGGCTACGTGGAGTCGGCGGAGGAGCTGCCGCCGAGCTGGACCCTGCCGGAGGCGGAGGCGGGAACGGGAGCACGTCAGGGGACGGCGGCGCCGGCCGGACCGGAGGCCGCGGAACGGAACGCCGTCGTGGCGTGACCGCTCGGCGCCGCGCCGCGGGAGCGGAACGGCCGTATCCGGCACCGGGGCCCGGCTCCGGTGCCGGTACGCCGTCTCACGACAGGAAGCCGACGACCCCGAATCCCGGCATCCGCCCCGCCGCCCGCATCCAGCCGACGCACTCCTCGATCACCTCCAGCGTCATCGGGTCCACGGCCCGCCGCTGCTCCTCGGTGGTGGCCTCCCACTGCGCCAGGCCCTTGGCGCACTGGTCCGCCGTCCACTCGCCGTAGCCGGGCAGGTCGGTGAACGGCAGCGGGTCGGGGAGCGAGTAGGTGAGCTCGGACACGGAGACGGCGGTGATGCCAAGCCCCGCCATCGCCTCGTCGAGGACGGGCAGCCACGAGGCGCGTATCGGGCAGAAGTTGTCGTTGGGCAGGCGGTATCCGGTGAGCTCGCAGAGCCTCTTGTACGCGTAGCCGTACTGGAAGGCGAACCCCTCGTCGAACGGACCACCGTTGACCACCGCTTCCAGCGCCTGGTACGAGGTGGGGGCGCCCCGGCGTATCTCACTCCCGAAGTAGTCGTCGTCGGCGGCCAGATCGGCGCCGAAGTTGTCGCGGACGGCGTGCAGCAGCCCCTCGTCGCGGCAGCCGATGAAGGCGCGCGCGGCGGCGAGGTCGAGCAGCGTGAGGGACATCGCGGAACTCATGGAACCACCGTAGACCCGGGCACTGACAACGCCCCGGGCCCACGGTGGCACCCCACGTGAGCGGCCCTGCCGCCCCTACGCCTTGCTCGCCGCCTCCAGGATCTCCGGCAGCCGCCGCGCCATCCGCGTCGCGGCGAACCGCAGCCCTGCCCAGGCGGCCAGCGGCCCGTAGACGACGCCCAGCGGCAGCACGGCCCACAGGAGCCCGTGGCCGCCCGCCAGGTGCAGGCCGATCGTCAGCCCGATCAGCGGCGCGCAGACGGCCAGTCCGACCAGCGACCAGAGCGTGCCGAGCCAGGCGATGCCGGACTGGCCGGGGGCGATGTTCTTGAAGGCGTGGTCCTGCGGGACGGAGTACGGGTACTGCACCGAAGCGATGGCCCCCGTTCCCAGGAAACCCCCCAGCGCCGCGAAGCTCAGTCCCAGCACCTCCGGGCACTGGTCCCACCTGCCCGTGATCACCGCCATCGCCAGGACGAGCACGAGGAGGTAGGGCACCGTGATCAGGGTCAGGGCGAGCGCGCGGCCGCGCAGTTCGGCGAGCGCGTCGCGCGCCGAGCCGATCGTCTGGAGGACCATCCAGAAGGCCGGTCCGTCCTGACCGAACTGGTTGTACATCAGACCGGTCAGCATGATGACCGCGACGGAGATGAAGTACAGATTGTGCGAGCCCTGCACGATGTTGATCAGAGGTATCGCGGTGCCGATGCCCAGCGTCGACCCCCAGGTCGTCTTGATCTTCGGATCGCGCCAGGCGTAGCGCAACTGTCGCTGGGCGGCCGTGCCCATCCGCCCGGCGGGCAGCAGGCGGGCGAGGCCCGCGCCGGCCCCGTGCTCCTTCTCCGGCTTCGCCGTGGAGACGAGGGTGGAGGAGTCCGGCGAGGTCATGACCTTGGTGAGGGTGCGCTGCCACCAGAGCATCAGCACGGCCAGCAGGGCGGCGGTCAGGGCGAGTTCCGCGGCGGCGAGCCCGTACTCGCCCTCGCCCGCGGCCCGTACGGCGTCCAGCGCCGAGCCCGGCGGGATCCAGCGCGTCACGTCGGCCACCGGCTCCAGCCGGGCCAGCCCGGCCTCGCTCAGCTTCTGCACCGCCAGGTTGACGAGCTGTGCCCCGACGCCGATGATCACGCCGCTGAGCAGCGCGAGATCCTTTCCCTTGCGGCTGGACAGCAGCCGGACGTTGGCGGTGGCGACGGCCCGTGTCAGGGCCACGCACACGAGCAGCGTCAGCAGCACCGCCGGCACCGCGACGGCGAACGCCGCGGCCCCGTGCGCCGTCGCGATCACCGAGCCGATCAGGATCAGCAGGGTGAACGCCGGGCCGATGCCGATCAGCGAGCTGACCAGCAGCGCGGCGATCAGCGGCGCGGGCCGCAACGGCAGCATCGCCAGCCGCGTCGGGTCCAGGGTCTCGTCGCCGCCGGGGTAGAACAGCGGCATCACCGCCCAGCCGAGCGCGACCAGCACCATCAGCGGCACGATGAACGCCGCCGCGTGCTCGGTGCCCCGCAGCGCCACCAGGCCGAGCAACTGGAGCGCACCGAACAGGGCGACGAGGACGACGGACGCGATGAAGACGGCCTTGCGCTTGTTCGACTGCCGCAGGCCGTTGCGCAGCAGCGTCAGCTTCAGGCGGGCGAAGAGCGGGGTCAGCGAGAGGAGAGGGGCGGCGGGGGCGGCGGGGGAGGGGGTCGCGGGCGTCATCGGACGCCGCCCAGCCAGTCGAGCTCCTGGCCGTCGCTCGTCCCGCGGGCGCCCACGAGGTCGAGGAACGCGGCCTGGAGCGTCGGCGCCTCCCCCCGGACCTCCTCCAGGGTGCCGTGCGCGCGGATGCGGCCCGCGGCGAGGACGGCGACCCAGGAGCAGAGGGACTCCACCAGCTCCATCACGTGACTGGAGAAGACGACCGTGGCGCCGGAGGCGGTGTAACGTTCCAGCACCCGGCGGATGGACTGCGCGGAGACCGGGTCGACACCCTCGAACGGCTCGTCCAGGAAGAGGACTTCGGGGTTGTGCAGCAGCGCCGTCGCCAGCCCGATCTTCTTGCGCATGCCGGTCGAGTAGTCGACGACGAGCTTGTGCTGCGCGCCCGCGAGGTCGAGCACGTCGAGGAGTTGGGTGGCCCGCTGGTCCACCTCGTCGCCGGGCAGCCCCCGCAGCCGCCCGGTGTAGGCGAGGAGTTCGCGCCCCGACAGCCGCTCGAACATCCGCAGCCCCTCGGGCAGCACACCGATCACGGACTTGGCGGCGGCGGGATCCTCCCAGACATCGCGTCCGGCGATCTCCACGCGTCCCGAGTCGGGCCGCAGCAGGCCGGTGACCATCGACAGCGTCGTGGTCTTGCCCGCTCCGTTCGGCCCGACGAGCCCGATGAACCGGCCGGCGGGTATCTCCAGATCGATCCCGGCCACGGCCACCTGTTCGCCGAACCGCTTCCAGAGTCCCTCGACGCGTACGGCCGCGGATGTCGTTTCCCGTCCCACTGCCATCCCTCGTTCCTGGTGGTGCTCGGGGGCGGCAGGCCCCGCCCCGTCCTCAGCCTAGGGTCGGCCGGGGACGGAAGCAGGTGACAAACGTCAGGGACTTCCGGACGAGGCGGGTCCTGGAGCGGAAGCCTTTCGGAGGGCCGGCCCGCTACCGTCCCCGGGCCTCCGCGGACTGCCCGCCGCACGCGTAGGCGAGCGCGCTGACCAGCTCCTCCGCGTCCGGCAGCCAGCGGTTGGCGGCGGTGGGCTGGCGCGCCCACTGCACGGCACCGCGGTTGCCCACCCGGCTGGGCGGCGCCACCACGTAGTCGCCCTCGCCCCGCGCCACCAGGTCCAGTGAGGAGGGGCGCCAGCCCAGCTTGCGCGCCGCGTCCGCGACCTTGAGCGCCCCGCCCGGCAGGACGAAGAAGAGCATCCGGCGGAACGGGGTGCTGGTGATCGGCCCCAGCTCGATGCCCATCCGTTCCATGCGGGCCAGCGCCAGGCAGCCCGCGGACTCGGAGACGTCCAGGGCGTCGAACGTCCGCCCCGTCGGCAGCAGGACCGCCGCGTCCGGGTGTTTCGCCCACATGCGGCGCGCGCCGACCGCGCTGCCGGTGGCCTGCGTGGCCCAGTCCGGCCGGGCCGGGTGGGCGCCGGGGGCGGGGCAGTCGAGGTCGCCGCAGGAGCAGCGCTCCCGGCCGTCCACGGCCTCCAGCCAGGTGCCGGCGAAAACGTCCCAGTGCCGCTCCTCCGCGTACCGCACCGCGGCGTCGAGGACGCGCTCGCCGCGTTGTTGGGGAATGCGCGGGGTCCCTACTCCGATCGTCTCTTCCACGTTCATCACAACTCCCCTTGTCACCAGGGGTTACGGGCCGTTCCGGGGGTGCATGGGGGCAGCGGGGATCAGCACACGGGGCGCACGGATGCATGTGCGGGGGCGCAGAGGCGGCTTCGCCCCGGGAGGGGGGTAGCCACTGGCGAGGCGGAAGCCGGCACAGCCGACGCATTCATCAACGCTCTGGCATCAATACGGGAAAGTCCGGCATTCTCAGGACATTGGGGGGAAAGATCGCAGAGGAAGGCGCTCTCAGCTGTCCCAGCTTCTCCGTATTTCGTGAGGTCGTTCGCGAGGAACTCCGCGAAGGGCCCCGCGAAGAGCTCCGCGAAGTCCTTCGCGAACACATAGCAGTCTCAGGGGGTACAGATGGCCGCACGGCCACTCGTCGCGCGGCAGCCGAACGAACGGCTGCAGGCGCTCATCCAGGAGGCCGGCTGCTCCAACGCCGGCCTGGCGCGCCGCGTCAACATGTGCGGCGCCGAGCACGGCCTTGATCTCCGTTACGACAAGACGTCCGTCGCCCGCTGGCTGCGCGGCCAGCAGCCCCGCGGCCGTGCCCCGGCCGTCATCGCCGAGGCGCTCGGCCGCAAACTGGGCCGGACGGTCACCATCGACGAGATCGGCATGGCCAACGGCAAGAACCTCGCCTCGGGCGTGGGCCTGCAGTTCTCCCCGACCGTCATGGGAGCGATCGAGCAGGTCTGCGAGCTGTGGCGGAGCGACGTCGGCCGGCGCGACTTCCTCAGCGGCACCTCGGTGGCCTCGTCCGCGCTGGTCGAGCCCAGCCGCGACTGGCTGATCACCGGCGCCGACCCGCAGGTCGCGCGGAGCGCGGGCGCCCGGGTCGGGGTGTCGGACGTGGAGGCGGTCCGCGCCACCACGGAGGCGCTCGTCGAGCTCGACCACCGGTACGGGAGCGGGCACGTCCGCCCGGTCGTCGTCCACTACCTGAACAGCGTCGTCTCCGGGCTGCTCGCCGGCTCGTACCGGGAGGCGGTCGGACGTGAACTCTTCGCCGCCGTCGCACGGCTGACCGAACTCGCCGGCTACATGGCCGTCGACACCGGGCAGCCGGGGCTCGCCCAGCGCTACTACATCCAGGCCCTGCGGCTCGCGCAGGCCGCGGGCGACCGCGGCTACGGCGGCTACGTACTCGCCGCCAGCATGAGCCACCTCGCCGCGTCGCTCGGCAACCCGCGGGAGATCGCCCAGCTCGCGAAGGCGGCACAGGAGGGCGCCCGGGGGCAGGTCACACCGCGGGTCGAGGCGATGTTCCACGCGGCTGAGGCGCGCGGGCACGCGCTCCTCGGCGACGCCCGGTCCTGCCAGACCGTCGCCGCCAAGGCCGTCACCAAGCTCGAACAGGCCGACGGAGGCATCGGTTCCGGCGACGATCCCTCGTGGATCCGGCACTTCGACCGCGCGTACCTCTCGGACGAACTGGCCCACTGCCACCGCGACCTGGGCCAGTCCGAACCGGCCCGCCGGCATGCGGAGGACGCCCTGGCCAACCACCCCGAAGGCCGCGTCCGCCGCCGCGCCATCGGCCTTCTCCTGCTCGCCACCGCACATGTGCAGCAACGCGAGGTGGAAGAGGCCTGCGCGACGGGCACCCGGGCCCTGGAACTCCTCGGCACCCTCCGGTCCAACCGCGGCGCGGAGTACCTGGAGGACTTCCAGCAACGCCTCCAGCCGTTCCGGGACGAGCCGGCGGTAAGGGACTTCGGGGCGCGGATGGAGATGCAGGCGGCTTAGGGGGAGGGGTGGGGCCCCGGTCCCACCCCTTCGCCGATTCCTGGGCTGCGCCCCAGACCCCGCTTGTCGCGGCCTCGCCGCTCGTCCTCAAGCGCCGGACGGGCCATTCAGCGTCCGGCGCTTGAGGACAACCGCGCGGAGCGCGGTTTCAGGGGGTGCGGGGTCCTCCCCGCGGAAACGGTGAAAGGGCGGGACGGGGCATCCCTCCCTCCCCTCCCCACTGCACGTGGCCTGCCGACAAGTCACCGGGTAGCGTGAGCCGCCGTTCCGTACCCGTACAGCATGAGGAGTCCCGGTGACGCAGAGCGGACAGGGAAACGAGCCGCAATTCCCTGCGACCCCGCCGGGCGGGCGACGGACGCCGCTGCCACCCGAGATGCCTCCGCCCGGCGCCGGCACGGCGCCCCGAATACCCGGCGCGCCCGTGCCCCCGCAGGGACTCGGCCCGGCGGCGCGCGCCTTCGACCCCGTACCGCCCCTGCCGGGCCGCGCCCCGGCGCCCGAGTACCTGCCGCCCGTCGCGGGCGCGGGCGTCGGCGGTGCCGAGGACGAGCCGGCCACGCAGTACTTCCCGCCGTTCCAGGAGCCGTCGGCCCCCGGACCGAACGGCGACGGAGAGGCGACGCGTTACCTGCCTCCGGTCACTCCCGGCACTCCGCCCACCGGAGCAGCTTCGGATTCGGCCGCCACGCAGTACCTCCCGCCGATCCCGGGCGGGAACCCGGCCGGCCCGTCGCAGGACGCGACGTCGGCCGCCACGCGGTTCCTGCCGCCGGTTCCCGGCGCCCCGACCGCCGGGGAGGCGGCGACGCAGTACCTTCCGCCGGTTCCCGGCCCGTCCCCCGCCGGTTCACCCGCCGGGGAAGCGGCGACCCAGTACCTCCCGCCGGTGCCGGGCGGTCCCGCCGGAGCCGGTCCCGACGCGGCGTCGGCCGCCACGCAGTTCCTGCCGCCCGTCCAGGGGGGCATGGGGAGCACCGCCGCTCCCGGCGACTCGGCCGCCACGCAGTACCTCCCGCCGGTCGCTCCCGCAGCGGCAGGCACACCAGGCGCGGCGGGCCCGGCAGGAGCCGCGGCACCCGCAGGCGCCCCCGCCCCGCCCTCCGGCGACCGCAGCGCCCCGCCCGCCGAGTTCGACACCCTCTTCCGGCAGTCGGCCGCCTCCTTCCGCGAGGCGCCCGCACGGCCCGGCCCCACGGGCGCCGGGCCGGCGACACCGCCCGGCCCCGCCGGCCCGCGCGTCCCCGGCCCTCCGCCGCCCGGGGCCGCCGCTCCGGTCACCGGCTACGCGCCGCCACCGTCCGCCCCGGCGAAGCCGGCCCGCTCGGGCCGGGGCCGGAGCGTCGCCGTGATCGGCGGCGTCGTGGCCGGCTGCGCCGTCGCGGGTCTCGCCGCGGGTGCGTTCTTCTGGGGCGGAGGCGACGACAAGGACAAGGGACAGGAGCCCCAGAAGGCCGCCTCGGTCACGACGGAACCGAGCGCCCCGACCACCCCCGACGGCACCAAGAGCAAGAAGCCCAAGCCCGCTGACCCGGCGGAGGGCCAGGCCAAGGCGCTGGACGCGCTGCTCCAGGACAGCGGCAGCAGCCGGGGCGCCGTCGTCCAGGCCGTCGACGCCACCCGGAACTGCAAGGACCTCGGCAAGTCGGCCGGTGACCTCCGCGACGCCGCGAAGGACCGGAACGGCCTGGTCGACCGGCTGCGCAACACCTCCGTGGACAAACTGCCCGGCCACGGCGACCTCACCGCGCAGCTGACCAAGGCGTGGCAGTCGTCCGCGTCCGCCGACACCCACTACGCGGCCTGGGCCGATCAGGTCGGCGGCAAACACGGCTGCCACAAGGGTCACGCCCGTCCCAGTAAGGAGGCCCTCGCCGGCGACCGGGCCAGCGGTGAGGCGACGGCCGCCAAGAAGCGGGCGGCCGACCTGTGGAATCCGATCGCGAAGAAGTACGGGCTGCCGCAGCGGCAGTGGACACAGCTCTGACGTCGTCCGGCACCCGTGGACACGATGGCGGGTCGGGAACGTACGATCGATCGCTGTGCAAGGTTCGGAGAAGTCTTCCCGTCGCGGCCGCCGCTCGACCACCATGGACGGCATGCCGCTCAATGACATGCCATGGTGGCGCTGGCGGGCGAACGTCCGCTCGGCGCTGCACATGCTCTCGGACCCGGCCTTCCAGCAGGAATGCTGGCTGACCGGGCGTGAAGGGTACGGAGACGTGACCGACGCCGTCTACCGCCTGGTCGAGGACACCTGGCTGGACAACTGGTCGGCTGAGAAATACGTCGGAACGGTGTTCCGCGACTCGGGCGAGGCCGCCCTGGTGGACGTGGCGGTGCTGCGCGTGCTGCGGATCATGCACCAGGTCGGGGCCGACGCGCCGGTCTCGGCCTATCTGGAGCACCACGGCTGGCCCGAGGCCGTCCGGGCGGCCCGCGAGGCGCATGTGCGGCTGGCGGCGGGGGACGGGGACGATCCGGACGTGCCGCCGCGCTCCCTGCCCGTCCTGGCCGTCCTGACGAAGGTCTGACCCGGGCGGGACGGGTCGGCGGCCCCCGCCGGGCCGGACGGCGCCGCGCCGGCCGGACGGGACCGTACGCGCCGGGGCTCGGTGCCCCGGCCCCCCGCCCCGGCCCCGCGCCCGAGCCCCGCGCCCGAGCCCCGCGGAACCGGGTGGTCCGGTGGAGCCCCGCGGATATGCGACGCTATTGGGCTATGAACGCCTCGCAGCCGGCGCCGCCCGCGCGGACCGCACAGCCCGACCAGTACGTCCTCACCCTCTCCTGCCCGGACAAGCAGGGCATCGTCCACGCGGTGTCCAGCTACCTCTTCATGACCGGTTGCAACATCGAGGACAGCCAGCAGTTCGGCGACCACGACACCGGGCTGTTCTTCATGCGGGTGCACTTCGGCGCCGAGGCCCCGGTGACGCTGGAGAAGCTGCGGGCCAGCTTCGCCGCCATCGGCGACGCGTTCCACATGGACTGGCAGATCCACCGCGCCGACGAGAAGATGCGCATCGTCCTGATGGTGTCCAAGTTCGGGCACTGCCTCAACGACCTGCTCTTCCGCTCCCGGATCGGCGCCCTGCCGGTGGAGATCGCGGCGGTCGTCTCCAACCACACCGACTTCGCCGAGCTCGTCGGCTCCTACGGCATCCCCTTCCACCACATCCCGGTGACGAAGGACACCAAGCAGGAGGGCGAGGCGCGGCTGCTGGAGATCGTCCGCGACGAGAAGGTCGAACTGGTCGTCCTGGCCCGCTATATGCAGGTGCTCTCCGACAACCTCTGCAAGGAACTGTCGGGCCGGATCATCAACATCCACCACTCCTTCCTGCCGAGCTTCAAGGGCGCGAAGCCGTACCACCAGGCGCACGCCCGCGGTGTGAAGCTGATCGGTGCCACCGCGCACTACGTCACCGCCGACCTCGACGAGGGCCCGATCATCGAGCAGGAGGTCGAGCGGGTCGGCCACGAGGTGACCCCCGAGCAGCTGGTCGCCATCGGCCGGGACGTGGAGTGCCAGGCCCTGGCCCGCGCGGTGAAATGGCACAGCGAGCACCGGGTGCTGCTGAACGGCCGTCGCACGGTCGTCTTCGCGTAAGCGCAAGGCCGCCCCGGGCCCGCCCGCGTTCGCGGGCCCGGCGGTCCTCCCCCCCTCTCTCCCGCTCCCGCCGCCTACAGCCGTGACAGCGAGGCCGTGGCGAAGAGGACGTCCCGGATGGCCTCCGGGTCCCCGTCCTGTCCGGCTGTGGCCTCCTGCGGCTCGACCCGCCCGGCGGCGAGCCGGCAGAACTCCACCCCGTCGAGCGCCACATGGGCCACTTCCGTCCCCGGGGAGGCGTGGGCGGTGGGGGAGTCCAGGGCGATGTACCAGTGGCCGCCGCCACTGCCCTCCACCTCCAGGTGCAGTGCGCGTCCCGGCGCGCCGGCCGTGGTCAGCACGTGCGCCGGCGGGGCCAGCCCGGCCCGGCGGCGGCCGGCGATGGCGCCCGGCAGCATCCGGGCCGCCAGGTCGATCATGCGGTGCAGATGGGACGGCGCCGGTGGCTCGTACGGGTACGCGACCGCGTCGGCGACGTCCTCCGCGTGCACCCAGCACTCGAAGGCGCGGTCGAGGAAGGCGTCGTGCAGCGGGAGGCTGAACGGGCCGTACTCGACGCTCGTGGCGGCTGTGGCCTCGGCGTTCCCAGCGGTCTCGCCGTTCCCGGCGCTCCCCGCGGCGAAGGACGCGCTCCTTATCAGGGCGCGGCTCTGGTCGCGCCAGGCCGCGTGGGCGCTGCCGGAGGGCCGGCCCTCCTCGGCCGTCCAGAGGGCCTCGGTGCGTCCGTCGGGCGACACCGGCACGCGGCCGGCGGGCACCTCCGCCGCTCCGCCGCCGGACGGGACGGCCACCGCGGCGGCCGGCGCCGGCACCGGGTCGGGCAGGCCCAGCGAGCCGGCGACGAGGCCGTCCACCGCCGTGAGGTGGCTGATCACGGCGGCCACGCTGACCTGCCGTTCGGCGGGCCGGCGCCCGTCGAACCAGGCGAGCCGCACCGGCGCCCGCCAGTCCTGCTCGCCGATGTCCCGCAGCAGGGCGTCGAGGCGGGCCGTCTCCGCCTCGTAGGGCGCGGCCCAGCCGGGCACCGGGATCCGGGCCGGGCGGCGGCCGAGGCAGTGCGCGAGCACCCGGGAGCGCAGGGACGGATCGAGGTCGAGGCTGTCCTCGGGGTGGAGTAAAGCGACCGCGTCCCGCAGCCGGACGGCCTCCTCGGCGCAGGAGGCGCAGTCGGTCAGATGCTCCTCGACGGCCGCGGTCTCGTCGGGGGAGCAGGCGGCCAGCGCCCAGGCGCCGAGCAGCGAGGTGAGCGCGGGGTGTGGCCGGGACGGCCGGCGCGGGTGTCCGGTCATCGTGGGTCTCCGCCGGCGGAGGGCGGCGGCGGGCCGGCCGCGCGGTAGCCCGGGCGGCGGGGGCCGTGGGCGGTGGAGAGCAACTGGAGCCCCAGGCGCAGCCGGCGGCGCGCCTCGTCCTCGGTGACCCCCAGGCCGGCGGCGGCCCGGCGGTAGTCGAGGCGGCGGGTGTAGGCGAGGTCGAGGGCCTCGCGCAGGGGCGCGGGCATGGAGCCGACGATGTAGTCGGCGCGGGCGGCGGCGGAGGCCGCGCGGACGCGTTCGTCGATCTCCTCGGGGGTGGCCGGGCCGCCGGGGCCGTCGCTCTCCGACCGGCGCAGCCGGGCGACGGCCTGCCGGTGGGTGAGGTCGGCGAGCCAGGAACGCAGCGGGCCCTGCCGGGGGTCCCACTCACCGGGGTGCTCCCAGACGTGGCCGAAGACGTCGCGCGTGACCCGGTCGGCGCCGGCCTCGTCGCCGAGGACGCGGTGGGCGAGGCCGTGCACGAGGGAGGCGAAGCGGTCGTACAGCTCGCCGAGCGCGGCCGCTTCGCCGTGCGCGAGCCGCTGCTGCATCCTCCGGTCCCACCGTGGTGGTGCGTCCGTCGTCATCCGCCCCTCCTCCCGTGCGTCGTCTCGACGCCTGCACTTCGCAATGTAACGGGAGGGTCCGACAACGGGCGCGCGTTCGGACGGAAATCCGGGTAACTCCGGGGAAGATCAGGGAAGCCCGGGCGCGGGACCGCCACGGGTGGTAGGGCTTGACGGAGCCGGGGCGCCGCCGGCCGCCGGCGCGGGTGCCAGGGTGGCCCGGATCGTCCCCGCAGGTGGCGCGTGGGGTGGCGGCAGTGCGTCGGCCGTCCGTCAGGCGATCGGTGTTTGACCGGACATGCTCGAATGTGCCGATGTGTTATGCGGGTGTGACCGGATCCGGGGGGAGGAAGCGTCCGGGCTGGGCATAGGGTCAGGGCGGTGGTTTATGCCAGACGGCAATTCGCGGCGGATCCGGTTGCCGGATCCCCGAGGGTCGTAGGACCGTCGCGGAGCGCGCGGGACGGCGGCCACACCGCGGAAGGGCTCAGTCCGGAATTGCGCCGGGAAGCGCGAACAGCCGGCGGACCGAGTGGAAGGGCTCGAGCGCGTGACGTTGAAGGTGTGGGAGCGCGAGCAGGGGAACTGGGCCGTGCTCCAGGTCAGCGGCGAGATGGATCTGGTGACCTCCCCGGCGGTCCGGCAGCGTGTGCACGACGCGGTGGCGGAGGGGCGGCGGAGTCTGGTGCTCGACCTCGGCGAGGTGCGGTTCTGCGACTCCAGCGGGGTCGGCGTGCTCATCGCCGCCCGGCGTCTGATGCGCTCCTGCCAAGGACGGCTGCGGCTGATCCTGCCCGCCCAGGGGGCGGTCGAGGGATCCCACGTCAACAGGGTGCTCGCCGCGCTCGGCGTGCGGCGCCTCTTCGAGGTCTACCCGGACCTGGCGAGCGCCACGGCCGAGACCGACCCCCTCTCGGCCTGAAGTCGCCCGGCCGCGGAAACGGCCGGGCGACCACCCCGCGCCGCCCGGCGCCGGGGCCGTCGGCCATGCCCGGAGACGCGGCACACCGGCTCCGCCCCATGGCATACGGGTCGGCTCCCGGCCGGCTCCGTCCGGCGCCACACGGTCACCTTCCGCGTGGAACAGCACACGGTCACCGCCGTCCGGGAAGTGCGCCGCCGGAAAGCACACGGTCACCCCCGCGCGAAAAGCGCACCGCCGGAAAGCACACGGTCACCCCGCGCGGAGGCCGCACGCTCATCCCCCGCGCGGAAAGCGCGCCCGCACCACGAACCCGTCGTCCTCCGTCGGCTCCGCCTCCAGCGTGCCGCCGAGGCTCTGCGCGCGCTCCCGCAGCCCCACCAGGCCGTGGCCGCCGCCGGGCAGCCCGGGGGCCGGAACGGCCGAGTCGGCCGGCCCGTTGCGGACCTCGACGCGCAGCCCGTCGTCCGGCTCGTCCACCCGCACCCGCACCTTCGCCCCGGGCGCGTGCTTGCGCACGTTCGTCAGCGCCTCCTGCACGGTGCGGAAGGCGGCCCGTTCGACCGCCTCCGAGCGTTCGGCGGCCGGGTCGTACGCGGCCTCGTACGTGACGTCGAGCGCGCTCAGTTCGACCAGCCGCGGCAGGTCCGCGAGCTTCGGCTGCGGCGTGAGCTCCTCGGTGTCCGCGCCCGCCGCCCGCAGGATGCCGACCATGTGCCGCAGTTCGTCCAGCGTGCGCACCGACAGCTCGCGGATGGTCCGCGCCCCGGCACGGGCCCGGGTGTCGGCCGTGCTGACCTGCACCGCGCCCGCCTGAAGGCTGATCAGGCTCACCTGGTGGGCGACGACGTCGTGCATCTCGCGGGCGAGCCGGGCGCGTTCGGTCGCGAGGACCCGGTCGGCGAGGAGCCGGTCCTCGCGGGCCCGGCTGCGGGTCAGTTCGTCCAGCCGGGCGGCCAGTTCGCGGCGGGTCCGGGAGAGCAGCCCCACCGCGATCGGAGCCGCCGCGATGACGACCGCGTTGATCGCGTCCAGCGCCAGCCCGCGCGGATTGCCCACCGGAAGGTCGGAGACGGGGTAGGGGAGGAAGTGGACGACGGCGAAGAGCAGGCCGGTGACGCCCAGCAGCCGCCGGTCGGGCCGGCGCACGGCCGCCACCGTGTAGAGCGCGATCAGCGGCGCGAACCAGATGTAGCCGATGTAGAAGCCCGGCAGAACGGCCAGGAAGACCGTCACGGGGAAGCGCCGCCGCCACAGCAGCGCCACGGCGGCCGCCAGGGAGAGCAGCAGGGCGGCCCCCGGGGTCACGCCGTTGACCAGGAGGGCGTCGGCGACGGCCAGCGCCACGGGCGCGACGAGCGGCACCCAGGCCGGCCGGCTCCGCGCCCGGGGGTTCACCGGACGCCGTCCCCGGGCCGTGGCACGGGCACCAGCCCCGCGCGGTCGGCCACGACGGCCGCCTGCACCCGGTTGATCCCGCCGAGCTTGCCGAGGACCGCGCGGACGTGGTCCTTGACCGTGCTGGGCGCCAGGCCCATGCGCTCGGCGATCTGCGGGTTCGCCAGTCCGGCGCCGACGTGGGCCAGCACCTCGCGCTCGCGCGGGGTCAGGCTCCGTACCGCCTCGGCGGCCGAGGCCCCGGCGCCCGCCGCGAGGTAGCCGCCGATCACGGTCCTGGTCACCCCGGGGTCGAGCACGCTGCCGCCGGCCGCGAGCGTCCGCACGGCCCGGACGAGCTGGTCGGGGTCGGTGTCCTTGAGCAGGAACCCGGCCGCTCCGCCGCGCAGCGCGGCGGCCAGGTACTCGTCGGCGTCGAACGTGGTGAGCATGGCGACGGCGGGCGGCTCCGGCGCGGCCCGCAGGGCGCGCAGCACGGTCAGCCCGGAGACGTCCGGCATCCGCACGTCGAGGAGGACGACGTCGGGCGCGCAGGCGAGCACGGTGGCCACGGCGTCGCCGCCCCCGCAGTCCGCGACGACGTCGATGTCCCGGGCCGTGCCCAGGATCATCCGCAGTCCGGACCGGACCAGTTGCTCGTCGTCCACCACAGCGACACGGATCAACGCCCGCTCCCTCGTCCCTTTCACACCAGGAGCCCCGGAGGACTCCCGGCACCTTCCAGCCTGCCGTACCGGCACGGAGAAAGCGGAATCCAATGCTCCGCCGGTCGGCCGGGACCGGTCGGCCGCGGCCGGATGGCCACGGCGGCCGGCGTACCGGGTGGATTTCCCTCCCGGTCTGCCGTCCGGCAGAGTGCTGCCCATGCTGCACCATGCCGGGTCCGGCCCTGGTACGCCGTCCCGCGCACGGTACGTCCGTATTCTGCCCGCGACGCTGGCCTGCGCCTTCATGGCCACGGTCTGCGCCTTCACGGCCACGGCCTGCGGTGGCGGCGGAGACGGCGGCGCGGGACCGGACGACGGCACGGCCCCGCGCCCCGGAAGCGGAGTGACCGTCTCCTACCGCACGGCCGACGGCGGCGACACGGAGCACCTCGCCTTCCTGCGCCGCCGGCGCCTCGCCGAGCGGGTCGCGGACGACCTGAACGCCACCCTCCGGCTGCCCCGGCGGATCGCGATCGTCGGCCGCTCCTGCGCCGAGGACGACGTCCCCGAGTACGACCCGGAGACCGGGCGGGTCGGCCTCTGCTACGGCTATGTCGGCGAGGTCCGCACGATGTTCCGCGCGGCCCGCGACCCGGACGTGCCCGGCCGCACCGCCGGAGTGATCACCGAGACCCTGTACCACGAGGTCGCCCACGCCCTCATCGACCGGCTGGACCTGCGGTTCACCGGACGCGAGGAGGACGTCGCCGACCAGTTCGCCGCGTACCGCCTGCTCTCGGGCGGTGCCGAGGGCCGGGCCGCGCTGCGGGCCGCCGCCGACAACTACGCCCAGTACGCCGCCGACGACCCCGAGGACGGCGACCCCAGCGACGAGCACGCCCCCGACGCCGTCCGCAGCGCCAACTACCTCTGCTACCTGCACGGTTCCGCCGGCGATCACGAGCCCGTCGACGGCAAACGGCTCACCCGCGAACGGGCCGAGCAGTGCGCGGACGAGTACCGCGCCCTGCGCCGCGGCTGGGAGGCGCTGCTGAAGCCGTATGCCGTACGGGGCAAGTAGTCAGCCTGTCCGGCGTCTGAGGACGAGCGGCGGAGCCGCGAAGGGGGGCTGGGGCGCAGCCCCGGGAAAGGGCGAGGGGGAGGGGCTGGGGCACCCTCCCTCCGGCCCGCCCCCCCCGCTCACCCGCACGGCCGCCGCAGCGGTACCGGCGGCGCCGGCCCCAGCGTCGTCGTACCGGGCGCGGCACGGTGGCCGAGCCCCGTCCGGTACGCGTTCAGCGCCGCCTCCGTGCGTCCGGTCCGCCGCAGCAGGTCCCCGAGCAGCCGGCACAGGTCGGCCAGGTCACCGGCCGCCCCGGTGCGTTCCAGCAGCGACAGGGCCGCGCAATAGTGCTCCTCCGCCGACTCGGTGTCGCCCCGGTCCTCCGCCATCAGGCCGAGCAGCCGGTGCGCCCCGCCCGCGTGCACGGCACCCCGCTCGGCCCCCAGCGCGGCCGGCGTCAGCAGCGGGGCCAGCAGGCCGGCCGCCTCGTCGGCCTTGCCGCGCCGCCGCAGCACGTCCGCCAGCTCCACCTCCACCTGCACGGTGAACAGCGGCGCCCGCTTCGCGGCCAGCATCGCGCGCGCCGTGCGCAGTTCGCGTTCCGCGGCGCCCAGGTGCCCGTCCTGGGCGTGGACGTAGCCGCGCGCCCAGTGGCAGTGCGCCAGTTCGGTGCGGATCCGCCGGCTCCGGCACAGCTCCTGGGCCCTGGCCAGAGCGGTGCCGGCCTCGGCGAACCGCCCCTCGACGACGAGCGTCCTGGCCGCTCCCCGCAGCGCGCCCGCCACCAGCACCGGATCGTCCACCTGCGCCGTGAGCGCCAGCGCGAGCTCCGCGGCGCGCGCGGCCCGCGCGTACGCCCCGAGGTCGACGTACGGCGCGATGGCCGTGGTGTGCAGGGCGAGCAGGGCCCGCGGGTCCCCCGCGCCCGCGGTGCCGAGCTCGTCCAGCGCGGTCTCCAGCAGGTGGCAGCAGTACCGCAGTTCGCCCGCCAGCAGGTGCGCGGTGGCGCGCCCCCGTCGGGCGGGCGCCCGGCGGGCCGGCGGTCCGTCCGCGAGCAGCAGCTCCGCCTCCGCGAAGTGGTCGCGCGCGTCGCTCAGTTCACCGGACTCCAGGGCGCAGTCCCCGAGGCCGACGAGCGCCGCCGCCCGCTCCGGGACGAGACCGAGCCGGGCGGCCTCCTCCTGTAGTACGCGGTAGATTTCGGCGGCTTCCGCCGCCGCTCCCCAGTGCAGAACGTCCCGGGCCTCGGCGAGGCGCGGAACGATGTCGTCCGGCTCGTGGGCCGGTATCCCCTTCGTGCTGTTCTCGGCCACTTCAACCCCCCGGTACATGACGCCGTCGTCCAGGTGGCGGGTTGCGTCCGCACAGGGTCATCCCTGCCCGGAACGGCGCCGTCGCACGGCGATCCGCCCTAATTCGCCAACTCCCGCTCCAGCGGCGCGCGGAACCGGGGCGTGACGCGTACGCCGCCGATCCACCCGGTCAGCCGTTCCGCCTCGGCCTCGACGGCGGCGACCGCCTCCCGGCCCACGTCGTCGAGCAGCCGCCACACCACCTCGCCGTCCGCGCGCTGCGCCCACGCCCCCACCACGCGGCCGTTCCACCAGACCGTGGGGCCCGCGTTGCCGGCGCGGTCGAAGAGGGCGGGGACGTGTCCGGGCGACAGGTACCAGTCGCGGTGGCGCCAGCCCATGGTCGTCGGGTCCAGCCCGGGCAGCAGGGCGGCCCACGGTCCGGCCGCGGGCGCCTCCTCCTCCAACTGGCCGGGGAGCGCGCGGCCGGGCCCGCAGTCCAGCTCCACGTCCACCGCGCCCGCGTCGGCGAGGGCCTTCCGGGTGTCCCCGAGCGACCAGCCGGTCCACCACTTGAGGTCCGTCTCGGTCGCCGGACCGAACGAGTCGAGCCAGCGGCGCGCCAGTTCGGCCTTGGCCTCCCGTACGGGCAGCTCGGGCAGCTGCTCCACGGCGGCCCAGGGGAACATGCTGCTCGTCCAGGAGCCGCGCGGCCGGGCGCGGCGGATGTGGCCGTCGGCGGCCAGCAGCCGCAGGACGCGGCTGCCGACGCTCTGGCGAGCGGCGTAGGGCTTGTCCGGGGACGTCAGGATCGTCTCCCGCAGGGCGGGCACATCCTTGTTGAGCTCGGCGGTCGTCGCCTCGCCGCGGGCCGCGAGCGCGTCGAGGGCGGCGCGTTCGGTCGTTGCGAGCCGTTCCTCGTCCCAGTGCGCCCCCTCCTCGATGTTTTCCCGGAGGTGCTTCAGCAACTGCACACGCTCGCGGGCGGCGATGGCCCGTGCGGTCGACGAACCGACGTAGGGGGCGAGTTCGGTGGTGACGGCGAAGAGGGTGCGCCGCATGGAGAGCAGCTTCACCAGTGTGACGTCGTCGTACAGCGCCCGGTCCACCTCGTCCGCCGCCGGCTTCGCCAGCCGGGCGCAGACGGACAGGTACACGGTCGCCGGGTCCGTCGCGTGCAGGGCCACGACGGCGTCGGCGACCTCTTCGGCCGAACCGGCCCGGTGCGCGGGCGCCAGGAGATGGCGGCGTCCGATGCGGGCACGGCGCTGATCGTCGCTGAAGCGGGGGCGGAGGCTGCTCATGACCGCAGGGTAGGGGGTATGTAGGTCGACTCCTGGCCTACTTGGGGGCCATCCGGCGGGCGGGACGGTAGGGGCCGCCCCGGGCCGCGTTCAGGGGTGCGGATCGGGGACAACCCTGACAGGAAGTCAGGGGTACGTCGGGGGTCTCCCGGATGGGCCGGGAGCCGTTCCGCCGGAAGACTGGACGGCATGGAGACGACGAGGACGGGGCCACGCGGAGTGGGGACGGGGATGCCCCGGCGTGGGGCGGAGTCGAGAACGAGGGCGCGCGGCGCGGGGTGGGCGGCGCTGGCGGCCGGGCTGTCGGCCGTGATGCGGAGCGGGAGCGCCGGGCTCGGACAGGCGCCGCCGCTGGATCGCGCCGCGCTGCGGCGGGCGGTTGACGGGATACCGGCCGGGGAGGTGACGGGCGCGGTGGTCCGGGTGGCCGGGGCGGACGGGCACTGGTGGGGCTCGACGGGCACCGGCGACCCGGCGGCGGGCGAACGGGCGCGCGCGGACGGCCTGTTCCGGGCGGACGGCGTCAGCGCCCTCTTCACCGGCACCCTCGTGCTGCGGCTGGCGGGGGAGGGCCTGCTCGCCCTGGAGGCGCCCGTCCGCGACTACCTTCCGGACCTGTTGCCGGGCGGGCCGGACGGCTACGACGCGGTCACCGTCGGCATGCTGCTCGACCACACCAGCGGCCTTCCCGGGCCGCACCCTTCCGTCTTCCGTTCACCGGAGGAGGCGGTCGAGGCCGCGCTGCGGGGCGGTGGCCGGGCCTTCGCGCCGGGCGAGTGCCAGCAGGAGAACGACGTCAACGCGTGGGTGGCGGCCCTGGTCGTGGAGCGGGCGACCGGCCGGCCCCTCGCCCAGGAGCTCCGGGAGCGCATCACGCGGCCCCTGGGGCTGTACCGCACCCGCCTTGTGCGTGCCGCCGTCCCGCAGACGGGCACGCGGCCCGGGGACGCGGGGGTTCCCGGGGGCGCGGCGGGCGAGGGTGGAGAGTGCGCGGGCGGCATGGTGTCCACGGCGGCCGACCTGGACCGCTTCCTCGACGCGCTCCTGGGCGGCCGGCTCCTCGGACCGGCCCAGCAGAGACTGCTGTTCGAGCTCCCGGGATCCGGCGTGACCACCCTGCCGCGGGCCGGGGTTACCGGCGGGAGAGGAAGAAGCGGACCGGGAGCACCGGCGGCGGATCCGGCGGCGGTGACAGGTCCGGCGGTGGCGACGGAACCGGCGGCGGTGACGGATCCGGTACCGCACCGGATCAGCCGGGGCGGCCTGACGCGGGTGGTCCTGGCGGGCGGCACGCCGTCCGGCGCACCGGACGGAACGCCGGACGGAACGGCGGTCTGGGGCCGGACCGGGGCGGGCCCGGGGTACGTCAACGGGCTGTTCGGGACCCGGGACCGTACGCGCCGGCTGGCCTGCTCGCTGATCCGGTCCACTCCGCCCGTGCAGGACGGGGAACGGCACGTCGACGACCTGATACGGGCCGCCTTCACCGCCGGGCGGCCGGCCGGAAGGTGACGCGGCGGCCCCGGCACCGCGCCGGGCGGTGCGGCGATCCCATGGGACCACCCCGTGGGGCAAGATATCGCCCATGGGGAGTTTCGCTGCACACGACGGCGTGATCGCGGGGCGCTATCGGCTGGGGCGGCGGATCGGGCGCGGTGGCATGGGCACCGTCTGGCGTGCCACCGACGAGCTGCTGGGCCGCGAGGTGGCCGTCAAGGAGCTGCACACGGACGACGCCGCGTCCGCCGGGGCCGCGCTGTCGTCCCAGGAGCGCACCCTGCGCGAGGCCCGGGCGGTGGCCCTCATCAAACACCCGAACGTCATCGTGCTGCACGACATCGTGGAGCAGGACGGCCGGCCCTGGATCGTCATGGAACTGGTGGACGGCCGGTCGCTGTCCGACCGGCTGGCGGCGGACGGTCCGGTGGACGCGCGCGAGGCGGCCGGGATCGGGCTCGCGATGCTGGGCGCGCTGCGCGCCGCCCACGAGCGGGGAGTCCTGCACCGGGACATCAAGCCGCCGAACGTCCTCCTGGAGGCGGACAGCGGGCGCGTGGTGCTCACGGACTTCGGCATCGCCCAGGTGTCGGGCGCCACGACGATCACCGAGACCGGGGCGTTCGTCGGATCGCCCGAGTACACCGCGCCCGAGCGGATGGCCGGCGGCCGGGCGGGCCCGGAGTCGGACCTGTGGTCGCTGGGGGTGCTGCTCTGCACGGTGCTCAGCGGCGAATCGCCGTTCCACCGCGACTCGCTGGGCGGCATCCTGCACGCGGTGGTCTACGACGAGATCCGGCCGCCGTCGTCCGCGGGTCCGCTGCTGCCGGTCGTCCGCGGCCTGCTGGAGCGCGACCCGGCCCGGCGCATGGGCGCGGACGAGGCCGAACGACTGCTGCGCGCCTACCTGGACACCGGCCGTACCCCGGCCGCCTCCCTCCACTACACACCCACCCAGCGCAGTGTCCCCACCCCGACACCCGCCCCGCCCGCCTCACCGGCCCCGCCCGTCGATCCGCGAACCCCAACTCCGGCGCCCCACACCCCGGATGCGGCACCCGCCACGCCCGCTTCCCCTTCCGGCCCGCGCACTCCGCCCACTCCGGTCGCGACACCCCCCGCGCCCGCACCGGAGGCGGCGGCTTCCGGCGCGCACCCCGGGACGCCCGCGGGCACACCGCCCGCGACGCCCCCGGCCGCGTTCGTCCCGCCCCCCGGGCCGTCCGGCGGGCCGGCCGCCGCGCCCCGCCGCACCGTGCGGGTCCGCACGGCCGTCCTGGCGGGTGTCGCCGTGGTCACCCTGGCCGGGCTGGGCGCCGGGGCGGCGGCCTGGCTGCTGCTGCGCGACGACGGGGACCGGGACGACGCCCGTGGGCCCGTCGTGGTTCACGGCACCCCCGCCCACCCGTCCGCCGCCGCGTCCGCGCGCCCCGGGCCGCACGGGCCCACCGCCGGGGCCTCCGCCGCGGGACCGGCCGCGAGCGCCGCCCCGGAGACCCTGCCGCCCGGCTCGCCGGCCCCGCCCGCGTCCCCGGCGGCGGGCAAGGCGCCGGCGGGCTACCACGTCGTCCAGGACCCGATGGGCTTCACCCTCGCCGTCCCCGACGGCTACACCCGCTCGCTGGAGCCGCCGCGCGTCTTCTACTACTCGCCGGACAAGGAGTTCCGCATCGGAGTGCTGATCTCCGACCCCAAGGACGGCGGCCCCGTCGGCTTCATGCGCGACTCCGCCGCGCAGGGCCCGGACCACTACCCGGGCTACCGCGACGGCCGCGTCACGCGCACCACGCACAACGGGAACCAGGCGGCCTCCTGGGAGTTCACCTGGGACGGCTTCGAGGACACCGCCGGTCCGCGGCGCACCGAGGACGTCTGCTGGAACGAAGGCGGCAAGATGTACGACGTGTGGGTGTCCGCCCCGGCCGCCCGGTCCGCGGAGGGGCGCCGGCAGTTCGACACCGCCCTTGGGAGCTTCGGCCGGTCCGGGTAACCCCCGGGCCCCGGCGTTCCCTATCCCGCGAGGCCCCGCCCCGGGCCACCCCACCGACTCCGCCATCAACCACTGGCGGGATTGTGGATGACCGGTGAAAACAAGCTACTTGCGGGTACCCAAAAGGCCGCGCCCCCGCCTACGCTCGCCCTCATGACGGACTCGCGGCACAGCACAGCAGCGGCGGCGCAGGCCCCGGCGGACCCCGGGGGCAACCCCGTCGCCCCGGCCAAGGACACCCGGACGGCGGCCGACGTGGTCACCCCGGAGCTCGTCGCCCGCCTCACCCGGGGGGTGACCGGTTCCGGCACCACCGCCAACCACACCCCGTTCACCGAGGAGGAGCTGGCCCGCCTTCCGGAGGCGACCCCGGAGGACGTCGCGGCGGCCTTCGCGCGGGCGCGCGAGGCGCAGCGCCGGTGGGCGGACGTGCCGGTGCGCCGGCGCGCGGATGTCCTCCTGCGCTTCCACGACCTCCTGTTGAGCCGGCAGTCCGAGGTCCTCGACCTCATCCAGCTGGAGACCGGCAAGGCCCGCCTGCACGCGCACGAGGAGGTGCAGGCCGTCGCCGTCGCCGCCCGGCACTACGGCCGTAGCGCCCCCTCCTACCTGCGGCCGAAGGCGCACACGGGAGTGCTGCCGCTGCTCACCAAGGTCACCGAACTGCGGCGCCCGCGCGGTGTGGTGGGCCAGATCGCGCCCTGGAACTACCCGCTGGAGCTGTCGGCCGGCGACGCCCTCCCGGCCTTCGCCGCCGGCAACGCGGTGGTCATGAAGCCGGACACCGAGACGGCCCTCACCGCGCTGTGGGCCCGCGAGCTGCTGATCGAGGCGGGGCTCCCGGAGGAGCTGTGGCAGGTGGTCCTGGGCGAGGGCCCGGTCGTCGGCTCCGAGGTCGTGGCGCACGCCGACTACGTGACGTTCACCGGTTCCACCCGCACCGGCCGCGACGTCGCCCGGCGCGCCGCCGCCCGCCTGGTCGGCGCCTCGCTGGAGCTCGGCGGCAAGAACGCCATGCTGGTCCTGCACGACGCGGACGTGGAGAAGGCCGCCGCCGGGGCGGTCCGCGGCTGCTTCTCCACCGCCGGCCAACTGTGCGTATCCATCGAGCGGCTGTACGTCCACCGCTCCGTGGCCGACGCCTTCCTGGAGCGCTTCACCGCCCGTACCCGCGCCCTGCGGCTCGGCACCTCCCTGTCGTACGGCGCCGACATGGGCTCGCTGACCTCCCGGCGGCAGCTGGAGACGGTCGTCCGGCACGTCGAGGAGGCCGTCGCCAAGGGGGCCACCGTCCTCGCAGGCGGCCGACCCCGGCCGGACGTCGGCCCCCTCTTCCACGAACCCACCGTCCTGGAGGGCGTCGAGCCCCCGATGGCCGTGTGTGCCGAGGAGACGTTCGGCCCGGTCGTCTCCGTCTACCGCTTCGACGACGAGGACGAGGCCGTGCGCCTCGCCAACGCCACGCCGTACGGGCTCAACGCCAGCGTCTGGACCCGGGACGGCCGGCGCGGCCGGGAGATCGCCGGCCGGCTCCGGGCGGGCACGGTCAACGTCAACGAGGCGTACGCCGCCGCCTACGGCAGCGCCGCCGCGCCCATGGGCGGCATGGGGGAGTCCGGCATCGGCCGCCGGCACGGCGCCGAGGGCATCCTCAAGTTCACCGAGGCGCAGACCGTCGCCCACCAGCGGCTGGTGCCGCTCGCGCCGTCCTTCGGGCTGGACGACGCGGCGTACGCACGGCTGATGACCGGCGGCCTGCGCGCGCTGAAGGCCCTCCGCCTGCGCTGACGCACCCGGCCGCGCCGCCCCGCACACCCCGACCCCTTACACGGAGGTACTGGTGGCACAGTTCGACTACGACGTCATCGTCGTGGGATCCGGTTTCGGCGGCGCGGTGGCGGCCCTCCGGCTGTCGGAGAAGGGCTACCGCGTCGGGGTGCTGGAGGCCGGCCGGCGCTTCACCCGGGACTCCCTGCCGAAGACGTCCTGGGACCTGCGGAACTTCCTGTGGGCGCCGGCCCTGGGCCTGTACGGCATCCAGCGCATCCACGTGCTGGGCCACGTCATGGTCCTCGCGGGCGCCGGCGTCGGCGGCGGCTCGCTCAACTACGGCAACACCCTCTACGTCCCGCCCCCGTCGTTCTTCACCGACCCGCAGTGGGCGGACATCACCGACTGGCGGAAGGAGCTGGAGCCGTACTACGAGCAGGCGCGGCGCATGCTCGGCGTACGGCTCAACCCGACGACGACGCCGTCCGACGTCCACCTCAAGGCCGCCGCCGACCGGATGGGCTACGGCCACACCTTCCGGGCCGCCCCGGTCGGCGTCTTCTTCGGCGACGGGCGGGACGGGGAGGGCAACGCCCCGGTCGCGCCCGGGACCGAGGTGCCCGACCCCTACTTCGGCGGCGCCGGACCGGCGCGCACCGCCTGCACCGAGTGCGGCGAGTGCATGACCGGCTGCCGGCGCGGCGCGAAGAACACCCTCAACGAGAACTACCTCCACCTCGCCGAGCGGGCCGGAGCCGTGATCCACCCGCTGACCAAGGTGGTGGCGCTGAGCGAACTCCGCGACGGCGGCTGCCGCGTGGTCACCGTCCCCACCGACCGGCGGCGCGGCGCCCCGCCCCGGGTGCTGCGCGCGGAACACGTGGTCGTCGCCGCCGGCACCTACGGCACCCAGACGCTCCTGCACACCATGCGCGACCGCGGCCTGTTGCCCCGACTCTCGCCCCGCCTGGGGCACTTGACCAGGACGAACTCCGAGGCGCTGTTCGGCGCGCAGACCACCGGCCACCGCTACCGCGCGCTGCACGGCACCGACGTCGACTTCACGCGCGGCGTGGCCATCACCTCGTCCGCGTACCCCAACGAGAACACGCACATCGAGCCCGTCCGCTACGGCAAGGGGTCGAACGCGATGGGGTTCCTGTCGATCCCGCTGGTCCCGCTCGCCGGCCGGGCGGTGCCGCGCGTCCTGGGCTTCGCCGCGACCTGCGCGCGGCACCCGGCGGTCCTCCTGCGGTCGTTCTCCAAGCGGCGCTGGTCCGAGCGGACCATCATCGGCCTGGTGATGCAGTCCGTGGACAACTCCCTCACCACGTACCGCCGCGGGAGGGGGCCGGGGAAGGGGCTGCTCACCGCGCGGCAGGGGCACGGCGCGCCCAACCCGGTGCAGATCCCCGAGGCGGTGGAGGCGGCGACCAGGATCGCCGAGGAGATCGGCGGGTTCGCCGGCAGCAACGTGGGCGAACTCATGGGCACTCCGCTGACGGCCCACTTCCTGGGCGGCTGCACGATCGGTTCCGGTCCCGACCGGGGCGTGATCGATCCGTACCACCGCGTCTACGGTCATCCGTCGATCTCGGTGGTCGACGGCTCCGCGGTCACCGCCAACCTCGGCGTCAACCCGTCCCTCACCATCACCGCCCAGGCCGAACGGGCCATGTCCTTCTGGCCCAACAAGGGCGAGACCGACGCCCGGCCCGCACAGGGCGGCGCGTACGAGCGCGTGGCCGCCGTGGAACCGCGCGAACCCGCGGTCCCGAAGGACGCGTTCGGAGCGTTGCGGCTGCCGTTCCTGCCGGTACCGCCGGTGCCGCCCGCGCCCCGGGAGTGAACGCCGGGCGCCGGCGCGGGCGGTGAACGCGGAGTCGCGCGCAGGCGGCGTGCGCCGCGCGACGGGCCGTGCACGGCGCACGGCAGGCGAAGGGCCCCGGACCGTCTACGCGGGGGCGTGCGGACGGCCACGGGGCCCTTGACAGCCGGCACCGGTGGAACAGGGCGGCCCGGTGCCGCGGTACGGCGCCGGGGGGAGCGCCGTGGTCCTCGGGTGGTGCGGTGTTCCTTGGGTGGTGCGGTGTTCCTTGGGTGGTGCGGTGCCGGAACCGTACGGTCCCGGGTGGTGCGGGGCGTTCTTCCGGTGGTCCGACCAATGGCGGAGCGGTACGGGGGAATTGGCGCCCTCTTCGCATCGTGGGGTATGAACCGCGTCGAACGCAACCGTTCGGGGTGGATACGGTCGGTTCCAGGCGTCCCCGGAACCGACCGTTCCTTGGTGGCGGCCGGGCTGCTGTCCCCTGCCGACCGGCCGCCGTACCACCGGAGTGAGGTCCCACGACGCGCGTCGGCGCGCGTCTCACACTCCGGTGGAATCCGCCCTGTCGTTGCCGGGCGCCCTGGTGAACAGGGGCGGAGACCACGCGTGGATTCAGGTGGGCCGCTCCTGGCTGGCGCGGACACCGACTCCAACGAAGGCGG
This sequence comes from Streptomyces sp. NPDC021100, assembly GCF_044333095.1. NCBI lineage: Bacteria > Bacillati > Actinomycetota > Actinomycetes > Kitasatosporales > Streptomycetaceae > Streptomyces > Streptomyces sp. NPDC021100. Next base: position 168,582 of record NZ_JBIRQH010000007.1, read on the forward strand.
ATCGCGCCCGGTCACGCGCCGTACGGGTGACGGGACGGGCGGCGGGTTTCCGCCGCGCCGCCCGTCCCGTCACCCGGAGTGTCAGACGCGGCCCCGGCAGAGGTCCAGCAGGGTCATCGCGAGGACGGTGCCGTTCTTGCCCAGCCGGTCGCTGTAGTGGGTGAGGATCTCCATCTCGCGGGAGAGGCTGACGCGCCGCCCGCCGGAGGCGATGCGCTCGCGCTGGATCTCCTCCGAGACGGCCATCCGTTCCTGGACGAGGCCGATGATCCTGCCGTCGAGATCGTCGATGCGCTCACGGGCGCCGGTGATCAGGCGGGCGGCCTCGTCGGTGCGGGCGCCGGTGTCGGTGGTGGCGGGGGCGGCGGGGGTGGCGGTCGTGGTCATGTCGGGTGTTCTCCTCGGATCCGGGGCCCGGCGCCGGCACGGCCCTGGGGAGAAACGCACGAGCGCCCCGGGCCTTGGCCGGCCCGGGGCGCTCGTGGAAGTCGCTGTTCTATCGCTGAGCAGCACGACCATGGCAGCCGGACGGGCCGGTGCCATAGGTAAAGACGAAGGTCGAGTGCTCGCGCATGGCGGACAGTATGGCCCCCGGGGGGTCCCGGAGCCAACCGCATTCGGATGGTGAGACAAAAGCGACCACCCCCGTCCCGGTAGAATCGACAAATAGAGACCCCCACCCTCGACCGCCGGAAGGGCCGCTCCCGTGTCAGCAGCACCACCCCCCGCCGCCCACGACAACACCGCGGAGCCGGTCCTCGTCGTCGACTTCGGCGCGCAGTACGCCCAGCTCATCGCCCGCCGCGTCCGTGAGGCCCGGGTCTACAGCGAGGTCGTCCCGTCCACCACGCCGGTGGCCGAGATCCTCGCCCGCAAGCCGAAGGCGATCATCCTCTCCGGCGGCCCCTCGTCCGTGTACGAACAGGGCGCCCCGACGCTCGACCGCGAGATCTTCGAGGCCGGCGTCCCCGTCTTCGGCATGTGCTACGGCTTCCAGCTGATGGCCACGACCCTCGGCGGCACGGTCGACAACACCGGTGCCCGCGAGTACGGCCGCACCCCGCTGTCCGTCTCCCGGCCGTCCTCCACCCTCTTCGAGGGCACCCCGGCCGAGCAGCCGGTGTGGATGTCGCACGGCGACGCCTGCTCCGCCGCGCCCGAGGGCTTCACCGTCACCGCGTCCACGGACCTGGTGCCGGTCGCCGCCTTCGAGAACGACGAGAAGAAGCTCTACGGCGTGCAGTACCACCCCGAGGTCATGCACTCCACCCACGGCCAGCAGGTCCTGGAGCACTTCCTCTACCGGGGCGCGGGCATCGAGCCCACCTGGACCACGGGCAACGTGATCGAGGAGCAGGTCGCGGCCATCCGCGAGCAGGTCGGCACCAAGCGCGCCATCTGCGGCCTGTCCGGCGGCGTGGACTCCGCGGTCGCCGCGGCCCTCGTCCAGAAGGCCATCGGCTCCCAGCTGACCTGCGTCTACGTGGACCACGGGCTGATGCGCAAGGGCGAGACCGAGCAGGTCGAGAAGGACTTCGTGGCCGCGACCGGCGTCAAGCTGAAGGTCGTGGACGCGCAGGACCGCTTCCTCGCCGCCCTCGCCGGCGTCTCCGACCCGGAGGAGAAGCGGAAGATCATCGGCCGGGAGTTCATCCGGGTCTTCGAGCAGGCCCAGGCCGAGATCGTCGCCGAGGCGCCGGACGACCAGCCCGTCGAGTTCCTGGTCCAGGGCACGCTCTACCCGGACGTCGTCGAGTCCGGCGGTGGCACGGGCACCGCCAACATCAAGTCCCACCACAACGTGGGCGGCCTGCCCGAGGACCTGGAGTTCAAGCTCGTCGAGCCGCTGCGCCAGCTGTTCAAGGACGAGGTCCGCATGGTCGGCAAGGAGCTCGGCCTCCCGGACGAGATCGTCCAGCGCCAGCCCTTCCCGGGCCCGGGCCTCGGCATCCGCATCGTCGGCGAGGTCACCAAGGAGCGCCTCGACCTGCTGCGCGAGGCCGACGCCATCGCCCGCGAGGAGCTGACGGCCGCCGGTCTCGACCGCGAGATCTGGCAGTGCCCGGTGGTCCTGCTGGCCGACGTCCGCTCGGTCGGCGTCCAGGGCGACGGCCGCACTTACGGCCACCCGATCGTGCTGCGCCCGGTCTCCTCCGAGGACGCGATGACGGCCGACTGGTCGCGCCTGCCGTACGAGACCCTGGCGAAGATCTCCACCCGCATCACCAACGAGGTCCGCGACGTCAACCGCGTCGTCCTCGACGTGACCAGCAAGCCGCCGGGGACGATCGAGTGGGAGTGACCCCTCCCTGAGTCCCGACCGTGCCGCCCTTCGTCCACAGCTGTGGACGAAGGGCGGCACGGCTTTTCCCGGCCGCCCGGGCGCGGGGGGCCGTCCGCTTCACCGCGGCGGTGCGTAGGGTCGGGGGTCGTACGACGCATGACCGGGGCGCGGGCGGACAGGCGCCGCCCGGGCCGGGAAGCGAGAGGAGCGGTGGACGGCATGACACTCCTGGGGCGAGGGGAAACGGTGAGCGGCGGTACGGGACGACGTCCCTCGGCTTCTCTGTACGCGCTGCTGCCGCTACGGCTGTTCCTCGGCGTCACCTTCCTCTACGCGGGGCTCGACAAGCTCACCGACGGAGCGTTTCTCGCGAGCGACGGCCCGGGCTCGCTCGGGGAGCTGATGCGGTCCTGCCGGGACAGCGCCGGCGCTCCCTGGCTCGTCGACCTGGGGCTGCACAGCCCGGTCGGCTTCGGCTGGGCGATCGGCCTCGGCGAGGCGGCCGTGGGCGCGGCCACGCTGCTCGGGCTCTTCGCCCGCGTGGCGGCCGCCGGTGGCGCGCTGATCTCGCTCTGCCTCTGGCTGACGGTCAGTTGGCCCTCGACCCCCTACTACTACGGCAACGACCTCGTCTATCTGATGGCCTGGATCCCACTGGTCATCGCGGGGGCTCCGCTCCTCTCCCTGGACGCCGTCCTCCCCCGCCGCCGGGCCCGTGCCCGGCGGGGCGCCTTGTTCACCTGAGCCCGGCACGGGCCGGGGTGCGGCGGGGGCTCACTCCCGCTCGCTCCGGCTCCGCGCACGGGCCGCCCGGTGCCGCTGCACCAGGAGGCTGACGGACGAGGTGGCCCCCGCCAGGCAGAGCCCCCCGACCAGGGCGGGCAGCAGCGCGAAGGCGGGGAAGTGCCAGCGGCCCGCCGCCGCCGCGAGGTAGGCCAGCCCACCGCCCGTCAGCACCAGCCCGATGATGAGCTTGCCGGGTTCGAAGTCATGGCGTCGCACGGGTCACCTCCACTTCACCGAGACCGGCCTTGAGCCGCAGTTCCAACGTGCCGCGCGAGGTGTGCCCCGGCCGCGGGCCCACGGTCACCCGCTTGCTCTGGCGGGGCTGGACGTCCACGTCGTCGCGGCCGCTGCCGGGCAGCTTGATGTATCCGATGCCGACCTCCGCCGTCAGCTCGGCCGTGACGTCGTCCGGGAGAACGACCGTCAGCCGTCCGGCACCCGCCTCGGCGCGGACGGCCAGGGGCTTCGAGCCCGGCCGCCCTCCCGCCGGCCAGGAGAGGCGGGACAGGTCGAGGATGCCCACGCCCGTGCCGACCTCGTACTCCGGCCGGAGCTCCGCCGCGCTCACGGGCTGCCACGTCACCCGGCGCCACTCCGCTGTGACCGACTTCGGCAGGGCCGCCGCCCCCACCAGCAGCAGCCCGGTCAGCACGGCCGCGGTGACCGTCCCGCCGCCGGTGCGGCCGTAGCGGGAGCTGACGGCTATGCCCAGCCCGTACACGCCCAGCGCGCACGCCAGGCCCGTCTCCAGCGAGGTGCCCAGGGGGTGCCCGTGCCAGGTGAGGGCCGTGCCGGCCGAGAACGCCGCGAGGGCCAGCAGGAACGTCCAGCCGCCGAGCTGCCGCCCGTCCCGCGCCGGGCGCCCGCGCCGCGGCTCCCGCCGGACGGCGTCGTTCGGGCCGTCGCCGTCATCCGGGCCCCACAGGTAACCGGTGCCGTGATACGGCAGGCCGGCCACCTCCACATGGAGGAGCGGATCCCGCCACCACGACGGAGCGGCCGGCGGCGGAGGCGCCTGGGTCTCGGGCGGCGCGTCCACCGTCTTCTGCGCCTTCGACGGCCTCCCGGCGCCGGGCACCGAGGCCGCCTCCTGGTCGGCGTCGGGCGTCCGGCGCCGCTGCGACCAGTACGCCGTCCCCACCAGGGTCACGGTCAGCAGGAGCGAGAACGACATGGCACCGCTGTTGTTGAGCATGGACAGGAACAGTCCGCAGCCCACCAGCGCGCACAGCACCGCCGTCAGCGCCGGGCCGTCCACCCGGCCCGACAGCATCCGGCGGCCCTCGTTCTCCTCCTCACCCTCCAGGGGGATCAGCAGCCACGCGAAGCCGTACACGATCAGGCCGAAACCACCGGTGACCGCCAGGACCCCGAGAACCACCCGGAAGATCACGGGGTCCAGGTCGAAGAAGCGGCCCAGCCCTCCGCACACGCCGGAAAGCACCTTGTGGTCGCGGCTGCGCCGCAGCGGTGGCCCGGACGCGGCGGGTGGCGCGTCCCGGTGCTGCGGGTTCTCGGTGGGCGGTGCGTCGGTCATGAGCACATGGTGTCAATCGCGGCGGCCGGGCGGCATCCGTGATGACCCTGGCCCGTCCCTGAGATCGACCCTGAGATCGGGACGGTTAGGGTGGCGCATCGAACAGATAGTCGTCATCCGGAGGGGCGCGCGGTGTCCGAGTCAGTGTCCGGTGCGTCGGCCGGGGCCCCCGGCCCGGCCTCCGGCCGCCTGCTCGCCGGCCGGTACCGGATCCTCGAGCGCATCGGCCGCGGCGGCATGGGCACCGTGTGGCTCGCCGAGGACGAACTGCTGGGCCGCCGCGTCGCGGTCAAGCGACTGCACGTGTCCCGCGGGCTGGACGAGGAGGAACTCGCCACCCTCTACGAGCGGACCCGCCGGGAGGCGCGCAGCGCGGCACGGATCAGCCACCCCAACGTGGTCGTCGTCCACGACGTGGTCGAGGACGACGGCCTGCCGTGCATCGTGATGGAGCACGTGCCGTCGAAGACCCTCGGGGACGTGTTGAAACAGGGGCCCCTGACGCCGGAGGAGGCGGCCCGGATCGGGCGCGGGATGATCGCCGCGCTGCGGGCCGCCCACGCGGCCGACGTCCTGCACCGCGACGTCAAGCCGGGAAACGTGCTGCTCGGCGACGACGGCCGCGTCGTGCTCACCGACTTCGGCATCGCGCACCTGGCCGGGAACTCCACCCTCACCAAGACCGGCGAGATGCTCGGTTCGATCGACTACATCGCCCCCGAACGCGTCCGGGGTGCCCGTCCCGGCCCGGCCTCGGACCTGTGGGCGCTGGGCGCCACGCTGTACGAGGCGGTCGAGGGCCGGACGCCGTTCCAGCGGCCCACGCCCGTCGAGACGGCGTACGCCATCGCCGTGGACCCGCTGGAACCCCCGCTGCGCGCCGGCCCGCTGACCCGGTTGATCGAGACCCTGCTGTCCCGCGACCCGGACCTGCGGCCCCCCGCCGACCTGGTCGAGCAGATCCTCCGCGAGCCGGCCGCCGAGGCGGGGACGGCCCGTCACCAGGCGCCGGGAGCGGAGGGGTTCGAGCGGTCCGAGGCCACCACCGCCGTGACGCCGCCCCGCGTGGAACCCGTCGCGGAGCCGGCCGTTCCGGCACCGGATCCCGCACCGGATCCCGCGCCGGCTCTCCGTCCGCGGCCGACCGTGCCCACCGCCGTCGCGCCTCCCGGGCCTGTCACCGCCTCAGCTTCTCCCCGGCGCCGGGGGATCGGGAAGTGGGTCGCGGTGGCGGCCGTCACGAGCGTCGTGGGCGCGGTCTGCGCGTTCTTCCTCCTTCCGGGGAAGGAGGACGACGCCGCGCCGCCGGCGCCGAAGCCCCCGGCGTCCTCAACCGCCCCCACGCCCACTCCCTCCTCGCCGCCGCCCGTACCGCCCGGCTACCGCCTGGTGACCGAGAAGCGCCTCGGGGTCACCTTCCCGGTGCCGGCGGGCTGGAGCCGGAAGGAGAAGTCGGCCGTCGAGGTGGACTACATCGATCCCACCGGCCTTGTCGACCTCAAGGTCAACGTCCTGGACCTGGCGAGCCCCGATCCGCTGAAGCACTGGCAGGACGTCGAACAGGAGGTGAGGACGAAGGTCGACGACTACCGGCGGCTGCGCATGCAGTCCACCGCCTACCGCGGGGACCCGGCCGCCGTCTGGGAGTTCGCCTTCAAGGGCCGCGCCCGCGAGTACCGGGCCATCGACCTGGGCTTCGGCCGCGCCGGCGGCGACGAGTACGCCGTGTACCTCTCCGCGCCCTCGGCCGACTGGGACCGCCACCGGCCCGTCTTCGACGCGGTCCGGGACGGGTTCCGGGTGCTCCCGCGCTGACCGGTGCCGCACCGGCCGCGGCGGCTCGGGTGGGGACCCGCGTACTCGGGCGGGAAACCGGTGTAAGGGACGCCAACAGGGTTCCCTCAGGGGAACAGATCGGGGTCCGGTCAGGGACGACCCCGATACCGCAGGGGCCCGCGACGTGTGACGATCGTGCCATGACCGGCGCATCGACGACGCAGCCCCGAGCCGGCGGTGCCTACGCGCCCGCCGCCCCCGACCCCGTGCCCCTGCGCAAGCTCTACCGCAGCGCCGAGGGCCGGATGCTCGGCGGCGTGGCGCGCGGCCTCGCCGGGCACTTGGGCGTGCCGGTCTCCTGGGTGCGGCTGGTCTTCCTCGCCCTGCTCATGGCCCAGGGCATGGGCGCCCTGCTCTACGCGGTCTTCTGGTTCGTCGTACCGCTCGGTGTCGGTGGCGTCGAGGCCCGCCTGCCGGACGCGGAGGTGGCGCCGGACGGCCGGAGACACCTTTTCGCCCGCAAGCCCGACCGGGGCCAGGTCTTCGCGTTCCTCGCGCTCATCGTGGGCGCCGCGATCTTCCTGGACCGGCTGCACCTCGGCCGCGCCAACGTCTACGTCTGGCCGCTGGTCCTGATAGGAGCCGGCGTCGCCCTGGTGTGGCGGCAGGCGGACAACGCCCGGCGGGCCCACTGGGTGGAGGTGAGCCGGCGCAAGCGCGTCCTGCCGCTGGCCCGCGGCGCGGCCGGCGTCCTGCTGGTCGGCGCGGGGGTGACGGGCATAGTCGTGCTCCAGGGCTCCGCCGAGCATCTGGGCACCGTGCTGCAGGCGTCGCTCGCGGTTCTGGTCGGCATAGCCCTGCTGGCGGGTCCCTCCGTCGTGCGTATGACGCAGGACCTGTCCGCCGAACGCACCATGCGCATCCGCGCCCAGGAGCGCGCCGAAGTCGCCGCGCACGTCCACGACTCGGTCCTGCATACGCTCACCCTGATCCAGCGCAACGCGGAGGACTCCAGGGAGGTGGCCCGCCTCGCCCGGGCCCAGGAGCGGGAGTTGCGGGCCTGGCTCTACAACCCCGAGGGTCACGGCAAGGACGAGTCCGACGAGCCCGAGACCCTGGCGGAGGCCGTACGCGCCAACGCCGCCGAGGTCGAGGACCACCACGGCGTCCCCCTGGAGGTGGTCGTGGTCGGCGACTGCCCGCTCGACGAACGCCTGCGGGCACAGATGCAGGCCGCGCGCGAGGCCATGGTCAACGCCGCGAAATACGGTGGCCAGGGCGGGGCCGTTCAGGTTTATGCCGAGGTCGAAGGGCGTACGGTCTTCGTCTCGGTGCGTGACAGAGGTCCGGGCTTCGACCCGGAAGCCGTGCCCGACGACCGGATGGGGGTCCGGGAGTCGATCATCGGCAGAATGCAGCGCAACGGTGGCACCGCGCGCCTGCGCTCCGTTCCCGACGGGGGGACGGAAGTGGAGTTGGAAATGGAGAGGGCGGAACAGACATCATGACGAACGGGACGACGACCGAACCGACGGACCGGCGGGTCCGGGTGGTGCTGGTGGACGACCACCGGATGTTCCGCACCGGGGTGCAGGCCGAGATCGGGGTCACCGACCGGACGGGTGTCGAGGTCGTCGGCGAGGCCGCCGACGTCGACCAGGCCGTCACCGTCATCACCGCCACCCGCCCCGAGGTCGTCCTGCTGGACGTCCACCTGCCCGGCGGTGGCGGGGCGGAGGTGCTGCGGCGCTGCGCCGGGCTGCTGTCGACGACCGAGGCGCCGGTCCGCTTTCTCGCGCTCTCCGTGTCCGACGCCGCGGAGGACGTCATCGGGGTCATCCGCGGCGGCGCACGGGGTTATGTGACCAAGACGATCACGGGCTCCGACCTGATCGCCGCGATCTTCCGGGTCCGGGACGGGGACGCCGTGTTCTCCCCGCGGCTGGCCGGGTTCGTCCTCGACGCCTTCTCCTCCACCTCCGCCCCGGCCGTCGACGAGGACCTCGACCGCCTCACACAGCGTGAGCGCGAGGTGCTGCGCCTGATCGCGCGCGGTTACGCCTACAAAGAGATCGCCAAGCAGCTGTTCATCTCCGTGAAGACGGTCGAGTCCCATGTCTCGGCGGTGCTGCGCAAGCTCCAGCTGTCCAACCGGCACGAGTTGACCCGGTGGGCGACGGCCCGGCGTCTGGTGTGAGAGACGGCACCTTCCGTCACCGTGCGGAACCGTAGACACGCGCCTCCCCTCTGGAAAGGGTGAGTGGCTCTCGACAAGCAGGGCCCGGGCCCATCGGGCCTGACGTCGGAAACGAGAGCCGCTGACTCGATGAGCCTGATGGGGACGCCCTTCTTCGTGACCACGATCGCCCTGGTCGTGGTGGCACTCGTACTGCCGCTGCTGGTGTGGAGCAGGGTCCCGGGGCCGAGGTTCGTCCGGTATGCGACGCGGCTGCTGATGCTGCTCTTCGCCCAGGCCGCCGCGATCACCGCGGTCTTCGTGGTCGTCAACGACGACAACGACCTGTACGACAACTGGGACGACCTGCTCGGCACGGGCAACCACGTCACCTCGGCCGCCTACCTGGGAGCGGACGGCACCGGCGGCAAGAAGATGAAGGACCTGCCGAAGGTCGTCCAGAAGTTCACGGCCGCGACCGACTCGCTCATGGGGGACGGCGTCCGGCAAACACAGCTCAAGGGTGCCGTCTCCGGCGTGAGCGGTGAGGTCTACGTCTGGACCCCGCCCCAGTACGACGACCCCCGGTTCAAGGACAAGAAGTTCCCCGTGGTGGAGGTCCTGCCCGGCTTCCCCGGTTCGGCGAAGGCGTGGTTCGGCTCCCTGAAGGTCAACGAGCAGCTCAGGCCCATGATGGAGCGGGGCGAGATCCAGCCCTTCGTCATCGTCGCGCCCCGCACCACCCTCCTCGGCGGCAGCGTGGACACCGGCTGTGCCAACACCCCCGGCACGATCAACGCCGACACCTGGCTCAGCTTCGACGTCCGCAAGATGGTGGTCGACAACTTCCGCGTCAGCGACAAGCCCAAGGCCTGGGGCGTCGCCGGCTACTCGGCGGGCGCGCACTGCGCCGCCAAGCTCACCATCGCCCACCCCGACCGCTTCCACGCCGGGGTGAGCCTCTCCGGCTACAACGACCCCGCCGGCGTCCGCTCCTCGCTCACGGCCAAGACCCCCGAGCTCCGGCGCGCGAACAACCCGCAGTGGATGCTCGAGCGGGCCAAGACGCCGCCGCACGTGGCGCTGTTCTTCTCGGGCAGCGAGCTGGACGGTTACCGGGCCGGTATGGACGTCAAGAAGGTGGCGAAGCCGCCGACCACCGTGGTGGTCAAGAGGATCCCGGCCGACGCCGGCGGCCACAGCACGGCCGTCTGGAAGGAGCAGGTCCCCGAGGTCTTCCGGTGGCTCACCAAGCAGCTCGCCCCCTGACCCTCCCCGCGCGGCCCGCTACGCGGGTCTGACCGCGCCGGCGAAGGGCATCGAGTCCACCGGCGCGATGCTGACGGGCGCCCCCGGATGCGGGGCGTGGATCATCCTCCCGTCGCCGATGTAGAGACCGACGTGGCTCACGCCGGAGTAGAAGAACACCAGGTCACCCGGGACCAGTCGGGACCTGGTGACCCGGTGTCCGGAGTTGATCTGGGTGTAGGTGGTGCGCGGCAGCGAGACACCGGCCGCCCGCCAGGCCGCCTGCGTCAGCCCCGAGCAGTCGTACCCGGAGGGCCCGGTGGCCCCCCAGACGTAGGGCTTGCCGAGCGCCCCGTAGGCGAAGGCCACGGCCTGCGCGGCGCGGCCCGTCGCCGGGGCGTGGCCGGCCGGCGCCGCCGCGGGGGGCGGCGCGTCCGCGGGCGCCGAGCGCCCGGCCGCGTGGCCGGCCCCCGCGGCGGCGCCGTGCCCGTCGTCGGCGGGCTGTACGGCGGGCGGCAGCGTACGGAGCAGGTCGCGCGCGGCGGCGAGCTTGGCCTCGATGGTCCGGCGGTGCCGCGCGAGCGCGTTCCGCTCGTCCTCCAGCTCCCGGAGCTTGCCCTCGGCCGTGGTCCTGACCTGCCGTACCTGCCGGAGCTCCTCCCGCACCCGGGCCACCTCGGTGGCCTCGCGGGCCCCGGTGCGCTCGGCCATCGACGCCCGGTCCAGGAAGTGCCGGGGCGAGGACGAGAGCAGCAGCCGCACCGAGGAGGGGATGCCTCCGGCGCGATACTGGGCCGTGGCGTACGACCCGAGGGCGTCGCGGGCGGCGTTGAGCCGCTCGGTCCGGCGGGCGGCGTCGTCCTGGAGGCCGTCGAGCACGGCCCGGGCCCGGTCCGTGCGCTCCTTCGCCCCGTTGTACCGCTCCGTCGCCACCTCGGCCTGCCGGTAGTAGCGCGCGACCTGTGCCTTCACCTCGTCCGGGGTCCGCTGGGGCGCCGCGTGGCCGATGCCGGCCGGCACGGTGGCGGTGGCGGCACCCGCCAGGGCGAGGCCGACCGCCGTCCGGGCGGTGCCGCTGAGGAGCGGGTGGTGCTTGGGCTTGCGGTGCGACGCCACGGCGGCCGTCACTTCCTTCCTGTCCGGGGGCAGGCTGGGGGCTCAGGCGGCGGCCCGTCCGAGGGGGGAGGAGGGCGGGCCACCGCCGTCTGGGGCAGGACGCTAAACCGCGAGATCCGCCGGTAACGCACATGACTGTTAATGGCCGGAACCGGTGGTGAAAAGACCGGTGCGGACCGGGAACTCCTCAGCCGCGCGGAAGGTTTGGATCCAGGACTGACCGGATCGATGATCTTTGCCCGGTTACGGGGGAGTTGGTGCTACGGGACCCGATTTATGAGGAGCCCGAACGTCCGGTTAGGGTCGGCCGTCATGGACCCTCTGATTCACGCCATGATCGGCCTGCACATCATCGGCATCGCCGCCCTGCTCGGCGGCTTCCTGGCCCAGATGAAGGTCATGGGCAAGGGGGAGGCCCGGATGACCCCCGGGATGCTGCACGGCGCCCTCACGATGCTGTTCACCGGCATGGCGTTGGTCGGTCTGCACCGAACGCAGGGCGACGCGGTGAACACCTTCAAGATCGGCCTGAAACTGACCCTGCTGATGGTGGTCCTCGCTCTCGTGTACGTGAGGCGCGACGAGGACCGGGTGAACGCGGCGGCCTTCGGCACGGTCGGGGCGCTGACCACGGCCGACGTCTTCATCGCCGTCCTCTGGACGTGACCCGCGTCACGGCACTGCCCCCCGGCCCCGGGAAGCGGGGAGGGACGGGTTGTCAGTGGGGCCGCCTAGACTCGGATGACGATGAGCAGCCTCTTTGACGACAGCTTCCTGGCGGATCTCGTCCCTTCCGACGAGGAGCCGCCGCCCCCGGAGGACACGGCCCCCGAGCCGCTGCCGGACGACCTCTTCGGCGGTGCCTTCGACGCGCCCGTCCCCAGGGAGGCCTACTACCGCGACGGCGCCCCGCGGCCCGTCGTGGACCCCGCCGCGCTGCTGGAGGGCATGAACGAGCAGCAGCGCGCCGCCGTGGTGCACTCCGGCTCCCCGCTGCTCATCGTCGCTGGCGCCGGCTCGGGCAAGACCCGCGTCCTCACCCACCGCATCGCCCACCTCCTCGGCGCCCGGGGCGTCCACCCCGGGCAGATCCTCGCGATCACCTTCACCAACAAGGCCGCGGGCGAGATGAAGGAGCGCGTCGAGCAGCTCGTCGGCCCCCGCGCCAACGCGATGTGGGTGATGACGTTCCACAGCGCCTGCGTCCGGATCCTGCGCCGGGAGAGCAAGAAGCTCGGCTTCACGTCGTCCTTCTCGATCTACGACGCCGCCGACTCCAAGCGGCTCATGGCCCTGGTCTGCCGCGACCTGGACCTCGACCCGAAGAAGTTCCCGCCGAAGTCGTTCAGCGCGAAGATCTCCAACCTCAAGAACGAGCTCATCGACGAGGAGGCGTTCGCGGCGCAGGCCGCCGACGGCTTCGAGAAGACCCTCGCCGAGGCGTACGCGATGTACCAGTCGAGGCTGCGCGAGGCCAACGCGCTCGACTTCGACGACATCATCATGACCACGGTCCACCTGCTCCAGGCGTTCCCGGACGTCGCCGAGCACTACCGGCGCCGCTTCCGGCACGTCCTGGTCGACGAGTACCAGGACACCAACCACGCCCAGTACACGCTGATCCGCGAGCTGGTGGGCACCCCCGCGACGGCGGGCGAGGAGGGCCCCGGCGAGCTGTGCGTCGTCGGTGACGCCGACCAGTCCATCTACGCCTTCCGTGGTGCCACCATCCGCAACATCCTCCAGTTCGAGGAGGACTACCCGGACGCCACGACGATCCTGCTGGAGCAGAACTACCGCTCCACGCAGACGATTTTGAGCGCCGCCAACGCGGTCATCGAGCGCAACGAGAACCGCCGCCCGAAGAACCTGTGGACCGAGGCCGGCGCCGGCTCCACGATCACCGGCTATGTGGCCGACACCGAGCACGACGAGGCCCAGTTCGTCGCCGACGAGATCGACCGGCTGACCGACGCCGGCGACGCCAAGGCCGGCGACGTCGCGATCTTCTACCGGACCAACGCCCAGTCCCGCGTCTTCGAAGAGATCTTCATCCGCGTCGGCCTGCCCTACAAGGTCGTCGGCGGCGTGCGCTTCTACGAGCGCAAGGAGGTCCGGGACGTCCTCGCCTACCTGCGCGTCCTGGCCAACCCCGAGGACACCGTGCCGCTGCGCCGGATCCTCAACGTGCCCAAGCGCGGCATCGGCGAGCGCGCCGAAGCCATGATCGACGCGCTGTCCCTGCGCGAGAAGATCAGCTTCTCGCAGGCGCTGCGCCGCGTCGACGACGCCTACGGCATGGCCGCCCGCTCGGCCAACGCCGTCAAGCGCTTCAACGTCCTGATGGACGAGCTCCGCACGATCGTCGAGTCCGGCGCCGGCCCGGCCACCGTCCTGGAGGCGGTCCTGGAGCGCACCGGCTACCTGGCCGAACTCCAGGCGTCCACCGACCCGCAGGACGAGACCCGCATCGAGAACCTCCAGGAACTCGCGGCCGTGGCCCTGGAGTTCGAGCAGGAGCGGACCGAGGACGAGCCCGGCACCCTCGCGGAGTTCCTGGAGAAGGTCGCCCTCGTCGCCGACTCGGACCAGATCCCGGACGAGGACACGGAGGGAACGGGCGTCATCACGCTGATGACCCTGCACACCGCCAAGGGCCTGGAGTTCCCGGTCGTCTTCCTCACCGGCATGGAGGACGGCGTCTTCCCGCACATGCGCGCCCTCGGCCAGACCAAGGAGCTGGAGGAGGAGCGGCGGCTCGCCTACGTGGGCATCACCCGGGCCCGCGAGCGGCTGTACCTGACCCGGTCGAGCATGCGCAGTGCCTGGGGCCAGCCCGCCTACAACCCGCCGTCGCGCTTCCTGGAGGAGATCCCCGACCGGTACGTCGAGTGGCGCCGCACCGGGCCGGCCACGCCGTCGGCGTCGGTGTCCGGGATCGCCTCGGGCCGGTCCGCGGCCTCCTCCTCGTCGTCGCGTATCGGCGGCCGGGGCGCGGCGGGACCGAGCGGCTTCGCCACGCGGCGCGCCAAGGACCGTCCGGTGGTGTCCCTGGCGATCGGCGACCGGGTCACCCACGACTCGTTCGGCCTGGGCACGGTCGTCGGCGTCAAGGGCAGTGGCGACAACGCCGAGGCGACGATCGACTTCGGGCAGGAGAAGCCCAAGCGCCTGCTGCTCCGCTACGCGCCGGTCGAGAAGTTGTAGCCGAGGGCCGGGGGCGGCGCCGGCCGACGGCCGCCCCCGGACCGGTCAGGTCGGGTCGAGGTCGTGGGCGCGCAGCCACGGCAGCGGGTCGACGGCCGAGCCGCCGGGCCGTACCTCGAAGTGCAGGTGCGGTCCGGTGGAGTTGCCCGAGTTGCCGGAGTAGGCGATCACGTCACCGGCCTTGACCTGCCCGGACCGCACCCGGGTGCTGCTGAGGTGGCAGTACCAGGTCTCGGTCCCGTCCGGGGAGGTCACTATGGCCATGTTGCCGTAGGCGACGTTGTACTGGGTGCGGACGGTGCCGTCGGTGGCCGCCATGACGGGGGTGCCGTAACTGACGGGGAAGTCGATGCCGGTGTGCACGGACATCCAGTTGACGCCCGCCTGCCCGTAGTACGCGCTGAGCCCGTGCTGGGCGACGGGCAGCGCGAACTTGGGCCGTTCGGCCTCCTTGCGGGCGGCCTCCTCGGCCTTCCGCTTGCGTTCTTCCTCCTGGCGCAGCCGCAGGTCGATGCGTTCCTGCGTCCGGTTGGCGCGGGTGGCGAAGTCGTCCGCCCCCCGGCTCAGCCCGGCGAGCTGGGTGTCCAGCTTGTTGTTGGCGGCGGAGAGTTTGACGGTGGACGCGTCGGGGGCGGACGCGGCCTGGGTCTGCTGCGCCTCGTGGCCCCCGCTGGACGCGACGGTCGCGGCGGCCACACCGGCCACGCCCATCACGGCGACCGAGGGCACGGCCACCGTGAGGAGGGCCTTGCGGCGGGGCCGGTAACCGGAGCGGGGGGCGCCGCCCTTGCGCCGGTTGCGTACCGGGCGGTCGCCCGCGGCGGGTGCCTCGGCGGCGTGCCGGTCGTCGTCACCGGCGGCCTGGTCGTCCGGGACGGACCCGTCCGCCGTGAGGTCGCTCGCCGCCGCGTCGTCCGGGGCGAAATCGTCCGTGGACGGGGCGAAGACGGCGTGCATGGTCCGCGTGTCGGCGTCGGTCACCGGTGCCGGGGCGGGCGGCACGGGCTCCGCGCCGAGGCCGACGGCCATCAGCGTCGGGTCGTGCGGCGGCGCGGGCTGTGCGGTCTCCGCCCAGGCGCGGGCGTCCCAGGTCTGTGTCTCCGCCGCGTGGTTGCCGGCCCAGGGGTCGGCGGGCTGGGCCCAGGCCGAGGCGTCCCAGGTCTGGGTCATGGCGTGGTCGACGGGCTGCTGCGGTGCCTGTGGCAGGGAACCGTAGCCACTGGTGTCCCACTGGGCCGAAGTGTCCCACTGGGCGGAGTGTCCGGTGTCCCACTGGCCCGAGGCGTCACCCCAGCCACCACCAGGAAGGTTTCCCCACCCGGCCGAACCCGACGTCTCCCACTGCCATTGCCCGGCGGGCCCGCCGCCGGAGCCGTTCGCCCAGGAGCCGTCCTGGGCCTGCCCCCAGCCGGTCTGCCCGCCGGTGTCACAGGCGCTGAAGTCCCAGACCTGGGTGTGACCGGAGGCGTCCCACTGATGGGTGGTGTCCCACTGGCCGGTGTCGTGACCGGTCCAGCCGTAGGCGGTGGGCTGCTGGGGGGACGGGTGGTGTCCGAATGCTGCATCGGGAGCGGGAACGGACGGATCCGGGGCCGCCGATGGGTGACGGTCGTTCACCACCACTTCCATTTCGCCTCGGGAGCAGGAGAAGTAGCGGCGACTGTACCCGGCGGTATGCGACGGCCACAATCTTCCTCACGTTTCGCGGGCCGGGAGCCTGGGCATTTAGCCGCCTTTTGGTGGACGGGGCACGCCTGAGTCGCTTTGACGTTCGAAAATCGTTCGACAGTAATCGGGCAAGTGGGGTGCGATCAAAGGTTGGCCCATGGATTCCGCGCGTCACACGAAGGGGCGCCGGAGGTCCTGCGGACGCGACGCCGGAGTCATGCCACGGAGACCCGCCCGGTGTCGTCCTCACTCTCGTCCCACGACGCCAGCGCCTGCCGGATGCCCGCCACGACGGCCGGGTGGACGGGGAGGGCGAGGTGCCCGACGCCGCTGACGCGGACGTTCCGCACCATCAGGTCCGGATGGTCGAGGCGGGCCGTCTCCACGGGGACCATCACCTGGTCCAGATCGCTCCAGAAGCCGACGAAGCGCGTCCGGCAGCCGGGGGCCGGCGCGGCCAGCTCCCTGATGACCCCGGAACCCGGGCGCATCTGCCGTACCAGCGGGTGCGCCGACATCGGCGGGGCCACCCGCGTGCCGCCGTGCGGCGTCCCGAGCGTGACCAGCCGGCGGACCAGGGCGTCACCTCCCAGCCGCTGGACGTAGTAACGGGCCACCAAACCGCCCAGGCTGTGCCCGACGACATCGATCCGCGCGGCGCCCGTCCGGGCCCGGAATTCCTCGGCGTACCGGCTCAGCGCCGTGGCGGCGGTGCGGATGTCGCGGGTGAGGAGCGAGTGGTTGAGGGAGGCCACGTGCCGCCAGCCATGTCGGAGCAGCGAACGGCGCAGCAGGACGAACACCGAACGGTTGTCGGCGAATCCGTGGAGGAGGAGCACGGGAACCCGGTCGTTCACGATGTCGCCGCCCTCGGGCGCCTGTGGCGTGGTGAGGGGCGGTGGACGACGCTCCTGGGTGACGCCCGTCGGGTACAGCAGCGTGTGGCAGGCCAGGATGACCAGCTCCAGCGCCGTGGACCGGACCAGCGCGGCCGATGGCCGCGGGGCGCCGGAACCGGTGGATGACGAAGCCCCGGAGACAAGAGCCCCCGAGACAAGGGATAAGGCGGGCAAGGCCCCCATGGCCGACCTCCGAACGGCACACAGGCCGAAGCCCTGTCCCCCGTGTGCCCTCATGGGCAGCTGTGCGCCGGCTGCCGGGACACCGCCGCCGTGCGGCTGTCGGCGGCGGTGCGGCAGACCTCGTCGAGGCTCCCCTTCGCGGCCCGCGCCGCGCTCCTTGGCGCCAGGGCCGGGCGGCTGTACGGCACGTGGCGGGCGGGAGAGGGGCGCGGGTCGCGGCGAACGTGGTGTCCCACGTGTGATTTCCCCCTCCCTCCGCACCGCGAAACGACCGCTTGCGGGATGCTGTAGATAACGTTCGTTCACACCCGGGCCCGTTCGGCACGGGATCCTCGCGGCCGGCTGACGGCAGTCGTACATGGAGGCAGTGATGGGAGTGACCGGTCCGATCCGTGTGGTGGTGGCCAAGCCGGGGCTCGACGGACACGATCGCGGGGCCAAGGTCATCGCACGTGCGCTGCGGGACGCCGGCATGGAGGTCATCTACACCGGGCTTCACCAGACCCCCGAGCAGATCGTCGACACCGCGATCCAGGAGGACGCCGACGCGATCGGCCTGTCCATCCTGTCCGGCGCGCACAACACCCTGTTCGCCAAGGTGATCGAGCTGCTGAAGGAGCGCGACGCCGAGGACATCAAGGTGTTCGGCGGCGGCATCATCCCGGAGGCCGACATCCCGCCGCTCAAGGAGCTGGGAGTGGCGGCGATCTTCACGCCGGGGGCGACGACGACGTCGATCGTCGAGTGGGTCAACGCCAACGTCCGCCAGGCCGCCGGGGCCTGAGCGGACGGCTCCCTCCGGCGGAGCGGGCCGGGTGTGCGTCATCCCGCCAGCTCCGCCCGCATGACGGCGCGCAGCCGGAGCGTTCCGGCCAGCCGCTGGAACGCCTCCGCCCAGTAACCCGTCGCCCCGGGCGGGACGGCGTCCTCGCGCGGGACGCCGCCGGTACCGGCGGGCACGGCCAGCCGGTCGGCCTGGTCCGGGTCGAGGCAGCGCTCGGCCAGGCCCATGACGCCGCTGAAGCTCCAGGGGTAGCCGCCCGCGTCCCGGGCGGTCTCCAGGGCGTCCACCACGGCCCGCCCGAGCGGTTCGGCCCAGGGCACCGCGCAGACCCCGATCAGCCGGAAGGCGTCCGACAGCCCGTGGGCCGCGACGAACCGCGCCACCCAGTCGGCCCGTTCGGCCGCGGGGAGGACGGTGAGCAGCCGGGCCGGGTCCCGTCCCGGCGAACCCTCGGGGGCCGGGGGCGCCGTGGCCGGGCCGAGCAGGGCCCGGGCCCAGGCCGCGTCCCGCTGCCGGACGGCGGCGCGGCACCAGGCCGCGTGCAGATCGGGCCGCCAGCCGTCGGCGACGGGCAGCGCCACCGCCTCGGCGGCGCCGGAGACCCCCAGCCGGGCCGGCCAGACGGACAGCGGTGTGGCCTCCACGATCCCGCTCAGCCACCACGACCGCGCGCCACGCCCCGACGGGGGTTTGGCCGTGATGCCGTCCCGCCGCATCCCGTCGTCGCACTCGTGCGGGGCCTCGACCACGACGACGCCCTGGTCGAGCGCGACGCACGTGCGGGCCCGCGCGGTCATCCGGGCCGTCAGGGCGGAACCGGGCAATCCGCCGAGGAGTTCGGCGGCCAGGGCCCGGACGGAGCGGCCCCGGTCCGACAGGGCCGCCTCGAGGAACGGCTCGTCGTCCGGGGAGAGCCCGTCGCGCAGGGCGCCGAGGAACGCCTGCCGGTCCTCGGCCCGTTCGGTGGTCCAGGTGCCGGCCAGCAGCTCGCGCCCGGCCGCCGGGTCGTGCCGCCGGACCGCGGTGAGGGCGGCCAGACGGTCGGCGAACAGGCCCTCCCGCCACACGCGTCGCGACCCGTCGAGGCCGTCGGCGTCCGGTGTGCCGGAGGAGGCTGCCGCCGATCCCGGCGGACGGGATCGGAGCACGTACGCCCACTGCGGGTTGAGACGCGCCAGCCACCGCCCGCGGGGTCCGGCGAAGGCCAGCGCCTCGGGGCGGAGGTCGGTCCGGGCCCGCGCGGCGTCGAGGAGACCGGGCAGCAGGACGTCCGGGGGACGGTAGCCGTGTGCGTTGGCGGCGGTCAGCCACTGGGGGAGCAGTTCGACGAGGTCGGGGGCCGCCGTCCGGCGCCGTTCCCCGGCGCCGCCGCGCTCGCCGAGGAGCAGCGCCAGCCGTCGCCGGGCGGCCTCGGGCAGCGGCGGGCGGGGATCGGGAGGCGCGGGCTCGGGGCGCCTTCCCGCGGCGACGGGCAGGGCGGCGGCGCGGCGTCGCACGGTGTGGAGGGCGGCGGCGTCCAGCAGGGCGAGGGCGGGGTCCTGCCCGGGGCGTGGCCCGGCCGGTGTGCCGCGGCGGCCCGTACCGATCAGGGCGGCGGTGACGAGGTCGTCCCAGGGGACGTCCGTGGGCGGAGCCTCGGGGCCGGATGCGTTCATGGGTGACCTTTCTCGGGTGGCGAGGGAGGGGTGGGGGTGCGGACGGGACCGGTCCGGGTGGTCAGTGCCGTAGCGAGGTCAACTCCGGTGCCCAGACGGCCAGGGGCGCGAACCCGCGGTGCCCGCACTCGCCGAAGACCCGTACCGGCCCGCCCGCGGACACGGCCACCAGCCGCCACCAGCCCGATTCGTCGGTGCGGGCGGCGTCGACGGCCAGTGCGGCGTCCCCTTCCGCGTCGGCCAGCCGGCGGCCGGGATCGGGATCGGGCAGGGGGACCACCCCGTCGAGGACCACCGGCCACGCGTCCAGCCACGGGTCGTCGCGCAGAGCCGTCCCGTAGGCGCCGAGAGCGGCCGCGACGCCCACGCCCGGCGGCGGTCCGGCGGCGGGCTCCGGGTCGCCGTGGCGCGTTCCGAGGACGGCGCGCAGCGGCACGGCGGCGGGGTGGAAGACCAGGTCGGCGTCGAGGGAGAAGCCGACCGGGAGCGAGAGCTCGGGTGCCCGGCCGGCCGCTCCGTAGGACAGCAGCAGCGCCGCGCGGCCGGTGCGTCTCCCGTGGAGCCGGATGCGCCGGGTGGTGAGGGCGCCGTCGTCTGAGGTGTCGTTCTGGGAGAGGACCAGCCAGTCGTCCCGGATGGGGGGTGCGGAGGCCGCCAGGGCGGCCGAGTCCACGGTGATCCCGACGCGGGCGCGCACGGTCGCGGCCAGTCCGGCGGGCAGGCGGTCGACTCGCGCGTACGCGCGGTTGAGCGTATGCAGGAGCGCGCACTCCTCCAGCAGCCGTGAGGCCCAGTCCGGGCCCGCCGCGGACAGCGAGCCCAATTCGCGGGCGAGGGCGGCGAGTCCGGGCGCCTGGGCGTCGACCATGCGGGCGGCGGCACGGTCCCACTCCTCCCGTGTGCCGCCGCCGGAACCGGCGAGGCCGCCATGCACCAGGTCGGCGAGCCGGCGCTCCAACTCCGCGGCGCCCTCGGCGATTCGGAGCGCCCGGTGCGCCGCCCGGCGATCGGACGGCGCCGACGCGGAGGGCGGACGGGCCGCAGGCGGAGAGGCCCGCCGTCTCCGACGCCCCTCCAGCCACTCGTGCGCCCACGGCGGCGGCTCCCCGGCAGGCCGGACGGACTCGTGGCCCGCCGCCCACAGCAGCAGCAACCCCACCGCGTGCTTGCACGGCACCTTGCGGCTCGGGCAACTGCACGTGCAAACCGGTCTGTTGGCGTCCGAGATGTCGACGGCGGTCCGGTACGTCCGGCCGCCGCCGCCCGCACACTCCCCCCACACCGAGTCCGGGCGCGCTCCCGTCCCCGTCCACGATCCCGGCGTCGCGAGCCTGCCGCCCGCCGTGCGCGACGCGGAGTCGGGTGCCGGCGCGAGCACCTGGTCCGCCGTCCGGCGTTCCCCCTGCGGATTCATGTCACCGACGGTAGGGCCCCCCACTGACAATCGCCCTGACCTGCGGCTTCGTTGCGGCCGAGGGCGATTGTCAGTGGTGTGGTGCAGGGTGGAGTCACTTCCCGGACCGCACGACGAGGGGGACTTGTGACCGTGCCCGGAAACCGCTTCGTACCCGCCGACGCGCCTGTCACCACCGACGCGTCCACCACCCACGAGACACCCGCCGCCCACCCCCGCCCGGCCCCGCCGCCCGGCGGCCCGGAGCCCTCCGCCGACGTCATCCGCCCGCACGCGGAGGCGGCGTTCGCCGGCGAGCTGGCGGCCCTGGCGGCGGCGGACGACCGGCCCAGGCCCGAGCGCTGGCGGCTGTCGCCGTGGGCCGTCGCCACCTACCTGCTCGGCGGGGTGCTGCCCGACGGCACGGTGATCACCCCGAAGTACGTGGGCCCGCGGCGGGTCGTCGAGGTCGCCGTCACCACCCTCGCCACGGACCGGGCGCTGCTGCTCCTCGGCGTCCCCGGCACCGCCAAGACCTGGGTCTCCGAGCACCTGGCCGCGGCCGTCAGCGGGGACTCCACCCTCCTCGTCCAGGGCACGGCCGGCACGGCCGAGGAGGCCGTCCGCTACGGCTGGGACTACGCCCGGCTGCTGGCGCACGGGCCCAGCCGGGACGCCCTCGTGCCCAGTCCCGTCATGCGGGCCATGGCCCAGGGCATGACCGCCCGCGTCGAGGAACTGACCCGCATCCCCGCCGACGTGCAGGACTCGCTGATCACGGTGCTGTCCGAGAAGACCCTGCCCGTTCCCGAGCTCGGCGAGGAGGTCCAGGCCGTGCGCGGCTTCAACCTCATCGCCACGGCCAACGACCGTGACCGCGGCGTCAACGAGCTGTCCAGCGCCCTGCGCCGCCGCTTCAACACCGTGGTCCTGCCGCTCCCCGCCACGCACGAGGACGAGGTCGACATCGTCGTGCGGCGCGTCGACCAGATCGGCCGCTCTCTCGACCTGCCGGCCGCGCCGAGTGGCGCGGACGAGATCCGCCGGGTCGTCACCGTCTTCCGCGAACTGCGCGGCGGGGTCACGGCGGACGGCCGGACCAGACTGAAATCGCCTTCCGGGACGCTCTCCACGGCCGAGGCGATCTCCGTCGTCACCGGCGGCCTGGCGCTGGCCGCGCACTTCGGCGACGGCGTGCTGCGCGCCGGGGACGTCGCGGCCGGCATCCTCGGGGCGGTCGTCCGCGACCCGGCGTCGGACCGCACGGTCTGGCACGAGTACCTGGAGACGGTCGTCCGGGAGCGGGACGGCTGGCAGGACTTCTACCGCGCCTGCCGCGAGGTGTCGGCATGAACGCGCCCGCCCTGCTGGGCGTCCGCCACCACGGTCCCGGCTCGGCGCGGGCCGTGCGCGCCGCCCTGGAGCGGCTCCGGCCCCGCGCGGTGCTCGTCGAGGGCCCGCCCGAGGCCGACGGGATCGTCCACTGCGCGGCGGACGAGGACATGCGGCCCCCGGTCGCACTGCTCGCCCACGCCGCCGACGACCCCGGCCGCGCCGCCTTCTGGCCGTTCGCCGCCTTCTCGCCGGAGTGGGCCGCCATCCGCTGGGCCCTCGCCCACGACGCCGAGGTGCGGTTCATCGACCTGCCCGCCGCCCACACCCTCGCCGCCCCGGGAACGGCCGGCCGGGACGGACGGGACGGGCCGCCCCCCGACCCGCTCGCCCTGCTGGCCGGGGCCGCGGGCCACGACGACCCCGAACGCTGGTGGGAGGACGCCGTCGAGCACCGCGGCGCCGTCCGGCCGGGCGACGGCGGGCCCGGTGACGGCCCCCTCGGCCCCCTCGGCCCCTTCCGGGCCGTCGCCGAGGCCATGGCCGCGCTGCGCTCCGCACCGGAGGGCGGGCCGCCGGGCGGCGAAGCGCCGCCGGCCGAAGGCAGCCCGCCGGACCCGCGCGACGACGCCGTACGGGAGGCCCACATGCGGCTGCGGCTCCGCGAGGCGGTCAAGGAGTTCGGGCACGAGGTCGCCGTCGTCTGCGGCGCCTGGCACGTGCCCGCCCTGGCCGTCCGGCGTCCCGTCACCGCCGACCGGCGGACGCTCAAGGGGCTGCCGAAGGTCAGGACGGAGATCTCCTGGGTGCCCTGGACCCACCGCCGTCTCGCCCGGAGCAGCGGTTACGGTGCCGGGATCGCCTCGCCCGGCTGGTACGCCCACCTCTACGCGGCCCCGGACCGCCCGGTCGAACGCTGGATGACCACGGTCGCCCGGCTGCTGCGCGAGGAGGGCCGGCCGGTCTCGTCCGCGCACGTCATCGAGTCCGTCCGGCTCGCCGACACGCTCGCCGCCCTCCGCGGCCGGCCGCTCCCCGGCCTCACCGAGACCACCGACGCCGTGCGCGCCGTGCTGTGCGACGGCTCGGACGTGCCGCTCGCCCTGGTGCGCGACCGGCTCGTCATCGGGGACGACCTCGGCGAGGTCCCCGACACCGCACCCGCCACACCACTCCAACGCGACCTCGCACGCCTCCAGCGCACCCTGCGCCTCAAGCCCGAAGCGGGCGCGCGAGAAAAGGAGTTGGACCTCCGCAAGAACACCGACACCGAGCGGAGCCGGCTGCTGCACCGCCTCAGGCTCCTCGGCGTCGACTGGGGCACACCCCTCGCCTCGCGCGCCGGCCTCGGCACCTTCCGCGAGGCGTGGCGCCTGTCCTGGCAGCCGGAACTGGCCGTTCGGCTCGCCGAAGCGGGCGTCTGGGGCACCACCGTCGAAGCCGCCGCGACCGCCCGCGTGGAAACCGCCGCACGCGAGGCGGACGGCCTCGCCGACCTCACCACCCTGGCGGAACGGTGTCTGCTCGCCGCGCTGCCGGCCGCCCTCCCCGCCGTCCTGGGCGCCCTCGCCGACCGCGCCGCCCTCGACACGGACGTCGGCCGCCTCGCCGAGGCCCTGCCCGCGCTGGTCCGCTCGGTGCGCTACGGGGATGTGCGCCGCACGGACACCGCGGCCCTCGACGACGTGGCGGCCGGCCTCGCCGACCGGATCTCCGTCGGTCTCCCCGCCGCCTGCGCCGGGCTCGACCGCGACGCCGCGCGGGGGATGAGGGGCCATGTCGACGCCGTGCACCGGGCGGTGGCCCTCCTGGAACGCCCCGGCGTCGGCGACCGCTGGACGGCGGTGCTCACCGTCCTCGCCGAACGCGAACACCTCCCCGGAGAGGTCCGCGGCCGGGCGGCCCGGCTCCTGCTCGACGAGGGCACGCTGACCGCCGACCGGGCGGCCCGGCTCCTGGGCCGCGCCCTCTCACCCGCCGCGGCCCCCGCCGACGCGGCGGCCTGGATCGAGGGGTTCACCGGCGGCACCGAGCCCGGCGGCGGGCTGCTGCTCCTCCACGACGAGCGGCTGCTCGGGCTGATCGACACCTGGCTCACCGGCATCCCCGCCGACGTGTTCACCGACGTCCTGCCCCTGCTCCGCCGCACCTTCTCGGAGTACGAGCCGGCCCTCCGCCGCGCGATCGGCGAACGCGTCAGGAACGGCCCGGCCACCGGCCCGGCGCACCGGAGCACCGCACCGGCCTGGGACCCGGAGCGCGCGGCGGCCGTACTGCCCACGATGCGGCTGCTTCTCGGCCTGGACGACGAAGAGTGCGGCGCACAACGCCCGCCTGATGAAAGGGAGATGATGGAGACGGGAGCGAGCGCTTCGGTGGCGACCACCGGGGGAGGAGCGCGATGACCTCGACGGCCACTCCCGCGACGCCCCCTCGTCCCACGGATCCGCTGTCCCCCGTCCCCACGGAATCCGCCGACTCCGCCGCCCCCGCCGACTCCGTCGACGAACGGCTGCGCCGCTGGCGGCTCGTGCTCGGCGGGGAGGCGGGCGAGGACGGCACCGGGCGGCCGCTCTCGGGCCGTGACGCCGCCGTGGACCGGACGCTGGAGGCGCTCTACGGGGCGGGATCCCGCCCGCCGGGTGCGGGCGCCGGCGGCGGCCGGCGGAGCGGTGGCCTCGGAGCCTCCGCCCCGCGGGTCGCCCGCTGGCTGGGGGACATCCGGTCGTACTTTCCGGCGTCCGTCGTTCAGGTGATGCAGCGGGACGCCCTGGACCGGCTCGGCCTGACCGCCCTCCTCCTCGAACCCGAGCTCCTGGAAGCGGTCGAACCGGACGTCCACCTGGTCGGCACCCTGCTGTCGCTCGGCAAGGCGATGCCGGAGGAGACGAAGGCCACCGCCCGCGAGGTCGTCCGCAAGGTGGTCGGGGATCTGGAGCGGCGCCTGGCGTCCCGTACCCGGGCCACGCTCACCGGAGCGCTCGACCGGTCGGCCAGGGCCGCCCGGCCCCGCCACCGGGACATCGACTGGAACCGCACCGTCCGGGCCAACCTCAAGAACTACCTGCCCGAGCACCGCACGGTCGTGCCGGAACGGCTCGTCGGCTACGCCCGGGCGGCCCGCTCGGTGAAGAAGGAGGTGATCCTCTGCGTCGACCAGTCCGGATCCATGGCGGCGTCCGTCGTCCACGCCTCCGTCTTCGGCGCCGTCCTGGCCTCGATACGCGCCCTCGACACCCGGCTGATCGCCTTCGACACCTCCGTCGTGGACCTCACCGACCAGCTGGCCGACCCGGTGGACGTGCTCTTCGGCGTGCAGCTCGGCGGGGGCACCGACATCAACCGGGCGCTGTCCTACTGCCAGTCGAGGATCACCCGCCCGGCGGACACCGTCGTCGTCCTGATCAGCGATCTGTACGAGGGCGGCGTACGGGAGGGGATGCTCGAACGGGTCGCGGCCATGAGGGCGTCCGGAGTGCGGTTCGTCACCCTGCTGGCCCTCTCCGACGAGGGCGCCCCGGCGTACGACCGGGAGAACGCGGCGGCGCTCGCCGCGCTCGGCACACCGGCCTTCGCCTGCACCCCGGACCACTTCCCGGAGGTGATGGCGGCCGCCCTGGAGCAGCGGCCCCTGCCCGTACCCGACCCCGGGGCCGGGACGTGACGGAGACGGGGAAACCCGCTGGGCGGAAAGGGAGATGACGGCGAGGAGGGGGACGGGAGGGCGGGAGGGAGCGCACCGGAGGCGGCGGCCGGGCGGCGTGCGGGCCGGGAGGCCGGGGACGCCCCGGCGGGGCGCCGGCGCGTACCCGCGGGCCGGGACCGGGCGGCGTACGCTCTGTCGCGAAGCGTGCGGGGTTTGTACG
This sequence comes from Streptomyces sp. NPDC021100, assembly GCF_044333095.1. Taxonomy (NCBI): domain Bacteria; kingdom Bacillati; phylum Actinomycetota; class Actinomycetes; order Kitasatosporales; family Streptomycetaceae; genus Streptomyces; species Streptomyces sp. NPDC021100. The sequence goes on from NZ_JBIRQH010000007.1 coordinate 194,492, forward strand.
CGATCTGTGAGCGTAATCACGGCCGGAGTGTGATCTGCGATTTAGGGACCTCCGGCCCTCGGGGATAACCTGCGAGACGGACATGCCGCGTATTCGGCGCACGTGTGCCGCCCTCGTCATAGATCGCGTCCTCACGCTGCCACCGCGGCACGCCCGCGCAGACAACGAACCGCGATATCCATGGAAAAGGGACGGACGCGCGTGGACCTGTTCGAGTACCAGGCGAGGGACCTCTTCGCCAAGCACGGTGTACCGGTGCTGGCCGGTGAAGTCATCGACACGCCTGACGCGGCGCGCGCGGCGACTGAGCGCCTTGGCGGCAAGTCGGTCGTCAAGGCGCAGGTGAAGGTCGGTGGCCGCGGCAAGGCCGGCGGCGTGAAGCTGGCCGCCACCCCGGACGAGGCCGTCGCCCGCGCGACGGACATCCTCGGCATGGACATCAAGGGCCACACGGTCCACAAGGTGATGATCGCCGAGACCGCTCCGGAGATCGCCGAGGAGTACTACGTCTCGTACCTCCTCGACCGCACCAACCGCACCTTCCTCGCCATGGCGTCCGTCGCCGGCGGCATGGACATCGAGGAGGTCGCCGCGACGACCCCCGAGAAGCTCGCCAAGGTGCCGGTCGACGCCAACGAGGGCGTCACCATCGAGAAGGCCCGCGAGATCGTCGCCCAGGCGAAGTTCCCGGCCGAGGTCGCCGACCAGGTCGCCGACGTCCTCGTCACCCTGTGGAAGACCTTCATCGCCGAGGACGCCCTCCTCGTCGAGGTCAACCCGCTCGCCAAGGTCGCCGACGGCCGCGTCATCGCGCTCGACGGCAAGGTGTCCCTGGACGCCAACGCCGCGTTCCGCCAGCCGGAGCACGAGGCGCTGGAGGACAAGGCCGCCGCCGACCCGCTGGAGGCCGCGGCCAAGGCCAAGGGCCTCAACTACGTCAAGCTCGACGGCCAGGTCGGCATCATCGGCAACGGCGCGGGTCTCGTCATGAGCACCCTGGACGTCGTCGCCTACGCCGGTGAGAACCACGGTGGCGTCAAGCCCGCCAACTTCCTCGACATCGGTGGCGGCGCCTCCGCCGAGGTGATGGCCAACGGTCTCGAGATCATCCTGGGCGACCCGGACGTCAAGTCCGTCTTCGTCAACGTCTTCGGTGGCATCACCGCCTGTGACGCGGTCGCCAACGGCATCGTCCAGGCCCTGCAGCTCCTCAAGGACAAGGGCGAGAAGGTCGAGAAGCCGCTGGTCGTGCGCCTCGACGGCAACAACGCGGAGCTGGGTCGCAAGATCCTGAACGACGCCGACCACCCGCTGGTGCAGCAGGTGGACACCATGGACGGCGCCGCCGAGCGCGCCGCCGAGCTGGCTGCGAAGTAAGGAACGAGGTCACTAGAACACCATGGCTATCTTCCTCACCAAGGACAGCAAGGTCATCGTCCAGGGCATGACCGGCTCCGAGGGCCAGAAGCACACCAAGCGCATGCTGGCTTCCGGCACCAACATCGTCGGCGGCGTGAACCCGCGCAAGGCCGGCACCACCGTCGACTTCGACGGCACCGAGGTCCCCGTCTTCGGCTCCGTCAAGGACGCCATGGAGCAGACCGGCGCCGACGTCACGGTCATCTTCGTCCCGGAGAAGTTCACCAAGGACGCGGTCGTCGAGGCCATCGAGGCCGAGATCGAGCTGGCCGTCGTGATCACCGAGGGCGTCGCGGTGCACGACACCGCCTCGTTCTGGGCGCTCGCCCAGGCCAAGGGCAACAAGACCCGCATCATCGGCCCCAACTGTCCCGGCCTCATCAGCCCCGGCCAGTCCAACGCGGGCATCATCCCGGCCGACATCACCAAGCCCGGCCGCATCGGTCTCGTGTCCAAGTCCGGCACGCTGACCTACCAGATGATGTACGAGCTGCGTGACCTGGGCTTCTCGTCCTGCGTCGGCATCGGCGGCGACCCGATCATCGGCACCACGCACATCGACGCCCTCAAGGCGTTCGAGGCCGACCCCGAGACCGACCTGATCGTCATGATCGGCGAGATCGGCGGCGACGCCGAGGAGCGTGCGGCGGACTTCATCAAGGAGCACGTCACCAAGCCGGTCGTCGGCTACGTGGCCGGTTTCACCGCGCCCGAGGGCAAGACGATGGGCCACGCCGGTGCGATCGTGTCCGGTTCGTCCGGCACCGCGCAGGCCAAGAAGGAGGCCCTGGAGGCCGCGGGCGTGAAGGTCGGCAAGACCCCGTCCGAGACCGCCCGCCTGGCGCGCGCCGCGCTGAGCGCCTGATCGCTCCCCGGATCGGCGGCCTGACCGGCCGTCCGGTCTGATCCGGTCCCCCGTGGGCCGGGGTACGCGTGGGCCCGTACCTCTCCGGAGGTACGGGCCCACGCGCGTTCCGTTCCGGCGGCCCCGACGCAAGGGCCGGCGGTCTCGGCGCAAGGGCCGGCGGCCCCGACGCAAGCGGACCGGCCGCCCTCCGGACCGCGCCGCCCTGAACACGACACGACGGTCATTTGTCGCTACCCGCCCGAAAGGCGCGTTGTTGGCAGCATGGCCCTTGTGACCCCATATGCCCACAGCGGTCCGCCACTGCCGTCGCACCCCCGATCCGCGGCGCGTCACAAGCCGGGGGCGGGCAGGGCCTTCCTGGGCGGGGCGGTCGCCGCCGGACTGGGACTCGGGGCGTTCGCCACGCTCGTCCTGGTGCTGTGGATCGTGTCGCCCTACCCGGACAGCGGGCCCGCCGGAGCGCTCCACATCGCCACCGGTCTGTGGCTGCTGGCCCACGGCGCCGACCTCGTCCGCACCGAGACCCTCTCGGGCAGCCCCGCACCGGTCGGGCTGACCCCGCTGCTGTTCTCCGTCGTGCCCTGCCTGCTCATCCACCGGGCGGCGCGCCAGGCGCCCATGCCGCCGGACGACGCGGAGCACGCGGACGAAGCGGATGAGGTGATCGAGGCGGACGCATCAGGTGGCCCAGGCGACCCGCGCGGGGACGATTTCCCCACCGCCGCGCCCGTGCCCCCCGGTGCGCTCCCGGCGCCCTGGGAGGTGCCCCTGCTCCCCGCGCACCTGCCCGTTCCACCGCTGCCGCCGCGCACCGCGTTCGCCGCGCTCCTCGGCGGATACCTGCTGGTGAGCGCCGCCGCCGTGCTCTACGCCTCGTCCGGACCGATCCGCGTCGACCCCCTGAGCGCGCTGATCCACGTCCCGCTCGTCGCCGCGGTCCCGGCCGCGGCCGGGGTGTGGATGGCGGTGGGCTGCCCGCCCTGGACGCCTTCGGCCCGGGTGCGCCGGGTGTGCCGGGTGGTGCCGGGGTTCGTACGCCGCTGGTTCACGGCGCCGCACGTCGTGGCGGTCGCCCGGGCCGCCGCGGCCGGTACGGCGACGCTGTTCGGTGGCGCGGCGCTGCTGCTGGCGGCGTCGCTGGCCGTACACGCCGGTGCGGTACGGGACGCGGTGGAGCACCTCACGGTGGGCTGGCCGGGACAGTTGGGGGTGGCGTTGCTGAGCGTGGCGCTGCTGCCCAACGCGGTGATCTGGACGGCCGCCTACGGGCTGGGGCCCGGGTTCGCGGCCGGCGTCGACGGGTTCGTCGCTCCGCTGGCGCTGCCCGTCCTCGGTTCGCCCGACCGGTCTCCGCTCCCGCCCTTCCCGCTGCTCGCCGCGCTGCCCGCGCCCGGCGAGGCCGAGCCGGTGGGCCTGGCCGGTGCCGCCGCCCTGGTGACGGCCGTCGGCATCGCGGTGGCGGCCGCGGCCGTGCCACGCCGTCCGGCGTCCGTCGGGCGGCGCGAGACGGCCGCCGTCGCCTTCCTCGCCGCGCTGCTCTGCGCGACCGTCGCCGCCCTGCTCGCCTACACCGCAGGTGGGCCGCTCGGCGTCGCCGCCCTGTCCCGCTTCGGTCCCTCATGGCGCCTCACCGGGCTGGCATGCCTGGCCTGGGCGCTGGTCATCGGCGTTCCGGGGGCGCTGGTCGTCCGTCGGATCCGCAGGGAGGAACGGGCCGTGACGGCATCCGAAGAGTCCCGGCCGCGCGGCTGGGGGCGAAAGGCGCGGAAGGTCCTCGGACTGCGCGCTGCCACGGCGGTTTCCACGGAGGGCGCGGCGGGTGGCGGAACGGCCGCTGGGAAGGGTGCGGCGACGGTGATGGACGAGAAGAGTGCGCCGGATGAGGCGAACGCGGAGCCGGCCGCGGGCCCGTCCGCTCCGCGACGCGTACGGCCCTGGGGCCCGCGTGCCTGGTGGCGGGGGATCGCCCGCTGGCTGGGCTTCGCCGTGGGCGACGACGGCCCGGACGCAGATCGGGCGGCCCCGGCGGCGCCCGAACTGCGGCGGACGAAGGACCGCGGGCAGCGGTCGGCGGCGGGCCGTTCACCGGACGCGGACGGTCCGTGGCCCGGAACGCCGGATGATGCGTGGGACGGTTCGCGGACCGGCTCGCGCGACGGTTCGCGGACCGGCTCGTGGGACGGCTCACGGACCGGCTCGCGCGACCGCTCGCGGACCGGCTCGTGGGACGGCTCGCGCGACGGCGAGCCGGCCGCCGGGGCCCACGCCGGAGCTGACGACGGGCCGGCCGGCGCGGCGGGTCCCGGAGCGGGCCGGAAGCCGGCCGGGGGAACGGACGCGGGCCGGGACGGCGAGCCGGACGGACTTCGGCCGCCCATGCCGCCGCAGCAACCTCAGCCTCAGCAGCAACCATCCCGGCCGGAGCAGCCCGTCCACCGGAACCCCGCGCACCCGGTGAACCCCGTCTCCTACGCCCCCGAGAGCCTGCCCCTCCTCCCCGTCCACGGCATCGTCCTGGGGGCCGACGGGCGGGCGGAGCCCCCGCGGCGCAGGCACCGCGGTGTCCGGGCGTCCCGGGCCGAGCGCGCGGCCCGGCGCCAGGCGGCGCGGACCGCCCGGCGCGAGGCGAAACAGGCGGCGCGCAGGGCGCGGAAGGCACGGAAGTCACCGATGCCGCCCGTCCCGGGCCCGGCGCCGGCCGGCCGTCCCGACGGGGCCGACTGGCGCGATGGGGCCGGCTGGCACGACACCGATGTGCGTCAGGCCCGCTGGGCGGCGCTGAAGGACTCGGGCGGCGGGCTGATGCCGGACTTCGAGCCCCGCGACCCGGCACGGCTGCTCGACGAGCGGTGGGGCGAGGGGTGACGCCCCCGCGCAGGCGCCGCGGCCCCACGGCGCAGGGGCCCCGCACGCCCCTCCCGTACCTCCGTCAGTCGTCCACGCTCAGCAGCGGCCGCAGCGGCTTCGGCAGGTGGTTCTCGCAGGACTGGCGGGACGTCTGCGTCAGCGCGTCGTCCACACAGGTGTAGTAGTCCCGGTAGATCAGCTGGAACGAGAACGTGGAGACCACGATGACCAGCGCCAGCCCGCCCATCACCAGTCCGCTCACGGCCGCCGTCGTCTGCGGCCGGAAGCCGCCGGGCTGCGGCGCGGGCGCCGGGGCCGGGCCGTCGCCGTTCCGCCGGCCGCTCTTGGCGCGCAGCGAGCTGACCGCCCAGTAGACCGAGAGCGCCCCCAGCAGCAGGGCGATCTCGGGGAGGCTGAAGAGCGCGAAGAAGAAGCCCCAGAGCCCGGCGAGGAGGGCGTAGCGGGCGCGACGCTGGGCCGGGTCGGTGGGGTCCCAGCGCGGGCCGCCGCCGGTGCCGCCGTTGGCGGGGTCCTGGCCGCCGCCCTGCGGGCCGCCGAACCCACCGCTGTGGCGGCCCGGCTGCCGGCTGCTCCACTGGCTGCCCCACGCGGGCGGCTGCCCGGACCCGTCCCGGCCGTCGGAACCGGACGAACCGTCGGATCCGCCGCCGTGCCGCGGCTCGCGCGGCCGCCACGGCTGGTCCGGCCGGCCCGCAGGCGGTGCGGCGAAGGGGTTGTCGGCCCCGTCGGCACCTTGTCCGCCGCGACCGTCGTCCTCGCCCCGGCCGTCCCCGTCCCGCTCCGAGCCCTCCCGGCCCTGCCGCTCCGGCGACCGCCGCTCGCGGAGGGCCACCGCACCCGGCTGGGGGCCGAAGGGGGCCACTGCGGCCGACGCGAAGCCGCGACCGGAACCGAAAACGGAAGCAATAACGGAAGCGAAAACGGAACCGGACCCGAGTCCGGAGGCGGAAGGCGTGGAGACCGTCGAGGTCACCGAAGCCACGTGATCGCTCGACGCCGCCTCCACGGCGAACGGCCGCGTCCGCGTCCCGGCGGACGCGGCGGACAGCGGAAGGGGGCGGTGAACCGCGGGGCGGCGTCGGTCCGGCATGTGGAGTGTGTCTTCCCCTGGTGTCGTCTGTGTCGCGTCCTGCTGGTCGCGCTCCGCGGCCCCGCGCTCCGCTGATCAGCATTCCTGCTGGGCAGCGTCCCGCGGTCCCGCGTCCTGCTGTGTCGCGTGTGTTCGCGTCCTGCACTTCGAGCGTACGGCCGGGAGCCCGGTTTCCCGGAGCCGGTCCCGTGCCGCGTCGGCCCCACCGGACGCCTGGCGGACGCCCGACGGGCGGCCGGCGGACGCCGTCCACAGACGCTACCTTCCACGCGCGCCCCCGTCCCGCGGGGGCCGTCGGGTGTGCCGGTATCGTTGCTGGCGGTCGGCGGCTTCGTAGGGTCCCCCGTATTCGGGGACCCCTCTGTCTCGTACGACCATACAAACCGCACCGCGCGCGAGAAAGGGCCCGCCGTGGCGTCCCCGGCCCCCCAGGCTCACCCCGCCCCCTCCGACCGTCCCGACGAACCGGCCCGGCCGGCCCGTCTCGTCGTCCTCGTCTCCGGTTCCGGTACGAACCTCCAGGCGCTGCTGGACGCGATCGCCGCCGACCCCGACGGTTACGGCGCCCGGATCGTGGCCGTCGGCGCCGACCGGGACGGCGTAGCGGGCCTCGAACGCGCCGAACGCGCCGGGATCCCGGTCTTCGTCGAACGCGTCCGGGACCACGCCTCCCGCGCCGGCTGGGACCGCGCCCTGGCCGAGGCGACCGCCGCGTACGCCCCGGACCTGGTGGTCTCGGCGGGCTTCATGAAGATCCTGGGGAAGGAGTTCCTCGCGCGCTTCGGCGGGCGGACGGTCAACACGCACCCCGCCCTGCTGCCCAGCTTTCCCGGCGCCCACGGCGTGCGCGACGCGCTCGCGTACGGGGTGAAGGTCACCGGGTGCACCGTCCACTTCGTCGACGACGGCGTCGACACCGGACCGATCATCGCCCAGGGCGTGGTCGAGGTCCGGGAGGAGGACGACGAAGCCGCTCTGCACGAGCGGATCAAGGAAGTCGAGCGACAGCTGCTCGTCGAGGTCGTGGGGCGTCTGGCCCGGCACGGCTACCGCATTGAGGGACGAAAGGTACGGATCTCGTGACCGCCGAAGGTACGAAGCGGCCCATCCGCCGGGCGCTGATCAGCGTCTACGACAAGACGGGTCTCGAGGAGCTCGCCCGCGGGCTGCACGAGGCCGGCGTCGAGCTCGTCTCGACCGGTTCGACGGCCGGCCGGATCGCCGCCGCCGGGGTGCCGGTCACCCCCGTCGAAGAGCTGACGGGCTTCCCCGAGTGCCTGGACGGCCGGGTCAAGACGCTGCACCCGCGCGTCCACGCCGGCATCCTGGCCGACCAGCGCCTCGACGCCCACCGCGCGCAGCTCGACGAACTGGGCGTGCGCCCCTTCGAGCTGGTGGTCGTCAACCTCTACCCGTTCCGTGAGACCGTCGCCTCCGGCGCGACCCCGGACGAGTGCGTGGAGCAGATCGACATCGGCGGCCCCTCCATGGTGCGCGCCGCCGCCAAGAACCACCCGTCGGTCGCCGTGGTCGTCAGCCCCGCCCGGTACGGTGAGGTCCTGAAGGCCGTTTCCGACGGCGGTTTCGACCTGACCGCGCGCAAGCGGCTGGCCGCCGAGGCGTTCCAGCACACGGCCGCCTACGACGTGGCGGTGGCCAACTGGTTCGCCGCCGACTACGCCGCGGACGAGGGCCCCTGGCCGGACTTCATCGGCGTCACCTACGCCCGTCAGCAGGCCCTGCGCTACGGCGAGAACCCGCACCAGCCCGCCGCCCTCTACACCGACGGCACGGGCCGGGGCCTCGCCCACGCCGAGCAGTTGCACGGCAAGGAGATGTCGTACAACAACTTCGTCGACACCGAGGCGGCTCGCCGCGCCGCGTACGACCACGACGAGCCCTGCGTCGCGATCATCAAGCACGCCAACCCCTGCGGCATCGCGGTCGGTACGGACGTCGCCGAGGCGCACCGCAAGGCGCACGCCTGCGACTCGCTGTCGGCCTTCGGCGGTGTGATCGCCGTCAACCGCCCGGTGTCGGTGGCGATGGCGGAGCAGGTCGCCGAGATCTTCACCGAGGTCATCGTCGCCCCGGCCTATGAGGACGGCGCGGTCGAGGCCCTGGCGCGCAAGAAGAACATCCGCGTGCTGCGCTGCGCCGACGCCCCCGCGGCCGGCGGCGAGTCGCGGTCGATCGAGGGCGGCGTGCTCCTCCAGGCCAAGGACCGGCTCCAGGCCGAGGGCGACGCCCCGGACCGGTGGACGCTCGCCGCGGGCGAGGCGCTGTCCGCCGACGAGCTGGCGGATCTGGCGTTCGCGTGGAAGGCGTGCCGCGCCGTGAAGTCCAACGCGATCCTGCTCGCCAAGGACGGCGCCACCGTCGGCGTCGGCATGGGCCAGGTCAACCGCGTCGACTCCGCGAAGCTGGCCGTCCAGCGGGCGGGGGAGGAGCGGGCCCGCGGCTCGTACGCGGCCTCGGACGCCTTCTTCCCCTTCCCCGACGGTTTCCAGGTGCTGGCCGACGCGGGCGTCAAGGCCGTGGTCCAGCCCGGCGGTTCGGTCCGCGACGCGGAGGTGGTGGAGGCGGCGAAGGCGGCCGGGGTGACGATGTACTTCACGGGTACGCGGCACTTCTTCCACTGACCGGTCTTCCACCGACCACCGGACGGAGAACGGCCGGACGGAGAACGGTCGGAGGCCGCACCCTCGGTGAGGGTGCGGCCTCCGGGCCGGACGGTGCGCGGCGCTCGATGACGCGGCACGGTGCTCAGTAACGCGGACGCTGAAACCATTCGGCGGACGCGCGCTTGGCGCAGAAGACGATGGTCAGGATCGCCATGACCAGCGTCAGCAGGCCCAGGCCGTAGGCGGGGGCGGTGAACAGGCCGCTGATGATGGCGAACGACGCGTAGACGATGGAGCCGACGCGGACGCCGTTGCGGCCCTTGCCGTAACGGATGGCGAGGATGATGCCGATGATCGCGAAGACCGCGGCCAGGATGGCGAGGAAGGCCACGAAGCCCCGGGCGAGGCCGAAGGCGGTCTCGGTGTCGATGGTGTCGCCGTTACGCGTGGTGTACGTCTCGCCGGTGTGCTTCCCCGACTCGTCCTTGATCGCCACGTAGGCCGCGATCATGAGGCTGGCCACGGTCACGTGCACGGCCGCGATGACCCACATGAAGATCCGCGCGGCCTTGGTGATGCCGGGCATCTCCGCCGGCACCGGAGGCATTCCGTTGTACCCGCCCTGCTGCGGGAACGGCGCGTACGGCTGCCCCGGGTACGGGGCCTGCTGCGGGTAGGCGTAGCCGGCCTGCTGGGGCGGGCCGTACGGGTTGTTCTGCTGACCGAAGCTCATGGTCGGGGAATTCCTCCGTTGGTCGTGCGGGGACGGACGCGGACTTCCGGAGGACTGGCTGAGCGGCGCTCCCCCCGTCACCGCCCGCGGCACTGGCGATTCATCGTGGTAGGGCTCTTGACATTTGTCCAGCGGATACCCTCTGCGTTGTTCAAGCGCCGCGCGACCGTGATCTCCACGTGAACGTGAACCGACCACGGTGCACCAGTGACCCACCACGGCGCACCAGTGGCGACAACGGTGTACCAGTGAACACAGGGCGGCGTGCCCTCCTGATTGGAAGGGCCGCCGCCGGATCCAGGAGTATGGAGCCATGACCGCTCAGATTCTCGATGGCAAGGCCACCGCGGCCGCGATCAAGTCCGAACTCTCCACGCGCGTGGAAGCCCTCAAGGCCAAGGGCGTCACCCCAGGCCTGGGCACGCTGCTGGTCGGCGACGACCCGGGCAGCAAGTGGTACGTGGCGGGCAAGCACCGCGACTGCGCCCAGGTCGGCATCGGGTCCATCCAGCGCGAGCTGCCGGCGACCGCGACGCAGGAGGAGATCGAGGCGGTCGTACGGGAGCTCAACGAGAACCCCGACTGCACCGGCTACATCGTCCAACTCCCGCTCCCCAAGGGCATCGACACCAACCGGGTGCTGGAGCTGATGGACCCGGCCAAGGACGCCGACGGCCTGCACCCGATGAGCTTGGGCCGCCTGGTGCTCAACGAGACCGCGCCGCTGCCCTGCACCCCGAACGGGATCATCGAGCTGCTGCGCCGCCACGGCGTGGAGATCAACGGCGCGCACGTGGTCGTCGTCGGGCGCGGCATCACCGTGGGCCGGTCGATCGGCCTGCTGCTCACCCGCCGCTCCGAGAACGCCACGGTCACCCTCTGCCACACCGGCACCCGTGACCTCTCGTCCCACCTGCGGCAGGCGGACATCATCGTCGCGGCGGCCGGTGTCGGGCACCTGATCAAGCCGGAGGACGTCAAGCCGGGCGCCGCGGTGCTCGACGTCGGCGTCAGCCGGGACGGCGAGGGCAAGATCATGGGCGATGTGGACCCCGGAGTCGCCGAGGTCGCCGGCTGGATCTCCCCCAACCCGGGCGGCGTCGGGCCGATGACCCGCGCCATGCTGCTCGTCAACGTCGTCGAGGCGGCGGAGCTCGCCGCGGGTGTCTCCGGCGACGAGGCCGAGGGAAGCGTCGATGCCGGCTGAGAAGGGCAAGGCGGCGGGCTCCGGGCGGTCCCGGGTGTCGCGCCGCTTCCCCCAGTTCACCCGCGACACCGCGCGGCCGGAGGGCGGCGGGCGCGCCGCCCCCGGGGGTGCGCCCGCCCCGGCGCGGCAGTGGCCGCTGCTGGTGGTGCTGGGGCTGACGGGGCTGGGGTTGCTGATCGTCGCCCTGGACGGCTTCCGGATCGGGACGATGCTGATCGGCATCGCCATGATCGGCGGCGCGGTGCTGCGCTGGGCGCTGCCCTCGGTCGGCATGCTGGCCGTGCGGTCGCGGTTCACGGACATGTTCACGTACGGCGGGCTGGGGCTGGCGATCCTGCTCCTGGCGATGCTCGCGCAGCCGCACGCGTGGCTGAAGATCCCTTTCCTGGACGACATTCTGCACTTCACGGTCTGAGCGATCCGAGTGGTCTGAGCGGTCGGGACGGTCGGGACGGTCTGGCGGTCGGGAGGGTGCGGGCGGTCCGGTTGGTGCGGGCGGTCCGTACGGTGCGGGCGGCGGACCGCCCTCTCCCCCGTAAGCGGACCGTCCTCTCCCCCGTGAGAGGACGGTCCGGCCGGGAGACGGCCGGCCGGCGCGGGGTGGACCGCGCCGACCGGCTCGCCGCACCTGACTGTGATGCGCCACATCCCCACCCGCCAAGCGTTCCGCGGCAGATGGGCCGTCGTGGGACATCCCACGTTCTCACCTGCGGTGATGCCCGCGCTCCTGAAGACGCTGTGGGACGCCCCGACGCCACCGCCCCTGGCCGGAAACCTGCGCGACGGCCGACGGCGCGGGAAAACGCGGCCCGGCGTCGCCATCATGTGCGACACAGGAGGCTCGTGCCTCGGGGGACCATGTGACGGTGTGGGGTGGAACATGCCGCGTTGGAAGGAACTGCCGGCGTCGCTCGACCAACGGGTGAGCCAGTTCGTCGTACAACTCCGCAGGCTCAAGGACCGCAGCGGACTCAGCCTCGCCGCGCTGGCGGCCAAGACGTCGTACAGCCGGTCCTCCTGGGAGCGCTACCTCAACGGGCGGCAACTGCCGCCGCGCGGCGCCGTGGAGGAGCTGGCCCGGGTGTGCGGGACGGATGCCGCACGCCTACTGGTGCTGCACGAGATAGCGGAGGAGGCATGGCCCTCCGCCACGTCCGCAATGCCCGCCACATCCACCACCCCTGTCGCATCCGGCACGTCTCCCACGTCTCCTACACCTGTCACGCCGCCGGGCGCAGGGGAGTTCCAGGAGGCCAGGCGGCGCCTGTGGCTGTACGTCGCGGCGGTGGCCGTGCTCGTCGTCGCGCTGGCGGCCGGGCTGCTGGCCGCCCGCCCCTGGAAGGACGACGACGCCCGCGCGAAGGCCGACGGGCCGTCGGCCACGGCCTCCCCATCCCCCTTCGTCTTCGTGCAGGGACGTTCCCGCCCGTGCCACGTCGAGCGCTGGGGCGGGGAACTCGGGGCCGGGTACAGCCCGACCCGCACGGTGCTCATGGACCTCAAGAGCACCGGCTGGGAGGTGCTGGAGGCCCAGTGCCTGCTCAAGTACCACGGATACGACCCCGGTTTGACCGACGGCTCCTTCGGCGAGCGGAGCAAGGCGGCGGCGGAGCGGTTCCAGAAGGCGAAGGGCCTGGTCGTCGACGGGATCGTGGGCCCCGACACCTGGAAGGAACTGCGCCGGTGAGCGGCGGGCGCCCGCTGCCCGCGGAGTGCGCCCGGCTGGCCGCCGTGCTGCGGGAGTTGAGGGAACGCACCGGCCTGAGCCTGGCCGCGCTCGGCGGGCGGACGGCGTTCAGCAAGTCGTCCTGGGAGCGGTACCTCAACGGGAAGAAGCTGCCGCCGCGCGAGGCCGTCGAGGCGCTGTGCGCGCTGGCGGGCGAGCCGCCCGCCCGGCCGCTCGCCCTGTGGGAGCTGGCGGAGCAGCGGTGGACCGGACGGGCCGCGTCCGCTCCCGGGGACACCGGCGGGGGAGCGGGGGGCGCGCCGGTACCGCCGCCCGGACCCGTCGACGCGCCCGCGGCTCCCGTGCCTACGGCGGCGGTCCCGGACACCGGGCGGCGGGCGGGCCGGCGCGTCCCCGGGTGGTACCTCGTCGTCGGAGCGGTGGCGCTGGCGGCGGCCGTCCTGCTGGCCCTGGTGCTGCTGTCGGACGAGGACGCGGCGACCGGGACGGCCCCCGGCCCCGGCGCGGCGGGTTCGTCCTACGCGCAGTCCGCGCCGTCCGGAATGTCAGTACCGTCCCCTCCTTCTTATGCCCAGTCCTTCGAGCCCGGCTGCCACGGCAAGGACTGCGAAGGGGCCGACGCGCAGGCGATGGGGTGCGGCGCGCAGGGGCTGCCCGTCACCCTGGCCTCCCGGCGGTCGGCGGGCGGGGACCGGATCGAGATCCGGTACGCGGAGAAGTGCGGCGCCGTCTGGGCCAAGGCCACCGGCCTGCGGCTGGGCGACCGGGTGGAGCTGACGCTGCCCGGCGCCGACGCCAAGGAGGTCAGGGCCGCCAGCCGCCGCGACACGGAGGTCTATCTGTCGACCGCGATGACGGCGACCGACGATCCGCGCCGGGCCCGGGTCTGCCTGCGTCCCGCCGAAGGGGCCGCCGAGTGCTTCGCCGCGCCGGGCCGGTGACGTGCGGGACGCGGGGGAGCGGGGGCGCGGGTGAGGCGGGTGGGGGGCGGGCGGACCCAGCCGGTCCTCCACCCCCGTGGGAGGACCGGCCGGACGTCCTCCCCGAGCATCCAGACGGCGGCATTCCGGTTCAAGGCGGGGCCGGGTCTTGTGACGCGGAACAGATCATTGCGCTACGAGGTCACCGTTCTGTACCGGAATGGCGCCGTGCCGTACCGGAAGGGTTCGTTTCCCCAAGGGTGTTTCGGGTGCACGGCGGGCGAGGGGGCGTGCGCCCTGGTGCGTTGATCAACCCGGAACGCCCCTATGCGCCCGCCGACGAGGAACCGGGAGGCTGTGTCGCGGCATCCCCTGGGTAGCACCGCGGTACGCAGGGTGACTAGGGGGAGGGCCATGCCTCGTTGGAGAGCGCTGTCGGACGAACTCGACCCGCAGGTGCGCGAATTCGTGGAACAGTTGCGCCGCATCGTCGAGCGCAACGGGATGAGCGTCGGCGCGGTCGCGGACCGCACCGGGTACAGCAAGACCTCCTGGGAGCGCTACCTCAACGGCCGCTTGCTGCCGCCACGTGGTGCCACCGAGGCGCTCGCGGAGGCGACGGGCACGGACGTCGGACACCTGCTGACCATCTGGGAGCTGGCCGAACGCGCCTGGAGCCGGTCCGAGCTGCGGCACGACGTGACGATGGAGGGGCTCCGGGTCGAGGCGGCGCGCGCCGCGCTGGCCGAGTACGCGCCGCCGGCCGCCACGGGGAAGCGGGGCTGGACCCTCCGCAGGGGGAAGGCGGCGGAGCCGGATGCGGGCGATGGTGAGCATGTGACATCCGGGGCGACACCCGAGGTGGCGCCAGGGGCGACACCCGAGGTGACACCCGAAGTGGCGCCGGAAGTGGCGCCGGAGCTGACGGAGTCGCAGCAGGGCCAACGGGACGGGCGAGGCGAAGCGGAGGGCCGGGACGGCCCCCAGCCCCGTACCGGCCTCCCGTCCGCGAGGGCGGCCGGCGTGGACGCCCGTGCGCAGGCGATCCCCCTGGCGGATCTGTCGGCGGACTCGTCCGCCGCTCCCTCCGTCACCCCGTCCACCGATCCGTCCACCGACGCCTCCGCGGGCCCGCCCGTCGGCCCGCCCGCAGGTGCGGCGAAGCGGCCTTCGGCCGGCCGGCGCCCGTACCCCCGTCCGTACCCCCGCTCCCACCCCCGCCCGAAGCGCCGCGCGGCGCTGCTGTTCGCGGTGGGGGCGGTCGGCGCGCTGTTCATGGTCGTCGCGGCCGTCCTGCTGCTGGGGTACGGGCCGGCCGGCGGCGCCCGGAAGGCCCCGCCGCCGGCCGCCGCGCGGGACGCCGGCAGTCCGGCCGGTCTCCCGGCGGGCGTCAGGTGCGCGGGCGGTGCGTGCACGGGCAAGGACCCCGAGAGCATGGGGTGCGGCGGCCGGCGGGCGACGACGGCGGGGTCGGCGACCGTCGGCAGCACCTACGTGGAGGTGCGCTACAGCGAGACCTGCAAGGCGGCGTGGGCCCGGATGACACAGGGCGGTCCCGGCGACACCCTGCGGGTCAGCGCGGCCTCCCATACCGGCGAGGGCCGGATAGAGCGCGGCACGGACGGCCACAGCACCATGGTCGCGGTCGCGGCTCCGGGCGAGGCCAGGGCCTGCGTGGTGCTCAGCTCCGGACGCCAGGGCTGCACGCTCCCCACGAAGCCGGGGACGGGTGGGACGAGCAGGACGGCCGGGACTGACGGTCCGAAGGGGGCCGCCGGGGCGTCTGGTGCCGCCGGGGCGGAAGAGGCTTCCGAAGCGTCACGGGAGGTGCCATAGGCCCAGGTGAGGCGTCCCACACCGGTTCGGGGGTTCCGGGCGTGCGCGGTCGGATAGCCTGGCGCCGGATCTCTTGATACCAAGAGAGGTCCGCACAACAGGGGCAGGGACACCCACCGCCAGTTTCGCAGCAGGAGATCGCCATGACCCGCACTCCCGTCAATGTCACCGTCACCGGCGCGGCCGGTCAGATCGGCTACGCGCTGCTCTTCCGCATCGCCTCCGGTCACCTCCTCGGCGCCGACGTGCCGGTCAAGCTGCGACTTCTGGAGATCCCGCAGGGTCTCAAGGCCGCCGAGGGCACCGCCATGGAGCTCGACGACTGCGCGTTCCCGCTGCTGCGCGGCATCGAGATCACCGACGACCCGAACGTGGCCTTCGACGGCGCCAACGTCGCGCTGCTCGTCGGCGCCCGCCCCCGTACCAAGGGCATGGAGCGCGGTGACCTCCTGGAGGCCAACGGCGGCATCTTCAAGCCGCAGGGCAAGGCCATCAACGACCACGCCGCGGACGACATCAAGGTCCTGGTCGTCGGCAACCCGGCCAACACCAACGCCCTCATCGCCCAGGCCGCCGCGCCGGACGTGCCGGCCGAGCGCTTCACCGCGATGACCCGCCTGGACCACAACCGCGCCATCTCGCAGCTCGCGAAGAAGACCGGCACCGCCGTCTCCGACATCAAGAAGCTGACGATCTGGGGCAACCACTCCGCCACCCAGTACCCGGACATCTTCCACGCCGAGGTCGCGGGCAAGAACGCCGCCGAGGTCGTCAACGACGAGGCGTGGCTGGCCGACACCTTCATCCCGACCGTCGCCAAGCGCGGCGCCGCCATCATCGAGGCCCGCGGCGCCTCCTCGGCCGCCTCCGCCGCCAACGCCGCCATCGACCACGTCCACACCTGGGTCAACGGCACCGCCGCGGGCGACTGGACCTCCATGGGCATCCCCTCGGACGGCTCCTACGGCGTCCCCGAGGGCCTCATCTCGTCCTTCCCGGTCACCTGCAAGGACGGCAAGTACGAGATCGTCCAGGGCCTGGAGATCAACGACTTCTCCCGCGCCCGCATCGACGCCTCCGTCAAGGAGCTCGAGGAGGAGCGGACCGCGGTGCGCGAGCTCGGTCTCCTCTGACCGGACGGGTTCTGATCGGGCGGTTCTGATCGGGCGGTTCCGATCGGACGGGCGGCCCTGCCGCCGGCGACTTCACGTCGCCGGGGCGGGGCCGCCCGTCTGCGTGAAGGGGGTTCGCGCCTCATCGACGCGGCTGAGCGGACGGGTGCCGACAGCCGTCCGCCTTTCGACGGCGGCCCCGCCTGAGCGGGCGCTCCGGTCACGTGCCACGCAGGGCGGCACGTGCGGCGGCGGCACCCCGGACGGCGGCCCCCCGCGCGGCGTCCGCCGCGGCCCGCGCCCGCTCCATCCGGCAGTCGCGGCACCACGGTTCGTCGTCCACGGGCCGGAAGAGGAACACTTGCGTGTGATCGCCCCGGCATTCGCGCATGTTCAGGGCCTTCGGCTGTGCCGGCTCGGGGGGCGGGGGCGGAGCGGGAATCGGCGGAGCTTCCGGCAGCTTGCGCAGCAGCCGGTTGCGGACGAGGGCCGCGGCGTGATGGATCCGCTCCGGCAGTCCGACGCTCAACTCCTCCCGCAGTTGAGGCGCCTTCACCCCGCGCAGCAGCCAGTCCGCCGCCAGCGGTGCGAGCTCCTTGACCTCCCGGCCGGTCAGCCGCAGCCGTGGTTCGCGGTGGGAGACGGAGGCGAGGATCAGGGCGCCGTGCTCGACGAGTTGCCCGGGCAGACATGCCGGGGGAGTCGGGCGCGGCCCGGGTGGGGGAGGCGGCGGCAGCTCCTCCGCTTCCGCTTCCGGTTCCGCCTCCGGCTCAGGCTCCGGCTGCGGAGGGGCGGGCGGAAGGGACGTGTTGCTCACCGTCTTGTCCCTAGGGTGACCACCGACCACCCGACGCCCCGGCTCACCGACGGCCGGTTCCCCGGCACTCGGCGAGCCGAGCACCCCTTCCCCGTCCCGCACGGCCCGCGCCTCCTCGGCACTCAACGGCACCGAAGCCACCAACTGCGTGGTCACCCACCGCCCGTCGGCCCCCTGCCGCCGCCACTCATGCGCGTAACCGGCCTCCTTCAACTGCGCCTTGGCCCGCTGGAACGCCCCGTTTTTGATCCCGGCCCGCCGCGCGACGTCGGAGAAGGAGACGCCGGAGGTGTCGGCGAGCGACAGCAACCAGACGAGAAGGCGTACGGCGTCCGAAGAAAGATCCGCGTGGTGAATGATGTCGTTCGATACCTGGGTGAAGCGACGCTGAGGCGCGCTAACATGGCGCATCATCCCGTGGGTCTCCTCTTTAGACCTCGGCGGTGTAGGCCCTCGCGATGTCCTGCCAGACATGCGGGGGCCGCTCCGTTTGTGGGTTTGGATTGCGCCCGAGCGTATAGGCAACTAGGGGAGCCAAGCGTCCAGTTATGACTGGCTGACATTCGAGTGGTTGCTTGGCGAGTGTCGGAGGCGTGTGAGTTACGCTGTGCGCCCCCTCCGGCCTACGCGAGCCGTTGACCCGGGTGCGCCCGCGCGGGCAAGGTCATGCAAAGCAGAGCAACCACTCGCAAGGGAGGCTGTCATGGCGTTGCACTTGGTGGGCGTCGACCCTGAAAGCGGAGGCGGTAACTGCCCCACGATCTGGGTGGACCCGGACACTCGCGATCTCGTCATCCAGGGCAGGAAGGCCGATGAACAGACCACCCGGGACTGCTTGAAGACGGGGGCGATCCCCGCGACGGAAGCGGTGGTCCGGATCCCGGCCAGTATGGTGTCGATGATGAGGGAGGCATGCGATGCCGCGGAACGTCCCGAGCTTTGACGAACTACTGGATTCGGCGCGGAGTTCGGCTCTTCACCTCGAGATGCGCGACGTCTACACGGTAGATGGAGAACAGGCATCATTCGCCGCCTGGCGCCGGGGTGAGCGGGTTGACGACCCCGAGTCGGCCCACTGGCGCGATTGGGTGGCCCTTGTCAGGCGCACCACCGGACGTGGCGTGCAGATGCGCCGTGCGCGGATCGTCTCGGTGCCTGTCACCGATTACATCCGCTATGAGCACGCGGGGACGTCCGTAGTCGTGGACGCAGGCGAGCAAGTCCGTTGGCTGGCACGGTCGGAGGCATCCGACATCGCACTGCCGGGCAACGACTTCTGGTTGATCGATGGCCGAGCGGTCCGGTTCAATGTCTTCACGGGGGACGGCGTGCCGGCGGAGCCCCAGTTCAGCGAGGACCCGCGCGTGACTCGCCTGTGCGCTGCCGCCTTCGAGGAAGTGTGGCGGCGCGCTGTGCCGCACGAGGACTACAAGGTCAGCTAGCCCCGATAACCGGACAGCCAGTTCATGTCAGAGCGCAGGCCCAGTACCGTCCAGCGGGCACGTGACTCCCTCGCGGCCAGGCTCAGGGACATCCGGCTGGACGCGGAGCTCAATGGGCGTGAACTGGCTCGCCGGTGTGGGTGGAGCGAGTCGAAGACATCACGGATCGAAAACGCCAGAACTCCCCCTTCGGACGCGGATATCCGTAAGTGGTGCACTGCGTGTCAGGCGGAAGATCAAGCTCTCGACTTGATTGCCGCGAACCGCGCAGCCGACACCATGTACGCGCAGTGGAAACGGCTCCACCGCACTGGCATTCGCCGTCATCAGGAATCGGTCATCCCGCTGTACGAGCGGACGCGTGAGTTTCGCGTGTACTGCTCCAACGTGATTCCCGGCCTCGTGCAGACGGAGGGGTACGCCATGGCGCTGCTGTCAACGATCAGCGAATTCCAAGGCACCCCGAACGACGCGCCGGAAGCCGCTGCCGCCCGGGTGGAGCGCTCCCAGGTCATTCGCCGAGGGAACCACCGCTTTGCGTTGCTCATTGAAGAGGACGTCTTGTACCGCTCCCATGGCGGGCCCGAAGTGATGGCCGGACAGCTTGGCCACCTCCTGGCGGTCATGGCGTTGCCATCGGTTTCCCTGGGAATCGTGCCTCGGACCGCTCATCGGCACATGTGGGGCCTGGAGACGTTCATGATCTTCGATGATTGCGAGGCCCAAGTCGAGCTGCTCACTGCCGAAGTAAAGATCACTGAGCCGAGTGAAATCGCCGCGTACCGCAAGGCGTTCGGGCGGCTGTCGGCCATGGCTGTCCACGGGTCCGAGGCGCGGTGCCTGGTCGGCGGGGCCATTACCGCCCTCGGGTAAGCGGGCTGCAAATACGTGCAAGGAAGTGGCTGTCGTAGCCACGGCGCATCTACGGTCCCTCGCATGGAGCTGACCGACCGATCAACCGGGAATCACGCCTGGCGCGTGGAACTCACTCCCTTCCGCCGCCCGTACCTGGACGTAGACGGAACCGTCTGCGTCCCCTTGTGGCTGTGCAGGGATGGTGAGCACATCACGGACACCACGCTGCGCCTCCGTCCGTCCGAAGCGGCCCCGTTCCGGGAACACATCGATCGTGTGCTCGGCGACGTAGGCCCCGTCGACGGAAGGAACCAGACATGAGGAGCGTCCTCGCGGACGACGGCACCCGCCTGGTCACCGTCTACAAGCGCGAGCCCGGCGTCACACCCGACAAGGCGCGGACGAAGCAGGTGCCGATCCAGGAGCTCGGCAGGCTGCGGGGGGAGTGGGTGGTGTGCAGGTGCCAGCTGTGTTGGGCGTGAGGCGGCAGATCGTCGGGGGCGCCGGGTGGGAAGTGGGTCTGGCCCGGTTGCGTGACGTGGTCACGCGGCCTCAGGTCACGTCGGCGTGGCCGGCGTTCACCTGCGTGGTCAGTCCGGCGTGAACGGCGCCGTAGCCGCTGCTCAGGCCGTTCGCGAAGGTGCTGACCCCGGACAGGCCCGCGGCTTTGGCCTCGGCGATCCGCTGGGGCAGGAGGAGCCCGTCGAGGAGGGTGAGTATCTCGGCGAATGTGGTGACCAGACGGGCGGTGGAGCTCAGTTCGGGACAGTGGGCCAGGAGGGCGTTGCGCCGGACGGCATCGTCCGCCGTGGGGCCGTCGGGATGGCGAGTGAGCCAGTCGGTGGCCTCGCGGACCGTGGGCGGCCGCGGTGGGGGTGGGCCGTCCGGGAGTAGTTCGCGCTGCTTCCATGCGGCGAGCTGGGTGTGTCCGCCGCGCTGCGGGTGCCCGGCGGCGGGAACCCGCCGGATCGTGCCGGGCGTCGTACGGGGATGGGGCGGTCCGTTCGCTCCGGGGAGGGATGGATCCATGCGCCGAGATCGGCCGACCGACGACCAGTTGGCGAGGGTTTTCGCCACCGTGCTGAAAGAGGTGCTGAGCGGCCAGGGTCTGCGGAACCACACCGGCCTCGACATGGAAACGGATGACGCGCTGTGGGAGATCGCCAAGTATGGTCCGGGGGCCCCTCCCGAACTCGTCGACGCCGCCCGTGCCGCCTTCGCCGGACAACTGGACGGCAGCAACGCCGCGCGTTGGCGCGCAGAGCTCGCGCGCAAGATCGGACCCCGCCGGCAGCCCGTCGCCGAGCCTGAGTCAGGGCCCACGGACACCGAGGCCCGCGGTGGTGCCGAGCCGCCGGTGAAGCCGCTCGGGGCGACGCCGGCCTCCGAGCGGGCGGTGCGCGTCAAAGGCGATCAGACCTCCTTGGACGAGTACGGGCGCACCTGCTACGAAGGGGAACTCTTCACCGGCGAAGTCGAGGAACTCGCGGACGACGGGCGCACCTTGCTGCTCGGCACCTACTACTTGGGCATCGAGCACGGGCGGCAGCAGGAGTGGTGGCCGGACGGGACCAAGCGGGCCGACGGCGTGACCATCATGGGGGCCGCGGTAGGTGAGTGGCGGTACTGGCACGCCAACGGCCGGCTGTCGGAGTTGGTCGTTTTCGACGAGAACGGCCGGGAGATGACGAGAAAGCGCTGGAATGCCTTGGGCGAGGTGAGCATGGATCTGTGACGCGGCGGGCCTGATCCCGAAACAGGATCACCGAAGCGCTCGCCCCCACCGGGAGGGGCCGGCCGGTGCACCTCTGTGGCAGTCGGCCGCTCCCGCGTCAACCGACGGCGCCGCCCGCACCTGGACGCCAAGTCCGGCAGACGGGCGTCCGCCACGGCCGCGGTGGACGCGGCGTGGTGCCCAAGCGCACCCCATGGGCGCGGCGACTGCCGCCGGTGCGGCGGGAAACGCGTCTGCTGCCCATCCGGCGGGGCGGAGCGCGGGCCAGTCGGCCGTCTCCGAGTCCTTCCGGCCTGACGCTCCGCGACCACGCCCCACCACCTGGGCCAGACCCTGGGAAGTGGCCCATGTTTCCCTGGCGGAAGTGGACCACTCTCTTGGGCCGGTCTGCCCCTAGTCTGATCGACGAGCGGCGTGGACGCGCCGCCTGATCAGGGGGAACGCCACCATGGGCAGCACCAGCACCAGCACCAGAACCAGCACCAGCGCCGACTTCGCCGCCGTCCTCACCCGGGCCGCCGAGGCCGAGACCGCGAGTGACCCGAGCAGCGTGATGACGCTGCTGGCGGACTCCGACACCACCGGCGGTCTGCTGACCAGCTACCGCTCGACCTTCGCCGAGGGGGCGGTCGGGGCGCCGGCGCACTTCCACACGCGTGCCGCCGAGATGTTCTTCGTCGTCGACGGCTCGCTCCGCGTGCTGGTGGACGAGGAGATCAAGGTGCTGAACAGCGGGGACTTCCTCCTCGTCCCGCCGAACACCCCGCACGCGTTCGCCGCCGCCCCGGGCCGCACGGCCGACGTCCTGTTCGCCTTCACACCCGGGATGGCGCGCTTCGACTACCTGCGGCTGCTGGGGCGGGTCATGCGCGGCGAGGCCGGTCCGGAAGAGATCAGGGAGTCCTCGGAGCGGTTCGACAACCACTACGTGGACAGCCCGGTCTGGAACGCCGCGCTCGGCGCGTGACGCCTCAGCCCTTCAGCTGGGTGAAGCGGATGCGGTTGCCGAAGGGGTCGCGGAGGCCGCAGTCCGTGCCGTACGGGCGCTCGGTCGGTTCCTCGGTGAACTCGACGCCCTGAGCCAGCAGGGTCTCGTACGTCTTGCGGCAGTCGTCCGTCGTGAGGATGAGCCAGCCGGCCATCGCGCCCTTGGTGACCAGGTCGCGGACCTGGGCGGCGGTCTCCTCGGACATGGCCGGGGCGCCCGGCTTCTCCAGCAGGATCTCGCGGTCGGGGTGGCCGGGGACGCGGACGGTGAGCCAGCGCATGAAGCCCATGTCGATGTCGGCGCCGACCTCCAGGCCGAGCTTGCCGACGTAGAAGTCGAGGGCCTCGTCCTGGTCGAGGACGAATATCTGCGAGTGCGTGATGGCGGTGAACATGCGCCTTACGTTAGTGAGCGGGCGGGGCGGAAACTTATCCGAAACTGCTCGGTTCCCAGGGTTCCCGTGAGCTCAGGCGCTCGGGCGTGTCCAGGCCATCGCGAAGCACGTCGGTACCCTCGCGGCCGACGCTTCCTTGCGGTAGGCGCGCGGGGAGCGGCCGACGATGTCGCGGAAGGTGCGGCTGAAGGTGCCCGGGCTGCCGAAGCCGACCTCGAAGCAGATGTCGGTCACGCTGCGGTCGGTGTCGCGCAGCAGGGACATGGCGCGTTCGACGCGGCGGCGCTGCAGGTAGCGGTGGGGCGTCTCGCCGAACGTGGCCCGGAAGACGCGGATGAAGTGGGCCTCCGAGACATGGGCGATCCGGGCCAGCGCCGGGACGTCCAGCGGCTGCGCGTAGGCGCGGTCCATCGCGTCCCGGGCGCGGAGCATCCGGCGGTTGGTCTCTTCGGTGGCGCGGCTCACAGGGGTATCCCACCACGTCGCCCGACGGCCGGGAGCCCGGCCCCGGCTCAGCGCACGGTCACGGGGTACGTGACCGAACGGGCGAGCTCCGGGGAGTAGCAGCCGGCCGTGCGGTCGGAGCCGCAGCGGTTGGTGAGGACGATGCGTGTGGTGCCGGTACCGACGGCCTCGAAGGTGAAGTACAGGGCGTGGCTGGAACCGATCAGCTCCTTCTCCCGCTCCGTCTGGTGGCTGCTGGTGCCGGCGGGGCGCGCGATGGCGCGGTCGGGGCCCGGGGCGGCGAGGCTCCAGTTCAGGCGCGCGGACGCGCTCTCGCGCATCGCGATCGTGAAGCGTTCCCCGTGCCGGACGGTGAGCGTGCCCTCGGTGCGGTCGCGCGGGTTCGGCCGCGCCGGGTCGTACGGCGGCATCCGGTCCTCGTGGACCGTGCCGAGCCCGGCGGGACGCTGCCGGTCGTGGTCCCCGCCTCCGACGTCGTGGCCCCCCGTGCCCTTGCCGGTGTCCCCGCAGGCGGTCAGGGCGAGGGTCAGCAGGGCCGCTTCCAGGGGCAGGAGAGCGGCGCGTCCGGAGGGTCTCTTCGTTCTGTTCACGCGGCCATGTTCGCGGGTGCGGACGGAGGGGAGCCATCCGGATCCTCCGGCGGAGGGCGATGTCAGTGGGTGGCTCTAACGTGCTGCCATGACGTCGTTCTTCACGCGCTACGCGCGGCAGGGTGAGCACGAGCAGGTCTGGAACGAGCTGCGCGGGCTCGGGCCGGTGCCCGGGGCGCTCCGGGAGGATGCGGAGGCGGTGGCCATGGCCACCATGGAGCGGGTGGCGCGGCACGTGGTCCGGCTCGCGGAGGCGCTGCCCGAGCTGGGCTTCGTCCCGGCCACGGCGGGGACAGCGCCGCACCGGCCGCCCACGGAGGGCACCCCGGCCCTCGTGCGCGCGATGGAGGAGACCGTCGGCGTGCTGCCCGCCGCGCTCAAGGCGAGCTTTTTGACCGTGGGCGACGTGTCCTTCCTCGGCGACTGCCCGGTGCTCGGGCTGCACTACCACGAGGGCCCCCTGCCCCGGACGGGCCCGCCCGGCGCCGGTTACCCCGATCCGCTGGACGTCGCGGGCGCCGAGCACCTGCGGTACGAGTGGGAGGCTTACCTGGAGGACGCCGAGGACGCCGCGGACGGCGAGGAAGAGGACGAGTTCCTCTTCTCCCTCGCGCCCGACGAGTACCACAAGGCCAACGTCAGCGGCGGCACCCACGACGTCGTCCTCCCCGACCCCCGCGCCGATCCCGAGGTGTACGGAGTGTTCGGCCGCAAGGGCATCACGCTCGTCGAGTACCTGAGGACGTCCATAGCGTGGGGCGGACTCCCCGGCTGGGAGTTCGCCCCGGGCCCGGCGCCGGACGCCCTCGGGCGGCTGGCCGTCCGCCCCGACTTCTGAGCCGTCCCGACT
Source organism: Streptomyces sp. NPDC021100 (assembly GCF_044333095.1). Lineage (NCBI taxonomy): Bacteria > Bacillati > Actinomycetota > Actinomycetes > Kitasatosporales > Streptomycetaceae > Streptomyces > Streptomyces sp. NPDC021100. The sequence goes on from NZ_JBIRQH010000007.1 coordinate 218,992, forward strand.
TCTGAGCTGCCCAAATTTCTGAGTGGCCCAGACGGAACCATCCCGATGAAACAGAGGTGCTTTGAGTGACTTAGGTCACTCTATGAGCAAAAAGAGGCATGGGTGTCCCGCATTCGGTTAGGCGCGCCCTGCTGACGGCCGAGCTCTGTGCTCCGGCGAGCTCTGTGCTCCGGCCGTCGGCGGCACCGCACGGAGATCGGAAGCAGAGGGAGAATATGTCGTCAGTCGAGACGATCCACGTGAACGGGAGGTGGCGTGCCGCCGCCTCCGGCGCTGAGCGGGAGGTGCTCGACCCGGCCGACGCCAAGGTCCTCGCCGTGGTCTCCGAAGGGGGGACGGAGGACACGGACGCCGCCGTGGCCGCCGCCCGGGCCGCGTTCGACGACGGCCCCTGGCCGGGTACGCCCGTCGCCGAGCGCGCCGCGCTGCTGCGCCGCGTCGCGGACCTGCTCCAGCGGGACCGCGAGGAGATCGCGCTCATCGAGAGCCGCGACACCGGCAAGACGCTGGAGGAGGGCCGGGTCGACGTCGACGACGTCACCAACGCCTTCCGGTACTTCGCCGACCTCGTGGTGAACGAGACCGGCGGCCGGGTCGTCGACGCGGGCAGCCCCGAGGTGCACAGCGTGGTCGTGCACGAGCCGGTCGGCGTCTGCGCGCTGATCACGCCGTGGAACTACCCGCTGCTCCAGGCCAGTTGGAAGATCGCTCCGGCGCTGGCCGCCGGCAACACCTTCGTGATCAAGCCCAGCGAGGTCACGCCGCTCTCGACCGTGCACCTGATCCGCCTCCTCGTCGAGGCCGGACTGCCCGCCGGCGCGGCCAACATCGTGACCGGCGCGGGCGACCCGGTCGGCGCCCGGCTGTCCGAGCACCCCGACGTCGACCTGGTCTCCTTCACCGGCGGCCTGGCCAGCGGCACCCGCGTGATGCGCGCCGCCGCCCCCACCGTGAAGAAGGTCGCGCTCGAACTCGGCGGCAAGAACCCCAACGTCGTCTTCGCCGACGCCTGCGCCACCGACGAGGGCTTCGACACCGCCGTCGACCAGGCCCTCAACGCCGCCTTCATCCACAGCGGCCAGGTCTGCTCGGCCGGCTCCCGGCTGATCGTCGAGGCGTCCGTCCGGGAGCGCTTCGTCGCCGAACTCGCCCGCCGCGCCGAGCGGATCCGCCTCGGCCGCGGCACCGAGCCGGGCGTCGAGTGCGGACCGCTCGTCTCCGCCGCGCAGTTGGAGAAGATCGAGGCGTACGTCGCCTCCGCGCTCGCCGAGGGCGCGGTCCTGCGCTGCGGCGGCGCCCGCCCCGAGCCCAGCGACGTCCGGCCCGCCACCGGCTACTTCTACGAGCCGACCGTCCTCGACCGCTGCACACGCGGCATGAAGGTCGTCCGCGAGGAGACCTTCGGCCCCATCCTCACCGTCGAGACCTTCCGCACCGAGGACGAGGCCGTCGCGCTCGCCAACGACACCGAGTACGGGCTCGCGGGCGCCGTCTGGACCCGGGACGCGGGCCGCGCCCGCCGGGTGGCCGGGCGGCTGCGGCACGGCACGGTGTGGATCAACGACTACCACCCCTACCTGCCGCAGGCGGAGTGGGGCGGCTTCGGCAAGTCCGGCATCGGCCGCGAGCTGGGCCCGTCCGGGCTCGCCGAATACCGGGAGGCCAAGCACATCTACCAGAACCTCGCCCCCGCGCCCGTGCGCTGGTTCGCCGGCTGACCCCGGCACCCGCGCACGGCGTACCGGCGAAGCGCCGGGCTTCGTACCGCCGCCACACCCCGGCGGTGTACGCGCCCGGCCGCCGACAAGGCCGAGACGGTCGAAAGGCCGACGAAGCCGATGAGACCGACGAGGCCGACAGGACAGAGCCCCGGCCCCGCGCGACGGAACGCACCACCACCGGAGCGCGGGACCGGCCCGTCACATCCCGGTACGCCCCGCCGAACGCCTGCCCCCGACGTTCGACCCACCCACGTCTCCCCCCCCACATCCCACCACCCACGTCTCACCCCCCACCAAGCCACGCACACAGCACGACCCAGCGCAGTACCTTCCGCGACCACTCCACCCCAGAGGAGCACCCCCGCATGCCCCCCGCAGTTGAGAAGATCACGGCTGACTACGTCGTCGTCGGCGGCGGAACCGCCGGCTCGGTCATCGCGTCCCGCCTCGTCGAGGACCCCGGCACGAGCGTCGTCGTCATCGAGGGCGGTCCCACGGACATCGACCGTCCCGACGTCCTCACCCTGCGCCGCTGGCTCGGTCTGCTCGGCGGCGAGCTCGACTACGACTACCCCACCGTCGAGCAGCCGCGCGGCAATTCGCACATCCGCCACAGCCGCGCCCGCGTGCTCGGGGGATGCTCCTCGCACAACACCCTGATCTCCTTCAAGCCGCTGCCCGGCGACTGGGACGAGTGGGCCGCCGCCGGCGCCGAGGGCTGGGACTGGGCGTCCATGGACCCGTACTTCAAGCGGCTGCGGAACAACATCGTCCCGGTCGACGAGAAGGACCGGAACGCCATCGCCCGCGACTTCGTCGAGGCCGCCCAGGAGGCCGCCGGCGTGCCGCGCGTGGCGAGCTTCAACGCGGAGCCGTTCCACGAGGGCGTCGGCTTCTTCGACCTCGCGTACCACCCCGAGAACAACAAGCGTTCCTCCGCGTCCGTCGCCTACCTCCACCCCCACATCGAGGCCGGTGACCGCCCCAACCTCCGCATCCTGCTGGAGACCTGGGTGCACAAGCTGGAGCTGGACGGCACCCGGGCGACCGGTGTCCGCGCCCGCACCCAGGACGGGCGGGAGCTGCTGGTCGAGGCCGGCCGCGAGGTGATCCTCTGCGCCGGCGCGGTCGACACGCCCCGGCTGCTGATGCACTCCGGCGTCGGCCCCAAGGCCGATCTGGAGGCGCTGGGCATCCCGGTGGTCCACGACCTGCCGGGCGTCGGCGAGAACCTGCTCGACCACCCCGAGTCGGTGATCGTCTGGGAGACGAACGGGCCGATCCCCGAGAACTCGGCGATGGACTCCGACGCGGGCCTCTTCGTCCGCCGCGACCCGGACTCGACCGGTCCGGACCTGATGTTCCATTTCTATCAAATCCCGTTCACCGACAACCCCGAGCGCCTGGGCTACGAGAAGCCCGCGCACGGCGTGTCGATGACCCCCAACATCCCCAAGCCCCGCAGCCGCGGCCGCCTCTACCTCACCAGTGCCGACCCCGAGGTCAAGCCGGCCCTGGACTTCCGTTACTTCACCGACGAGGAGGACTACGACGCGCGGACGCTCGTCGACGGCATCCGCCTCGCCCGCGAGATAGCGAAGACCGAGCCGCTGGCCGGCTGGCTCAAGCGCGAGGTCTGCCCCGGCCCGGAGATCACCTCCGACGAGGAGATCAGCGAGTACGCCCGCAAGGTCGCCCACACCGTCTACCACCCGGCCGGCACCTGCCGGATGGGCGCCGTGACCGACGACCAGGCCGTCGTCGACCCCGAGCTGCGGATCCGCGGCCTGGAGGGGGTGCGGATCGCCGACGCGTCGGTCTTCCCGACGATGACGGCGGTCAACCCGATGATCGGCGTGCTGATGGTGGGGGAGAAGTGCGCGGAACTGCTTGTGTCGGGCCCGACCGAAAGGGGTGACGGCCAGTGAGCGGAACCGACACCGTCAACCGGACGCCCGACAGCGGGTCCACGCGGCCCACCGACAACGACGCGGGGTCCTCGCGGACCGCCGCCACCGGGTCCACGCGGCCCACCGACGCGAAGCCTTCGCGGACCGCCACCGCGGAGTCCTCGCGCACCGCTGCCACCGGAGCCACGCGGTCCGCCGCCGCGGGGGCCTCGCGGCCCGCCGATGCCGGGTCCTCGCACTCGGCCGGCGCCCCGGCCGAGCGGGCGTCCGCCGCCGAGCCCGCGGACAACAGCCCCGCCGGGCAGGCCGGAAGCGCCACCGAACCGGCCGGGCACGCCGCCGGGTCCGGCGTGAAGCCCGCCACCGAGTCCGGCGCGACACCTGCCGCCGAGTCCGGCGTGAAGCCCGCCACCGAGTCCGGCGCGACACCTGCCGCCGAGTCCGGCGCGAAGCCCGCCACCGGGCCCGGCCGCACCGCGCCGGCCGAGAAGCCCGGCGGCACCGCCCCGGCCACCACCGCCGACCACGCCCCCGAGCCCGGCCGCGCCACCGCCGTCGACCGCTCCCCCGGAACCGAGCACGCCACCGGACCCGACCGCGCCCCCGAGCCCGACGGCACCGCCGCCCCGGTCTTCTCCGTCCGCAACCTGTGGAAGGTCTTCGGCCACCGCCCCGACCGCGTCCCGGGCACCGACCTGGCCGACCTCACCCCCGAGGAGCTGCGCGAGAAGGCCGGCTGCACGGTCGCCGTCCGGGACGTGTCGTTCGACGTCCGGCCGGGCGAGGTCTTCGTCGTCATGGGCCTCTCCGGCTCCGGCAAGTCCACGCTCGTCCGGTGTCTCACCCGCCTCATCGAGCCCACCAGCGGCAGCATCGCCATCGACGGCGAGGACGTCCGCTCCATGGACAAGAACGCCCTCCGCGAACTGCGCCGGCACCGCGCCGCCATGGTCTTCCAGCACTTCGGCCTGCTGCCGCACCGCACCGTGCTCGACAACGTCGCCTACGGCCTGGAGATCCAGGGCATGGCCAAGGCCGAACGCCGGGCCCGCGCCGCCGAGATGGTCGACAAGGTCGGCCTGGCCGGCATGGAGGCCCGCCGCCCCGGCCAGCTCTCCGGCGGCCAGCAGCAGCGCGTCGGCCTGGCCCGCGCCCTCGCCGCCGACCCCGAAGTCCTGCTCTTCGACGAGCCGTTCAGCGCCCTCGACCCGCTGATCCGCCGCGACATGCAGGAGGAGGTCGTCCGGCTGCACCGGGACGAGGGCCGGACCATGGTCTTCATCACCCACGACCTCTCCGAGGCGCTGCGTATCGGCGACCGCATCGCGCTGATGCGCGGTGGCCGGGTCGTGCAGTGCGGCACCCCCGAGGAGATCGTCGGCTCCCCGGCCGACGACTACGTCCGCGACTTCGTCCAGGACGTCCCCCGCGAGCAGGTCCTCACCGTCCGGCGGGCCATGCGCCCCGCCACCCTCGGCGAGGCGCGCGGTGACACCGGGCCCACCGTGACGGCCGGGACGACCGTGGCCGAGGCCATCGACGTCGTCGCCCGCGACGGCAAGGCCGCCCGCGTCCTGGACGGGGGCCGCTGCGTCGGGATCGTCGACTTCAAGTGCCTCCTGAACGTCGTCGCGGGGCTGGACGGTCCACAGCGCGGCGGACGCCTGGAGAAAGCGGCCGCATGAGCACCACCAGCACCACTCCCACCGCCACCCTCGCCACGGCCCCGGACACCGCCCGGTTCCGGGCACTCCTCCGCCGTCCGGCCGTCCGCAAGGTCCTGGCCTTGGCCGTGGCCGGGCTGGTCCTCGCCCCCTTCGCCCACGCGGCGTGGGGGAGCGGGGGCTGGCCGCACGCGCTGACGGTCTCGCTGGACGAGCCGCTGCGCTCGGCCGGCGACTGGATCGTGGACAACCGTGACAGCCACTGGCTGTTCCTGTACTTCTTCGGCCACATCAGCAACGTCATCATCGGCGCCGTGCACCTCGTCTACGTCGTGCTGCTCGCCCTCGGCTGGGCCGGCGTGACGGCCGGCGCCGCGCTGGTGGCCTGGCGCGCCGCGGGCGTCCGGGCCGCCGTGACGGCCGTGGCGTCGTTCGCCGTCTGCGGCCTGCTGGACATGTGGGTGCCGACGATGCGGACGCTCGCGCTGATGGCCGTCGCCGTCGCCGCGTCCGTCCTCGTCGGCGCGCTCCTCGGCCTCGCGGCCGGGCTGTCCGACCGGACGTTCCGCGTGCTGCGGCCCGTCCTGGACACCATGCAGGCGCTGCCCGCCTTCGCCTACCTGCTGCCCGTCGTCCTCGTCTTCGGCATCGGCGTGGCTCCCGCGGTCCTCGCCACCGTCGTCTACGCGGCGCCGCCGATGGCCCGGCTCACCGCGCTCGGCCTGCGCTCGACCGACGCCGGCGTCATGGAGGCCGTGGAGTCGCTGGGCGCGACCGGGTGGCAGCGGCTGGTGACGGCACGCCTGCCGATGGCCCGGAAGCAGCTGCTGCTGGGCCTCAACCAGACGATCATGATGGCGCTCTCGATGGCCGTCATCGCCTCCGTCATCGGCGCGGACGGCCTCGGCGACCGCGTCTACCAGGCGCTCTCCACCGTCGACGTGGGCGCCGCGCTGGCCGCCGGCATCCCGATCGTGCTGCTGGCGATCGTCCTCGACCGCACCACCTCGGGAGGCTCCGACGGCACCCCCGTCCGTCGCGGCCACCCCGCGGTCGGCTGGGCGCTCGCCGTGGCGCTGGCCGCCGGCTTCGTCCTGACCCGCTCGCACGACTGGCCGCGCGGCTGGACCGTCGCCGTCACCGAGCCCGTCAACCGGGCGAAGGACTGGATGGTCGACCACCTCTATTCGGGCATCCCGGGCATCGGCGGCACCGCCGACTGGGCGGCCCACTACACCGGCTGGGTCCTCGACCCGCTGCGCGACGGCCTCCAGGCGCTGCCCTGGTGGGGCGCCGTCCTGCTGGTCGCCGCCCTCGCCTGGACCATCGGCACCTGGCGCACCACCCTGACGGCCGTCCTGTCGCTCTCCGCGATCGGCGTGCTCGGCCGCTGGGACAGCGCCATGGACACCCTCTCGCAGGTGCTCGCCGCCGTCGCCGTGACGCTCGTCCTCGGCTTCGCCGTCGCCGTGGCGGTGGCCCGCAGCCGGCGCACCGAGCGGCTGCTGCGGCCGGTGCTGGACGTGTTCCAGACCATGCCGCAGTTCGTCTACCTCATCCCGGTGGTCGCCCTGTTCGGCGTGGGCCGGGCGCCCGCCGCCGCGGCGGCCGTCGTCTACGCGCTGCCCGCCGTCATCCGGATCGCGGGCGAGGGGCTGCGGCAGGCCGACCCGCGCGCCATGGAGTCGTCGACGTCCATGGGCGCCACCGGCCGGCAGCAGCTGCTCCAGGTCCAGTTCCCGCTGGCCCGCAACGAGCTGCTGCTCGCCGTCAACCAGGCCGTGGTCCTCGTCCTGTCGGTCGTCATCATCGGCGCCCTGGTGGGCGGCGGCGGCCTCGGCTACGAGGTGGTCTTCGGCCTCGCCCGCGGCGACCTCGCCACCGGCCTCGTCGCCGGCGCCTCGATCGCCTGCCTGGGCCTGATGCTCGACCGGGTCACCCAGCCGACGAAGGGAGCGCGTGATGCGCGGTAAGTGGATCGCCGGAGCGGCGGCCCTCGGCCTCTTGACCCTTACGGGCTGTGGCGCGGCCGACATGACCAAGCAGGGCTCGCCGTACGCCAACGCGGCCGGTACGAAGTCCGTGACGCTCTCCGTGCAGTCCTGGGTCGGCGCCCGCGCCAACACGGCCGTCGCCCAGTACCTGCTGGAGCACGAGCTCGGCTACCGCGTCGACACCGTCCAGGTCGACGAGGTCCCCGCCTGGGACGCGCTCAGCCAGGGCCGGGTGGACGCCATCATGGAGGACTGGGGCCACCCCGAGCAGGAGAAGCGGTACGTCAGCGACAAGAAGACCGTCGCGGACGGCGGCGAGCTCGGGGTCACCGGCCACATCGGCTGGTGGGTCCCCAAGTACTTCGCCGACGCCCACCCCGACGTCACCGACTGGCGGAACCTCAACAAGTACGCGGCACAGCTCCGGACCCCGGAGAGCCGCGGCAAGGGCCAGCTCCTCGACGGCTCGCCGTCGTACGTCACCCACGACAAGGCGCTGGTGAACAACCTCAAGCTCGACTACCAGGTCGTCTTCGCCGGCTCCGAGGCGGCGCAGATCACCCAGATGAAGCAGTTCGCCAAGGACCGCAAGCCGTTCCTGACCTACTGGTACGAGCCGCAGTGGCTGTTCAACGAGGTGCCGATGGTGGAGGTCAAGCTCCCCCCGTACTCGGACGCCTGTGGGACGAAGGGCGAGACGGACCCCGACTCCGTCGACTGCGCCTACCCGACCACCCCGCTGAAGAAGTTCCTCAACGCCGACTTCGCCCGCAAGGGCGGCGACGCGGCCCGCTTCCTGAAGAACTTCCGCTGGACGAAGCGGGACCAGAACGAGGTCGCCCAGCTGATGGCTGAAGACAAGCTGCCGGCCGACAAGGCGGCGGCGAAGTGGGTGAAGGCGCACCCGGAGGTGTGGAAGAAGTGGCTCTGACCCTCAGGGGGTGAGGAGCCCGGCCACGTGGTCGTACATCCCCACCAGCCACTCCGGGTCCCCGTGGTCGCGCCCCCAGAGCGCGGCCTGGACGCAGCGCAACTGCGTCCACCTGACCGTCCGTTCCCGGTCCAGCTCCGCCGCCTCGGCGAACACCGCGAGGCGGCGGAGCAGCGCCGCGTCCAGGTCCGGGGCGGTGAGCAGGTCGGCCGCCCGGCTGCGCAGGAGTGTGAACGCGTCGTAGGCCGGGTCGCCGACGAAGCCCTTCGGGTCGATGGCGAGCCACGGCTCGCGTTCGCCGCGCAGCACGTTGGCGGCGTGGAGGTCGCCGTGGACGAGCGTGTCGGGCTGGTCGGGGACCAGCTCGCGGACGGTGGCGAGCGCGGCGTCGAACACGGCGTCCGGCAGCGTTCCGCGTGCGGCATCCGCGCGGAGTTCCGCCTCCCACACCCCGGCCCGCTCGCATAGCCGGGGCAGGCCGGGCGGCGCGGGGACGGCCAGGCGCCGGGCGAGCCGGCCGGCGGCCGCCATGGCCTCGTCGGCGTCGGGGACTTCGGCGAGCGAGCCGGTGCCCGCCCGTTCCAGCAGCATCGCGAACCGCGCGTCGTCCCGTTCGAGGAGGCGGACGGCGCCGCGCCCGGCCCAGACGGCGAAGGCGTCGGGCTCGTGGACGTTCCCGGGGTGCGGGAACGACACCTTCAGCACGGCGGGCGCGCCGCCGGCCCGCCGGACGGGGACGACGACGCCGACCTGCCCGTGGACGACGGACCCGTCCCGGACGCAGCGCCACCGCCCGAGCAGCTCCTCGACGATGCCGGGCAGCCGGTCGAGCCAGGCGCGCCCGGCGTCGCCCTCCCGGCCGGCGGTCGACTGGGCGAAGGCTTCGGGTATCAGGTGCATCCGGTCACGATAACCGCCGCTCGGGGCCGTGGAGTTCGGCCCTTGCGTCGGTGGAGGGTGACCCTCGGGTGCGGGGCGCTCCGGCGACGTGACCGGTGGTCGACCGGCTCCGTCGTCCGGCCGGACGACGATGGCCGGGAGCGGCGTACGCGAGGCGGCTCGCGCCCCGAACGCCTCACGCCGGCCGCAGCCTCTTCGCGACGTCACCCGCCGCCGCCATCGCGCGCACGTACATCCCCTTGCCGAAGGTGATCCGCCCGGCGCCCAGCGGACCGAGCCGTCGGATGGCCGAAGCGTCCGGCGCGGACAGGGCGTTGACCGGGACGCCGGACGTGGCGGCGATCCCGGCGAGGGCCTCCTCGGGCGCCGTGATCGGGTACACACAGTCCGCGCCCGCCGCCGCGTACAGCCGGGCCCGCTCCCGGGCGTCCTCGTCGGAGGCGCCGCGCAGGTAGGTGTCGATCCGGGCGTTGAGGAACAGGGCGTCCCCGGCCTCCGCGCGGACGGCGGCCAGCCGGTCGGCCTGCGCGCGCGGGTCGAGGAGCCGTCCGGTGGCCCGGTCGGTGTCCTCCAGGTTGCAGCCGACCGCGCCGGTCTCCAGGATGCGTTCGACCAGTTCCCGGGGCGGGAGCCCGTAACCGTCCTCCAGATCGGCGGAGACGGGCACGTCGACCGCCCGGACGACGCGGGCGACCGCCGCGAACATCTCCGCCGCCGGAACGTCACCGTCCGCCACACCGAGCGAGGCGGCCACCGCCGCGCTGGGCGTGGCCAGCGCGGCGAAGCCGGCGCCGGCGAAGGCGCGGGCGCTGCCCGCGTCCCACGGGCCGGCCAGGACCAGCGGGTCACCGGCCGGCCGGCCGTGATGCAGGGCGCGGAACGCCGTAGCCGTCATCAGCGGGCCTGGTAGGCGCCGGGCACCGCGCGGGTGGTCACGGCGAACCGGTTCCACGCGTTGATCGTGACGATCACGGCGATGAGCTGGGCCAGTTCCTTCTCGTCGAAGGTGTCGGCGGCCTCGTCCCAGACCTCGTCCGGTACGAAGCCGTCGGTGATGACGGTGACGGCCTCGGTGAGGGCGAGCGCCGCCTGCTCCTTCTCGGTGTAGTAGCCGGTCGCCTCCCGCCAGGCGCTCAGCAGGTAGATGCGGTCCTCGGACTCGCCGGCCTTGCGGGCGTCCTTGGTGTGCATGTCGAGGCAGAACGCGCAGTGGTTGAGCTGCGAGGCGCGGATCTTGACCAGTTCGACGAGGGTGTGGTCCAGGCCTTCGACGGCGGCCCGCTCCAGGGCGTACATCGCCTTGTAGACGTTCGGGGCGGCCTGCGCGTACTCCATCCGCGGGCCGTGCTGGTGGGTGCCGGTGTGCGCGGTGTTCTTCGTGGTCTCCGTCATGTCTCCGACCCTACGGCCGGGGCGGCCCATGGGTATGGTCCACTTCCATGGAGAAAACGTGGGCCACTTCCGCTGCCCTGGCCACTTCCGCCGCCCCGGCAGCCCCGGCCGCTTCCGGGCGCGGCGGGACCGTCTCCGGGGCCGATCTGCACCTCGACCTCTCCGGGCCGGGCGGGGTGCGAGCCGCGCTGGTCAGGGCGTTGCGGGACGCCGTGCGCTCCGGCCGGCTCGCCCCCGGCACCCGGCTGCCGTCCTCCCGCTCCCTCGCCGGCGACCTCGGCATGGCCCGCAACACCGTCGCCGACGCGTACGGCGAGCTGGTGGCCGAGGGCTGGCTCACCGCCCGGCAGGGCTCGGGCACCCGAGTGGCCCAGGCGCCGGCGGTCCGGCCCACGGCTCCCGCCCGTTCCGGATCCGCCGCCCGTTCCGGATCCCCTGCCCGGTCCGCGTCCGCCGGGGGGCCTGTACGGCCGCCCGCGCGCCCCCTGCACGACCTGCGCACCGGCACCGCGGACATCTCCTCCTTCCCGCGCACCGCCTGGGCCGCGGCGGCCCGGCGAGCGCTCACCGCCGCGCCCAACGAGGCGTTCGGATACGGCGACGTACGCGGCCGCGTCGAGCTGCGCACCGCCCTCGCCGAGTATCTGGCGCGGGCCCGGGGCGTACGGACCGACCCCGAGCGGATCGTCGTCTGCGCGGGCTTCATGCAGGGCCTCGCCCTCCTCGGGGGCGTCCTGCGGCGGCGCGGGACGCGTGCCGTGGCGGTCGAGTCGTACGGCTTCTGGGAACACCACGACGTGTTCACCCGGGCAGGCTTGCGCCAGGCGCCCATCCCGGTCGACGGCCGCGGCGCCGACGTGACCGGGCTCGACGAGCGGCGGGACGTCGGCGCGGTCCTCCTCACCCCCGCCCATCAGTTCCCCACCGGCGTCCCCCTCCACCCCGACCGCCGGACCGCCGTCGCCGAATGGGCCGGGCGCACCGGCGGCCTGATCGTGGAGGACGACTACGACGGCGAATTCCGCTACGACGGACGGCAGGTCGGCGCGCTCCAGGGCCTGGCCCCGGACCGGGTCGTCTACTGCGGCACCACGAGCAAGTCGCTCACGCCCGCCCTGCGGCTGTCCTGGATGGTGCTGCCGGAGGACGTGGCCGCCGAGGTGGTGCGGGCCAAGTCGACGGGGGAGTGGCGCACGGGCACCCTGGAGCAGCTGACGCTCGCCGAGTTCATCACCTCCGGCGCGTACGACCGCCACGTCCGTTCGATGCGGCTGCGCTACCGGCGCCGCCGCGACCGGCTCGTCGCCGCGCTCGCCGAGCACGCCCCGCACATCCGGGTCACCGGCATCGCCGCCGGCCTGCACGTCGTCCTCGAACTCCCGCCCGGCACCGAGCAGTCCACGCTCCAGGCGGCGCACTGGCAGGGGCTGGCCCTGGAAGGGCTGAGCCGCTACCGCCACTCCGCCGCGCCGGCCCTCCCGCCCGGCGGTCCCGACGGCGTGATCGTCGCCTACGGGACCCCGGCCGACCACACCTTCCCGGGCGTTCTGGAGGCGCTGCTGAGGTCCCTGCCGCCGGCGGGCTGAGGGGGTTGGGGGCGTTGTCGGTGCCCGGGTCTATCGTGGAACGGACAGCCGGGCACACGGTTGTACGACGGGGGAAGAAGAATGGGACAGAACGCCTCACGACGTAGATTCCGCTCCAGCACGGTCGTCCTGGGCGGCATGGGCGTCCTCGCGGCCGCCCTCACCTCGTGCGGGTCCGAGCCGGACAAACGCTGCGTCGATCCGAACAGTTACGACGTGTCGCGCGGCTATCGCGTGCTGGACTCCACGGCGTGCAAGAGCACGTCTTCGTCGGGCTCGTCCGGCACATCCGGTACGTCCTCGGCCCGCTGGTACTACGGCGCCGACCGCAAGTCCGGCGGCTACGCCGACAGCGGGACGTTCAGCAAGAGCCAGGCCGTCGACCGCGGCGGCTTCGGCTGCTCGTCCTCCGGCTCCGGAGGCGGGTGACGCCGTGCGCCGCCACCGCACCACCCCGCGCCCCGGCTGGCAGGAGACCGTCGAGGAACAGGGCCTGATCTACCCGCTCACCCGCCACCCCGACGGCGAACTGCGCCCGTACTGGGACGAGAGCGCCTACTACTCCTTCACCCCGCCCGAGATCGAGGCGCTGGAGGAGACCGTCGCCGAGCTGCACACGATGTGCCTGGCCGCCGCCGCGTACCTCGTGGACACCGGCCGCTTCGCCGACCTGGGGATCACCGACCCCCGGCTGACCGCCCTGATAGCCGAGTCCTGGCACCGCCGCGCCGAACTGCCGTCGCTCTACGGCCGGTTCGACCTCCGTTACGACGGGACGGGCCCCGCCAAGCTGCTGGAGTACAACGCCGACACCCCCACCTCCCTGGTGGAGGCCGCGAGCCCGCAGTGGTTCTGGATGGAGGAGCGCTTCGCCGGCGTCCCCGGCGCCGACCAGTGGAACTCCCTGCACGAACGCCTCGTCGACGCCTGGCGCCGACAGGCCGCCCTGCTCCCGCCCCGCACACCGGTCCACTTCGCCCACTCCGCCGGCGACGAGCTCGGCGAGGACCTGATGACCGTCGCCTACCTCCGCGAGACCGCCGCCCAGGCCGGCCTGGAGACCCGCGCGATCTCCATGGAGAACATCGGCTGGGACCGCATATCCCACCGCTTCGTCGACGAGCGCTACGGCTTCCTCCGCGCCTGCTTCAAGCTCTACCCCTGGGAATGGCTGGTCTCCGACGACTTCGGCCCCCACGTCCTGGACACCCTCGACAACGGCGGCGGCACGGGGTCCACGCTGTGGATCGAGCCGGCGTGGAAGATGCTCCTCTCCAACAAGGCGTTGCTCGCGGTGCTGTGGGAGTTGTATCCCGGGCATCCGAACCTGCTGCCCGCCTACTTGGACGGGCCACGGGACCTCGCCCGCACGACGGGCTACGTCGCGAAGCCGCTGCTCGGCCGCGAGGGCGCGGGCGTGACGGTCCACCCGCCGGACGCCGCCGCCCTGGCGCTCCGGGATGAGCCCTGCTGCTACCAGGAACTGGCGCCGCTGCCGTCGTTTGACGGTAACCACGTGGTGCTGGGCGCGTGGGTCGTGGAGGACGAACCGGCGGGGCTGGGCATACGGGAGTCCTCCGGCCTGGTGACGGACGGCTACGCGCGGTTCCTGCCGCATGTGATCCTCTAGCGCCCGGGCACCGTGGTTCACCCGGTGTGGGCGTGCCCGGATTTGCCCCGGGCGACCTCCCGGGCGCGTTCCATGAGCGGTTTGACGGACCGGGCCGATGCGTGCGGCCGGATCCGGCGGCGCATGATGTCGAAATGCTCGTCGCCCCGTGCCGTCGAAAGTTGGACGTAGTCGTCGAGGAACCGGTGCCAGGTGGCACACGCGGCGTCCAGGTGCCCGAGCTCGAACTGTCGCTGCGCCAGCAGCCCATGGGAATGCACACGTCCCTGGCGCTCCTGGCGCGGCTGGAGCTTAAGACAATCCTCCATGGCGCGGATCGATCCGGCGAGGTCCTTGAATTCGTACAGAACGTGCGAGACGTGGAACTGGTAGGCGCTGGCGTCGTAGCCGCCGATGGCCTCACGCCGGGAATCGGCCTTCGAGAGGGCGCTTTCCGTCTCCCGGAGCCGGGCGAAGGCGGTGTGCCGGTCGCCGGTCATGGACGCGGCGTGGGCCTGCTGCCCGGCGAGAAACGCCCTAAGGCGCGGCCCTGCCTTCGGTGACGCTTCGGCGGCCGCGTCGGCCAGTTGCAGGGCCTTGCTGCCGTGCCCGAGGTTGGACGCCTGGAGGCTCATGCCCCGCAGGGTGCGGCAGTACGTGACGTGGTCCTCGGCGGCACCGGCCAGTTTGAGGGCCTTGGTGTAGTAGCCCTGCCCGAGGCCATGCTGGCGCTCGTACATCGCCATCCAGCCCGTCAGGTAGACGAGGTCGGAGGCGGCGGCGAGCATGCCCTTGCGTACACGTTCGGTACCCGCGGCTTGGAGGTAGGGGGCCACAGTGTTGACCAGAAAGGCCGCCGCCATGGGGCGGGCGTGGCCTCCCCCCAGTTCGTCGAGGATGTCGGCGATCTTCTCGGTCATGGTCCGGACGGTCGCCACCTCGGCTTCGCTGATCCGTGTGGTCCTGCCGGTGGCGGCGTGGGCCGGACGGCCCGCGAGCTCCGGGAACATCGGTACGGCCAGTGCGGCCGCGTACACACCGGCCGCCAGAACGCCTCTGCGCGACGGATCCATGTCGGCCCGTCCCAGCAAGGCGGCCAAACCGGTGTTCGGGGCGCACGGGCTGCTCGCCATGATCTCAACTCCTGCCGGTTTTCATGGCTTTCATGTTCCCTCTGCCTCCTCACCGTACCGGCGCGTCACGAACTCGGCCTCGGCCCCGGCCCGGGCCTGTGATCGGCCGTCGCCCATATGCAGAACCTCGGGCGCGCCTGTCAGTGGCTGCACTGCCGATTGCCGACCGAGGCGGCCCGGCTCGTCCCGGCGAACACGCCGCACCCGGCACGGACTCCCGCTCGGTGGCCCTCCACACGCCTTGCAGGCTGTGGGTACCGTGCAGGGGTACGAGCCCGACGGATGGAGCACCCGATGCCTCGTCGCCCGCCTGAGCGCCACCGGCGCCTCACTTCGAATGAGGTGCGTTGATGTTGGAAGAAGCCGAAGAGATCGGACGTCGAGCACGCCGCGCGCGACTGCGCCTGGGAATGGCCCAGGCCGACCTCGCGGTCGCCCTGGGAAAGTCTCAGGGGTGGGTGTCGAAGATGGAGCGGGGCCTGATCGAAATCGATCGTGTGGGCCTGCTGAACCTGCTGGCCAGTGAGCTGCACATCCACCCGAACGACTTGATCGGGCGGCCCTACAACAGCAGCCCCGGCGAGAACCAGTGGCAAGTCGCCGCCTCCTCGATCCTCCGGGAGCTTCGCCGCTACGACTTGGCCCCGGTTTTCGCCGGAACCCCGCGACCGGCCCGGCAGCTCTGGCAGGAGACCACCCGGCTTCACCGTCTGAGGGACGCCGCGGCCAACGTGGCGATCATGGAGGTGCTGCCCGACCTCCTCCGCGAAGCTCGGGCCCTGGCGGAGGTCTGCACGGGCCACGAGCGGGAGGAGGCGTTTGCCATCTACGCGGTGTGCTGCAAGTTTGCCCACACTGCAGCCCACGCCCTGGGCCACCCCGAGCTGGTCGCCATGTCGTGTGAACGGGCGGCTTGGTCCGCTCGCCTCTCCGGTGACCCGGTCATGCCCGCCGTGGCCGACTGGATGCGCGTATGGGACATGTGGGCGACTGCGGACTGGGAAGACGCAACCACCTTGTCGGACAAGGCCATCCGCAGCGTGCAGGAAGGCTACGACCAAGGTGAACCACTCGCCGTTCGCGCGTGGGGGTCGCTCCAGCTCCGGGCCGCCGTCTCCGCGGCGCGCGGCAACCGCCGGTCAGAGGCCGAGGACCGTATCGCGCACGCGAAAGTTGCGGCCGACAGGCTGGGCGAGTACGCCGGTCCGCCCGTCTACGACCGGCACTCCCTGACGTTCTCGCCCGGCAACGTGCAGATCCATGCCATCAGCGTCGCCCTTGAGATGCGGGACCAGCGGCGGGCACTGGCCATACACCGACGCACGAGCCCGGAGGTGATCGCCTCGCTCCCCAGCTCCCGTCGAGGGCACCACCACATGGAACTCGCTCGTGCCTGGTTGTGGGACGGCAACAGGGACACCGCGCTGGCCGAGCTGGAAAAGGCCGAGCGCATCGCACCCCAGCTCATCCGCAACCACCCCATCGCCCGGTCAACTCTCCGCAGCATCGTGTACGCGGAACGAGCAACCACCCGCGAGAAGCTGCGGCGCATGTCAGACCGGTTCCATCTCGACGGATAAGGGCGGTATTCCTTCGGTTCATATTCGGCGGTCGGCCACCTCCTAACGTCGGAGCATGGCCGACACGACTTCGGAGCAACTGCCGTTCGGAAGACTGGAGATGGGGTCAGGCGAGCCGTACCACCCTCGTTTGGGTGACCTCGCCTTCGACCTCGGCGCGGGTGGACGGATCGGCGTCGTCGTGGCCCTCCCCCGCGAGGGCGCGAAGACGTACAAGCTGCGCCCGCCGGGCGGTGGCAAGGAATGGTCCGCGCCTTCCGACGGCTCCACCCTCCGCACGGTGCCCGTCCCGGTCACGCACGTCACGCTGCTGAAACGCGACGCTCAGTACGACCACCGCGCCCAACGAGCGGTCATGCACGTCCAAGTGCACTTCGAGGACGGCAGCAACGTCGAATCGGCGCTGCTTCTCACACCGTCCGAGGTCCTCATGTCCCAGATCCAGTTCGAGCGGCTGATTCAGCGTCGCGAACGGGCCCGGGGGCGTGAAAGGTGAGGACCTCAACGTCGGCGCCCAGCGCTCGCGCTTCTGCCGGCCCGCCGCCGCATCTGACCTTGCCCGCCAACGAACGGGCGCCCGCCATGGCCCGTGCCTACGCCCGAAAAGCCGTCAATCACGCCGTGGCCGACCCGGTTGAGGCATACGTGTTCGCCGTGACGCTTGTTGTGTCCGAGCTGGTGACCAACGCGGTGCGCTACGGCAGCGAGCCCGGCGACCGTCTACGTGTCATCGTTGACGCCAGCGACTCGTACACCCGTATCGAGGTCCACGACCCTGTGCGCCGTCGGCCACGATTGAGGCGGCAGAGTGACGAGCGACGCCGGGGCCGTGGCCTGCACATCGTCGACGCCTGTGCCACATGGGGGACCACTCACAGGCCGTTCGGCAAGGCCGTGTGGGCAGAGGTGAGACCACCGCAGTGACAACACAGACCACACCCAGCCTCGGATTCCTCGCCGGCCTCACCTACAGCCACGGAATCCACCACGCCGACACCGGCCCCGTCGCCCACCTCCTGCTGACCCACGAACCGCCCCGACGGGCTGGCGAAACCGTCGAGTGGATCGAGGCCGGCATGCGCGCCCTGTCCTTCTGCCTGGGCCTGGGCTCCATCGGGGAAGAACCCCGTTACATCGGATCGCGGATAGCCCTGCACCACGGCGTCGCCCGTCTCGACTACGGCGACGACTGGTGGGAACTCCATATCCCCGGCACCGGACAGGAGTGGCGAAAGCACGTCGCCGCCGGCGGCCCCGTGCGCCTGACGCTCTCGTTCGAACCGACACCCGTCGGCCGCACCCCAGAGGCCCTTTCCCGCTTCATCGAAGCCGGCGTACAGGCCGGTACGGTCCGCTGGGGCACCACCCGCGCGCGCCCCCGTTCCCGCCTCACCGTACGAACGAGTCGCCGTGAAGCCTGATCCATCCGGGGGCCGGTCCACCGGACGGCTCCCGATGCCGTTCATCGCGGCTGTCCGCGCACCGGCCGGGCCGGATGGCAGCCCGGTCGGTGACGAAGGCTGAGGGGGCGCCCCTCCGACGTGGCGCTACCCCGCCAGCACACCCCGCAACTGCTCCAGCCCCCAGTCCAGGTCCTCCTTCGAGATCACCAGCGGCGGCGCGATCCGGATCGTCGACCCGTGCGTGTCCTTCACCAGCACCCCCCGTTCCATGAGCCGCTCGGACACCTCCCGCGCGGTCCCGAGCGACGGGGCGATGTCGACGCCGGCCCAGAGGCCCCGGCCGCGGACCGCCTCCACGGCGCCCGTGCCGACGAGCAGGCCGAGCTCGTGGTGGAGGTGCTCGCCGAGGCGGGTGGCGCGCTCCTGGTATTCACCCGTCTTGAGGAGGGCGATGACCTCCAGGGCGACGGCGCAGGCGAGCGGGTTGCCGCCGAAGGTGGAGCCGTGCTCGCCGGGGCGGAAGACGCCGAGGACGTCGCGGTCGGCGACGACGGCGGAGACGGGGACGACGCCGCCGCCGAGGGCCTTGCCCAGGACGTACATGTCGGGCACGACGTCCTCGTGTTCGCAGGCGAAGGTGCGGCCGGTGCGTCCGAGGGCGGACTGGATCTCGTCGGCGATGAAGAGCACGTTCCGCTCCGCGGTCAGCCGCCGCACCCCGGCCAGGTAGCCCGGCGGCGGGACGAGGACGCCCGCCTCGCCCTGGATCGGCTCCAGGAGCACCGCCACGGTGTTCTCGTCCACGGCCGCCTCCAGGGCGGCCAGGTCACCGTAGGGCACGATCTCGAAGCCGGGGGTGTAGGGGCCGTAGTCGGCCCGGGCCTCGGGGTCGGTGGAGAAGCTGACGATGGTGGTGGTGCGGCCGTGGAAGTTGTTGTCGGCCACGATGATCTTCGCTTGGCCGTCCGGTACGCCCTTGACCCGGTACCCCCACTTCCGGGCGGTCTTGACGGCGGTCTCGATCGCCTCCGCGCCGGTGTTCATCGGCAGCACCATGTCCTTGCCGCAGAGCGCGGCGAGCTCGGTACAGAACTCGGCGTACCGGTCGTGGTGGAACGCCCGGGACGTGAGGGTCACCCGTTCGAGCTGGGCCTTGGCGGCGTCGAGGAGACGGCGGTTGCCGTGGCCGAAATTGAGCGCCGAGTATCCGGCGAGCATGTCGAGGTAGCGGCGCCCCTCGACGTCGGTCATCCACGCGCCCTCCGCGGTCGCCACCACGACCGGAAGGGGGTGGTAGTTGTGCGCGCCGTGGGCCTCGGCGGCGGCGATGCTGCGTTCGGTGGCGTTCAACGTGTGCTCCGTTCGGGTCGGGGCATGCGGTTGTCCGCCTTTCTAACACCGACGCAGCCACCGCCGGACCGAGTCGGCGCCGGTACCTGAGAGAATGTGCGCATGGCCCTTGATCGTCCGCGCGCACTGTCCGGTATCCAGCCCACCGCCGGCTCCTTCCACCTCGGCAACTACCTCGGTGCCATCCGGCAGTACGTGGCGCTGCAGGAGACGCACGACGCGTTCTACATGGTCGTCGACCTGCATGCGATCACCGTCCCGCAGGACCCCGCGGAGCTGCGCGCCAACACCCGCGTCGCCGCCGCCCAGCTGCTCGCCGCCGGCCTCGACCCCGAGCGCTGCACGCTGTTCATCCAGAGCCATGTCCCCGAGCACGCGCAGCTCGGCTGGGTGATGAACTGCCTCACCGGCTTCGGCGAGGCGTCCCGCATGACCCAGTTCAAGGACAAGTCGGCCAAGCAGGGCGCCGACCGGACGACGGTCGGCCTCTTCACGTACCCGGTCCTCCAGGTCGCCGACATCCTGCTCTACCAGGCGGACTCCGTCCCGGTCGGCGAGGACCAGCGCCAGCACATCGAGCTGACCCGCGACCTCGCCGAGCGTTTCAACGGCCGGTTCGGCGACACATTCACGCTGCCCGCCGCGCACATCGTCCGCGAGACGGCGAAGATCTACGACCTGCAGGACCCGACGGCCAAGATGAGCAAGTCGGCGTCCACCGCCAAGGGCCTGATCAACCTGCTCGACGAGCCCAAGGTCTCCGCGAAGAAGATCAAGAGCGCCGTCACCGACACCGACACGGTGATCCGCTTCGACCCCGAGGAGAAGCCGGGCGTCAGCAACCTGCTCACGATCTACTCCACGCTCACCGGGACGGGAATCGCGGAACTGGAGCAGAAGTACGAGGGCAAGGGCTACGGTGCGCTCAAGACCGACCTCGCCGACGTGATGGTGGAGTGGGTGACGCCGTTCCGTGCCCGTACACAGGAATATCTGGACGACCCGGAGACGCTGGACTCTGTCCTGGCCAAGGGCGCCGAGAAGGCCCGCGCGGTCGCGGCCGAGACCCTCGCCCAGGCGTACGACAAGGTGGGCTTCCTGCCCGCCAAGCACTGAGCCGCACCGCGGCCGAGTCACCCCGGACGTGAGAAGTCCGTCACACCGGACAAGTCCGGACGGCCCGAAGGCGCAGGGAGGACGGCCGTCCTCCCCGCGCCCGGGACCAGGACACCTGGCAGGGAACGCGGCGCAGCCGCCACACTGACCACGGGGACCTACAGGCGCACAGGAGGGAGAACTCGATGGGGACCGTAACGCTCGGCGTTTCGATCGCGGTCCCGGAGCCGTACGGCAGCTTCCTCCAGAAGCGCCGCGAGGGTTTCGGGGACCCCCACGCGCACGGCATCCCCACCCACGTCACCCTCCTCCCGCCCACCGAGGTCGAGGCGTCGTCGCTCCCCGTGATCGAGGCGTTCCTCGCCGAGGTCGCCGCGGCCGGCCGCCCGTTCCCCATGCGGCTGTCCGGGACGGGCACCTTCCGCCCGCTCTCGCCGGTGGTCTTCGTCAACGTGGTGGAGGGCTCCGCCGCCTGCTCCTGGCTGCAGAAGCGGATCCGGGACGCGTCCGGTCCGCTGGCCCGCGAGCTCCAGTTCCCGTACCACCCGCACGTGACGGTCGCCCACGGTATCGCCGAGGAGGCCATGGACCGGGCCTACGAGGAGCTGGCGGACTACGAGGCGGCCTGGACGATCGACGGCTTCGCCCTGTACGAGCAGGGGGCCGACGGCGTCTGGCGGCTCGACCGCGAGTACCCCTTCGGCCGGCCGGGCCCCGTCCCGGCCGCCCTGCCCCGCCAGACGGGCGCGTCCCGGCCGCCGGCCGCCTCCCGCTGAGCGCCGGCGGCGCGGGCTCACCGGAGTCCGCTCCGGCGCGCACCCCGCGAGTGCGCCCTGACGCGCACCCCTCCGGGCGGTGGGCGGCGCCCGCATGGGGTAGACGTGGATCATGGACTGGTTGATCCGGCTGCCGGTGGTCGGGCCCGCCGCGGCCCGGCTGATGCGGACGCACGCGTGGCGCTCGTACGAGACCCTGGACCGCGTGAAGTGGACGCGGCTCGCCGCGGCGATCACCTTCACCAGTTTCGTCGCCCTGTTCCCGCTGCTCACCCTGGGCGCGGCCGTCGCCGCCGCGATACTCAGCGACAAACAGGTGCAGGACCTGGAGCAGAAGCTCGCCGAGCAGGTGCCCGGCATCTCCAACTCGCTCGACATCGGCTCGCTGGTGGACAACGCCGGCACGGTCGGCGTCGTGGCCGGTGCCCTGCTGCTGTTCACCGGCGTCAACTGGATCGGCACCCTGCGCGAGTGCCTGCGGGCCGTGTGGGAGCTGGAGGAGAGCCCGGGCAACCCGTTCCTGCTGCGGCTCAGGGACGCGGGGGTGCTGCTCGGCCTCGGCGGGGCGACCCTGCTGTCCCTCGGCTGCTCGACGTTCGCCACGACGGCCGTCACCTGGTCGGCGGACAAGACCGGCCTGCCCACCGCCGGTGCCGGCGGTGCCCTGCTCACCGCCGCCGGGTTCTGCGCCGCCGTGCTCGCCGACTTCCTCCTGCTGCTCTACGTCCTCACCCGGCTGCCCCGCGTCCAGCCCGCCCCCCGCACCCTGGTGATCGCCGCGCTGCTCGGCGCGGTCGGCCTGGAGGCGCTCAAGCTGGTGATCGGCGGCTATCTGAGCGGGGTGGCGGCCAAGAGCATGTACGGCGCGTTCGGCACCCCGATCGCCCTGCTGCTGTGGATCAACTTCATCGCCAAGCTGCTGCTGTTCTGCGCCGCCTGGACGGCCACCACGCGGCACGACAAGGCCGGCGCGGACCTGCTGGCGGAGGGCTCGCACGAGTGACGGGCGCCTCCGGCCGGGAGGCCGGGCGGCGCCCGTCGAAGAGGTTCAGGACCGGCCGCCCCGCCGCTTGGCCAGGTCCGGCAGCGGCCACCTGCGGTGCACCACGTACGCCGCCGCGGCCAGCGCCACCACCGAGGCGCCGGTGATCCCCACGGCCGTCCACATCCCGCCGCCGCCCGAGCCGGACGACCCGGCGACCGACGCCTGCGCCTTGTCGCCGGACTGGCCCCCGGCCTTCCCGCCGTCCTTGCCGGGCGCGTTCAGCGGCGCGACGAGCGTGCCGACCGGCTTGACATGGCCAGTCGCCTCGAAACCCCAGTCCAGCAGGTGCGCCGCCTCCTTGTAGACCTCGTTGGGCTCCTTGGTCTCCGGGTTCATCACGGTCACCAGGAGCTTGTGGTCACCGTGCTGGGCGACGCCGGTGAAGGTGTTCCCGGCGTTGGTCGTGGACCCGTTCTTCACCCCGGCGATCCCCTTGTAGAAGGGCACGCCCTGGCCGGTGAGCAGCCGGTTGGTGTTCTGGATGCCGAACGTCTCCCGCTTTCCGTCCTTCCGCTCCTCGCCGGGGAACTGGGCGGTGGCGGTCGAGCAGTACTTCCGGAAGTCCTGCTTCTGGAGGCCGGAGCGGGCGAACAGCGTGAGGTCGTACGCGCTGGAGACCTGCCCGTCGGCGTCGTAGCCGTCGGGGGTGACGACGTGCGTGTCGTTGGCCTGGAGCTCCTCGGCGTGCGCCTGCATGTCCCGGACGGTCTGCTGCACACCGCCGTTCATGGCGGACAGCACGTGCACCGCGTCGTTGCCCGAGCGGAGGAAGACCCCGAGCCAGAGTTCCTCGACGGTATACGTCGAATCTTCCTTCAGCCCGACCTGGCTGCTGCCCTCGCCCATGCCCTCCAGGTCCGCGGGGACCACCTTGTGCCGCTGCTCCTTGGGAAACTTGGGCAGCAGGGTGTCGGCGAAGAGCATCTTCAGCGTGGAGGCCGGCGCCAGCCGCCAGTGGGCGTTCTTCGCCGCCAGCACTTCGCCGGTCTCGGCGTCGGCGATCAGCCAGGCGTCCCCGCTCAGGTCCTTCGGCAGCTCGGGCGCGCCCGGCCCGCGCAGCACCTGGACACCCGGCCTGCCCAGCAGCTCGCCGCCGACCTCGGACATCTTCACCGGGGGCTGTTTGGGCGGCCGGCCCTTGCCGTCGGCCGGTGTTCCGCTCGGTTTCCCGCTCGGCGTCCCTCCGGGGTGCGCGCTCGGGCCCCCGGGGGCGGACGGGGTATGGCTGGAAGAAGGGGGGTGAGGGGCGGGTGGGGCCGCGAGCGCCGGCGCCGCGGCGGCCAGGGGGAGCAGGAACGAGGCGGAGGCGGCCACGAGGGCCGCGCCACGGCGGCGGGCCGTCGCTGAGCAGCGCGTCGCGTTCGGTGATGTCGTCATCGGCACGCCGGTGAACGTACCGTTCCGCCCGCTCCCCGACGACGAGCCGGTGGCCCTGGCTTCCGCCGAGGACCCGATAGGACCAGTGCGTGCTCCGGATCGCATACTGAAACCCATGGTGAATCCCTCCGGCTCGACAGCCCCTCGCACCCCCGCGTCCCTCTCCCGCCCCGTCTCCTGGTTCCTGCTCGCCTTCGGCGTATGGAGCTGGTTCATCTGGATCACTTTCGCAAAGAATCTCTGGAAAGACGGGAGCGGGCTCGCCTTCGACGACGCGGGCGAGCCGACCGCGTACTTCTGGGTGCATCTGCTGCTGGCGGTCACCTCATTTCTTCTGGGGACGGTCATCGGCCTCATCGGGTTGCGTGGTGTCAGGGCGTTGCGTCGCACCTCATAGCGGTTCCCCGGGCATGGCCCCTGACAGCCTGTCGGCCCCGTAAGTCGATCACTTGGCCGATTCCCCGGACGTACGCGCGTTCGTGTGTTTAGGTGAGCCGCGTCACGGAAAGGGGGCGCAGCCATGCGTGGGGTCCGGAGGCGAAGCCGCAGCAAGGTCGTTGTGGCGGCGTTGGCGCTGATGTCGGTGGGGTTGAGCGGCTGTTCGTCGGGCGACGGAGGGGAGGAACCGATCGTCGTCGGCACCACGGACCGGGTCACCGGACTGGATCCGGCCGCTGTCTACGACGCCGGCTCGTGGTCGCTTTTCGGCAACATCTACCAGTCCTTGCTGACCTTCACGCCGGGCAGCGACAAGCCGACGCCCGACGCCGCCAAGAGCTGCGGGTTCCAGGACGAGCGCCGCCAGACGTACGCCTGCACGCTGCGGTCGGGGCTGAAGTTCTCCAACGGGCACCCTCTGACGGCCGCCGACGTCAAGTTCTCGTTCGACAGAATCCTGCGCATCAAGGCGGAGGAGGGCCCGGCGGACCTGCTCGAAACCCTGAAGTCGGTCGAGACGGATGGCGACTTCAAGGTCACTTTCCATCTGCGGACGCCGGACGCCATCTTTCCCTCCAAGATCGCTTCGGGGCTGGGGTCGATCGTGGACAGCCGGGTCTACCCGGCGGACAAGATCCGAACGGGGGACGAAGTGGATGGCTCCGGCCCGTACCGGCTCAAGCGCTACGCGCGGGACGACACCGCCGAGTTGACGCCCAACAAGCACTACCGGGGCGCGAACAAGGGGGCCGCCGACCCGGTCACCGTCCGCTACTTCGCCGAGCCGCAGCAGCTCAAGAACGCCTGGGACGCCTCGAAGGTCGATGTCGCGTCGCGCGACATGCCGGCCGCGGCCCTGTCGGCGCTCTCGCTCAGGGAGAACGACTTCAGGGTCTCGGAGACCACTTCGTCGGGGACCCGCTTCCTGGTCTTCAACCTGAAGAGCGCCCCCGTGAAGGACGCGGCGGTGCGCCGTGCTGTCGCGTCGGTGGTCGACCGGGTGGCCATCGCGCGGGATGTCCACCAGCGCACGGTCGAACCGCTCTACTCCCTGATCCCGCAAGGCGTCTTCGGGCATTCGACGTCCTTCTACGACCGCTACCCGAAGCCGGACCCGGACGCCGCGCGCCGCCTGCTCCGTTCCGCGGGGCTGACCGCCCCGGTCCACTTCACCCTGGCCTTCTCCAAGGGCGTGTCCACCCACGAGGAGACGGCCCTCATCAAGAAGCAGCTGGAGTCGACGGGGCTGTTCCGGATCGACACGAAGTACGTGGAGTGGACGGAGTTCCAGAAGGGCCGGGCGCGCGGGGACTACGACGCGTACGTCATGGGCTGGCTCGCGGACTACCCGGACGCCGACACCTTCACCAGCCCGCTCGTGGGCAAGGCCAACAACCTGTACTCGGGCTACGCCAACGACCGCGTCGAGAAGCTGATCCGCGAAGCCCGGCAGAGCGGGCGCCGCGAAGGGAGCACGGACGCCTACCGGGACATCCAGAAGATCATCGCCGAGGACGTACCGCTGGTGCCGCTGTGGCAGAAGAAGGAATACATGCTGAGCAAGGAGTCCATCTCGGGTGCGCAGTACCTGATCGACGGATCAGGGCTGTGGCGGCTCTGGCGCCTGGGCCGGATCTGACCGCCCGGCCCGTCCCCACCTGACAAACTCCGCCGCCACCTCACAAATCCCGCCGCCGGCCGGCGGATTGCCGCCCGGCGGCGGACTGTCGGCCTCCGCTCTGCCGGCCGCACCCTCGGAAGGTCGGCTTCCGCCGCGCTCGTCCCACCCGGCTTGACCTCGACCGGAGTTGAGGTTGTTGAGTGGGGGACATCGGCCCGGACGGGCCGGAGCCCGGAACAAGGCAAGAAAGCGGTATTCACCATGGCAACGATCAGCGAATTCCACGACGTCGTCCCCGCCGATGTCGCCATCGCCGTACGCGACGTCGTCCGCTCCCTCCAGGACGCGTTCAACGCCAAGGACGCCACGGCCCTGGCCGGCTGCTACGCACGGCACGCCACCTGGACCAACGCCATGGGCAAGCGCCTCACCGGCCGCGAGGAGATCACCGAGCTCTCCCGCAAGGTGTTCCCCGTCCTGCCGGACCAGCCGGTCCGCTACGACGTCGTCCGGATGTTCGCCATCCGGCCCGAAGTGATCGCCGTCAACGTCGTCCAGACGCCGGTCTCACCGGAGGGCGACCCCGTCGAGGGCGCCAAGGGCGCGCCGCTCTACGTCATCTCGAAGGAGGAGGACGGCTGGAAGATCATCGCCGGGATGAACGGTTTCCTCACCGATCCGACCACGGACTGAACCATTCCCTGGGCCTCCTGGTGCCGGGCGCTTGACTTCGAGTGGGCTCGAACTCCTAACGTCTGACACGACAGCGCAGCACAACCGCCCCAGGAGGCACCGGTTATGACCAGTATTCCCACCCGACGACTCGGCGGACTCACGGTCGGCGCCCAGGGCCTCGGCTGCATGGGCATGAGCCACGCGTACGGCGCGGCGGACGACGACCAGTCGATCGCCACCCTGCACCGGGCCCTCGACCTGGGCGTCACCCTCCTCGACACCTCCGACTTCTATGGCAACGGCGCCAACGAGGAGCTGGTCGGCCGGGCTCTCGCCACCCCCGGGCGGCGCGAACAGGCCGTCGTGGCCACCAAGTTCGGCTTCGCCAACCGGCTGGGCGAGCCCACCGTGATCCGCGGCGACGCGGCGTACGTCCGGCAGGCGTGCGAGGCGTCGCTGCGCCGCCTCGGCCTCGACCACATCGACCTCTACTACGCGCACCGGGTCGACCGGAACGTGCCCATCGAGGAGACCGTCGGGGCGATGGCCGAGCTGGTGGCGGAGGGCAAGGTGCGCCACCTCGGCCTCTCCGAGGCGAGCGCCGCCACCATCCGGCGGGCGCACGCCGTCCACCCGATCGCCGCGCTGCAGAGCGAGTGGTCGCTCTGGACCCGCGACATCGAGGCCGAGGTGCTGCCCGTCTGCCGCGAACTCGGCATCGGCATCGTCCCGTTCTCGCCCCTCGGCCGCGGCTTCCTCACCGGCCGCTACACCTCGGTGGACACGCTGGAGCAGACGGACATCCGGCGCACCCAGCCGCGCTTCGCCGACGGCAACCTGGAGAAGAACCTGGCCATCGTCGAGCGGCTGGAGGCGCTGGCCGCCGGCCGCGGCGTCACCGCCGGCCAGCTGGCCCTCGCCTGGGTCCAGCACCGTGGCGACGACGTCGTCCCGATCCCGGGCACCCGCCGCGAGAAGTACCTGGCGGAGAACGTCGCCGCCGCCGGCCTCGCCCTCTCCGCGGACGACCTCGCCGCCATCGACGCGGCGGCCCCGGCCGAGGCGGTCGCCGGCTCGCGGTACGACGACACCAGCCTGACCTTCGTCAACGGCTGACGGTCGGCCGGGCGGCGGCCTCCGTGGGCCGCCGTCCGCGCCGCCGGAGGGCGACGGCCGTCCCGGCGAGCGCCGCCGTCACCACCACGGCGCCCGCCCAGCCCAGCGCGGTGACGTCCGTGCCGCCCGCGAGCAGGCGCGAACCGCCCCATGAACCGGCCGCGTTGCCCAGATTGAAGGCCGAGGTGTTGGCGGCCACGGCCAGGGCCGAGCCGCCGCCCGCCGCGCCGAGCACCCAGGACTGCAGCGCGGGCACCAGGGCGCCGGAGGCCGCCCCGATCAGCAGGACCGCCCCGGGGACCGCGCCCTTGACGTGGGCGACGGCGCTGACCAGCGCGAGTGCCCCCGCGAGCACCGCGAGCGCGCCCACCAGGGTGCCGCGCAGCGATCGGTCCGCACACCGCCCGCCGACCGCGTTGCCCGCGAACCCGCCCAGGCCGAAGAGGAACAGCAGAACGGTCGTGGCGGTGGCCCCGAACCCCGCCGCCTGTCGCAGCAGGGGGGCGATGTAGCTGTAGAGCAGGAACCAGCCGGCCTGCGAGACGGCGGTGACGGCCAGGGCGCAGAGCACCTGAGGCCGCTTGAGGACGCCGGCCCCGGCGGCCTTCGCACCCTCCGGAACCCGGGTCGCCGGGCGCGGCACGAGGATCAGCACGGCCGCGAACGCCAGCGCCGCCGCGGCCGTCACGCACCAGAACGTCGCGCGCCAGCCCCACTGCTGGCCGACGGCCGTGCCGATCGGCCCGCCGAGCACCGTCGCCAGCCCCAGCCCGCCGGACACCCAGGCGATCGCCGTCCCCTGGCGGCCGGGCGGTGAGATCCGGACGGCGATGAGCACGCAGACCGCGGCGAAGGTGCTGTGCGTCAGGGCGCCCAGCGTCCGCGCGGCCATCAGCAGTGAGAACGAGGGGGCGAGCGCGCACAGCACGTTGGCCCCGGCGAAGACCGCCAGCAGCACCGCCGCCAGGGTCCGCGGTGCCACGCGCGCGGTGAGGGCCGTGACGGCCGGGCCGCCGACGGCGACGACCAGGGCGTACGCGCTGAGCAGCTGCCCGGCGGTGGCCACCGGGACCCGCAGGTCCCGTGACACGTCCAACAGCAGCCCCACGAGGGCGAATTCGGCGGAGCAGAGGGCGAAGGCGGCGAACGCGAGCGCCGACAGGGCCATGACCGGAACGGCCGCGGGGCCGGGCGGCGGTGCCGTGGACCGGTCGCGCGGTGGGGTGGACAAGGGTGACGAGGCGGATGGCAACGGTGGTACTCCCTCCCTGAGTAGGTCGAAACGCCATGTGTCGAAACGACCTATCTCGGAGTCTAGGGATATGCTCTCTGTCCATGTCAAGCCTGTTGGATCTCGCCATCCAGGGGTTCCTCCACGAGGAACCCCTGCACGGCTATGAGCTGCGCACCCGCATCGCCCGTCTCACCGGTCACGTCAAGGCGATCAGCCACGGCACCCTGTACCCGGCGATCAAGCGCATGGAGACGGCCGGACTGCTCGTCCGCGAGTCGCGACAGGGAGTGGTGGCGGCGCCCCGGCACATGCTCAGCCTGACGGAGGAGGGTCGGCGGACGTTCCTGGAGCGGCTGCGCCGGCCCGACGACCCGTTCGTCACGGACGAGAACCGCTGGTTCGTGCTCCTCGCCTTCCTCCGCCACCTGCCGGACCGGCAGGCACAGGCGGAAGTGCTGCGCCGGCGGCTGGCGTTCCTCCGCGAGCCGAGCAGCTTCTTCTACGACGGCGAGCGGCCGCTGGGCGTCGAGGACGTGGACGACCCGTTCCGGCGCGGCGTCCTCACCATCGCCCGCGCCACCTCCCGCGCCGAACTGGCCTGGCTGGAGGAGACGATCGCGGAGCTGGAACGGCCGGGGTGAACGCCGAAGGGCCCCCGCTCCGGGAGGAGCGGGGGCCCTTCGTACGTACGGCGGGGATCAGAAGCGGCGCGTGATCAGCGCTCGCTTGACCTCCTGGATCGCCTTCGTCACCTCGATGCCGCGCGGGCAGGCGTCGGTGCAGTTGAAGGTGGTCCGGCAGCGCCAGACGCCGTCCTTGTCGTTCAGGATCTCCAGCCGCTGCTCCCCGGCCTCGTCACGCGAGTCGAAGATGAAGCGGTGCGCGTTGACGATCGCCGCCGGGCCGAAGTACTGGCCGTCGTTCCAGAACACCGGGCACGAGGACGTGCACGCGGCGCACAGGATGCACTTGGTGGTGTCGTCGAAGCGCTCGCGGTCCTCGGCGGACTGCAGGCGCTCGCGCGTCGGCTCGTTGCCCTTGGTGATCAGGAAGGGCATCACGTCCCGGTACGCCTGGAAGAAGGGCTCCATGTCGACCACGAGGTCCTTCAGGACCGTGAGGCCCTTGATGGGCTCCACCGTGATCGGCTTGTCCGGGTTGATGTCCTTGATCAGGGTCTTGCACGCGAGGCGGTTGCGGCCGTTGATGCGCATGGCGTCGGAGCCGCAGATGCCGTGGGCGCAGGACCGGCGGAAGGTCAGCGAACCGTCCAGGTCCCACTTGATCTTGTGCAGACCGTCGAGCACGCGCTCCTTCGGGTCGATCTCGACCTCGAAGTCCTGCCAGGTCGCCTCGGCGGAGACCTCCGGGTTGAACCGGCGGACGCGGAAGGTGACCGTGATGTAGGGAGAGGCCTTGCTCGCGGCCTCCACCTTGTCTTCGATCGCGGTGCTCATCAGTACTTACGCTCCATGGGCTGGTAGCGGGTCTGCACGACCGGCTTGTAGTCGAGCCGGATCGAATCCCTGCCGTCCGCGTCGACCTCGCGGTACGCCATGGTGTGGCGCATGAAGTTGACGTCGTCGCGGTTGGGGTAGTCCTCGCGGTAGTGACCGCCGCGGGACTCCTTCCGCGCGAGTGCGGAGACCGCCATGACCTCGGCCAGGTCGAGCAGGTTGCCCAGCTCGATGGCCTCCAGCAGGTCGGTGTTGAAGCGCTTGCCCTTGTCCTGGATGGACACGTTCTTGTAGCGCTTGCGCAGCTCGGCGATCTTCTCGACGGCCGTCTTGATGGTCTGCTCGGTGCGGAAGACCATGACGTTGGCGTCCATGGTCTCCTGCAGCTCCTTGCGGAGCTCGGCGACCCGCTCGCTGCCCGTGGACTCGCGCAGCCGCTCGACCTGCTCCTTGACGAGCGCGGCCGGGTCCTCCGGCAGCTCGACGAAGTCGGCCTTGTGCGCGTACTCGGCGGCGGCGATGCCCGCGCGCTTGCCGAAGACGTTGATGTCCAGCAGCGAGTTGGTGCCCAGGCGGTTGGCGCCGTGGACGGAGACGCAGGCGACCTCGCCGGCGGCGTACAGGCCCGGCACGACGGTGTCGTTGTCGGCCAGCACCTCGCCCTCGACGTTGGTCGGGATGCCGCCCATGGCGTAGTGCGCGGTGGGCTGGATCGGGATCGGGTCCGTGTAGGGCTCGATGCCGAGGTAGGTGCGCGCGAACTCGGTGATGTCCGGCAGCTTGGCGTCCAACTGCTCCGGAGGCAGGTGCGTCAGGTCCAGGTAGACGTGATCGCCCTCGGGACCGCAGCCGCGGCCCTCGCGGATCTCCGTGTAGATGGAGCGCGAGACGACGTCACGGGACGCGAGGTCCTTCATGACCGGCGCGTACTTCTCCATGAAGCGCTCGCCGTCCTTGTTGCGGAGGATGCCGCCCTCACCACGGGCGCCCTCCGTCAGCAGGATGCCCATGCGCCAGATGCCCGTCGGGTGGAACTGGAAGAACTCCATGTCCTCCAGCGGCAGGCCGCGCCGGTAGCAGGCGGCCTGGCCGTCACCGGTCAGGGTGTGCGCGTTGGAGGTCACCTTGAAGAACTTGCCGGTGCCGCCGGAGGCGTAGATGACCGACTTGGCCTGGAAGACGTGGAGCTCGCCGGTGGCCAGCTCGTAGGCGACCACACCGGCGGACTTCTTGACGCCGTCCACCTCGGTGATCAGCTGGTCCAGGACGTAGAACTCGTTGAAGAACTCCACGCCCTCCTTGACGCAGTTCTGGTACAGCGTCTGGAGGATCATGTGGCCGGTGCGGTCCGCGGCGTAGCAGGACCGGCGGACCGGGGCCTCGCCGTGGTTGCGCGAGTGACCGCCGAAGCGGCGCTGGTCGATGGTGCCGTCCGGGGTGCGGTTGAACGGCAGGCCCATCTTCTCCAGGTCGAGGACCGCGTCGATGGCCTCCTTCGCCAGGATCTCGGCGGCGTCCTGGTCGACCAGGTAGTCACCGCCCTTGACCGTGTCGAAGGTGTGCCACTCCCAGTTGTCCTCCTCGACGTTGGCGAGGGCGGCGGCCATGCCGCCCTGGGCCGCGCCGGTGTGGGAGCGGGTGGGGTACAGCTTGGTGAGCACCGCGGTGCGGCTGCGCTTGGTCGCCTCGATGGCCGCGCGCATGCCGGCGCCACCGGCGCCGACGATGACGGTGTCGTACTTGTGGATCTTCATGGTCG
Organism: Streptomyces sp. NPDC021100; assembly: GCF_044333095.1. Lineage (NCBI taxonomy): Bacteria > Bacillati > Actinomycetota > Actinomycetes > Kitasatosporales > Streptomycetaceae > Streptomyces > Streptomyces sp. NPDC021100. Next base: position 250,779 of record NZ_JBIRQH010000007.1, read on the forward strand.
CGTCAGCCCCGGGCTCTAGCGGATGTTCGGGTCGAAGGTGAAGATCACCAGCGTGCCCAGCAGGACGGTGAACACCGTGGCGGTGTACAGCAGCATCTTCAGCCAGAAGCGGGTGGTGTCCCGCTCCGCGTAGTCGTTGATGACCGTACGGAGGCCGTTGGCGCCGTGCAGCATGGCGAGCCACAGCATGATCAGGTCCCACGCCTGCCAGAACGGCGAGGCCCAGCGGCCGGCCACGAAGGCGAAGCCGACCTTGGTGACACCGCCGTCCAGCACCAGCTGGATCAGGAGGTGGCCCAGGACCAGGACGACGAGCACGATGCCGGACAGCCGCATGAACAGCCAGCCGTACAGCTCGAAGTTGGTGCGGGTCGCCTTCGGCGTCTTCTTGGTGCGCTTGCGCGGCGCCTCGATGACCGGCGCCGGGTTGTCGACGTCGTAGAGGGAGACGCCTTCGGCGGTCGCGGGGGTGGTTTCAGCGGACATGTCTAGCGTCAGCTCCCGAACAGCGTGTGCAGCGTGTGGCTGAGCACGGGGTAGAAGGCGCCGGCCATCAGGACGATCCAGACGCCCACGACGGTCCACAGCATCTGCTTCTGGTACCGCGGGCCCTTGGACCAGAAGTCCACCGCGATGACGCGGAGGCCGTTGAGCGCGTGGAAGAGGATGGCGGCGACGAGGCCGTACTCCATCACATTGACGACGGGTGTCTTGTACGTCGCGACGACGTCGTCGTACGCCTCCGGGGAGACGCGGACGAGAGCGGTGTCCAGGACGTGCACGAACAGGAAGAAGAAAATGAGGACGCCGGTGACTCGGTGAGCCACCCAGGACCACATGCCTTCCCGGCCGCGGTACAGCGTTCCAGCCGGCACGGAAAACCCTCCGGGAGCGGGGATTGGGGGCGGCCGCCAGCTTGTAACCCAGTCAGGACTGCACTGTCGGTCGGGCCCGGCCGGGTACGGTCCACCGGCCCTGGCCATCGTAGCGACGCCTTGTCGGTTCGGTCGCGCGGGGTCGGTCTGGTGTGATCAAACTGGCATGTACGGGTCGGCGGTGGTGGACGAGAGCCGCATGGGGGTCCATGGTTGGCCGAATGGCCCTGGTTCGGTGTCCGTAATTCACCCATAAGAGAGAGTTTTCGGGCGGGCATTCGAGGCTGTCGGCGGCGGAAAGAACTATCTTTTCCGCGATTGGGAGGTTTTGCTCCATGGGACTGCCTGTCAGAATCACCCGTATCGCCCGTGTCGTCCTTTTCGGGCGGCCCAGGCGTGTCGCGCCCCGCCGGCCGTACGCCGTCCTCGCGCTCCTCGCCGCGGTCGCCCTGCCGGCCGCCACCGGCTGCGCCCACGACGGCGGAGTCGCGTCCTCCGGGTCCTCCGGCCGGAGCGCCGGGCGGGACGACGACCGCTCCACCCAGGCGGCGGCGCCCTCCTCCGCCACCCAGGTCACGCCCGTCACCGGGATGCCGCGCACCGTCCCGGCCGTCCGCTCCTTCACCGCCCGCGGCGGCCCCGGCTGGCGGCCCTCCTCCGCCGTCCGCGTCGTCACCGACCCCGACGGGCCCCTCGCCGACGAGGCCCGGCTGCTGGCCGGCGAGCTCAAGGTCACCATCGCCCCCGGACCGGCCCGCGCCGGCGACGTCGAACTCGCCCTCCGCCCCGGCCAGCGCGGCGGCCCCGAGAGCTACGAGCTGACCACCCGCGACGGCAGGGTCCTCATCACCGCCCCCGACGAGGCCGGCGCCTTCTACGGCACCCGCACCCTCGTCCAGTCCGTCCGCTCCGGCGGCGGCCTCCCCGAGGGGGTCATCGCCGACGCCCCCGACCGGCCGCAGCGCGGCCTGCAGCTCGACATCGCGCGCAAGCACTTCACCGCCGAGTGGATCGAGGCCCGGCTGCGCGAGATGGCCGACCTCAAGCTCAACCAGCTCGGCCTGCACTTCTCCGACGACCAGGGCTTCCGCGTCGAGAGCGCGAGCCACCCCGAGATCGTCTCCCCGGAGCACCTCACCAAGGCCGAGGTCCGCCGCATCGTCGCCCTCGCCACCTCACTGCACATCACCGTCATCCCCGAGATCGACTCGCCCGGCCACCTCGGCGCCGTCCTCAAGGCCCACCCGGACCTCCAGCTCAGGGACGCCACCGGCACCCCCTCCCGGGGCGCCGTCGACATCTCCCTGCCGGGCGCGGCGAAGATCGTGGACGACCTGCTGCGCGAGTTCACCCCCCTCTTCCCCGGCCCGTACTGGCACCTGGGGGCGGACGAGTACCGCGCCCTGATGGCCCGCGACCCGCAGGGCTCCTACCCGCACCTCGCCGACCTCGCCCGGCAGCGCTACGGCTCGCAGGGCCGGGTGCAGGACCTGGCCACCGCCTGGCTCAACGACCGGGCCGCGGTCGTCCGCTCCCTCGGCAAGAAGGCCAAGGCGTGGAACGACGGCTTCCTCCGCGGCGGCCTCGTCGCCCCCGACCAGGGGATCGAGGTCGAGTACTGGACCGGCCGCGAGCTCGGCGCCCGGGACCCGCAGGAATACCTGAACGAGGGACGCACGGTCGTCAACCTCAACGACCAGTACCTCTACTACGTGCTCGGGGAACCGAACGAGTTCCGCTACCCCACCGGCGAGCTGATCTACAAGGAGTGGTCCCCGGCCGTGCTGCGCGGCACCGCGCCCGTGGCGGCCGGGACGGCGGACCCGCGCCGGGTGCCGGGCGGCCGGTTCGCCGTCTGGTGCGACCACCCCGACGCCCAGACCCCCGACCAGGTGGCAAACGGAATCCGGCTGCCGCTGGCCGCCGTCTCCCAGCGGCTGTGGGACCCCCGCCCGCCGAAGCTGCCCTGGCAGGAGTTCGGCACCCTGTACACCGCCGTCCGAGGGGGCTGAAGTCCCGGCGCCGGGTGGGCTTTCGACCGGTTTGCCAGAACCTGGGAGCGAGCGCTCCCCACACACCTCCAAAGCGGGCTAGCCTCCGGGTTGAACCATGCGCGGCGTCCGGTCGTTGTCCAAGCGGAAGGCATCGGCCGGTGCGCGGCGCAGCTGTCCACGGCGGACGTGCGCGCTCGCGCGCCCATCGCACTGAACGAGGGCCCGGATGAAGATCGAATTCCTGCTGCACAATGCGTACGGCATCGGCGGAACCATCCGTTCGACCGTCAACCTCGCCACCGCTCTCGCCGACCGGCACGAGGTCCGCATCATCAGCGTCAACCGGCCCGTGGACGAGCCCGAGCTCACGATCGACCCGCGCGTCCGGCTGACCCCCCTCGTCGACCTGCGCGAGGGCACGGACGGCGACGAGTACGCGGCACCCCTCAACCAGCGGCCCAGCGAGATCTTCCGCGACGAGCGCATCGACAACGGCCGGATGGCCGCCACCGCCCTCACCGACGAACGCGTCGCCTCCCACCTCGCGGCCACCGACGCGGACGTCGTCATCGCCACGCGCCCCAAGCTCATCGGCTACCTCGCCCGTTACGGCAGCGACCGCTACCTCCGCCTCGGCCAAGAGCACCTCACCCACGAGGCCCACGTCCCCGAGCTGCACGCCGTCATGGACCCGGCCATCGCCGCCCTCGACGCCTTCGTCACCGTCTCCGAGGCCGACGCCGGCCACTACCGCGACGCCCTGCCCGCCGACCGCCGCGCACAGGTGCTGTCCGTCCCCAACGCCGTGCCCGCCCCCGCCGCCGCGCCCTCCGACGGCAACTCGAAGATCATCGTCTCGGCCGGGCGGCTCGTCGGCGTCAAACGCTACGACCGGCTCATCAACGCCTTCGCGAAGATCGCCGACGAGCGCCCCGACTGGCAGCTCCGGATCTACGGCCGCGGCACCTCCAAGGCCAAGCTGCGCCGCCAGATCGAGGACATGGGCCTCTACGAGCGGATCACCCTCATGGGCGCCCGCTCGCCCATCGAGACCGAGTGGGCCAAGGGCGCCGTCGCCGCCGTCGCCTCCGACGCCGAGTCCTTCGGCATGACCATCGTCGAGGCCATGCACGCCGGACTGCCGGTGATCGCCACCGACTGCCCCTACGGCCCGCGTGAGATCCTCAACGACGGCACCGACGGCATCCTCGTCCCGCTCTCCCCGCAGAGCGAGACCGACAGCGTCGACGCCTACGCGGAGGCGCTGCTCAAGCTCACCGGCGACGACGGGCTCCGCGCCCGGCTCGGCGCCGCGGCCCGCGCCGCCGCCCACCGCTACGAGCCCGACGCCATCGCGCAGCGCTACGAGCGGCTCTTCGAGGAACTCCGCCCCGGCTGCACCGCCCCCGCGAAGAAGGGCGGCCTGCTCCGCGGCCTCTTCGGCGGCGGCCGCAAGCAGCAGGCCGCCCCCGCCGGCCCCGCCGTTTCCGCGCCCACCGAGACCGCCCACCCCGAGGCACGCTGCGCCGTCGCCGCCGACGGCTCGCTCGTCTTCCGGGTACGTGCCGAGCAGCTCACCGCCGACGACTCCCACGTGCTGCTCCGCCACCGCGGCAGCAAGGGCAAGGAGGCCGTCCGCGTCCCGCTCCGGCGGACCCCCGGCGCCGACTGGGCCGAGGCCCGCGTCGAACGTGCCGCGCACACCCTGCCCGAGGGCCGCTGGGACAGCTACGCCGAGCGCAAGGCCGACAAGTCGCGGCGCCGGCTGACCGCCGTCCTCGTCGAGCAGCAGGCCCTGCTCGGGCTGGGGCTCCAGGCCGGGCCGTCCGGCGTCGCGCCCTGGATCCCGTACGAGACCAGCGACGGCTTCCTCGCCGTCCGCACCTGGCTGCGCGAGCGGCACGCCGAGGTGACGGACGTCCGGGTGGGGGCGGCCGAGGAAGGTGTGGTCACCCTCACGGTCGCCGCCCATGGCGTCGAGCTCCGCGACGGCGCCGAGCTGATCGCCCGGCTCCGCGGCGCCGACGGCGAGGTGGCCGACGTCCGCGCGCCGCTGGAGGGCGGCACGGGCCGGCTGCCGTACGAGCCGATGTGGCGGCGCAGGGGCGAGGAGCAGGACCTGTGGGACCTGTACGTACGCCCCGGCGCGGGCGCCGCTCCCGTCCGGCTCGGCCGGCTGACCGGTGACTTCGCGGACCGCAAGGGGATCGACACGTTCCCGGCGGCGGACCGGGACGGGGTGCGGCTGCGGCCGTTCTTCACGGTGACGAACGACCTGACGGTCTCGGTCAAGGACATCGCGGGGGAGGACTGACGCGGGCTCCGCGCGCCGGCGCGGGCGCGGGGACGGCCGGGCCACCACCCCCCACAGGAGAGGCCGCGGCCGTCGCCCGCCACGCGCCTTGGTGAGGCGCGTACTTCCCTCAGCGCCGAACGGCCGGATTCCGTCACACCGCGCACGGGGGTCCGGGCCGTCGACCGCCCCCGGCCGGGCCTCGGAGGCCCGGCCGGGGCCCTTCCGGGCGCTTTATGTGGCCGGTTCTCTCCGGTCGGCCGTTCGCGCCCGGCCTCTTCTGGACGGGAACGGTCCGTTGCCCGTAACGTGCGGGCCGCGTCGCCCGGTGCGCACGCGACGGCCCGCCGGCCGCCGCCCCGCCCGTCAGGCCGGCGCCGACGAGCAGTCGACTCACCGGCGCCGAGCCACCGGTGCCGTTCCGGCGTTCCGTGGGGGGACGAAGAGATGTATCCGTGCGGTCGATGCCGTGCCGTCGCCGTGGGGCCGGACGGCCGCTGCGCGGCGTGCGGCGCTGAGCAGCGGGGACCGGAGGGGGCCGAGGTGCTGGCAGGACAGCCCGAGCCGCCGCCACGCCCGTCCCATGCGCCCCCGCTGCCTCCTGTGCCTCCGCTGCCGCCTGTAGGCGGAGTGCCGTTCGCCGCCGGGGCGTCCGGGCCCGAGCCGCTCGGCGGGGTCGACCTGCGCCGCGGGGTGCGGATCTCGCTCACCACCGTCCTGACCCTGGCGCTGCTCGGTCTGCTGCTGCTCGCCGCCGCCCGCTTCCAGCAGCGCGGCGCGCTCGGCGACGTGCTGGCGGAGGGCGTCGTGCTCAGCGACGGGACCGCGGACAAGGCGAACCAGGCGGACGCCTTCTTCGCCTCGGTCTCCCTCGTCGCCGCCGTGCTCGGGCTGGGCGCGGCCGGCCTGTGGGCGGTCTGGTTCCGGCGGGTGCGGCTCAACGCCGAGGTGCTCGCGCCCGGTACGCACCGCTTCGGGAGCGGCTGGGCGGCGGGTGCCTGGTTCACGCCGGTGGTCAACCTGTGGTTCCCCAAGCAGATCGCCAACGACATCTACCGCGCGTCCGCCCCCGCCGGTCCGCAGAGTGCGCGGAAGGGGCTGCTCAACGCGTGGTGGGTGAGCGGGATCGTGGCAGGCGCCCTCGCGGGGGCGAGCGCCTTCGGCTATGCGCTGACCGAGGCGAAGATGCGCCGCGACTTCCGGCTGGAACGGTTCGACGCCTGGGAGGACGACGTCCGCAACCTGAGGATGCTGGCCGGGGCGAGCGCCTTCGGGTACCTGCTGTGTGCCGTCGCGGGCGCGCTGGCGCTGCTGGTGGTGCGGCAGTTGACGCGGATGCAGGAGGAACGGGCGCTGGAGGGGCTGGAGTACGAGAGCTTCGCCGGGGACGGGAGTGCGTACGCGGCCGCCGGTCCGTATGCGGCCGCCGGCCCGTATGCCGCCGCCGGTCCGTACGCGGGTCCCTGGCCGTACCCCCACGCCCAGCCAACTCCGGCGCCGTACGGTGCTCCTGGGGCTTACGGGGCGCCCCCCGGACCCTATCCGGCCGCCGGGCCGTACGCTCCCTACCCGCCGCCGGGCCAGGGCCCGTTGCCCGGGACGCCGGTCGGCCCGTACGGTCCTTCGTACGGGCCGACGTACGGTGCGCCGAACGGTTCGCCGTACGGTTCTCCGCCCGGCGCGGGGAGTTCCGTGCCGAACCCCTACAGCAGTGAGCCCGACGGCGGACCCGCGCATTACTGATTCATGAGTTCTGCAAGTGATGCAGGATGTGGGTGTGCAGGGGGATGACGCTGAGCTGACCGTCGCGGTACGCGCGGCGCAGGGCGGGGACGAGACGGCCTTCCGCGCGGTCTACCGGTCCGTCCAGCCCCGCCTGCTCGGGTACGTGCGCACGCTCGTCGGCGAGACCGACGCCGAGGACGTGGCGTCCGAGACCTGGCTCCAGATCGCCCGCGACATCGACCGGTTCACCGGCGACGCCGACCGCTTCCGAGGCTGGGCCGCCCGCATCGCCCGCAACCGCGCCCTCGACCACATACGGATGCGCGGCCGGCGGCCCGTGATCGGCGGCGACGACAGTGAACTCGCCGCGCGCGCCGGGGACGCCGACACCGCGGGCGAGGCGCTGGAGGCCCTGGGGACCGAACGGGTCCTCGCGCTGGTCGCCCGGCTGCCGCAGGACCAGGCGGAGGCCGTGGTCCTGCGCGTGGTCGTCGGCCTCGACGCCGCCACCGCCGCGGAGGTGCTGGGCAAGCGGCCCGGCGCCGTCCGCACGGCGGCTCACCGCGGCCTGCGCAGACTCGCGCAGCTGATGAACGGAACGGACCCGACGGGAGGGTCCGGAGGGGCCGGAGGTGCCAGAGGGGCCGGAGAGGGGGGCGCCGGGGTGAGAGGGCAGCCGGGACCGGACGGCATCCCCGGACAGCGCGGATCATCCACCGGTTCACGCTCTTCTCGCGGTGTGACGCGATTGGGCGCGCGGACGCAGAAAGACATGTGATGGCGGACGACCACGAGCACGACTGGTTGCGGCACGACGACCGGTTGGACGGAACGGCGCTCGCCTCCTGCGCCGCGTGCGGCCCCTGTGCTTCCTGCGCTGCCCGCACGCCGTCCCCCGGCCCCGAGCAGACGGACGCCGCCCTGGCCGCACTCCGCGCCCTGGCCGCCCCCGCCCCGGCGCCGGGCCGCCCGCTCCCGGGCGAGGACGCCGCCGTCGCCGCCTTCCTCGCCGCCCGCCGCGCCGCGCCCGGCGAACAGTCCGTTGGTGCGGGCGAGTTGGTGTCATCGCGGCACATGGCCGATGACCCGGCGGCCCGGGAGGGCGGCCACCCGCACCGGAGCGGAGAACCGGGCGAGCGGTGGGAACGCGCCGGACGGAACGGCGCGCGCGGCAGCGGTAGCGGCCCGCGCGGCCGGGGCGCCGACCGCGGCGGCCGGCACGGGACGCGTTCCCTGCCGCACCGCCGCCCGGCCCGGGCCGTGCTGGTCGCGGCCCTGGCCGCGTGCGCGCTGAGCGGCGTCGCCGTGCTCTCCGGCGTCGTCGCCGTCCCCACCCCGTTCACCGCCGCCGGCCGCGAGCCGGCCGCGGTGGACGACCGGGCGGGCACCGTGGGCGGGGACGGCCCGCACACCGCCCGGCCGCGTCCTCACGGTTCCGCGTCCGACGGCCCGGCCGACGGCCGCGCCGAGGGAGGACGCGAGGGGAAGGGCGCGGACGGACACCTCCTCCCGCCCCCCGCCGGCCCCTCGCCCACCGGCCACGGCACTCCCCGCCCGGGCGAACGGCCCTCGGCCGGGCCCGGCGCGGGCGCCGACCGGGACGAGGAGACGGCCTCCCCGTACCAGGGGGACCCCGACGGTGATCTCCAACAGGCCGTCGGCCTCTGCCGCGACTACCTCACCCGGGGGAAGTGGCGCGCACAGGCGGACGAGGACGCCGTCCACGCCCTCGAACGCCGGGCCGGCGGCCCGGCCGGCGTCCGCGCCTACTGCACCCGCCTCGTCCACGACCACGATCAGGTCGCCGGTGACGGCGACGGCAACGGCAAGGGGAGCGGCGGCGACGGAAGTGGCGAGGAGAACGAGGACGACAAGGAGGGCGAGGCGAACGGCGGAGACGACGAGGACGACGAGGACGACAGAGGAAGCGGCGACGGGAGCGCTCACCGGGCCGGCGACGCTCAGGGCACCCGTGGCCGTCACGGGGGCCGCGACGACCACAACGACCGTGATGAGCGCGGCGGCCAAGGCGATCCGGAGAGCCGCGGCCGCGCCGGCGGAACGCACGCCGGATGAGGCGAGGGCCGGGGCGACGGGCGCGGCGGTGACGCGACGCGCGGTCCTCCGGCAGGCGTCCCACCGGCCCGGCCGCCCCGCACCGCGCCCCGGCCGCCCGCCTGCCACGGTGCAGGCTCCCCGGCCGGGACGCCGGGTGTGACGCTTTCCGGGGGCACGGCGCTGTAGGGAGTGGGCCGACTGGTCATCGGCCGCGCGGAAGCCGCAGTTCCCCCCATGCCGCAGGCTCCGCGCAACAGCGCGGGCGGGGTACGTCCCCCCGGCCCTGCCCGCGCTCCTCCCTCCCTTCTTCCGCCCGCTGCCACCCTTCTCTCCCTCTTCCGGCCTGCGCGTCCCCTGACAGTGCCGCCCGGCCGTCGCTACAGTCCGGTTGCTCGTAAGCGAGGACGGCGGGAGGCGGCAGCCCATGGCACAGGAGCCGGAAACCACCCGGACCACCGAGTCGGGCCTCGGCGTCCGGCCCGTCTACGGGCCCGAGGCGCTCGAAGGCTGGGACCCCGCGGCCCGGCTCGGCGAACCCGGCGCGTACCCCTTCACCCGCGGCATCCACCCCACCCTGTACACCGGGCGGCCCTGGACCATGCGGCAGTACGCGGGGTTCGGCACCGCCGCCGAGTCCAACGCCCGCTACCGGCAGCTCATCGCCCACGGCGGCCACGGCCTCTCCGTCGCCTTCGACCTGCCCACCCAGATGGGCCACGACTCCGACGCGCCCGAGGCCCGGGGCGAGGTCGGCAAGGTCGGCGTCGCCGTGGACTCCGTCGAGGACATGGGCGTCCTCTTCGACGGCATCCCCCTGGACCGGGTCTCCACCTCGATGACCATCAACGCCCCGGCCGCCCTGCTGCTGCTCATGTACCAGATCGTGGCCGAGGAACAGGGCGTCCCCGCGGACCGGCTGACCGGGACCGTCCAGAACGACGTCCTCAAGGAGTACATCGCCCGGGGCACCTACATCTTCCCGCCCGCACCCACCTTGCGTCTCACCTCCGACATCTTCCGCTACTGCCACACCGGGATCCCCCGGTGGAACACCATCTCCATCTCCGGGTACCACATGGCCGAGGCCGGCGCCTCACCCGCGCAGGAGATCGCCTTCACGCTGGCGAACGGCATCGAGTACGTCCGCACCGCCGTCGCCGCCGGCATGGACGTGGACGACTTCGCGCCCCGGCTCTCCTTCTTCTTCGTCGCCCGCACCACCTTCCTCGAAGAGGTCGCCAAGTTCCGCGCGGCCCGCCGGATCTGGGCCGGCGTGATGCGCGACCGGTTCGGCGCCCGTAACCCCCGCTCGCAGATGCTGCGGTTCCACACCCAGACGGCCGGCGTCCAACTCACCGCCCAGCAGCCCGAGCTGAACCTGGTCCGGGTGACCGTCCAGGCCCTCGCGGCCGTCCTCGGCGGCACCCAGTCCCTGCACACGAACTCCTACGACGAGGCCATCGCCCTCCCCACCGACAAGGCCGCCCGCCTCGCCCTGCGCACCCAGCAGGTCCTCGCCCACGAGACCGACGTGACCGCCACGGTCGACCCGTTCGCCGGCTCGTACGCCGTCGAGTCCCTCACCGACGACCTGGAACGGGCCGTCCTCGACCTCATGACCCGGATCGACGACATGGGCGGCGCGGTGGCCGCCATCGAGCGCGGCTTCCAGAAGGCCGAGATCGAACGCAACGCCTACCGCATCGCCAGGGAGACCGACGACGGCGACCGCGTGGTCGTCGGCGTCAACCGCTTCCGGCTCGACGAGGAGGAGCCGTACGAACCCCTCCGCGTCGACCCCGCCATCGAGGCCCGGCAGTGCGAACGCCTCGCCGCCCTGCGCGCCGCCCGCGACCGGCGGGCGGTGGACACCGCCCTCGCCCGGCTGCGGAAGGCGGCGTCCGGCACCACGGAGAACGTCCTCCCCCCGATGAAGGAGGCCCTGCGCGCCCGCGCCACGGTGGGCGAGGTGTGCGGGGCGCTCCGTGAGGTCTGGGGCTCCCACGTGCCCACCGAGAGTTTCTGACCGCTCCCTCCCCGTCCGGTGGATTTGCGACACTGGACCGATGTCCGCACCCCGCCGCACCTGCCCCGTCTGCTCCCGCGAGATCGCCGTCGTGGGCGGCCGCTACGCCCGCCACGACCCGCCCGGCCGCAGAGTCTCGTACGAACTGGTCTCCTGTCCGGGCTCCCGCCGCTCGGCACCCCTCCTGGCCACCGAGCCCCGGCTGTTCGACCCTGAGGAGCCGCCGATGGAGGGGCAGGGGCAGCTGTTCTGACGGGAGTGGCGGCAGGGCGGAGGCCGGCCGCCGGCCGGCTAGCCGGCGCAGACCACGTCCCTCCCGGGCCGCTTCCCGGTGCGGAGGAAGTCGGTGACCTTCCGGTCCCCGCAGGCGTTCCCATTGCCCAGGTACACGCCGTGGCCCCCGGCGTCCACCGAGACGAGCCGGGCCCGCTGCCCCAGCGCCTCCCGCATCTTCAGCGCGCCGAAGTGCGGCGTCGAGGGGTCGCGCAGGTTCTGGATCATCAGAATGTTCGACGGTCCCTCGGAAGTGATCCGGGTGGGTTCCTCGGCGGGGGCCCACTTCCAGAAGGCGCACGGGAAGACACCGACCGGCATGCCCGCCGTGAGCGGGTACCGCGCCCGGTCGGCCGCCACGGCCCGGGCGGTCGCCGGTATGGAACGCGGCCAACGGACGTCGTTGCACACGGTCGCGACCGTCACGGCGGCCTCGTGCTCGGGCACGGCACCGGCCAGCGCGGACGGCAGGGCCGGCGTCGCCCGCGGGTCCCGGGCGTCCTTGACCAGCCGCGCGACGTCGGCGAAGGCCCCGTCGCTGTACAGGGCCATCTGCAGCGCCTGCCGCAGCCGGTTGCCGGTGAGGGCTTTGCCGGGGGTGGTGGTCGGCTTCGGGTGGTGGTCGAGCCGCTCCGCCAGGGCGAGGAACATCGGCCGGACGTCCCCCGGTTCCCGGGCGAGCCGGAGGCCGCCCTGGCCCTCCGGGCCGTCCTTCTCGCGGGCCGGGTCGGCCGCCCACCGGGCGAAGTCGGGGAACCGCTGCTCCAGGGCCGGCGCCATGTTCGCCGACCAGCCGCGGGCCACCCGCTTCGGGTCGGGGTCGCCGCTGCTGTCGAGCACCCAACGGTCGGTACGCGTCGGGTACTTCTGCGCGTACTGCGCGGCGACGTAGGTGCCGTACGACGTGCCGTGCGCGGAGAGCTTCTCCTCGCCCAGCGCCTGCCGGAACGTCTCGATGTCCCGCACCTCGTTGGCCGTGCTCATGCTGCGGAGCAGCGGGCCGCCGTCGCGGGCGCAGGCGTCGGCGATGTGGCGGGCGCGGCGCACGCTGTCCGAGAGGTCGCCGCCGACTCCGGGCCAGGGGCGGAGGTTGACGATGTCCCGCTCCTCGTCGCTCAGCCCGCAGCCCGTGCGGTCGCTTCCGCCCAGCCCCCGCGGGTCCAGGGCGACCAGGTCGTAGGCGCCGCGCAGCTCCTTCTGGAGTGCCTTCCCCTTCTGGGCCAGCCGTTGCGTCCCCGAACCGCCGGGCCCGCCGGGAATGACGATCAACGTGCCCCGCCGGGCCTCGGGCCGGTCGCTGAGCACCCGGGACACCCCGAGCCGGGTGCGCGGTCCGTCCGGTCTCCCGTAGTCGAGCGGCACGGAGAGCTCGGCGCACTCCTGCCCGGCCGGCCCGCCTTCCTGCGCACAGGGTCTCCAGCGGAGCTCCGGTGACGAGGAGCCGGCCGCCTGCGCGGGCGTGACCGAGAGGGTGGCGGCGACGGCGGATACGGACAGGGCGAGCAGGAGTCCCGAACGGGCGCGTTGCGTCATGCCCTCAAGGCTCGCCGAAGCGGCGGCTCCGGGACATCGGGGAAACCCCCCAATCGCGGGTAGGGGATTCCCTCAGGGAAGCGTTCGAGTCCGGGTCGCGCCGACGGCCGCTTGCGCCAACCCGCCGCATTCACGCGGGCGTTGGTGCGCCGTCACGAAAAGGAACGCACGACCTCGATCGTTCCGACGATGTGCCGATTGAAGACGTCCAGCTCCTCGGCCGGCACCCAGAGTTCGAGAATGGTGCGCCCGCCCGCCTGCCGCACCGGGTATCGGGTCAGGAATTCCGCGTCCATTTCGAAACGGGTGACATAACCGGCCCCGTCGTGGCGGACGTTCCAGTCCCGGGCGATCCTGATCGCGTAGTCCTCGTTGAGCACCGGATAGAAGATCGGCTGCTCCGGCAGCCGCGGCGGCCAGGCCCGCCAGTCGCGCTCCTCCAGCAGGGCGAGCTCCTTGGGCCCGACAGGGCGCCAGAGCGTGGTGGTGGAGGGGGCGGTGCGGCTGGTCATGGATCTGGTTCCGGTTTCGTTCTCGGCCCGCGCCGGATCGGACGGCGGGCGGTTTCCGGGGACTTTACCGAGACGGACGGAGACAGGCGACGGAATTGCGGTCCCCGCGCCCCCTGAACCGTCGTCCGTGTGACGCAGCTCTCCTCTCCCGTGGGCTCGTCCCGGCCGGACGGGCGCGCCTACCGTGAGGGGGACGGTCCGGCGGGGAAGGGGCTTGCGGTGGCGCGGTTCGGGAGCTGTGAGTCGGATGGGGTCACGGGGCTGTCGCGTGCGTTGGGACAAGGGGAGGTGTCGGCGCGGGAGTTGGCGCTGGAGGCGCTACGACGGATCGAAGTGACGCAAGGGACGCTGAATGCCTTCCGGTGGGTGCGGGACGAGGATGCCCTGCGGGACGCCGACGCGGCGGACCGGCGGCTGCGGGCGGGGGAGCGGGGAGCGCTGCTCGGCGTGCCCGTGGCCGTCAAGGACGACATGGACGTGGCCGGCCTGCCCACCGCCTTCGGCTGCCCCGGCGACTTCCCGGTGAAGCGGGCCGACAGCGAGGCCGTGCGCCGGCTCCGCGCCGCCGGGGCCGTGATCGTCGGGAAGACCAACACGCCCGAGCTGGGGCAGTGGCCGGTGACCGAGGGGCCGGCGTTCGGAGTGACGCGGAACCCGTGGAACGCCGCGTACACACCCGGCGGTTCGTCCGGCGGCTCGGCGGCGGCCGTCGCCGCCGGGATCGTGCCGGCGGCCCTCGGCTCGGACGGCGCCGGATCCGTGCGCATCCCGGCCGCCTGGACGCACCTGGTGGGGATCAAGCCGCAGCGGGGACGGATCTCCGCGTGGCCGGAGCGCGAGGCGTTCCGCGGGCTGACGTGCGGCGGAGTGCTGGCGCGCACGGTCGCGGACGCGGCGCTGCTGCTGGCCGCCGCGAGCGGTTCGCACGTCGGCGACCTGCACCGGCCCGCGGCGGTCGACGTCGTCGCCGCCCTGGGGCGCGCCCCGCGGCGGTTGCGGATCGCGCTCTCGCTGCGGCCGGCGTTCGCCGCGGTGCGGCACCGGCTCGACCCCCGGGTGCGGGCCGCGACCGTACGGACCGCGGAGCGGCTGGAGGAGCTGGGTCACGAAGTGGTGGCCGAGGAACCGCGGTTCGGTCCGGTGGGGCTGACGTTCGTGCCCCGGTCCATGTCCGGAGTGCGCGAATGGGCGGGAAGGGTGCCCGAACGGCGGCTGCTCGACGGGCGGACGCACCTCAACGCGCGCGGCGGGCTGGTGCTCGGCGGCGCCGTGCTGCGCGCGGCGCGTGCGGCGGAAGCGCCCCTGCGGGGGCGGATGAACGCGCTGTTCGGCCGCTACGACGCGCTGCTCACCCCGACCACGGCCGCGCCGCCGCTGCCCGTCGGGGCGCTGGACGGGCTCTCCGGCCGGGAGACGAACTCACTGATGATCACGGCGTGCCCGTACGCCTGGCCGTGGAACGTCCTGGGCTGGCCCGCCGTGAACGTCCCCGCCGGGTTCACCGCGAACGGGCTGCCGCTCGGCTCGCAACTGCTGGGGCCGGCCGGCGCCGAGCCGCTGCTGGTCTCCCTCGCGGCGCAACTGGAGAAGCGCGAGCGGTGGTTCGAGCAACGCCCCGCCGCGGACTGGGGAGTGGGAGAGGCCGCGGCATAGCGGGATCTGCCGGCGGATCGCTGTGAACTCCCCTGCGGGGGAAGGTTTCTTCTTTCGGCACCGCAACAGGTAGGACAGATTTTTCCCTGTAAGTCCCCATTATTTCCCGGCTCTCCGTCCGGCATGCCGTAGATGCCGAATCCGGCTCCAGACGCAACCCGTCCGAGTGAGACGCCGAGCGATGCCGTGCTCGCGATGCGTATCCGGCGCTAGCCTCCTTGCGGGATGGCGGGGCCAGAAAGGCCCACGGGTGTGCCGGGCGCGGTGCCGGGCGGGCCGTGGGTGCCGGATGGGGACGGCCCCGTCCGGAGGGAGGGATGACGATGGGAACCGCTGTGACCTTCGAGGAGCTCGCCGGGCTCCACGGCGAGGAACTGCCGCCTCGTACGGTGCTGTCCAGCCTGCCGGCAGGGAACGGGGATCCGTCGTTGTATCCCATGCTGGTCAGATCCGAGCACGGCACGACCGTCGTCTACGCCTGCCAGTACCGGCAGGACGCGGGCAGCTCAGGCCTCCTGGCGGCGCTGGGTCTGGCGCCCAGCACCCCGGGCCACACGATCACCTGCATCCCCGCGGGCATCTCCACTCGCTGACCGCGCCCGCCGGCCGTACCGGAAGCGCGGCGCACCGCACCGCGACCAGACGAAGACCTCTTCACCCCGCCGCCGGCGACGCCACCGTGCGCGGCGCGGCGGTGCTGCACGCCCCCACCAGAAATATCCAAGTTCTCATCCCCGGAGGCCGTCCGGCCGGGGGTGGAGTACCCGGTCCCGTCGCTCCGGCGGCCGGGTGCGGAGGCCCGGCGAGTGCGGTCCACCAGGGCATCCAGCACATCTCAGGGCGCTCAGCACGTTTCCGTCCAGCACGTCCCACGTCCAGAGAAAGGGAATGAAATGGACAACCTCATCAGCTTCGAGGAGCTCGCCGAGGTCTCGGGCGAGGTGCTGCCCGAGCGTACGGTCATGGGCATCATGGCCGTCCCGTTCGGCCCCGGTGACGGCGGCGCGGGCAGCGCCGCCGGCAGCTCGTCGAGCTCGACGGCCGGTGGCGGCGGCGTCTTCGCCCCGCCCCCCAGCGACCACGGCACGACGATGCTGTCGTCCTGCCAGTCGCTCGACCACCCGCAGACCGCGGGCCTGCTCGGTTCGCTCGGTCTCCCGTCCCAGAACACGACCACCAGCGTCACCTGCACGCCCGCGGCCATCTCCAGCCACTGATCCCTCCCGGGCCGCCGGCCCGGTAGCGGAACGCCGCACTCGCCCGGTGGGGGAGGGCCGTGTGCCCTCGGCCCTCCCCCGCTGTGCCAGGGGTCCGTTGCCCAGGGGATCCGTCGCCCGCCACCTTTCGGAGCGCACCCATGACCCTGCCCTTCGTCCCGGGCGCCGGCCGCGCGGGATCCCCGCCGGGGCGGCGGCCGCTCCCGGCCCGGCGGGCGGCCGGGGAGCCCCGGCTGGTGCCCGGGATCGAGCTCGTCGGCGAGTTCGAGGGGTCCGGCTACCGCGACCCGCCGCAACTGGTCTGCCGGCCCGACGGGCAACTGGTGCGCCTGCCCGGCCTGCTGTACCAGGTCGTACGGGCCCTGGACGGGCGCGGCGACGCCTGCGGCGACGGCCGAAGCGGCGGCTCAAGCGACGGCCACAGCGATGAGCGCTCCGCGGAACGACGACCGGACGAGGACGGCTCGACGAGCATCGGGAAAGGCGCTCCGGGCGGCGGATCCGTCATGACCCGCGTGGCGGACGAGCTGAGCCGGGAGACCGGACGGCAGTTCACCGCCGACCACGTCGCGTACCTCATCGACGAGAAGCTCGCCCCCCTCGCCCTCACCACCTACAGCGACGGCTCCCCGCCACCGCCGGCCCGCCGGAGCGACCCCTTTCTCGCCTTCCGGTTCCGGCTCGCGGTGCTGCCCGAGCGCGTCACCTGGTTCGTCTCCGGCCTCTTCGCCTGGCTCTTCCACCCGTTGGCGGTGTACCTCGCGGTCTGCGTCTTCGTCGTCGGCGAGACATGGGTGTGGGCGTCCCCGGAGACCGTGATCGCTCTGCAGGCGGTGCTCACCGCCCCGGGCAGCGTGCTCCTCGTGGTGTTCCTGGCCATCGCCTCCTGCGTCTTCCACGAGTGGGGGCACGGCGCGGCCTGCCGGTACGGAGGCGTGCGGCCCGGCGCGATGGGCTGCGGCATCTACCTCGTCTGGCCCGCCTTCTACACGGACATCACCAACTCCTACCGCCTCGGCCGGGCCGGGCGCATCCGGGCCGACCTGGGCGGCGTCTACTTCAACGCGCTGTTCGTCCTCGGTCTGCTGGGCCTCTACACGGTCACGGGGTTCCAGCCGCTCCTGGTCGCGATCGTCGCCGTCAACCTGGAGATCGTCCAACAGCTGCTCCCCACCCTGCGGTTCGACGGCTACTACATCGTCGCCGACCTCGTCGGCATCCCCGACCTCTTCTCCTACATCGGGCCCATCCTCAAGCGCGTGCTGCTCCGGCGCCCGGCGGACGAGCGGCTCCGCGCCCTCAAGCGATGGCCCCAGATCGTGGTCGCGTGCTGGGTGCTGTGCCTGATCCCGGTGCTCCTGCTCCAGGTCGGCGTCCTCCTGCTCAACCTGCCCCGACTCCTGGCCGCCGACTGGCACGAGGCGCAGTGGCTGCTGGACAACGCGGGCGCGTCCGGCCACCAGGTCCTCGGCATGGTCTCGGCCTGTCTGCAGATCGTGCTGCTCGCCCTGCCTATCGCCGGACTGCTGCTCGCCCTGGTGCGGCCGGCGCGTTCGCTCGTCCGGTTCCTGGGCCGCAAGGCGGGGTGGAACGGCGGGGCGTCCGCCGGGAAGTGACGCCGGGTGAGCCGCTACGGCGCCAGGATGTCCAGCTCGGCCATCGCGCCCGTCGCGATCTCCCGGGTGAGCGCCTCCGCGCGCTCCGCGTCGTGGAGCCGGACCGCCTCGGCCACCTGTACGTGAAGGGTGACCGCGGCCGGATCCGGATCGGTGAACATCACCTGATGCCGGGTCCGGCCGGTGAGCACCTCGGCGACGACATCGCCGAGGCGGGCGAACATCTCGTTGCCCGAGGCGCGCAGGACGACGCGGTGGAACGCGATGTCGTGCAGCAGGTAGGCGTCCAGTTGCTGGCCCCGTGAGGTGGCGACCATCCCGAGCGCGTGTTCGGTGAGTTCGGCGCACTGCTCCGGGGTGGCCAGGCGGGCGGCGAGCCCGGCCGCGACGGGTTCGACGGCCGAGCGGAGCACGGTCAGCGACCGCAGCTGCCGGGGGCGGTCCGGGCCGGCCAGCCGCCAGCGGATGACCTGCGGGTCGTAGACGTTCCACTCCTCGGTCGGCAGCACCGTGACACCGACCCGCCGCCGGGAGCTGACCAGGTGCATGGACTCCAGGACGCGTATCACCTCGCGGACGACCGTGCGCGAGACCTGGAAGCGCTCCTCCAGCTCGTCCGTGCGCAGCACGCTCCCCGGCGGGTATGCGCCCGCCGTGATCGCGGGTCCCAGGGACTCCAGCACCCGTGCGTGCGGTCCCTGCCCATGGTTGGCCATGGGATCAGCCTACGTGTCCATGGCGACCCCGATTAAGTATGACGTTTGGGTCACAGAGGCTTGATACGTCGTACTTCTTCAGGTTCAGTGGAGCGGCAGCCGGCGCCGAGGAAGACGCCGGAGACAGTGAGGTGCACATGACCACCGCCGATAGCGGAGTCGCCCCCGGCGACGGGACGTCCGGCGCTCCCCTGCCCCCGGCGGCCCCCCGGGTCGTCGTCGTGATGGGTGTCGCCGGTACCGGCAAGACGACCGTCGGCCCCCTCGTGGCGGACGCCCTGGGCGTCCCCTACGCCGAGGGCGACGACTTCCACCCGCCCGCCAACATCGCGAAGATGTCGTCCGGCGTCCCCCTCGACGACGCCGACCGGGCCCCCTGGCTCGACGCGATCGGGGCCTGGGCACGCGGCCGCGCGGACCGCGGCGGAGTGGTCAGCTGCTCCGCGCTCAAGCGTGCCTACCGCGACCGTCTCCGGGCGGCCGCGCCGGGTGTCGTGTTCCTGCACCTCACCGGCGACCGGGAGTTGATCGCCGGCCGGATGGCCGCCCGCAAGGGGCACTTCATGACCACCCGGCTGCTCGACTCGCAGTTCGCGACGCTGGAACCGCTGGGCGCGGACGAGGCGGGTGCCGCCGTGGACGTCGCCCCGGAGGCGGCCGTCATCGCCGAACGCGCGGTCGCCGCCTTGCGGCACGTCTGACCCGGCACGTCTGACCCGGCACGTCTGACCCGGCACGTCTGACCCGGCACGTCCGGCCCGGCACGTCCGGCCCGGCACGTCCGGCCCGGGCACCCCGGCCCGGACGCGCCGGCAGGCGCTGGGCCCGGACACCGGATGCGCCCGCGCCCAAGTGCCACCGCGCCCCCAGCCGGGCCCCTGCCCTCGCGGGGCCCGCACCCCCCGCGGCCCCGCCGCGCCCCCTCACCCCCAAGGAAGCCCCGTGAGCACTCTCAGCGTCGAGATGCTGGCCGCGGCCCCCGCCGAACCGATCACCTCGGCGGGCCACGCACAGCTGGGCATCGCCGTCCTCGCCGGCATCGCCGTCATCGTCCTCCTCATCACCCGCCTCAGACTCCACGCCTTCCTGGCGCTGACCATCGGTTCGCTGGTGCTCGGCGCCGCCGCCGGGGCGCCGCTGGACAAGGCCATCGCCAGCTTCAGCGCCGGTCTGGGCTCCACGGTCGCCGGGGTCGGCGTCCTCATCGCCCTCGGCGCGATACTCGGCAAGCTGCTGGCCGACTCCGGCGGCGCCGACCAGATCGTGGACACGATCCTGGCCAGGTCGAGCGCGCGGACCATGCCCTGGGCCGTCGTCCTCATCGCGGGCGTCATCGGACTGCCGCTGTTCTTCGAAGTGGGGATCGTGCTGCTGATCCCCGTGGTGCTGCTGGTGGCCAAGCGCGGCGGGTTCTCGCTGATGCGCATCGGCATCCCGGCCCTGGCCGGCCTCTCCGTGATGCACGGCATGGTCCCGCCGCACCCCGGGCCGCTGGCCGCGATCGACGCGATCGGGGCCGACCTCGGGGTGACGCTCGCGCTCGGTGTGCTGATCGCCGTGCCGACCGCGGTGATCGCCGGGCCGCTGTTCTCCCGCTTCGCCGCCCGCTGGGTGGACGTGCCCCCGCCCGAGAAGCTGATGCCCCAGCGCCCGTCCGAGGACCTGGAGCGCCGCCCGGGCTTCGGCGTCACCGTGGCCACCGTCCTGCTGCCGGTGGTGCTGATGCTGGTCAAGGCACTTGTCGACGTCGTCGTGGACGATCCGAAGGACCACGTCCAGCGGGTCGCGGACGTCGTCGGCTCGCCGCTGATCGCGCTGCTCGCGGCCGTCCTCGTCGGCATGGTGACCCTCGGCCGGGCCGCCGGCTTCGGCCGTGACCGGCTGGCCTCCACCGTCGAGAAGTCCCTGGCCCCGATCGCCGGCATCCTGCTGATCGTCGGCGCGGGCGGCGGCTTCAAGCAGACGCTGATCGACGTGGGCGTCGGCCGGATGATCCTCGACTTCTCCAAGGACTGGTCCGTCTCCGCCCTGCTCCTGGCCTGGCTGATCGCGGTCGGCATCCGGCTCGCGACCGGCTCCGCCACCGTGGCCACCATCTCGGCCGCGGGGCTGGTGGCGCCGCTCGCGGCGGACATGAGCACCACCCACACCGCCCTCCTCGTCCTGTCCGTCGGCGCCGGCTCGGTCTTCTTCAGCCATGTGAACGACGCGGGTTTCTGGATGGTGAAGGAGTACTTCGGCCTGGAGGTCGGGCAGACGCTCAAGACCTGGTCGGTGATGGAGACGATCATCTCGGTGGTGGGGCTGGGGTTCGTGATGCTGCTGTCGCTGGTGGTCTGAGAGCGGCCAAGGGGTGGGGGCATGCCACCCTCACCCCTTGGCCGTCTCCGCGGGCTACGCCCCGACCGCCTCCGCCAGGTACGTCCGCACCTCCGCCGCGTCCTCCGCGGCCAGCCCGATGTACCCGTCCGGCCGGATCAGGAACAGCCCCGGCCCGTAGGCCCGCGCCAGGTGCCCGTCGACGTCCGTCAGGCGCGCGATCCGCACCAGCGGCCCGGCCACGTCCGCCGGAAGCACGTCCTCCGCCGCGCGTCCGACCGCGAGCAGGGTGTAGTGCCCGGTGCCGAACAGGTCGAAGAGGCGCACCGGTGCGCCGGATTCCGTCGCGCACGGCGCGTCCGGCGCGCGGTCGCCCGCGCGCGGCGCGTCCCCGGCCGGGAGGGCGCGCGCCTCGCGGCTGAGCGGGCTCTCCCGGTAGTGCAGGTCGAGCTGGTGCGCCTCCTTGCCCCGCTGTCCGCTGAGCTTCAGTCCCTCCCGCCCGTTGCTCCGGTGGATGCGGGTGCTGAGGCCGAGCACGCCCGCCGCGACGGGCAGCCGCTCCGCCTCGTACGAGTCGAGGAGCGCGTCCGGCGCGCCGTGCCGTACCACGTGCCCCAGCTTCCAGCCCAGGTTGTACGCGTCCTGGACGCTGGTGTTCAGCCCCTGGGCGCCGGCGGGGGAGTGCACGTGGGCGGAGTCCCCGGCGAGGAACACCCGGCCGTCGCGGAACCGTTCCGCCATGGCCGCCCGGGCACGGAAGACCGAGGCCCAGTCCACCTCCCGGGCCGTCAGTCCGGTCCGCTCCGCGACCAGCGCCCGGACGGCCTCCGGCGCCGGGTCCGGCTCGCCGTCCTGGAAGGCGGCGATCAGCTGGAAGGCGTCCGTCGCGTGCAGCGGGCAGAGGACGAGCATGCCGGCCGGGTGGTCCTGCCAGGTGTGCCAGTGCGTCCGCGGCAGCCCCTCCACGTGGACGTCGGCGACGAGCATCGGCGTGGGGTCGACCGTCTCGCCGGTGAACGGGGTGCCCAGCAGGTGCCGTACGGTGCTGCGGCCGCCGTCCGCGCCGACGAGCCAGGAGGCGCGGACGGTGGACGTCGCGCCGCCCGTGGTCTCCAGGTACGCGGTGACGCCGGCCGCGTCCTGCGCCAGCCCGGTGAGCCGGGTGCCGAACTCGACCGTCCCGCCGAGCTCCCCGAGCCGCTCCCGCAGGATCTCCTGGGTGCGCCACTGCGGCAGCAGCAGCGGCTGGCCGTAGGGCGCGCCGGGCGTCGGCTCGCTCCGGGTGAACATGTCCCACTCCGCGACCATCTCCCCGTCCCGCCAGCTGCTCATCATCGGCGCCGGGCCGCCGTCCGCGAGGAAGCGGTCGACGATGCCGAGCGTCCCGAAGAGCTCCAGCGTCCGCGGCTGGATCCCCTTGCCGCGCGACCCGGCGAACCCCTCCTCCGCCGCGTCGATCAGGCGGAACGGGACGCCCTGCTCGGCGAGGACGCAGCCCAGGACGAGGCCGGACGGTCCGGCGCCGACGATCAGCACCTCCGGGGTCTCGGCGGCTCCCGAGCCGGGCGTAACAGGCTCAGTGGATGTAACGGACATGGCACAGCCCCCTTAACGGCGTTCAATTTAACGCTGTTAAGGATCGGCTGAACGGCGTTAAGCTGTCAAGGTGGGAAATCGACTGGACCGAGACCAAGTGGTGGGCACCGCACTGGAGCTGCTGAACGACGTGGGCCTGGAGGGGCTGACCCTGCGCCGCATCGGCAAGGAGCTCGACGTCCAGGCGCCCGCGCTCTACTGGCACTTCAAGAACAAGCAGGACCTGCTGGACGCCATGGCCACGGAGATGCTGCGCCGGATGACCGCCCTCCAGGAGGCGGACGGCGGATTCGCGCACGCGACGTGGCAGGAGATGCTGGCCGGCAGCCACCGGGCGCTGCGGCGGGTGCTGCTCACCTACCGCGACGGCGCGAAGGTCTACAGCGGCACCCGCTTCACCGACACGTCGTACGCCGTCCCGATGGAGCGGTACCTCGCGTCGCTGGTCGGCGCCGGCTTCACGCCGGGAGAGGCCGCGCGCGCGTACTACACCGTGTACTGCTTCACGATCGGATACGTCATCGAGGAGCAGTCGGCGGCGGATGACCCGGAACGGGGCGTCAAGGGCATCGACACGACCGAACGCGCCGCGCGGCTGGCGGAGTTCCCGCTCGCCGCCGCGGCGGGGCCCGAGCTCTTCGGGGACGCGGACGCCGGGTTCGAGGCGGGGCTGTCGGCGATCATCGCGGGGATCGCGGCGACGCGGGAGCGGGCGGGCTGATCGGGGGTGGGCTTCAGCGGCTCTTCGCCGCCGGCTCCTGTGGTGTCGCTTCCAGTCCCCTCCGCAACAGCGGCGTCAGACGCCGCTCCACCCCCACGTGCAGCACCCAGGCCAGGGCCAGCATCAGTCCCACCGTCAGCGCCAGCACCCCGTACGACGGGATCCCCAGCCTCCGGTGCAGCACCTGCACCACGAGCCACCCCAGGTGCTCGTGGACCAGGTAGAAGGGGTACGTCAGCGCCCCCGCGACCGTCAGCCAGCGCCAGGACGGCCCCCGGGCCCCCCGCACCGCCACGGCCGCGACCGCCGCGTATCCCAGGGCCAGCACCGCGATGATCACGACGGGAGAGCGGTACGAGAAGTGGTGCGGGCCCGGCGGGTGCCACAGGCCCGCCACCGCGTAGTGCTGGCCGATCAGGAAGCTCACCGCGACGATGCCCCAGGCCGTCAGCGAGTGACCGTACCGGTGGACGAGGTAGAGGCCGATGCCGCCGATGAAGAACGACGAGTCCTCCGGCATCACCACCACCTTGAGCGCCTCGGCGTGCGCGGCCGTGGTGAGCGCCGACGCGAGCGTCCACACCGCGCAGAACAGGACGACGCGGTGGCGGGTCGCACCCGGCAGGACGACGAAGAGTGCGAACAGGGCGTAGAAACGGACCTCCACCCAGAGCGTCCAGCACACGCCGAGTACCCGCTCGGCGCCGACGGGCTGTTGCAGCATCGTCAGGTTGACGAGGGTGTCGCTGGTGGACACCGAGCCGTAGTGCCGCGCGAACGGGAGCGCGAAGGCGGCGGTGACCAGAAGGATCGCCGCCCAGTAGGCGGGGTAGAGGCGGGCGGCGCGGGAGGCGGTGAAGGAGCGGAGGGAGCGGCCCCAGCCGCTCATGCAGATGACGAAGCCGCTGATGACGAAGAAGAGTTGGACGCCTAGGCAGCCGTAGGCGAACGCCTGTGACAGGTGGGGGAATTGGTGGCGTGGGGAGCTTCCCCACGCCGTGGTGATCTGGCCGCCGCGGCCGCCGTAGTGGTAGAGGGCGACCATGAGGGCGGCGAGGAGGCGGAGGGCGTCGAGGGCGGTGAGGCGGGTGGGGTGGCGGGGGGTGGGGTGCCCCGGTCCCGCCCCTTCACCGTTTCCCGGGGCCGCGCCCCAGACCCCCTTGTCGCGGCTTCGCCGCTCGTCCTCAAGCGCCGGACGGGCTGAAATCAGCCCGTCCGGCGCTTGAGGACAGCGCGCGGCAGCGCGCTTCGGGGGTGCGGGGGCGGAGCCCCCGCAGGAAACGGTGAAAGGGCGGGGTTGGGGCTCCCCTCCGGGCCGGCTCACACGCGCCCCTTCCCATGCAACCGCCGCCGCAACCAACGGGCTTGGCGGGCCATCCGGCGTACCGCCGGGCTGCGCGGGAGGAACGCGAGGCGGCTCGGCAGGGCGCCGGGAAGGGCCAGGGACGTGAGGCGGCGGCGCTTGAAGTAGCGGCGGGTGCGGGCGGTCAGGTGGTGGGCGAGGTAGCGCTCGGCGGCCGGACGCAGGTCCGGGTTGATGCGCGGCTGCATCGCGTAACCCACCGCCGAGAGGAGGCCGTTCAGCTCGGCCGCGTCCGGCGGCGCCGCGTCGCCGGACGCCTTCTCCAGCGCGGGCAGCAGCGCGTCGACGATCGTCACCGGCACCCGGTTGCTGTTCTCGTACGGCGAGAGCCGGTCGAGCAGCAGGTCCGTGCCGGTCCGGGCGGCCGGGAGGCCGTAGAAGGCGCCCGCCGTGACGAGCGCGGTCGAGAAGCAGCCGGCCACCAGCGCGGGCCGCAGGCGCTGGAACACCGCCTCCGCCAGAGCGGTACCGTCCAGCACCGTGAGACGGACGCCGAGCCGGCCGGCCTCGTCCTCCAGCAGCCGCGACCAGCGCGCGGGGGCGGTCGGGTGGGGCTTGAAGACGACGTCCCGGTGGCCGCGCCCGGCCGCGCCGCGCAGCATGCGGACGTGCAGCCGCTCCTCCTCCTCGGGGGTGAGGATGCCCAGCGCGGAGAGGTACTGGCCGAGGAGCAGCGCGGCGCCTTCCGGGGCGGGCGGCAGCGGGGTGGCGTCGGCCAGTTCGGCCAGCACTTTGGTGACGACGTCGCCGGGGACGATCTCCGGCCGGACCCCGAACTCGCGGAGCAGCAGCGGGCGCAGGCCCGGTACGAGGTCGAGGTGGAGCAGTCGGCGCACCCGGGTGCCGACCAGCGGGTCGAGCTTGTCGCGCGTGGGGCCGTAGCTCATCAGCCCGTCCGCGTAGACGTCCAGCGGGGCGTCGGGGAAGATCCGGGCGACCGCCTGGGCCGGGTCGACCTGGAGGGATTCGAGGACGAGCGAGACTTCGTCCGTCCCCAGGTCCCACAGCAGCCGCAGGTGCCGCTCCCACAGGGGGACGTCGTCGGGGCGCGGGGACCAGCCGCCGGGGTGGAGCGGGCTGATCGTCTCGTTCCAGGAGAGGACGTCGTCGAAGCGGGTGCGCAGCCGGTCGAAGCCGGGGGTCCGGTCGAGGCCGGGGCTGGTCTCGGGGACGGCGGCGTTGTTGGCGACGAGCAGCAGCCGGCGGCCGGCGGCGGGGAAGAGGCCGGCGTCGAGGGCGGCGGCGAGGGTCGCGGCGCCGTAGAGGGTGGAGGCCAGGAAGATCTGGGCGGTGCGCGGGTGGCCGGGCATCAGGCGGGCACCCCCGCCCGGGGCGCGGGGACGGGCCGGCGGCGCAGTCTGCGCAGCCGGGCCGCCCGGTCGGCGTCCATGGCGTTCAGGGCGTCGTTCAGCAATGCCGGGGGCATCCGTTTCATCGCGGCGGCACTCATCGACCGCAGGGCGCGGGCGACGCCGGGTTCGAAGCGTTCGATGGAGCCGAGGTGGTGGGAAATGATCGCGCAATAGGTGCGCACGGCTTTCGGCAGCAGTGCGTCGGCGTCGCGGTCCCGGCGCGTTTCCTCGATCACCTGGTCGAATGCGCGCAGGAAATCGAGTTGCCGCACGTCGCCGATCTGGGTGAGCGAGGAAGCCACTCCGCGGCGGTAGAAGACGCCGAGGAGCCCGGCGATCGCGAAACTGCGGGCCTCGCGGTGCAGCCGCCAGATCCAGGGCCGGTCCTCGGCGGTGCGCAGACCGTCGGGGAAATGCAGGAGTCCGTCGTCCAGCAGCCTGCGGTGGTAGATGCCGGCCCAGGCGTACGGGTAATCGACGGCCGTGGAGCGGTCCGCGGGGAGTATCGCGTCGCGGGGGTCGAGGACGACCCCGCGCCGGCCGTCCGGAACACGGTGGAGGGTGCGGTTCCGGCCGGTGCACCGCACATGGTCGGTGCGGACGAAGTCCACGCCGATGTCCTCGATGACCTGCACCAATCGGGCGTAGTAGCCCGGTGCGAGCCAGTCGTCGCCGTCCAGGAAGGTCACGTACTCGCCGCGGGCCGCGTCCAGTCCGGTGTTGCGGGCGGTGGCCAGGCCGCCGTTCCGTTCGTGGCGCTTCAGCACCACGCCGGGTATGTCGTCCCGGGCCCGTTCCAGAAGCGCGGACGTACCGTCGGTCGAACAATCGTCGACGAAAATGAATTCGAAATCCTCGCGGGAGTTCGCTTTCAGGCTGAGCAGCGCGTCCGAGGCATACGTCTGCACATTGAAGAACGGCACGATGACGGAGAGCTTGACCACCCGCGTCACGTTAGGTGACGCCCCGGCATTCGTGCTGTCCGGTGCCGTAAGCCGGGGTGAACGAAGTGCGGCGGAATGATGAACCGGGTGCGTGCGTCAACCGCTTCGCCGGGTGTCGACACGCTGTTTACCGAGTGTTGCGCTCGCGTTGGTCAGCCAAACCGGATCCATTCCTATCGTCGGTTCCGTGCCCTCAGCGCCCTCCGCTCCCGCAGCGCCCCCGCATTCCGCGTCCCCGCCGCGCGTCGCCGTGCTCGCGGACTCCGACACCCGGTGGAAATGGGGAGCGCTCACCGCGCACCGGCTCGCCCCCGGCGCCCGGCTGGACGGCTTCCTGCTGCGCGGGCGGGCCACTCCCACCCGCCGCCAGCTCGCTGAAGTCAGCGTGCGGGCCGACGTGTTGCGGGAGGTAACCGCCGCGGAGTTCACGGCCGCGGCCGGCCGGCCTCCGTACGACGTCGTGCTGCTCGCCTGCGTCGGCGGCACCGTCCAGGCGATGCTGCACGCGCTCGCCCGGGCCTGGTCCGGCGCCGGACGGCGGCCGGTCGTCGTGACCGGCTACGTCGGCGTCGTCTACGAAAAGCTGGCCGACGGGCTGCTGTTGCGGCACGGAGCCGACGTGGTCCTCGCCAACTCCCGTCATGACGCCGACCGTTTCCGCGCGGTCTATGAAGGAGTCGGCGCCCCGGCGGACGGCGTCACGGAGTGCGCCCTGCCGTTCCTCGGGGGGCTCCCGTACGAGCCCGTGCCCCGTGAAGTGCGCCCGTACACCGTCGTGTTCGCCGCCCAGCCGTCCGTGCCGGAGAGCCGCGCGGACCGGCTGTACCTGCTGCGGAGGGCCGCCGGACACGCCCGCGCGCACCCCGGCCGCGATGTGCTGATCAAACTGCGCAGCAAGCCCGGCGAGCACACGACGCACATCGAGGAACACCCGTACCAGAAGCTCGCCGCCCGGCTGCCCGGCGGCCTCCCCGCCAACTGCCGCCTGGTGTACGGCAACATGGGCGCGGTCCTCGACCGCACCGACCTGCTGGTCACCGTCAGCTCCACCGCCGCTCTGGAAGCCCTGCACCGGGCGGTCCCCACGGCCGTCCTCACCGACCTCGGCGTCCGCGAACGGCTCGGCAACCACCACTTCCTGGGCTCCGGCTGCCTGACCTCATGGGACCACCTGGACGCCGGACGGCTGCCGAAGGCCGAACCGGAGTGGCTGGCCCGGCAGGGGGTCGTCGCCGACCAGCCCTACGAGCGGGCGTTCGACGCGGCCCGGCGGCGCGTCGCGGACCTCGTCGCCCGCGACCGGCTGCCGCCCCCGAGCCCGTACTACACACCCGAGACGGCCCCCGGCTACCTGCCCGCCGTCCTCGCCCGCCACGGCTTCGGCCCCGACGGGCGCCCGCTGCCCGGCCGCGCCGCGCCCCCGCCCGGCCGGAGCGCCCTGCGCCGCGCCGGCCGCGACATCCTGCGCGGGGCCGCCCGCGGGGCGTACCGGCACGGCGTACAGCGGGTGGCGCCCGTCATCCGGCGGCTGGGGGAGCTGTGAGCACGCCGGCCGGCCACCGCCGCCCCGCGCCGGACGGCGCGTCCGGAGCACCCGAACCCGAGGAGTCCCCGATGCCCTCCGTCCTCGCCGTCGTCCCCGCCCGGGGCGGATCCAAGGGGGTGCCCGGCAAGAACCTGGCGCCCGTCGGCGGGATACCGCTCGTCGCCCGCGCGGTACGCGCCTGCCGGGCCGCCGCGCTCGTCACCGACGTCGTCGTCTCGACCGACGACCCCGCCGTCGCCGCCGCGGCCCGCGCGGCCGGCGCGGAGGTCGTCGAACGGCCCGCCGCGCTCGCCGGGGACACGGCGACCAGCGAGGCGGCGGTGCTGCACGCCCTGGACGCGTACGAGGCCGCGACCGGCCGGGCGGTGGACACCGTCCTGCTCGTGCAGTGCACCAGCCCGTTCGTCACCGCCGGGGACGTCGACGGCGTCGCCGCGCCGGTCCTGCGGCGGGAGGCGGACTGCGCGCTGACGGTGGCGGCGTTCCACGGCTTCCTGTGGCGGGAGGGGCGGGATGAGGGGGAGGTGCCCCCATCCACCGGCGCCCGGGGCGTCAACCACGACGCGTCCCACCGGCCCCGCCGCCAGGACCGCCCGCAGGACCTGCTGGAGACCGGGGCCGCCTACGCCATGCGCGCCGACGGGTTCCGCGCCGCGCGGCACCGCTTCTTCGGCCGCGTCGAACCCGTCCGCACCGAGCCCGCTCGGGTCCTGGAAGTGGACGACCCCGCCGACCTGGCGCGCGCCCGCGCCCTCGCGCCCCTCCTGGACGCCGACGCGCCCGCCCCGCACTCCGCGCGACAGCCCGCCACCGGCACCCCCGACTGCTTCCCGGACGGGTTCCCCGGGCGCGACGGCATCGACGCCGTCGTCCTCGGCTTCGACGGCAACCGGGCCGACGGCCGGTTCCCGGTGGACGCCGACGGCCGCGAGCGCCCCGCCGTCCGCCCCTCCGTCCGCGTCCCGCATCCCTGACGGGTCACCGCCGTACCCCGCGTCCACGCCCGCGCGGCCCGGCGGACCGGCCCGGTACATCCCGGTCCGAGCCCGGCGAGAGGTCCGCACCCCACACCGCCCGCGAACCCCGCGCCCCGGCGCGGGGCCGCACCACCCGCGGGCCCCGCGCCCAGCGGCCCGCACCACCGCCCCCACACGCGTCCCCACACGAAGGAAACCGTCCCCATGGCCTCCACCGCCACCCTCATCAGCCCCGTCGCCCGCACCCGTCACCTGGGCGACCGCCCCGTCGGCCCCGGTCACCCCGTCTACATCACCGGCGAGATCGGCATCAACCACAACGGCGATCTCGATACCGCGCTCGCCCTCGTCGACGCCGCGGCGGACGCGGGCTGTGACGCGGTCAAGTTCCAGAAGCGGACCCCGGAGGTCTGCACCCCGCGCAGCCAATGGGAACTCGAAAGGGACACGCCCTGGGGCCGGATGACGTACATCGACTACCGCCACCGGGTGGAGTTCGGGGAAGACGAATACCGCAGGATCGATGCGCACTGCCGGGAGCGCGGCATCGCCTGGTTCGCGTCGCCGTGGGACGTCGAGTCCGTCGCCTTCCTGGAGAAGTTCGACCTCCCGGCCCACAAGGTCGCCTCCGCCTCGCTCACCGACGACGAGCTCCTGCGCGCCCTGCGCGCCACGGGCCGCACGATCGTGCTGTCCACCGGGATGTCCACCCCGAAGCAGATCCGGCACGCCGTCGAGGTGCTGGGCAGCGAGAACATCGTGCTCTGCCACGCCACTTCCACCTACCCGGCCCGGGCCGCCGAGCTCAATCTCCGCGTCATCCACACCCTCCAGGCCGAGTACCCCAACGTCCCCATCGGCTACTCCGGTCACGAGACCGGCCTCCAGACCACCCTGGCCGCCGTCGCCCTCGGCGCCGCCTTCGTCGAGCGGCACATCACCCTCGACCGCGCCATGTGGGGCTCCGACCAGGCCGCCTCCGTCGAACCCGGCGGTCTGCAGCGGCTGGTGCGCGACATCCGGGTGGTCGAGGAGTCCCTGGGGGACGGGGTGAAGCGGGTGTACGAGAGCGAACTGGCGCCGATGCGGAAGCTCCGCCGGGTGCCGGGCGTCGTCGCGCAGGCGGACGAACGGGCCGAGGGGGCCGAAGGGTCCCCCGGGAGCGACCGGACCGACTCCGCCGGTGACCGCGAACCGGCCGCGGTCTGACGGGCGCCGGCCGATGACCGAACCCGCCGACGACGCGGTGGACGACGACGCGGTGGACCCGGAGCGCTCCCGGCGGCCCGGGGGCCCGGCCGCCGAACCGGACCGCGGCCCGGCCGAGACCCTGGCCTTCGTCGAGAGCCCCGTCCAGCTCCTCAACGTCCTGGAGTGGGCGCACTCCCGCGCGAGCACGCCCCCCGCACCGCCTCCGCTCCCCGCCGGCCTCCTCAGCGCCGGCGTCCCCCGCCAGACTGACCGCCACGCCGCCGACCGCCGCGCCACCGAGGGCATCGACACCACCGACACCGCGAACGGCACCCACGACACCCACAGCACCGTCATCGTCGTCCTCGCCCCCCACGACCCCATGACCCGCGGCCAGCTCCGCCGCATGGCCGAGCTGGCCCGCGCGCAGGGGTACCGGCTGCGCTGGGAGGAGGCGCGCGGCGGGGCCGGGGCGCCGGTGCAGACCATCGGCGGGCTGGCCGGGCCGCTGCGCGCCGCCCGCCGCGTCGTCATCGGCGACCCGTTCTCGCGCTATGTGCAGCTGCTGCTCACCCTCACCCGGGCGAGGGAGCTGGTGGTGGTCGACGACGGCACGGCCACCATGGAGTTCGTCGGCCAACTCGCGCGCGGGGAACGGTTCGTACGCTGGCACCGCTACCGGGGCGGGCGCGGTGGCTGGGGAGCGCGTGACGTCGTCTTCGCGCCGGTGTCCGCTTCGGCGCGCCGGATGCTCACTCCGAACAACCGCCGAAGTGTGGAGTTGTTCACGTCGATGCCGGTCGAACCACCCCCGGGAGTGGCCGTCACGGCGAACACCTTGGCGTGGACGCGCGCGGCCTTCGGCCCGCCGCGCCTCACCCGGAGCACGGACCTGGTGGGAACGTCCCTGGTCGAGACGGGGATCGTGGACGAGGAGCGCTACCTGGAGGCCGTCGCCGCGCTGGCCGGGGAGCACGGCGCCACCCGCTACTTCGCGCACCGCCGCGAGAACACCGACAAGCTGCGCCTCATATCCGGACGGCTCGGCCTGGAGGTCGTCCGGCCCGACCTGCCCCTGGAACTGATCGCCCGGCGCGGCCCGATAGGACGTACGGTGCTGAGCTTTCCGTCCACCGTCGTGCACACGCTGCCGCTCGCGCTGGCCGGCACCGGGGTGACCGTCGCCGTGTGCGATGTCGACCCCGACTGGCTCACCGCCCATGCCTCGCCGCGTGCCGAGGGCTTCCTCTCCCGCGTCACCGGCAGCGCCCGAGGAGCGCACCGCCTACCGCGGATGTCCGCCCGGGCGAGTACCACCTGACGGTGTCTCGCAAAGGTACGCCGTAAATACGGGTCATACCCCCCTGACGGCCCATCCATGCGGCTGAACTTTTCATGATCGGAGGGCAGTTGCCCTGTGAAGGGCTCTACCCTTCAAAGGGTGAATCACCTGATGCCCTGTGAGGCCGCTCCCGAAACCTCCGTCGACGATCTCGAAGGCGACCTGGCCGGCGCGCTGCCCGGCCGTCTTCCGGCCGACCTGCGCGCCGAACTCATCGCGTTCCGACGGGACTTGCACATGCACCCCGAGCTGGGGCACCGCGAGTTCCGGACCACCGCGGCGGTCAGGGCCAGACTGGAGAAGGCCGGGCTGCGGCCCCGGACGCTGGCCTCCGGCACCGGGCTGATCTGCGACATCGGGCGTTCCCGGCCGGGCGCCGTGCGCCGCCCGGTGCTGGCCTTCCGGGCCGACCTCGACGCGCTCCCCATCCCCGACACCAAGCAGGTCCCGTACCGCTCCACCGTCCCGGGCGCGGCCCACGCCTGCGGGCACGACGTGCACACCACCGTCGTCCTCGGCGCCGGCCTGGTGCTCGCCGCGCTGGCCGAGGAGGGGCTGCTGCCGCACCCCGTCCGGCTGATCTTCCAGCCTTCCGAGGAGGTGCTGCCCGGCGGCGCCCTCGACGCGATCGAGGGCGGCGCCCTGGACGGCGTCGGGCGGATCATGGCGGTGCACTGCGACCCCAAGGTCGAGGTCGGACGGATCGGGCTGCGGACCGGACCCATCACCTCCGCCTGCGACAAGCTGGAGGTCGCGCTGGACGGCCCCGGCGGCCACACCGCCCGCCCCCACCTGACCACGGACCTGGTGACCGCCGCGGCCAAGGTGGCCACCGAGGTGCCCGCCCTGCTCGCCCGCCGGATCGACACCCGGGCGGGCCTCGCCGTCACCTGGGGACGGCTGGAGGCAGGCCACGCGGCCAACGTCATCCCACAGCGCGCCGAGCTCTCCGGAACCGTCCGCTGCCTGGACATCGACGCCTGGCGCGACGCCCCCGACCTGGTGCACGCCGCCGTGGACGAGGTGGCCGCCATGTACCGCGCCAAGTCGCAGATCACCTACATCCGGGGAGTCCCCCCGGTGGTCAACGACGCGGAGATCGCCGGGCTGCTGGGCCGGGCCATGACGGCGCGGCGCGGCGCGGACGCGGTGGAGGACACCGAGCAGAGCCTCGGCGGGGAGGACTTCTCCTGGTACCTGGAGCGGGTCCCGGGGGCCATGGCCAGGCTGGGCGTCCGCCCGGTAGGGGACACGTCGCGCCGCGACCTGCACCGCGGCGACTTCGACGTCGACGAGGGGTCCATCCAGGTGGGAGTGGAGCTGTTCACGGCCGCGGCTTTGCTTGATCGCAACCAAATGTAGGTTTGTCGGTCGAGTTCGGTTCGCGACGATCCGATAACGGCTTGGGACTAGCCCTTTTCAGGCCATCTACGCGCGTTACGATCCCTCCGAACCAGCGCCAATGGAGGCGCTTCGAGTGAAGGGGCCCTCGTGCGCCGGGTATCCACCATCACTGTCGCGGGCATTGCCACCGCGGCTCTCGCATTCACCCTCACCGCCTGTGGCGAGTCCTCGACCGAGTCGGGCGGCAAGGAGGACAAGGGTCTCGGTCTCGCCTTCGACGTCGGCGGCCGTGACGACCACTCCTTCAACGAGTCCGCCGCCCGCGGCGCCGACAAGGCGGAGAAGGAGCTGGGCGTCAAGGCCCGCCTGATGACCGCCAAGAACGGCGAGACGGAGGCCGAGCGCGAGCAGCGGCTGAACTCGCTGGCCGAGGCCGGGTACAACCCCGTCATCGGCGTCGGCTTCAACTACCAGAAGTCGATCGAGAAGGTCGCCAAGGACCACCCCGACACCACCTTCGCGGTGATCGACTCGGTGGCCCAGGGCAAGAACGTCGCGAGCGTCACCTTCGGTGAGCACGAGGGCTCCTACCTCGCGGGCGTCGCCGCCGCCCTGAAGTCCAAGACCCACAAGGTCGGCTTCATCGGCGGTGTGAACAACGCCCTCATCCAGAAGTTCCAGGCGGGCTTCGAGCAGGGCGTCAAGGACACCGACCCCAAGGCGCAGGTCACCTCGCAGTACCTGTACCCGAACAACGACAAGGGCTTCAACGACCCGGCCGCCGCCAAGGACAAGGCCAAGGGCATGCTCGACTCGGGCATCGACGTGATCTACACCGCGGCCGGCCTCTCCGGCAACGGCTCGATCGAGGCCGTCGCGGGCCAGAAGGACGCCTGGGCGATCGGCGTGGACTCCGACCAGTACCAGCTGCCGGGCCTGGCGCAGTACAAGGACCACATCCTCACCTCGGTGGTGAAGAACGTGGACGTGGCCGTCTTCGACCTGGTCAAGAGCGTCAAGGACAAGAAGCCGATCACCGGCCCGAAGACCTACCTGCTCAAGGACGGCGGCGTCTCGCTGGTGACCTCGGGCGGCTTCATCGACGACATCAAGGACAAGATCGAGGCCGCGAAGAAGAAGATCGTGGACGGTCAGGTCAAGGTCAAGACCCAGCCGTGACCCTCGGCCGGCTCCGGCCGGCCGACCGGTTGACCGGGCCCGGCGGGGAACACCCTCGCCGGGCCCGCACATACGCGCCAACGCTACGCGCGTAGCGTGCAGTTGCCGCGTGTAGCGTCACCCCCGCCCGTCCGGAGATCTCCACCGTGCCCCCACCCGGTGGACACCCCGGTGCCACCCCCGCTCCCTTTCCCCGAGGAGAGTGCGCCATCAAAGCGTCCAGCAAAGAGTCCAGCAGCGGCACCGCTCCCGCGGTGGAACTGCAAGGCATCACCAAGCGGTTCCCCGGTGTCGTGGCCAACCACGACATCTGCCTCACGGTCCGCCGCGGCACCGTCCACGCCCTCTGCGGCGAGAACGGCGCCGGCAAGTCCACCCTGATGAAGATCCTCTACGGCATGCAGAAGCCGGACGAGGGCACCATCACGCTCGACGGCGAGCAGGTCAGCCTGCACAGCCCGGCCGACGCCATCGCGCGCGGCATCGGCATGGTGCACCAGCACTTCATGCTCGCCGACAACCTGACCGTCCTGGAGAACGTCGTCCTCGGCGCCGAGAAGCTCCACGGCATCGGCGGCAGGGCACGCAAGAAGATCAAGGAGATCTCCGACGCGTACGGCCTCGGCGTCCGTCCCGACGTCCTCGTCGAGGACCTCGGCGTCGCCGACCGCCAGCGTGTGGAGATCCTCAAGGTCCTCTACCGCGGCGCCCGCACGCTGATCCTCGACGAGCCGACCGCGGTCCTGGTCCCGCAGGAGGTCGACGCGCTCTTCGACAACCTGCGCGAGCTCAAGGCCGAGGGCCTGACGGTCATCTTCATCTCGCACAAGCTCGGCGAGGTGCTCTCCGTCGCGGACGACATCACCGTCATCCGCCGCGGCACCACCGTCGGTACCGCGGTCCCCAGCGAGACCACGCCCAAGCAGCTCGCCGAGCTGATGGTCGGCGAGGAACTGCCCTCGCCGGAGACCCGCGAGTCCACGGTCACCGACACGCCCATGCTCACCGTCGAGGGCCTGCACCTGTCGGCCACCGACTCCGACGGTGTGGTCCGGACCGTCCTCGACGGCATCGGGTTCACCATCCACAAGGGCGAGGTCCTGGGCCTCGCGGGCGTGGAGGGCAACGGCCAGGCCGAACTGGTCGAGACGATCATGGGCATGCGCGACCCGGACCGCGGCACCGTCACCCTCGACGGCGTCGAGATCACCCACGCGCCGACCCGCAAGCGGCGTGAGGGCGGCATCGGCTACATCCCCGAGGACCGGCACCGCCACGGCCTGCTGCTGGAAGCCCCTTTGTGGGAGAACCGCATCCTCGGCCACGTCACGGAGAAGCCCAACAGCAAGGGCGCGTTCCTCGACAACAAGGCCGCCCGGGCCGACACCGAGCGCATCGTCCGCGAGTTCGACGTCCGCACGCCCGGCATCGAGGTCACCGCGGCCTCGCTCTCCGGCGGCAACCAGCAGAAGCTGATCGTCGGCCGCGAGATGAGCCACCAGCCGAAGCTGCTCATCGCCGCCCACCCCACCCGCGGTGTGGACGTCGGCGCGCAGGCGCAGATCTGGGACCAGATCCGCGAGGCGCGCCGCGAGGGACTCGCGGTGCTGCTGATCTCCGCCGACCTGGACGAGCTCATCGGGCTCTCCGACACCCTGCGGGTGATGTTCCGCGGCCGCCTGGTCGCCGACGCGGACCCCGCCACCATCACCCCGGAGGAGTTGGGCTCGGCCATGACCGGCGCCGCGACCGGGCACCTCGAGCACCCCGAGAACCCCGAAGAGCCGCCGGCCCCGGCCGACGGCACCAACGACGACAGCGACAGCGCGGAAGGAGGAGACTCCAAGTGAAGAAGTTCGACAAGAACAAGATCATCCTGGGGATCGCCGCGCCCCTGCTGGCGATCGTGGCCGCCGTCGCGATCACCTCGATCATCATCGCGGCCACCGGTAAGGACCCGTTCCACGCCTACCAGGTGATGGTCGACTTCGGCTCGAAGAGCGACAGCCAGGTCTGGATCATCAACAAGGCCACCCCGTACTACCTGTCCGCGCTGGCCGTCGCCATCGGCTTCCGGATGAACCTCTTCAACATCGGCGTCGACGGCCAGTACCGCATCGCGGCCTTCTTCGCCGCCGTCGTCGGTGGCGCGCTCACCCTGCCCGGCATCATCCAGATCCCGATCATCATCATCGTGGCGATGGCGGTCGGCGCGATCTGGGCGGGCATCGCGGGTCTGCTGAAGACCACCCGCGGCGTCAACGAGGTGATCAGCACGATCATGCTGAACGCCATCGGCGCCTCGGTGATCGGTTACTTCCTCCAGGACGGCCGGCTGGCGAAGAAGGAGGGCAACCTGCTCCACACGCCCTACCTGCCGGACTCGGCCCACTTCTTCGAGATCCCGACCACGCCCAAGCCGATCTACGGCTTCGTGATCGTCGCGGCCGTCGCGGGCCTGGCCTACTGGTTCATCCTGGGCCGCACCCGCTTCGGCTTCGACCTGCGCACCGTCGGGCAGTCCGAGTCGGCCGCCCAGGCCAGCGGCGTCAGCGTCAAGCGCATGATCGTCACCTCGATGCTGCTCTCCGGTGCCGTCGCCGGCCTCGTCGGCATGCCGACCCTGCTCGGCGTCTCGTACAACTACGGCACCGACTTCCCCACGGGCATCGGCTTCACCGGCATCGCCATCGCCCTGCTCGGCCGCAACCACCCCGTCGGCATGGCGCTGGGCGCCCTGCTCTGGGGCTTCCTAGACCGCACCGGCACCCAGCTCGAATTCGAGGGCTACGCCCAGGAGATCGTCGGCGTGATCCAGGGCGTCATCGTCCTCTGCGTCGTCATCGCCTACGAGATCGTGCGGCGCTACGGCCTCAAGACCCAGCAGCGCAAGGTCGGCGAGGAGCTCGCCGCCCAGGCCCGCAAGAGCGACAAGGCGGAGGTTTCCGCGTGAGTACCACCTTCACCTCCGGGCTCGCCGACCGGCTGAGCGGGAAGAACAAGGGCGACGGCGGAAAGCGGAAGCTCTCCTACCCCGTCATCATGCTGGGCGTGGCGGGCGCGCTGATCCTGCTCTCCGCGCTGCGCGCGATCACCGGCGCCAACGACCTGACCGGATCCGGCCAGTTCGGCTCGGCACTCGCGGCCGCGGTGCCGATCGGCCTCGCGGGCCTCGGCGGTCTCTGGTCCGAGCGGGCGGGCGTCGTCAACATCGGCCTCGAAGGCATGATGATGCTGGGCGCCTTCTCCGCCGGCTGGATGGGCTGGCAGCACGGCCCCTGGGTCGCGGCCGTGGCCGGCATCGTCGGCGGTGCGCTCGGCGGCCTGCTGCACGCGATCGCCACCGTCACCTTCAACGTGGACCACATCATCTCCGGTGTGGCCATGAACATCCTGGCGCTGGGCATCACCCAGTACTTCGCCAAGCTGTGGTTCGGCGCCGAGGGCAGCGCCGCCCAGCAGGCGGGCGGCAACGACAAGCAGTCGCCCGTCATGAGCAACATGGGCGACTTCTCCATCCCCGGCCTCGCCGACTGGCTCCACGACGTGGAGAAGCACCACTGGTTCCTCGTCTCGGACCTCGCCGGCATCGTGCGCGGCTTCGTCTCCGAGGTGTCGTGGCTGACGATCGTCGCCGCGCTGCTCTTCGTCGGCACGTTCTTCGTGCTCTGGCGCTCGGCCTTCGGTCTGCGCCTGCGTTCCTGCGGTGAGAGCCCGGTGGCCGCCGAGTCGCTCGGCGTCAACGTCTACACGTACAAGTACGCGGCGGTCGTCGTCTCCGGCGCCCTCGCCGGCCTCGGCGGCGCGTTCCTCGCCATCGGCACCCACATGTACTCCGACGGCCAGACCGGCGGCCGCGGCTACATCGGTCTCGCCACGATGATCTCCGGCAACTGGCGGCCGGGCGGCGTGGCCATGAGCGCCGGCCTGTTCGGCTTCATGGACAGCCTCCAGCTGCGCTCCGGCGGCCCGACCGTCCACGCGCTGCTGCTGCTGATCGCCGTGCTGCTGGTGGGCTTCGCGGCCTGGCGCTTCAAGGGCGGCAAGGTCAAGGCGGCCGTCGCCGCCGCGGTCGTCGCCGTGGCGCTGTTCGTCTGGTTCGCCCTGACGGACACCGTGCCGCTGGAGTTCGTGGACGCGACGCCGTACGTGGTCACGCTGCTGGTGCTGTCGCTGTTCTCGCAACGGCTGCGGATGCCCAAGGCGGACGGCAAGCCCTACCGAAAGGGTCAAGGAAAGTGACCTCTCCCGCTCTCTGGGCGGAGCTGCGTGCGCAGGCCCGGGACGCCATGTCCCGGGCCTACGCCCCGTACTCCGGCTTCCCCGTCGGTGCCGCGGCCGTCGTCGACGACGGCCGGGTCGTCACCGGCTGCAATGTGGAGAACGCCGCCTACGGCGTCGCCCTGTGCGCCGAGTGCGGTCTGATCTCCGCCCTCGTCTCCTCCGGCGGCGGCAAGCTCACCGCCTTCACCTGCTGCGACCGCAACGGCGACGTCCTGATGCCGTGCGGCCGCTGCCGCCAGCTCCTGTGGGAGCACGGCGGCCCGGAGCTCGCGGTGGACACGGCCTCGGGGATCCGCCCGCTGGCCGAACTCCTCCCGGACGCGTTTGGGCCCGCCGACCTCGATCGATGAAGATGTCCTCAAGCGCCGGACGGGCTGACGCGTCAGCCCGTCCGGGTCACTTTCCGGCCCCGGGAAGACCTGAGGACGCACGAACTTAAGGAAAATGTGCTGATGGACGCCATTTCCGTCATCCGCGCCAAGCGCGACCGCGGCCGTCTGACCGACGAGCAGATCGACTGGATGATCGACGCCTACACGCGGGGCGAGGTCGCCGACGAGCAGATGTCCGCGCTCGCCATGGCGATTCTGCTGAACGGCATGGACCGTGCGGAGATCGCCCGCTGGACGGCGGCGATGATCAAGTCCGGCGAGCGCATGGACTTCTCCTCGCTGCCCGTGCCCACCGCCGACAAGCACTCCACCGGCGGCGTCGGCGACAAGATCACGCTGCCGCTGGCCCCGCTGGTCGCCGCCTGCGGCGCGGCCGTCCCGCAGCTTTCCGGCCGCGGCCTCGGCCACACCGGCGGCACCCTCGACAAGCTCGAGTCCATCCCCGGCTGGCGGGCGCTGCTCTCCAACGACGAGATGATGGACGTCCTGCGGAACGTCGGCTCCGTCATCTGCGCGGCGGGCGACGGCCTGGCTCCGGCGGACAAGAAGCTGTACGCGCTCCGCGATGTCACGGGCACGGTGGAGGCGATTCCGCTCATCGCCAGCTCGATCATGTCGAAGAAGATCGCCGAGGGTACGGGCTCGCTCGTCCTCGACGTCAAGGTCGGCTCCGGCGCGTTCATGAAGAACATCGAGGACGCGCGCGAGCTCGCCTCCACGATGGTCGGCCTCGGCACCGACCACGGCGTCAAGACCGTCGCCTTGCTCACCGACATGTCGACCCCGCTCGGCCTCACCGCCGGCAACGCCCTCGAGATCCGCGAGTCCGTCGAGGTCCTCGCGGGCGGCGGCCCGGCCGACGTCGTCGAGCTCACCCTCGCCCTCGCCCGCGAGATGCTCGCCGCGGCCGGCCTGCCCGACGCGGACCCGGCCAAGGCCCTCGCCGACGGCTCCGCCATGGACCACTGGCGCCGCATGATCATCGCCCAGGGCGGCGACCCGGACGCGGCCCTCCCGGTCGCCCGCGAGCAGCACGTCGTCACCGCCGCCTCCTCCGGCGTCCTCACCACGCTCGACGCCTACGCCGTCGGCGTCTCCGCCTGGCGCCTCGGCGCGGGCCGCGCCCGCAAGGAGGACCCGGTGCAGGCCGGCGCGGGCATCGAGATGCACGCCAAGCCGGGCGACACGGTCACGGCCGGCCAGCCGCTGCTGACCCTGCACACGGACACCCCGGAGAAGTTCGACTACGCCCTCGCGGCCCTGGAGGGCGGCGTCGAGATCGCCCCGGCCGGCACGGACTTCACGCCGAACCCGATCGTGCTGGACCGCATCGCCTGACCTGCGGTTTCCCCATTCGGGTGAACGGGACCGGTGGACCTCCGCCGGTCCCGTTCGCCATGCTGGGGTCGGTGACGTACCTGATGAAGGAGAACCGCCGTGAGCGCACTCGCCGCTGACCACCCGCAGGGTCACAGTCACGAGTGGGAAGAGCTCGTCCGCCTCTGGGAGGAGACGGACGCGCCCGAGGGCTGCAAGGTGGAGATCATTGAGGGGATCGTCACCGTGTCACCAGCGCCTGCCAACCAGCACAACAGCATCGCCTGGAAGCTGCAACGCCAGTTGACCAACGTCATTCCCGAGGACTGGGGGCTGTACCAGACGCTGGCCGTAGCCATCCCTGCCCGGAGTGGTGTCTACATTCCGGATCTCGTGGTGGCGCCGGAAACAGTGGTCGACGCCAGTATCGAGGAGGCCGTGAACGAGTCGGAGAATTACATCCAGGCATCCGCCGCCTCGTTCATTTGCGAGATCACCTCGAAAACGAACGCCCGACACGACAGGATCAGCAAGCCGGCGGGCTACGCGAGGGCCGGTGTGCCGCTCTACCTGCTCATCGACAGGTGGGCGCCCGGGGGCCCCACGATCACGCTGTACGGCGAGCCCGGGGATGACGTCTACCGCGTCCTGCAGGCAGGGAAATTCGGGGACGACATTCACCTGCCGGCGCCCTTCGACCTGGTGATCGACACCAGCTCTTTCCCTTTGCGCTGACCGCTGGTCGGGTACCGCGCCGGGCGAGGGTGCCCCTGTCCCGCCCCTTCCCGTTTCTCGCGGGGGTGACCCCCGCACCCCCCAGCACGTCTGCGGCTCGCGTCCTCAAACTCCCCCAGAGGGGCCCCGGGAAACGGTGAAGGGGTGGGAGTGGGGCCGGCTCACGCCGATCGGAGTGCGCGGCGCTCCACCAGCGCCTTGCGCGTCGCGTACAGCGTGATCGACGCGGCCGCCACCATCGCGCCGAGGCCGAGGACGATCACCCCGTCCCAGCCCCCGGCGCGGAACGCGAGCGCGCCCACCGTGCCGCCCACCGAGCTGCCCAGGTAGTAGGCGGTCTGGTAGAGCGCGGACGCCTGGGCGCGGCCCGTGGTCGCGGTGCGGCTGACCGAGGACGAGGCCACCGCGTGGCCCGCGAAGAAACCGGCGGTGATGAGGACGAGGCCGAGCAGGACGGCCGTCAGGGAGGACGCCAACGTCAGCAGCAGGCCCGCGGACGTCGTGCCCATCGCCAGATACAGAGCGCCGCGCCGGCCCAGCCGGCCGACCAGCTTGCCGGCCGCGGCCGAGGAGACCGTGCCGACCAGGTAGACGAGGAAGACCGAGCCGACGAGCCCCTGCGGGAGGGAGAAGGGGGCCGCGGCCAGCCGGTAGCCGATCACGGTGTAGACCGCGCCGAAGACGGTCATGAAGAGCGCGCCGATCAGGTACAGCCGGACCAGCAGCGGGTCGGAGAGGTGCCGGCCGAGCGTACGGGCCAGGTCGCGCGGCGCCACCGAACCCGGGGTGAAGTGCCGGGCCTTGGGGATCAGCAGCCGGAACGCCACCGCGCACACCACCGCCAGCACGCCGACCGAGGCCAGCCCCGCGCGCCAGTCCCACGCCTGGGCCACCCAGCCGGCGAGGATGCGGCCGGACATGCCGCCGATCGCGTTGCCCGCCACGAACAGCCCGATCGCGCCGACCAGAGCCCGCGGACGGACCTCCTCCGCCAGGTAGGCCATCGCCGACGCCGGCACGCCCGCCAGCGCCGCGCCCTGCGCCACGCGCAGCCCGGTCAGCCAGCCGAGGTCCGGTGCGAACGGCACCAGCAGCCCCAGCAGCGCCGCGACGCACAGGGCGGCCGTCATCATGGCCCGCCGGCCGAACCGCTCCGAGAGGGCGCTGAGCGGGACGACGGCGAGGGCCAGACCGGCCGTCGCGCCGGAGACCGTCCAACTGGCCTGGTCAGCGGTCACCCCGAGGCCGTCGGAGATCGCGGGGAGCAGGGCCTGGGTGGAGTAGAGGAGCGCGAAGGTGGCGACGCCCGCCGCGAAGAGGGCGAAGCTCATCCGGCGGTAGCCGGGGTCGCCGGGCGCGGTCCGGGAGTCCTGGGCGGGGGAAGGGGACGGCGAGGGAAAGGCATCCGAGCGTGCTATGACGACGGATGCCCCGGTATCGGCAGGAGGCATGTCGAAACCGTATGCAGGCTGCATCTGATGCGTCCAATGCACAGAATGGCCATAATCCATCCTGTGAAGCATGAACGCAGGTCAGAGCGGCGTCTGTCACCGGGCGGCAACAGAAAAGACATCCCTGTTACTGGCGCGTCCTTGACACCCGTCACCCCGGCGGCGGCCGGGGGCCCCGCGCCGAGCGCGGATGTCGAGGCGGACTCCTGGGCGGTGACGCTCACTCCGCGGCTCGCCCAGTTCGTCGCCGTGGCC
The DNA here is from genome assembly GCF_044333095.1 of Streptomyces sp. NPDC021100. Classification (NCBI taxonomy): domain Bacteria; kingdom Bacillati; phylum Actinomycetota; class Actinomycetes; order Kitasatosporales; family Streptomycetaceae; genus Streptomyces; species Streptomyces sp. NPDC021100. The sequence goes on from NZ_JBIRQH010000007.1 coordinate 293,578, forward strand.
CGGCACGAGCACGTCACCCGCGCCGCCCAGCAGCTGGAGATGCCGCAGTCGACGCTCAGCCGCTCCATGGCCCGGCTCGAACACGACCTGGGCGTCGCCCTGTTCGCCCGCCACGGCCGTACCGTCTCGCTCACCGCCGCCGGCCGGACCTTCCTCGCCACGGTCGAGCGGGCGCTCGGCGAGGTGGACCGCGCCGCCGAGTCCGTCCGGGCGGACGCCGACCCCGCGGCCGGCAAGATCGCGTTCGGCTTCCTGCACACGATGGGCTCCGAGACCGTACCCGAGCTCATCCGCGCCTTCCGCGCCGACCATCCCCGCGTCCGCTTCCAACTCGTCCAGAACTACGGCGAGGCGATGATCGAGCGGCTCCGCGACGGCGACCTCGACCTCTGCCTCACCTCGCCGGTCCCGGACGCGCCGGACCTCGTCGCCCGCCGCCTCGACGAGCAGAAGCTGCGGCTCGTCGTCCCCGACGACCACCCGCTGGCCGTCCGGAAGCGGATCCGCCTCGCGGAGGCGTCCGCCGAGCTGTTCGTCACCCTCGAACCGGGCTACGGACTCCGCCGCATCACCGACGCCCTCTGCGCCGAGGCCGGATTCACCCCGAAGATCGCCTTCGAGGGCGAGGACCCCGAGACCCTGCGCGGCCTGGTCGCCGCCGGGCTCGGCGTCGCCCTGCTCCCGCCGCCCGCCGTGCCGCGCCCCGGCGTCGTGGAGCTGACCGTCACCGCGCCGCGCGCGGTCCGCGAGATCGGGGTGGCGTGGCTGGACGGCCACCCCGACACCCCGCCCGTGGCCGCCTTCAAGCGCTTCCTGCTCTCGCGCCGGGGGCAGTTGCTGCTGCACCGCTGACCGTCAGTGGCCGAGCGTCTCCCCGAACCCGCAGGCCAGCGGCATCCGCAGGCCCAGCGGGGGCGGCGCGGCCAGGGCGTCCGCCAACGGCCGGGCGCACGGATGGCCGAAGAGGGTGCCCCGGACGAAGTCGGCGGTGAGAGCCAGCACTTCGGCGCGGTGCTGCCGCAACCCGTGCCCGTCCGAATGGACTTCGAACCGGCACACCTCCCGGTTGATCTTCTTGGCCCGTTCGGCGAACCGGTAGGAGAGGTCCGGGTCGGTGCGCTCGTCATTGGTCCCGTGCACCAGCAGCACCCGGCGTCCGGCCAGCTGCCGCACCGGATCGGGGTCGAGGACGGCCTCCGGGTCGGGCAGCCAGAGGGCGATCGCCACCGCGCAGGTCACCGCCGGATGGCCGGCCGCCCGCAGCGCCGCCCGCCCGCCCAGGTCCGTACCGACCAGGCAGACCGGTACGTCGCCGTACCGCCGCACGACCTCGTCCGCCGCCCACAGCGCGTCCTCCACCGGATGCGCCGCCACGCCGTTCCAGCCCCGGTGGCGGTAGCGGACGACGTGGGTGGCCAGGCCCTCGCCGGCGCCCGCGCGGGTGAGCCGGCGGGCCAGCCGGCCCTGGGCGGCCGGGATCCGGGACGGCGGCCGCCGCCGCCCCACGGCCGGGCCGCCCGGCAGCAGCAGTGCCACCCCGGTGACGGCCTCCCCGGCCCGGCCCGCCCCGAACGGCCTGCTCAGCGCGGGCTCGACGGCCTTCCGGCGCTGTGGGCCGGGTTTGCGCCCCAACGGCCCCACGGGACCATGTGGTCCCTCTGATCCCTCTGGTTCCTCTGATCCCTGAGACGACCCTTCCGGCCCCAGCGGATCCGGTTGCGGCAGCGCTTGCTGAACCATGGCAGACAACGATGGCAGAACGAGACGCGGTGTCCACCCCGCCGACGGGTCACCGTTCCGTATCGTTCGGGTGCATCTACGCGCGTAGGGGCTAGAGTGCCGAAATGACGAGCGACACCACCGCACTCCCGACCCCCGAACAGATCCGGCGCGCCCCCAAGGTGCTCCTCCACGACCACCTGGACGGCGGCCTGCGCCCCGCCACGGTCGTCGACCTGGCCCGGGAGACCGGGTACGACCGCCTCCCCGAGACCGACCCCGAGAAGCTGGGCGTCTGGTTCCGCGAGGCCGCCGACTCCGGGTCGCTGGAGCGCTACCTGGAGACCTTCGCCCACACCTGCGCCGTCATGCAGACCCGCGAGGCCCTGGTCCGGGTGGCCGCCGAGTGCGCCGAGGACCTCGCCGCCGACGGCGTCGTCTACGCCGAGATCCGCTACGCCCCCGAGCAGCACCTGGAGGCCGGACTCACCCTCGAAGAGGTCGTCGAGGCCGTCAACGAGGGCTTCCGCGAGGGCGAGCGGCGGGCGAAGGAGGCGGGCCACCGCATCCGCGTCGGCGCCCTGCTGACCGCGATGCGGCACGCCGCCCGCGCCCTGGAGATCGCCGAACTCGCCAACCGCTACCGCGACTCCGGCGTCGTCGGCTTCGACATCGCGGGCGCCGAGGCCGGCTTCCCTCCCACCCGCCACCTCGACGCGTTCGAGTACCTCAAGCGCGAGAACAACCACTTCACCATCCACGCCGGCGAGGCGTTCGGCCTCCCCTCCATCTGGCAGGCCCTGCAGTGGTGCGGCGCCGACCGGCTCGGCCACGGTGTGCGGATCATCGACGACATCGAGATCGCCGAGGACGGCACGGTCAAGCTCGGCCGCCTCGCCTCCTACGTCCGGGACAAGCGCATCCCCCTGGAGATGTGCCCGACCTCCAACCTCCAGACGGCGGCGGCCACCTCGTACGAGGAGCACCCGATCGGCCTCCTCCGCAAGCTGCATTTCCGGGCGACGGTGAACACCGACAATCGTCTGATGAGCGGAACCAGCATGAGCCGCGAATTCGAGCACCTGGTCAAGGCGTTCGGCTACACGCTCGACGACATGCAGTGGTTCACCGTCAATGCGATGAAGTCCGCCTTCATTCCCTTCGACGAGCGGCTGGCCATGATCAACGACGTGATCAAGCCCGGATACGCCGAGCTCAAGTCGGAGTGGCTGTTCCGCTAGGAGCGACGGAAACCGCCGGGTCCTCGCATTCGCAGGCAATACGACTGGCGGTCAATCGTCCCTGAATACGACTGATACGGCCGGGAATTCAAACGTCCCGGCCGTGTCATTCGGTACGGGCCGGTCGTTCTCGTGACAGGTTGCAAAGCCTCCGGGAAATTACCCTCCCCCGTCACGAGGACAGATTTCACATGAAGCAGGGAACCATCAAGACCATCGGTGCCGCCGCCCTCGGCGCTGCCATCGCCGTCACCGCGGCGGGCACCGCGTCGGCCGCGGCTCCCACGGGCCCGCTGGAGAGGGCGACCAACCTGGCCGCCCGCACCAGCAAGCAGCTGCCCATCGAGGACCTGGCCCCGGTGCTCCCCGGCGGACCGGTGATCAGCGCCACCAACCGCGCGCTGGGCTCCTCCGCGCTGCAGACCACGGCCGGGGCCGTGGACCGCGCGGTGTTCCCCCAGAAGGGCCCGGTGGCGCAGGAGGGTCCGGGTGACAACAAGGGCAACGCCGGTCTCCTGGGCCTCGTCCCGGAGGGCGCCCTGCCCAAGGGCCTCTCGACCGGCAACCTGACCACCGGGCACCACTGAGACCGCGTCCAGACCCGGCACCACGTCCGCACACCGGCCGCGCACCCCGCTCGGGGGCGCGGCCGGTGTGCGGACGTGGCGCCGACGGGCCGTCCCGGCGGCGGCCGGCCGTCACCAGGATTCGGACGAGCGGTGGCCCTCGTCGGGCAGCATCACCCACAGCGCCAGATAGACCAGGAACTGCGGGCCCGGCAGCAGACAGGACACCAGGAAGATCAGACGCATCGTGGTGGGCGTGGTGCCGAAGCGGCGGGCGAGTCCCGCGCAGACACCGGCGATCATCCGGTGGTCACGCGGGCGGACCAGGGCGGCGGACATGGCGGGATCTCCTCGCGAACGAGCGGACGACCCGGGCGGCGGCCCGGGACCGGGAGGGATGTCCTCCCGATGACTCCACGCTAGGACCGGGCGCCCGGCAGGGCGTCACTCCACGGGGCGACTCCGACCCTGGGGATCGTCGGGGTCGGACCCTGAGACGTCCCCTCCTCCCGGAGGAGGGGACGGGGAGGGCGGGCCGGGGCACCCCGGCCCCGCCGGCGGAGCCGGGCCCGGGCCGCGGGCACCACCGCGAGGTGGGCGACCGCGACCCCGGTGACGTTGAGCAGCAGCGCGTCCAGATCCAGCACCTGCCCCACCACGCCGCCCCGGACCACCTGGAGGACCAGGGAGAGCATGGCGGAGGTGAAGACCGTACGGGCCAGCGAGCCGAGCGGCGACGCGTCGAGCCGGCCGCCCGCCCAGGGCAGCAGCACCCCCAGCGGCGCGAACGGGAGCAGCCCCCCGAAGATCGCCCGCGTCGCGTCCCAGGGCCCGAGCGCCAGGTCGGCGCGGAGCGTGGCGAACGGCTCCAGATGCGCGGCGGAGACCCAGGGAGCGGTCAGCGGCCGCATGGCCAGCCAGCCCACCACGACCAGGTGGGCGGCGAGGAGGACGCAGCCCGCGACGCGGTAGCGGTGTCGGAGGGCGGCCGTACCGCCGTAACCATGACGCTGCACGCACCACAGGACGCGGGGCGCGGGGCGCGCGGTTCCGGCCGCGGACGCGCGGTACCGGCGCGGTTCCGGCGCCGGCGCCGCGCCGGAGCGCTCAGTCGCCCTGGAGGTTCTCCGGGTGGGCCCGGGTGTCGTCCGTGCACACGTAGCTCCGGGGCGCCTCCCCGCCGGGCCCGCCGAGCAGCACCGAGCGCCGCCCCTCGGCCGCCGCGGTACCCGCGAACGTACAGACGATCTGCGCCAGGCCGAGCTGCGGGAGCTCGTCCGGCGGGGTGCTCAGCCGGAGCGTGCCGGCCGGGTCGTCCCGGCGCGGGCCGGCGACGGTGAGCCGCTGCGGCACGTCGGTGGACAGCCCGGTCGCCTCCTCGGCGGACGAGGGCTGGCGGCGCAGCTCCTCCAGGAGCGCCCGCGCCATGTCGACGGTGCGCTCCGGTCCGGGGCCGGTGCGCTGCCGGACCACCGGCGTCAGCTGGGAGGCGCACACCAGTTGCACGGTGAGCGTCTGGCCCTTGGGCTGGGGCGTGGCCGGGACCGGCGCCGGCCGGGTCAGGCAGGACGCCCGAGAGGGCGCGCTACCCGCGTCGACGGGGACGGCGGTGCCGCGGATCCCGCAGCCGGCGGCGAGGGCGCACAGGGCGGCGGTGAGCGCGGCCGTCCGCGCTGTGCGCCTCACTTCGTGCCCCCTTGCGCCGGACCGCGGCCGTCCTTGCCGCCGTTCCCGGTGTCCTTGGTGTCCTTGGTCTTCTTCGGGGCCTTCGCGCCCTTCGTACCCTTCGCGTCCTTGGTGCCCTGCGCGTCCGTGCCCTTCGCGTCCTCGGCGTCCCCGTCCTCGTCCCCGTCTCCGGTCGCGGACACGTCCCGCGGCAGCGTCAGAGTGAAGACCGCGCCGCCCTCGGGCGAGTTGGCGGCCGTGATCTCGCCGCCGTGGATGTGGGCGTTCTCCAGTGCGATGGACAGGCCGAGGCCGCTGCCCTCGGAGCGCGGGCGCGAGGCGCTGGCCTTGTAGAAGCGGTCGAAGACGTGCGGCAGCACGTCCTCGGGGATGCCGGGGCCGTGGTCGCGGACCTCGATGATCAGCTCGTCGTCCACCGGGCGCACCCGCACCCGCACCGGCGAGCCGCCGTGCTTGAGCGCGTTGCCGATCAGGTTCGCCAGGATGACGTCCAGGCGGCGCGGGTCGAGGCGCGCCATGATGCCGCGCTCGGCGTCCAGTTCGACGGCGTCCAGCCAGGCGCGGGCGTCGATGCAGGCGGTCACCTGATCGGCGACGTCCACGTCGTCCAGGACGAGCCGGGCCGTGCCCGCGTCGAAGCGGGTGACCTCCATCAGATTCTCCACCAGGTCGTTCAGCCGCCGGGTCTCGCTCACCACGAGCTGTACCGCGGGCGCGATCATCGGGTCGAGGGAGTCCGCCTCGTCCTCCAGCACCTCCGTCACCGCCGTGATGGCGGTCAGCGGGGTGCGCAGTTCGTGGGACATGTCGGCGACGAACCGCCGGCTCGCCGCCTCGCGGGCGCTGAGCTCCTCGACCCGCTGCTCCAGCGACGCGGCGGCCCGGTTGAAGGTCCGCGACAGCTCCGCCAGTTCGTCCGTGCCCGAGACCTGGAGCCGGGTGTCCAGCTTGCCCTCGCCCAGCCGGCTCGCCGCCTCGCCGAGCCGCTGCACCGGCCGCAGCACCGTCGAGGCCGCCGCCTGCGCGAGCAGGGCCGAGCCGATCAGGGCCAGGCCGGTGGCGATCCCCAGCGACCAGGCGAGCGAGTTGAGGTCCGCGCGCTCGTTCTCCAGCGACTTCAGCAGGTAGCCGGTGGGGCCGCCGCCGATCACCTTGGCGCCGCCCACCAGGTAGGGCTTGCCGTCGAGCGTGATCCGCTGCCAGTAGAGGTGGTACGGGTACGGGTTCGAGTCGTCGACCTTGCGTTCCCGGTTGACCGCGGTGACCAGCGTCTTCGGCACCGTCTCCAGGGTGAACAGGTCGCGGTCGGAGGGCGCCGCGCAGCTGCCGCCGCCCTTGACCTTCCCGATCAGCAGGACCGCGTACTTCTGCGAGGTCCCGGCCATCCGGTCGGCGGCGTCCTGGAGTTCGGGGCAGGTCGGCGACAACGGCAGCGCGCCGGTGTTGTCCTGGAGCGACTTGCGGAAGTCGTCCAGCGCCGCGTTCTGGGTCCGGGTGAGGACCGCGTCGCGGTTCAGCCAGTAGGCGATCGCCGACGCGGACACCGCCGCCGCCAGCGCCACCAGGGCGAAGACCAGCATCAGCCGCAGCCGCAGGCTGATCCACCGCATGCTGATCCTCATCAGACTCCCGGCGGCCCGGCCCCGGCCGGTCTCTTCCGTCACTGCACTCTCTCTGTCCGTATGTGTCGAACTCTGCCCGTGCGTTGTCACGGTCTGGGGAACTTCCGGCGTCACGGCCTGGGGAACTCCCGGCCCAGGAGGCGCCGGGGCCTACCGGATCACTGCGGCGAGTCGAGCCGGTAGCCGACCCCGCGGACCGTACGGATGAGGGTGGGGGAGGACGGCACGTCCTCGACCTTGGCGCGCAGCCGCTGCACGCAGGCGTCCACCAGCCGCGAGTCGCCGAGGTAGTCGTGCTCCCAGACCAGCCGCAGCAGCTGCTGGCGGGAGAGGGCCTGGCCCGGGCGGCGGCTGAGCTCCAGCAGCAGCCGCAGCTCGGTCGGGGTGAGCTGGAGGTCCTCGCCGTTCTTGGTGACCGTCATCGCCGAGCGGTCGATCACCAGCGAGCCGAACGTGGCCGAGTCGTTCGACTCCCGCTCGCCCCGGCGCAGCACCGCGCGGATCCGGGCGTCCAGCACCCGGCCCTGCACCGGCTTGACCACGTAGTCGTCCGCGCCCGACTCCAGGCCGACCACCACGTCGATGTCGTCGTTCCGGGCCGTGAGCAGGATGATCGGCAGCTGATCGGTGCGGCGGATACGGCGGCAGACCTCGAAACCGTCGATCCCCGGCAGCATCACATCCAGCACGATCAGGTCCGGCCGCTGCTCGCGGAGCAGCTTCAGGCCGTCCTCGCCGGACGCCGCCGTCACCACGCGGTGACCCTGGCGGGACAGGGAGAACTCAAGGGCCGTACGGATGGCGTCGTCGTCCTCGATCAGCAACAGGAAAGGCACAGTGGTCATTCTGGCCTACCGCAGGGCGGTAGTTCGACTTCCGCTCCCGCGGCCCGCCGCCGCCCTCCGGTCCGCGGCCCGGCACGGCTCGTCATGAAGGCCCCGCCCGCTGTTGCACGGCTGTGACAGTCGGCGGACAACGCCATGAAACTGGCCCACCAAGCTGGTGGTCACCGGGCGAGAAGCAGTCCGGAACCACACCGGACCCAGCTGGCTCCACCGACGGGGGGCGCGACATGAACACACTGCACAGCACCACCACCAGCGCAGTTCGCACGCGCCTTCACGACGCCGGGCGGAGCTCCGAGAAGTCCGGTGCCGCGGGCGTACGGGGGTGTGCCCGCGGCACCGGACGCCGGACGCCGGGGATGTACCTGACGGCCATCGACGCCGCCGTGTACGGCGAGCCGGCCGCGCCGCGGGATGGCGAAGGCGCCGCGGAGACCGCCGGCACCAAGGCGTCCCGGGCGGAGGCGGAGTTCACCGCCTACGTCCAGGAGCGCCGGGCCTCCCTCTACGCGACCGCCTACCACCTCACCGGCGACCGCTACGAGGCCGAGGACCTGCTGCAGAGCGCGCTGTTCTCCACCTACCGCGCCTGGGACCGGATCACGGACAAGGCGGCGGTCGGCGGCTACCTGCGCCGCACCATGACCAACCTGCACATCAGCGCCTGGCGCCGGCGCAAGCTCAACGAGTACCCGACCGAGGAGCTGCCGGAGACGGCGGGCGACCAGGACGCGATGCGCGGCACCGAACTGCGCGCGGTCCTCTGGCAGGCGCTCGCCCGGCTGCCCGAGCTCCAGCGGACGATGCTGGTCCTGCGCTACTACGAGGGCCGTACGGACCCGGAGATCGCGGAGATCCTGGACATCAGCGTCGGCACGGTCAAGAGCAGCATCTGGCGCTCGCTGCGCCGGCTGCGCGAGGACGAGGCCATCGGCTCCGGCCGTGGCGTCGAGGAGTCGTTCGGCGAGCTCGTGGCCTAGGACGACTCGGGGGGAACGGGGGAAGCCACGGGGGAATCGAGGGGGGAGAAAAAGGGGGGATAGAGGGGGGAACGGGGGAACCACGGGGAAAGGGAGCGGGCGGACGGCCGGGGGGTCTGTCCGCCCGCTTCCGCGTTCCCCGGGGCGGGCGGCCTCCGCCTCGGACCGTCGCGCCCGGCCGCCTCGTCCTCCGGGCGGGGTCAGACCGTCGCGCCCGGCCGCTCGGCCCGTTCCGGAGCGCCCACCTTCTCGCAGTGCCCGGCCGCCGCGGCCGCGATCCGGCCCATCGCCGTGTCCCGGCCGCAGGCGAACGCGCCGAGCGCGGTGTGCCGGGCCACGATCCCCCGCTCGTCGCGCATCAGCCGCAGCCCCCGGCGGACCAGGTAGAGGACCGGCTTGCGGGCCTCGCGCAGGTCGCGCAGCAGCCGCCGGCGGAACGTCGTCGAGGGGCGGCCGCGCAGGCACAGCGCGTCGGCCAGCACGCCCAGGTCGCGGCAGCGGTCGATGATGTCGGCGGCGAAGATCCCCTCCGCCACGAACAGCGGGGTACGGCCGATGTCCAGCGTGCTCTCGCCGGTCCGCGCGCTGGTGGAGATGTCGTACAGCGGCACGCCGGTGCGCCGCGTCCGGCAGAGCGCGTCGATCGCGGCGACCGCCGCGTCCGCGTCCCAGGACAGCGGCGAGTCCCAGTCCGGGCCCCCGCCGTCCGGGAGCTGGGGGAGCGTGGGGTCCGTGCCCTCCTTGTAGAAGTCGTCGAGGTTGAGCACGGGCAGCCCGGTGCGGGCGGCGAGGGACGACTTGCCGGAGCCGGAGGGGCCGGTCAGCAGGATCACACGGGCGCACGGCGCCTGGGGCGGGAGGGCAGTCACGGAACACCAGTGTGACGCATTGAGCCGGAAGGGGGACCCCCCTGGGTCGCCGGATGCGCCGGGAGTGATCGCTCAACTACGCTGCGTGGCTGAATGGTTCGGGTTCCCGGCTCGGCAGGTGGTCATGGCCTCGCACGCACGTCACGCGTTCCGTCCGTCCTCACGTCTCGCGCGCCCCCTGGTCCGGACGGGGCTGACGCTCACCGCGGGGGCCGCCATCGCCGTCACCGGGGCGACCGAGGCGAGCGCCCGTCCGGCCGCTCACCCGTCCGGCCACCCGTCCGCCCGTCCCGGTAGTACGGCGCAGGCCCAGCTGGGGCCGATCGATCTGGCCGCCGCGGCGGAGGGGGCGCGGATCGGCCTCCAGAAGTCGGTGGAGCCGCTCATCCCGGTGCTGCGGATGCTGCCCGTCAACCCGCTCGCGCGGACGGGCTCGGACCCGCTGAACAACGCGGTCGGCACGCAGGTGGGGGACTTCAAGCCGGTCAGCACGCGGGCGTTGACGGGCTCCCTGTCGGACGGCGGGAAGGTGCAGGACCTTCCGGGGCTGAACATGCTGCCGCGCTGAGGCGGTCCGTGGACGGGGAGAGGGCGGGACCGTGACGGTCCCGCCCTCTCGGTGTCTCAGTACGAGGAGCCGCCCGCGCCCAGCGACCCCGTCGGGTGCCAGACGGTCTTGGTCTCCAGGAACGCCATCAGCCGCTTGGTGCCCGGCGCCGCCGCCCAGTCCACAGCCTGTGGACGGAGAACGCGCTTCAGGTTGTCCGCCGCGGCCGCCTCCAGCTCGGTCGCCAGCTCCGCGCCCGCCCCGGCCAGGTCGATCGCGTTGACGTCCTGGTGCGCGGCCAGCGACGGCATGATCTCCGCCGCCCGGCCGGACAGGATGTTGACGACGCCGCCCGGCACGTCGGAGGTGGCCAGCACCTCGCCGAGGGAGAGCGCCGGCAGCGGCGCCCTCTCGGACGCGACCACGACGACCGTGTTGCCGGCCGCGATCGCCGGGGCGATCACCGAGACCAGGCCCAGGAACGACGAGTCCTGCGGCGCGACCACGGCCACGACGCCCGTCGGCTCGGGGGACGAGACGTTGAAGAACGGCCCGGCCACCGGGTTGGTGCCGCCCGCGATCTGGGCGATCTTGTCCGTCCAGCCGGCGTACCAGACCCAGCGGTCGATCGCGGCGTCCACCTGCGCGGCGGCCTTGGCCTTGGACAGGCCCTCCGCGTCGGCGACCTCGGCGACGAACTGGTCCCGGCGGCCCTCCAGCATCTCGGCGACGCGATAGAGGATCTGGCCGCGGTTGTACGCGGTCGCGCCGGACCAGGCGGAGAACGCCTTGCGCGCGGCCACGACGGCGTCACGGCCGTCCTTGCGGGACGACAGGGGCGCGTTGGCGAGCCAGTTGCCCTTCGAGTCGGTCACCTCGTACACCCGCCCGCTCTCGGACCGGGGGAACTTGCCCCCGACGAACAGCTTGTAGGTCTTGAAGACACTGAGTCGCTCAGACATCGAGGTAAGCCTCCAGACCGTGACGGCCACCCTCGCGACCGAAGCCCGACTCCTTGTACCCGCCGAAGGGCGAAGTCGGATCGAACTTGTTGAACGTGTTGGCCCAGACGACGCCGGCCCGCAGCTTGCTCGCGACGGCGAGCATGCGCGACCCCTTCTCCGTCCAGATGCCGGCCGACAGCCCGTACTGCGAGTTGTTGGCCTTGGCGACGGCCTCCGCCGGGGTGCGGAACGTCAGCACCGACAGCACCGGGCCGAAGATCTCCTCGCGGGCGATCCGGTGGGCCTGGGTGACGTTGGTGAACACCGTCGGCGCGAACCAGTAGCCGGACGAGGGCAGTTCGCAGGACGGGGCCCAGCGCTCGGCGCCTTCCGCGACACCGCTGTCGGCGAGCTCGGTGATCCGGGCGAGCTGCTCGGCGGAGTTGATCGCGCCGACGTCCGTGTTCTTGTCCAGCGGGTCGCCGACGCGCAGCGTCGCCATCCGGCGCTTCAGGGCGTCCATCAGCTCGTCCTGGATCGACTCCTGCACCAGCAGGCGCGAACCGGCGCAGCAGACCTGCCCCTGGTTGAAGAAGATGCCGTTGACGATGCCCTCGACGGCCTGGTCGACCGGGGCGTCGTCGAAGACGATGTTGGCGCCCTTGCCGCCCAGTTCGAGGGTGAGCTTCTTGCCCGTGCCGGCGACGGTCCGGGCGATGGCCTTGCCGACGGCGGTCGAGCCGGTGAAGGCGACCTTGTCGATGCCGTCGTGGCCCACCAGCGCGGCACCCGTGGTGCCGTCACCGGTCAGGATGTTGACGACGCCCTTGGGCAGCCCGGCCTGGCGGCAGATGTCCGCGAAGAACAGGGCGGACAGGGGCGTGGTCTCGGCCGGCTTGAGGACGACCGTGTTGCCCGCGGCGAGCGCCGGGGCGATCTTCCAGGCCAGCATCAGCAGCGGGAAGTTCCACGGGATGACCTGGCCCGCGACGCCCAGCGGCCTCGGGTCCGGGCCGAAGCCGGCGTGCTCCAGCTTGTCGGCCCAGCCCGCGTAGTAGAAGAAGTGCGCGGCGACCAGCGGGAGGTCCGCGTCGCGGGTCTCCTTGATCGGCTTGCCGTTGTCCAGCGTCTCCAGGACGGCGAGCTCGCGGGAGCGCTCCTGGATGATGCGGGCGATGCGGAAGAGGTACTTGGCGCGCTCGGAGCCGGGCAGCGCCGACCACTTCTCGAACGCCTTCCTGGCCGCCGTGACGGCCGCGTCGACGTCGGCCTCGGTGGCCTGCGCGACCTCGGAGAGGACCTCCTCGGTCGACGGCGAGACGGTCTTGAAGACCTTGCCGTCGGACGCCTCGCGGAACTCGCCGTCGATGAACAGCCCGTAGGAGGGGGCGATGTCGACGACGGCGCGGGACTCAGGCGCCGGTGCGTAATCGAAAGCCATGGTCAGTCCACCGTCACGTAGTCGGGACCGGAGTAGCGGCCGGTGCTGAGCTTCTGCCGCTGCATCAGCAGGTCGTTGAGCAGGCTGGAGGCACCGAAACGGAACCACTCGTTCGTCAGCCACTCCTCACCGACGGTCTCGTTCACCAGCACCAGGAACTTGAGCGCGTCCTTGGTGGTGCGGATGCCGCCCGCCGGCTTGACGCCGACCTGGACGCCGGTCAGCGCGCGGAAGTCGCGGACGGCCTCCAGCATCAGCAGCGTGTTGGCGGGGGTGGCGTTGACGGCGACCTTGCCGGTCGAGGTCTTGATGAAGTCGGCGCCGGCCAGCATGCCGAGCCAGGAGGCGCGGCGGATGTTGTCGTACGTCGACAGCTCGCCGGTCTCGAAGATCACCTTCAGCCGGGCGGCGGTGCCGTCCGGACGGCGGCACGCCTCCTTGACGGCCTTGATCTCCTCGAAGACCTTCAGGTAGCCCCCGGCCAGGAACGCGCCGCGGTCGATCACCATGTCGATCTCGTGCGCTCCGGCGGCGACGGCGTCCTTGGTGTCCGCCAGCTTCACCGGCAGGGCCGCCCGGCCCGCGGGGAAGGCGGTGGCGACGGACGCGACCTTCACGTCCGAGCCGCGCACGGCCTCGGCCGCGGTGGCCACCATGTCGGGGTAGACGCAGATCGCGGCGGTGCGGGGGGTATCGCGGTCCGTCGGGTCCGGGTTGAGGGCCTTGGCGCACAGCGCCCGGACCTTGCCCGGGGTGTCCGCGCCCTCGAGGGTCGTCAGGTCGATCATCGAGATCGCCAGGTCGATGGCGTACGCCTTCGCCGTCGTCTTGATCGAGCGGGTGCCGAGCGCGGCGGCGCGGCCCTCCAGCCCGACCGGGTCGACGCCCGGGAGGCCGTGCAGGAAGCGGCGCAGCGCACCGTCGGAGGCGGTGACATCCGCCAGCGAGGCCAGTCGCTCCGCGGCTTCTTTGCCGTGGGAAGGAACAGTGGGCATGGTCACCCGATGAGCATATCTACGCGCGTAGCGCGTGTCACCCCCTGCGGGGTGTCGAAGCGGTCCGTCAGCGGTCCGTCAGCGGTCCGTCAGCGGTCCGGACGTGGTCCGGAAGCGGTGCCGAGGCGGGAAGAACCCCCTTGGAGGCACTTCTTCCGTTTACTGTCGAGCGTCCGTGACATACGAAAGACCGTGCGATGACACGCGATCCATAGATTTTTCCCAGCACGACCGCCCGACTCACCGGCCCCACACCTTGAGGAAAGCGGCATGCGGATCGCCTACCCCGTCCAGCGCTCGTCATCAGGAGCCACGCATGTCCCGACGCCGTAACACCCTGCGCATCACCCTCGCCTCCGCCGCCGTCGCGGGGGTCGTGCTCGCCCCGGTCTCGTCCGCCTTCGCGTCGTCCCACACCCCTGCCGCCGCGTCGGCGAAGCCCTCGGCGTCCCGGGCCGCCAAGGCGCACAAGGACTTTCCGCCCGTTCCGGCGGGCAAGTGCGTGTACAAGAAGTCCCTGAGCATCGGCGCGGGCGCGTCCGCCGACCTGTACAACACCACCGGCGGCCCCCAGGTCTTCCTCATGACCACCGACGAGCGCGGCCGTCCCGAGGTCTTCGGGCACCTGGACCGCAAGCACCCGTCGCTGCCCAAGGACGCGGGCATCATCGCCAAGATCGTCAATGCGGGCAGTGCGCAGCCGAAGTTCGTGTTCCAGACCCAGGGTGGTCCCGGCAGCCACCCGGAGACGGTCCTGTTCCGGAAGCTGCCCAAGGGCTGCGTCGCGGTGCACCACGTCAAGTAACACCCCGCTTCACCCTCTATCACCCCAGCAGCATCCCGGCACCGGGGCGGGCCGTCGTCACCAGCGGCCCGCCCCGGTGTCGTCGTTTCCCCTTTACGCGGCGTTCCCGTTCATGCGCGTTCCCGCTGGTACGAGCGGTACGGCGTTGCCGTACTGCAACGTCCGGGAGGCCCGCGGTCCGGCAGAATCGGGCCATGACGAGTTCATCAGAAGCGCCGGAGTTCGCCGAGCGCCGCTACCGCTCGGCCGCCGGCATCGCGAGCGGCGTCCTGATGCTGGCGCTGGCCGCCTGGCTGGGCGGCGACGCGATCGTGCGGGGCAGCGGCCGGACGCCCTGGCTGGCCCTGGCGGGGCTGCTGTTCCTGGTGCCGCTGGTCATCGCGTTCACCGTGCGCCCCGCGGTCTGGGCCTCCGAGGACCGCCTCCTCGTCCGCAACCCCTTCCGGACGATCAGCCTCCCGTGGTCCCGCGTCGCCACCGTCCGCGCCGGATACTCCAGCGAGGTGCTGACCGAGGCCGCGAAGTACCAGCTCTGGGCCATCCCCGTCTCCCTCCGCCAGCGCAAGCGCGCCGCCGGCCGCCAGCAGCGCGCCGCGGCGGAGGGCATCAGCGACCGGGTCACCGTCCGCCCGTCCGACACCCCGGACCGCTCCCCCTCCGACCAGGCCATCGAGGACCTGCGTGAACTCGCCGAGCGCTGCGCGCGGCGGGAGGGCGCGCAGGGGGAAACGTCGGTCCGGTGGGCCTACGAGCTGATCGTGCCGTCGGTGGTGGGGCTGGTGTTGTGCGTGGTGCTTTACGCGGTGATCTGACCGCGCTGATCCGGTCGGTCCCCCGCCGGGAGGGTGACGGCCTCTTCCCGGCAGTCGCGGCAGAGCGCCCCGGGGTGGGCGGCGCGGATGGCGCGTTCACAGCCGTCGCAGGTCCGGAGGGGGAGCGGCTTCGGCGCCGCCGCCCGTGGATGTTCGTTCCACCGCGTGACGGTGACGACCTGCCCGCCCTCCGTCCGGACGCGCCGCCGCTCCAGGTATCCGGCGGCCTCCAGCTCGCGCAGGCCGCGTCCGATGGTCACTTCGCCCTCGCGGAAGCGGCGGGCGAGGTCCTTGATGCCGATGTGGACGCCGTCGGGGAGCGACTGCACGTACACCCCGATCCCGATCGCGACCAGCGACAGTTCGCGGTGCTGCGGGAGGTGGTTGCCGACGACGGTGAAGTGACTCGTGTGCCGGTGCCGCAGGTGGGTCACTCCACCGTGCGGACGCCCGGCGCGCGCGGACGCCCGCGCGCTAGACTGCGCCTCAGTCATGGGGAAGGTACTGCTTCCTCGTTGATCAGGCCCTCGCCCGGGATGCCCGTCCCGGCGGGGGCCGTCTGTGTTTGTGGGGTGGTTCGCGGCGACCGTACCGCGCCGCTCGGCGCACGATCCACCGCGTCACCCGATGGTGTGACGGGGAGGGTTTGGTTGGGTATGGCTTTCCCAACTTCCTTTTCCTTCAAGGGTCCGGGCGCGCCGGGAGGCGGTACGCCGGGTCCTGGTTCCCCGGATGCGGCGGGGCGTCCGCGAGCCGCACCCCAAGCCATGGAGGGCGTGAGCGACCGTGCCGGAGTTCGTCCCGCAGCAGCGGATCAGTGAGTTCAGCAACGACGGCTTCGAGCAAACGGCTTGGCGACTGGAAACGCGCGCCGGCTACGTCTCCGATCAGGTCACTCCGTCCTACGCGGAGTTCCTCCGCACCGGTGACACGGCCGGGGAAGTGGACCACCCGTGGTTCGACAACGTCCGCCGCATGACCGGATCGGGAAAGCGCTTCGAGCGCGTCCGTCTGGTCGACAAACCGCCCACGGTGAACCAGCGTTACCTCCTGGCCTGTGCCCGGACCAACGTCGCGGCGGGCGAGGACATCCGCTGCTTGTGGCGCGACGACGCCGACCGGCGCGGCCTGAACCTCTCCGACTTCTGGCTGTTCGACTCGCGGACACTCGCCCGGTTCCATTTCGACGGCGAACGCACGGTGGGCATGGAGCTGATCACGGATCCCGCGGAAGTGCTGCGCGCCTGTCAGATCCGTGACGCGGCATGGCACTACGCGGTGAGGTACGGCGAGTTCAGGGCCGCGATGCCGTGAGCACAGTGCTCCGCGAGGGCGTAGCGTCGGAGCATGGTCGCGAACGAGCACCTGGGTGATCGTCTGGGGAAGCTGCGGCGCTCGGCCGGGCTGACGCAGGAAGGGCTGGCGGGACGGGCAGGGGTGTCGGTCGACGTCGTGCGCAAGCTGGAGCAGCGGCGCAAGCACTCGGCCCGGCTCCCTACGCTGCATGCCTTGGCGAGGGGACTCGGCGTGGAGCTCACCGCCTTGCTGGGGGACCCGCCGGGGGTTCCCTCCACCGGGCAGGCCGAGCCGCCCCGGCTCGTGGCGCTGCGGCGGGCGATCGCGCCTCCTCTCTTCGCGCCGCCGCCCGAGCCGGACGGGCCGGAGGCCCTTACGTTTCCGTTGCTCCGCGCCACGCTCGAAGAGGCGTGGACGCTGTACCACGCCGCCGCATTCGAACCGCTGATGGCGGCGCTGCCGGGGATCATCGCGGACAACCGCCTGGCCGCCGCGGTGGGCGACGGCGCCCAACGCGCCGTCGGGCAAGCCGGCCTGGCGAAGGCGTTGCAGCTCGGCGGGCATCTGTCGATCCGTCTCGGCAAGACGGACCTCGCGCTGTCCGCGCTGGAACGGGCGGTCACGGCCGCCGAGGCGTCGGGGGATCCGCTGCTTCCCGCGATGGTCTGCAACTCCGTGGCCTGGGCCTACCAGCGTCAGAACCGGCTGGACGACGCGCTGGGCCTGGCCGTGCACGCCGCCGACGGCGTCGAGCGGGACCGGGCGCGCGGCACGGAGGGCGTACGGGTCTGGGGCGGTCTGCTGATGTCCGCCGCCACCAGCTCCGCCCGCTCCGGCGACTACGACACGGCCGACGAGATGATGCGCATTGCCGAGCAGGCGGCTGGCCGTCTGGCCGCTCTTCCGCCGGCGCCCAACGGCAAGCTGGTCAGCGTGTTCAGCCGGTCGTCCGTGCGCATCGAACGCGTGCGCCTCGCGGTGCAGCACGGCCGCCCGCAGGAAGCACTCCGTCTCGCCCGGCGGATGCGGCTGAGCGCCGACATCCCGCCGTCCTGGCGCACTTGGCTGCTCCTCGATCTGGCCCGCGCCCACGCGGACCTCGGCGACGCGGCCGAAGCGGTCCGCGCCCTGGAGAAGCTGCACCGCACGGCCCCGGGCTGGATGCGGCACCACACGCTCGCCGTCGCCATCGTCGTCGACCTGCTGTCCGGCCCGGCCCGGCCCGGCCGCCGGGGCTGCGCAGGCCGGCCACGCTCCTCGGGGTGGACGAGCGGGGGCGGTGAAGCGCCGGAAAGTGGGACGTTGCGTCCCTGTGGCCGCACAGCCCGTCACGGCAGGCTTGCCGCGAAGGAAGCGGCGGCGCGGGAAAACGGAACGAGCCGCCACTATGAACGGCGCACGGACCGACGGCGCGCCGCCCACAGACGGAAGCAGGCGATCACCATGCCCCCAGCCGAGGAGCCGAGCAGCCATGACCGCGACGCACATCCACCCGTGATGACGCTGATGACCGGCGACATCGAGCCCATCGACCTCGTCTCCGTCCGCGCCACCGTCCGCCGCGCCCTTCAGGTACGGGCTCGTCCGCCTCGGGCGGCGGAAGTGCGGGAGATCACCGGGGCGTTGCGGGGCCATGCGCGGCGGATGTTGCGGGTGGCGCGGAGTCGGGTGGAGGGGATCGAGCGGGGGACGGTGGCGTGGATCCAGTGGACCGCGTTGATCCACCGAGCTCAGGATGATCTGGACCGCGTCGCCGGGAGCGGCAGCGCCGCGGCGGCGATGTACATGGACGACCTCGGGCGGACGTGCCGGCGGCTCGCCGACTGCCTCGACGAGTGAGGCGCCGGTGCGCGCCGGCCGTGGAGCCCGGATGCGTGACCCGGAGGGCCCGGCGGCTCGGCGCGCAGCCCTGCCCCGTCCCGTACTACGCTGGCAGTAGGGCACGACGGTGTCCGGGGAGTTGCCATGGCCGGCACAGTCAGCAGATGGTTTTTCGAGCCGGGGCATACCGGCGTCCAGTTCCGGGCGCGGCACATGATGGTCACGTATGTGCGTGGGAACATCAAGGATGTGCACGGTTCGCTCGTGTGCGATCCCGAGGATCCCGAACACGCGCAGGTTGAGGCGACCATCGACGCCACGCAGGTCTGGACGGGGCAGCCGCAACGCGACGCACACCTGCGAAGTGCGGACTTCTTCGACGTTGAGCACCATCCGACCTGGACGTTCGCGAGCACGCGGGTGCGGCGGCTGAGCTCGACGGAGTTCGGTCTCGACGGGGATCTCACCGTGCGGGGCGTGACGCGGCCGGTGTCGCTCGACGTGATGTACCTGGGGCAGTGGGACACGCCCTGGTGGGAGGACGGCCGGGATCAGGGGCCGCGGCGGCGGGCCGGGTTCACCGGGCGGACGCGGATCAACCGGCAGGACTTCGGCGTCAGTTGGAACGACACCGTCGACCGGGGCGGCGTCGTGGTCAGCGACCTGATCGACGTCCGTGTGGACGTGGAGGCCGTGCTCGACGCGGACGCGGCCGAGGGCGCCGTTCCGTAGCGCGCGGACGGGGTGGAGGGGGTCGAGCGGGGGACGGTGGCGTGGATCCAGTGGACCGCGTTGATCCACCGGGCTCAGGATGACCCGGACCGTGTCGCCGGGAGCGGGAGCTTCGCGGCGGCGGTGTGCATGGCGGCCTCGGGCGGGCCTGCCGCCGCTCGCCGACTGCCTTGACGAGTGAGGCACCGGCCGAAGGCCGTACCTCGTACTCATCGGCGCGGCAACCGACCGGTTCACACCGCGACGAGCCGGATCCGGTCTCCGCACAGCTTGGTCATGTCGTCGACGTCCGAGGTCAGCATCACGACCGGTCGCCGCTGCCGGAGGGCCGTCTCGGCCACGGCCGCGTCGATGGCGTACTTGTGGCCGTGCAGACCGGCGGACATCAGCAGCGACGAGGCGGCCTTCGCCTCCTCGTCGCCCACGGCGACCACCCGTAGGCCGGACAGCAGCCAGCGCAGCCGGGCCTTGTCGGTGCGGGCGCAGATCACCACCTCCATGCCCCCCGCCGGGCCGCCGTGACCAGGAGCTTGGACAGGCCCTCGCTGTCCGGGACCAGGGTCCCCTCATGAGTCAGCTTGCGGCGGGCCACCGCTCCTCCTCGGCGAACACCTCGTCGAAGACCTGTCGGGCCCGCTCCCGCGCCTTTTCCGAAACCGGGCCCAGGCGCTGTTCGTAGTCGGCCAGGTACTCGTCCAGGATCCGGCCGCGCAGCTCACGCTCGACCGCTGCCGTGATGAACGCGGAGAACTCGCCCTTGCCGGCCCGCGCGCGGATCGCCTCCGCCGTCCCCTCCGGCAACGACAGACTCACCCGCGTCGCCGGGCCCTCACCGATGCCGTACGTCTCCTCGGTCATGCGGCCACGGTGCCAAGCGAGCAGGAAGCCGGCAAGGCGCGCAGGCCGGCGCGCGCCCCTCGCGGCGGCCAACCGCTCAGCCCGTCAGCGGGCCCCCGATCGCCGACGGTGCGACCGTGTGCGCCGACGGAGGGACGGCGGGGGCCTGCACCGGCTTGCCGAAGTCCGAGAGGGTGAGGGTGGCCGAGACCTCGCTGCCGACGCCCATCGGCATGCCGAAGCGGGTGCGGACGACGCGGCCGTCGCGGTCGATCCAGACGTCCGCGCGGGGCGGGAGCAGGCGTTGCATGTCCTTCCAGTGGGACGCGAGTTGCTGTCGTTGTGCCGCGACCATGCGGTGGGTGAGCGTCTTGAGGTCCGGCTCGGCGCGGTAGTGCGTCGTGGGCGCGCCGTTCACCTTCTCCTCGCCCACTTTCCTGGCGGACGGCAGCAGCGCCACCTGGCGGAGGACATGCGCGGGGTCGTTCATCGGGGCGCGGAAGAGGTAGTGCGCCTCCGCCCGGTCCTTGCGCACGGAGCGCCAGGCGGAGTCGCCGTCGGCCTCCTGCGGCATCCGGAAGTACACCGTGCGACCGGTGAAGACCTCGTCGAGCGTCACGGACCGCCCGCCGTCGCTCTGGAGCTGCACCTTCAAGTCGCCCGTGCCCGCGGCGAAGTCGTGGGCGCCGCGCAGGGCGAAGTCTGCGGTGGTGGTGCCGTCGCCCACGCGGATCCGCTCGTCGACCCGCGCGGTCGTACGCGCCGTCGCGGCCGCCGCGGCGCGGACCGTCGCGCCGTCGTCCGCCGGAGTGGGGGCGGGGGTGGTCCGGGACGGCGACGCGTTCGCCGCCGGTTTCCCCTTGCTCTCGGTCCCCTCCCCGCCGTCGCTTCCGCCTCCGCCGCAGGCGGTGCAGAGCATGATCAAGCCGACGAGCGTCACCGAGGAACGCCGCATCACTTACCCCCCAATAGTTGACAGGGCACCCCCGAGCCCCGTGAATCGAACGTTCACTCTAGCGGCGGTCGGCGGAGGACGACTGCGGATTTCCACGGCGGAGGCCCCGCCCCCGGTCTCCCCGGGAGCGGGGCCTCACAAGGCGCTGACCAGCGGCGTCAGATGCCCGCCGCCTCCGCCAGGTCCTTCTTGACCGACGCGAGGACGTCCGCCGCGCGGCGCCGCGCATCCGTCAGGTCCGCGGCGGAGCCGACCGGGACGACGACCTCCAGGTAGCACTTGAGCTTGGGCTCCGTACCGCTCGGACGGACGATCACCCGGGCGGCCGAAACGGTGCCCTCGGTGTCACCCGAAAGGTGGTATCGCAGGCCGTCGGTCGGCGGCAGCGCCTCGGAGCCCTCCGCCAGGTCCTCCGCCGACGCGACCGCGAGACCGGCCAGGGCCGTCGGCGGCTGCTCACGCAGACGGCGCATGGCGGCGGCGATCAGGGACAGGTCCTGGACGCGGACCGACAGCTGGTCCGTGGCGTGCAGGCCGTGCTCGACGGCCAGGTCGTCGAGGAGGTCGGTCAGGGACCGGCCCTGCTCCTTGAGCCCGGCGGCCAGCTCGGCGACCAGCAGGGCGGCGGTGATGCCGTCCTTGTCCCGGACGCCCGCCGGGTCCACGCAGTAGCCAAGCGCCTCCTCGTAGGCGTAGCGCAGGCCGTCGACGCGGGCCAGCCACTTGAAACCGGTGAGGGTCTCGGTGTAGTCGACGCCCTCGCTCGCCGCGGCGATGCGGGAGAGCAACGACGAGGAGACGATCGTCGTCGCGAACATGCCGGTCGCGTCCTTCCGGCCCAGGTGCGCGGCGAGCAGCGCGCCCACCTCGTCGCCGCGCAGCATCCGCCAGCCCGCGTCGGCGGACGGGTCGGGGACGGCGACGGCGCAGCGGTCGGCGTCCGGGTCGTTGGCGATGACGATGTCCGGCGCCTCGCCGCGCTCGGCCGCGGCGCGGGCCGTGGCGAACGCCAGGTCCATCGCGCCCGGCTCCTCCGGGTTGGGGAACGCGACCGTCGGGAAGTCCGGGTCCGGCTCGGCCTGCTCGGCGACGACGACCGGCGCCGGGAAGCCGGCGCGGGCGAAGGCGGCGGTCAGGACGGTCCGGCCGACGCCGTGCATCGGCGTGTAGACCACGCGCACGTCGCGGGCCGAGCCCTCGGTGAGGACGGCGTCGGTGCGCTTCAGGTACGCCTCGACGACTGCGTCGTCCAGCGTCTCCCAGCCGGACTCGGGGCGCGGAACGTCGTCCAGGCTCGCCACGGCGGCGATCTCGGCGGCGATGCCCGCGTCGGCCGGCGGCACGATCTGCGAACCGTCGCCCAGGTAGACCTTGTAGCCGTTGTCGCGCGGCGGGTTGTGGCTCGCGGTCACCTCGACGCCGGCCACGGCGCCCAGGTGGCGGATGGCGAAGGCCAGGACCGGGGTGGGCAGCGGACGCGGCAGCAGCGCCGCCTTCAGGCCCGCGCCGACCATGACGGCCGCGGTGTCGCGCGCGAAGTCCGCGCTCTTGTGGCGGGCGTCGTAGCCGATGACGACGGTGCCGTTGGCGTGGCCCTGCTTCTTGAGGTACGCGGCGAGGCCCGCGGCCGCCCGGATCACCACGGCGCGGTTCATCCGCATCGGGCCCGCGCCCAGCTCGCCGCGGAGGCCGGCGGTGCCGAACTGGAGGGTGCCGGCGAAGCGGGACGCCAGCTCGGGCAGGTTCTCGGCGTCGACGAGCGCGGTGAGCTCCGCGCGGGTCTCGGGGTCGGGGTCCTCGGCGAGCCAGGTCCGGGCTCGGGTGAGGAGGTCGTCTCGCTCCTGCTCCACGATGTTCCTCCGGGGGTTGTCTGAGTTGCGTGTGCGGGCCGCTGCGCGGTGCTGTTTCAGGGCGGTGCGGTGCGGGGTGCTGTGTGGTGCTGTGCCCCGGCGGTGGGGCGGACGGTCGCGGGGCGGCGGGTACACGGCTGTTACGGGTGTTCCCCGAAACGCCGCGAAGATCGCCCGGGGCCGCCCGGAGCCGGTGGGAACCGGCCGCCGGGAGGCGTCGGAGGGGCCTCGGGGCCTCGGTACGGGCCCGTTCGCCGCCTCGGCCTCCGGCGCGCTCCCGCCGTTCCGTCGCCGGGTGTGCCCGGGGCCGTACGGCCGCGTCCGGACGGACCGCCCGCTTCCGTACGGCCGCTCGGGCCTGTGGCGTCCGGGCCGATAGCGTCCGGACCCGTACAGCCGCCCGGGGCGGTGCGACGCGCCGGAGGCGCGGGCCCGCCCACGGCGGCCCGCCGTGGGTGGATCCGCGCCTCCGGACGACGACGACCGCCGCGGACGACCGTCACGGGCGTCCCGTCACAGGCGGGGCAGCACCTGGGCCAGCAGCGAGCCCATGCGGGCGGCCGAGTCGCGGCCGGCCTGGAGCACCTCTTCGTGGTTGAGGGGCTCGCCGGTCATGCCCGCGGCCAGGTTGGTGACGAGGGAGATGCCGAGCACCTCGGCGCCCGCCTCGCGCGCCGCGATGGCTTCCAGGGTGGTGGACATGCCCACGAGGTCGGCGCCCAGCAGGCGCGCCATGCGGACCTCGGCCGGCGTCTCGTAGTGCGGGCCGGGGAACTGGGCGTAGACGCCCTCCTCCAGCGTCTCGTCGACCTCCTTGCACAGGGTGCGCAGGCGGGACGAGTACAGGTCCGTGAGGTCGACGAAGTTGGCGCCGACGATCGGCGAGGTCGCCGTGAGGTTCAGGTGGTCGCTGATCAGCACCGGCTGGCCGGGGCGCATGCCGTCGCGGAGACCGCCGCAGCCGTTCGTCAGGACGACGGTCTTGCAGCCGGCGGCGACGGACGTGCGGACGCCGTGGACGACGGCGGCGACGCCGCGGCCCTCGTAGTAGTGCGTGCGGCCGAGGAAGACCAGCGCGCGCTTGTCGTTGATCTTGTACGAGCGCACGGTGCCCGCGTGGCCGGCGACGGCGGCGGCGGAGAAGCCGGGGAGCTCGGTGACCGGGAACTCGGTCTCGGGCGCGCCGAGCGCCTCGGTCGCGGGAACCCAGCCGGAGCCCATGACCAGGGCGACGTCGTGGGTCTCGGCGCCCGTGAGCTCGCGCAGTCGGGCGGCGGCGGCGTCGGCCGCGGCGTACGGGTCGGCCTGGATGTCCGGAGTAACTGATGCGTTCACGCGGACGAGGGTAACCGGTCGGCGCCTACGCGCGTAGATGTCGCAGGTTACGGTCTTGCGACTGTTGCTTTGTCGCTTCTCACGAAGCGGCCTGGGGTGGCCTGTGGGAGGTGCCCCGGACCCGCCCTCTCACCGTTTCTTGCGGGGCTTCGCCCCGCACCCCGAAGCGCGCTGCGCGCGCTGTCCTCAAACGCCGGACGGGCTGGATCGGCTCAGCACGGCCGCTTCCGCAGCTCCATCACATAGTCGTGCGGCGCCCCCGCCGACTCCGCCGCGTCCGCGATCTCGCCCAGGTAGCGGGCGGAGGGGAGGCCGCCCTCGTAACCGTTGAGGACGTAGATCCAGGCGGTCTCCTCGCCGTCCAGGGTGTGCACCCGGACCCGCATCCGCCGGTAGATGCCGAGGCCGACGCCCTCCCAGCGGTCCATCGACTCCTCGTCCATCGGGGCGATGTCGTAGAGGGCGACGAAGACCTGCGACCGCGGCTCCTCCACCACGGTGGCCAAGGCGCCCTCCCAGCCCATCTGCTCCCCGCCGAAGGTCAGGCGCCAGTCGGCGAGCCAGCCCGTGCCGCGCAGCGGCGAGTGGGGGGCGCGGCGCGTCATCAGCCGCGCGTCGAGGTTGCCGGCGTACGCGGCGTAGAGCGACATGGTTCTGAGGGTACGGGAGTGAGGCGGGACCGCATTTGGGATGGCAGTCTCGTAGGGACCGCCCGCTTCCGGTTCCGGCGCCGCATCCGACAGGCGCCGGAACCACCGGAGGCCCCGGAAGGAGTCGCTTTGATGGGTGCGGGACAATGGAGTACGTGACTCGGATCGTGATCATCGGTGGCGGACCCGGCGGCTATGAGGCGGCGCTCGTCGCCGCGCAGCTCGGTGCGGAGGTGACCGTCGTCGACTGCGACGGTCTGGGCGGGGCGTCGGTGCTGACCGACTGCGTGCCCTCGAAGACGCTCATAGCGACGGCGGAGGTGATGACCTCCTTCGACTCGTCGTACGAGGAGCTGGGCATCACCGTCGACGACGGGGCCGTCATCGGGGTGGACCTGGGGAAGGTCAACCGCCGGGTGAAGCGGCTGGCGCTGGCCCAGTCGCACGACATCACCGCCTCCGTGACCCGGGCCGGCGGCCGGGTGCTGCGCGGCCGGGGCCGGCTGGACCCGGTGCGGGAGGCCGACGGCACCCGCCGGGTGATCGTGCGGACGGGCGACGGCGAGGAGACGCTGCTCGCGGACGCCGTCCTGATCGCCACCGGCGCGCACCCCCGGGAGATCCCGGACGCGCTGCCGGACGGCGAGCGGATCCTCAACTGGACCCAGGTCTACGACCTGGAGGAGCTGCCCGAGGAGCTCATCGTGGTGGGCTCGGGCGTCACCGGCGCCGAGTTCGCCGGCGCGTACCAGGCGCTGGGCTCGGAGGTCACCCTGGTCTCCTCGCGCGACCGGGTGCTGCCGGGCGAGGACCCGGACGCCGCCGCCGTGCTGGAGGACGTCTTCCGCCGCCGCGGCATGAACGTCATGGCGCGCTCGCGGGCGCAGGCCGCCAAGCGGGTGGGCGACCGGGTGGAGGTCACCCTGGCCGACGGACGCGTCATCAGCGGTACGCACTGCCTGATGGCCGTCGGTTCGATCCCCAACACCGCCGACATGGGCCTGGAGGAATCCGGCGTCCGGCTGACGGAGTCGGGCCACATCCGGACGGACAAGGTCTCGCGCACCAGCGCCCCCGGCGTCTACGCGGCCGGCGACTGCACCGGTGTGCTGGCGCTCGCCTCCGTCGCCGCCATGCAGGGCCGGATCGCGATGTACCACTTCCTGGGCGACGCGGTGGCGCCGCTCAATCTCAAGGCTGTATCCGCGAACGTATTTACGGATCCGGAGATTGCGACGGTCGGGTATTCGCAGGCGGACGTCGACAAGGGCCTGATTGACGCCCGTGTCGTCAAGTTGCCGCTGCTGCGCAATCCCCGCGCGAAGATGCAGGGAATCCGGGACGGATTCGTCAAGCTGTTCTGCCGTCCGGGTACGGGGATCGTGGTCGGCGGCGTGGTCGTCGCGCCGCGGGCCAGCGAGCTGATTCATCCGATCTCGATCGCGGTCGACAACAATCTGACCGTGGAACAGATCGCGAACGCGTTCACCGTGTACCCGTCCCTGTCCGGGTCTGTCGCGGAAGTGGCGCGTCAGCTGCACACGCGGAAGGCCCAGCGGGAGGGCTGAGGCCCACCGGGGTTCCGGGGGACCGGAGGGGGTGGCTCTCCTTCCGGTTCCCTATACCACTTCTTGGGGTGCCCGGCGAACAACTTCCGTTAGTTGGTGCAACCTGCTGAAAGCAGATGGTCGTTGGCGTTACTGTCGGTTTCGTGTTCGCTGCAGAACGTCGTCAATTGATCCTCGAAATGGTGCGCGCCAACGGAGCGGTATCGCTGCGTGAGCTCGCCCGCGTCGTCCAGACCTCCGAAGTGACCGTACGGCGTGACGTACGGGCGCTCGAAGCGGAAGGGCTGCTCGACCGCCGGCACGGCGGTGCGGTGCTGCCCGGAGGTTTCACCAGGGAGTCCGGCTTCCCGCAGAAATCCCATCTAGCGACCGCGGAGAAGACGGCCATCGCCGACCTCGCGGCGAGCTTCGTCGAGGAGGGCGAGGCCGTCGTCGTCGGCGCCGGTACCACCACGCAGGAGCTGGCCCGCCGGCTCGCGCGGGTGCCGGGGCTCACCGTGGTGACCAACTCCCTGCTCGTCGCCCAGGCGCTCGCCCACGCCAACCGGGTCGAGGTCGTGATGACCGGTGGCACCCTGCGCGGCTCCAACTACGCGCTGGTCGGCAGCGGCGCCGAGCAGTCCCTCCAGGGGCTGCGGGTCTCCCGGGCGTTCCTCTCCGGGAGCGGTCTGACCGCCGAACGCGGCCTGTCCACCTCCAACATGCTCTCCGCCAGCGTCGACCGGGCCCTGGTGCAGGCGGCGGCCGAGGTCGTGGTCCTCGCGGACCACAGCAAGCTCGGCACCGACACCATGTTCCAGACCGTCCCGACGGACGTGATCACCAGACTCGTGACCGACGAGCCGCCGCCGCACGACGAACGGGCGGCGACGGAGCTCCAGGCGCTCGCCGACCAGGGGGTGCACATCTCCGTCGCGGGCCACGGTGCGCAGCCGGGCCCGCACGGCGAGTCGGGGCCGCCCGCCCGCCGGCGGGAGGCGCCGCCCCTGCCCGGGCAGCGGCGGGCCCACCCGCTGGGCGGCGAGGGCGCCCGGCACGGTGCCCACGGCGGTCCGCACGGCCAGCCCTACCCGGGGCCCGCACAGGGCGGACCGCCGGGGATGCAGGCGCAGCTACGGGGTGCCGGGCCGCTGGGCGAGCAGCCGTCGGCCCGCGTCGCGGACCTGGCGCCGCGGCGGCGCTGAGCCACCGCAGAACCGCCCGTTCGGGTGAATGCCGAACGGTGGCCATAACGGTGGCCATCGAGAAACGCGAACCCGCGGGACCCGTCAGTCCGCGCGGGGCTCGGGCCGGATGCCCCGCAGCGTCAGCGTGAGCAGGCGGTCGGCCAACTCCGGGTCCTCCGGCGTCTGTTCGACCGCCAGCGCGATGGCGTTGGTCAGCTGCAGCAGATCGGTCACGCTCACGTCCGCGCGGACCGCCCCGGCCCGCTGCGCCCGGGCGAGCAGCGTGCCGCCCGCCTCCCGCATCGGCAGGCTGCACCGGGCGAGCGCGGACGCCTCGTCGGACTGAGCGGCCATCAGGGCCCGGGCCAGTCCCCGGTAGGTGCTGGCGTGCGCGATGACGGCCCGCAGCCAGTCGACGAGCGCCCGGCACGGCTCGGGCGCGGCCAGCAGCTCCCGCGAGCGGGCCAGCAGCCCGTCGACCTCCCCCTGGAAGACCGCGCACATCAGCGCCGTGCGGTTGGGGAAGTGCCGGTAGAGCGTCCCGATCCCGACTCCGGCCCGCCGGGCCACGTCCTCCAGCGAGGCGTCCGTACCGTGCGCGGTGAAGGCGGTCCGCGCCTCCGTGAGCAGCCGTTCGTAGTTGCGCCGGGCGTCCGCCCGCATGGGTCGTGCTGACGTCCGTGCCGTCTCGGTCGTCATGTCCGTCCGTCCCTCCGGTCGCTCCCCGCGGTGTCAAGGATGTCATGGGGGCGGCGACGGCCGGGTGTCACGCCTGGGGTGCGTACGCACGCGGGCCCCGGCCGTGGGAACGGCCGGGGCCCGCGTGCGTCGTGTCCGACGTCAGTCCTTGATCTCGCAGATCACCGCGCCCGACGACACCGAGCCGCCGATCTCCGCCGTGATGCCCTTGACGGTGCCCGCGCGGTGCGCGTTGATGGGCTGCTCCATCTTCATGGCCTCCAGGACCACGATCAGGTCACCCGCGTCGACCTGCTGCCCCTCCTCGACCGCCACCTTGACGATCGTGCCCTGCATGGGCGAGGTCAGCGCGTCGCCGGAGGCGGCCGAACCGGCCTTCTTGGCGGCGCGGCGCTTGGGGCGGGCGCCGCCGGCGGCGGCGGTGCGGGCGATGGTCATGCCCAGCGACGATGGGAGGGAGACCTCCAGGCGCTTGCCGCCGACCTCGACCACGACGGTCTCGCGGCCCGGCGCCTCGTCCTCGTCCTCGGCGGCGGTGCCCGCGAAGGGAGGGATCGTGTTCTGGAACTCGGTCTCGATCCAGCGGGTGTGGACCTTGAACGGAGTGCCGTCGGTGGGGGCGAACGCCGGGTCGGTGACCACCGCGCGGTGGAACGGGATGGCCGTGGCCATGCCCTCGACCTGGAACTCGCCGAGCGCGCGGGCGGCCCGCTGGAGGGCCTGCTCACGGGTGGCGCCGGTGACGATCAGCTTGGCCAGCAGGGAGTCCCACGCCGGGCCGATGACACTGCCGGCCTCGACGCCCGCGTCCAGCCGGACGCCCGGACCGGACGGCGCGTCGAAGCGGGTGACGGTGCCCGGGGCGGGCAGGAAGTTGCGGCCCGGGTCCTCGCCGTTGATACGGAACTCGAACGAGTGACCCCGCAGCGGCGGGTCGTCGTAGCCGAGCTCCTCGCCGTCGGCGATGCGGAACATCTCGCGGACCAGGTCGATCCCGGAGACCTCCTCGGTGACCGGGTGCTCGACCTGGAGCCGGGTGTTGACCTCCAGGAAGGAGATCGTGCCGTCCTGGCCCACCAGGAACTCGCAGGTGCCGGCGCCCTCGTAGCCCGCCTCGCGGAGGATGGCCTTGGACGCGCGGTAGAGCTCGGCGTTCTGCTCGGAGCTCAGGAACGGCGCGGGCGCCTCCTCGACGAGCTTCTGGTGCCGGCGCTGGAGAGAGCAGTCGCGGGTGGAGACCACCACGACGTTGCCGTGCTTGTCCGCCAGGCACTGCGTCTCGACGTGCCGGGGGCGGTCCAGGTAGCGCTCGACGAAGCACTCGCCGCGGCCGAAGGCGGCGACCGCCTCGCGGACGGCGGAGTCGTAGAGCTCCGGCACCTCCTCCAGCGTGCGGGCGACCTTCAGACCGCGCCCGCCACCGCCGAAGGCGGCCTTGATGGCGATCGGCAGGCCGTGCTCCTCGGCGAAGGCGACGACCTCGTCGGCGCCCGAGACCGGGTCGGCCGTACCGGCCACCAGCGGCGCGCCGGCGCGCTGGGCGATGTGACGGGCCGCCACCTTGTCGCCCAGGTCGCGGATGGCGTGCGGCGGCGGGCCGATCCAGGTCAGGCCCGCGTCGATGACGGCCTGCGCGAACTCGGCGTTCTCGGAGAGGAAGCCGTAACCGGGGTGGATCGCGTCCGCCCCGGACTCCGCCGCGGCGGCGAGCACCTTGGCCATATCGAGGTAGCTGGCCGCGGGAGTGTCACCACCCAGCGCGTACGCCTCATCGGCCACCCGGACGTGCAGGGCGTCCCGGTCCGGATCGGCGTAGACCGCCACACTTGCGATCCCGGCGTCCCGGCACGCACGAGCAACGCGGACAGCGATTTCGCCACGGTTGGCGATGAGCACCTTGCGCACGATGGCTCCCTCCTTGAAACAAGGTGAGTTTAGGTACTGGCGACACTCTGTGCCGACCCGACGTCGAGGGTGACCTTGCCCACACGGAGCGTGAAGCGCGCGTTCCGCGTGCCCCGGAGACCCTTGATGTCCCACGGTACGCCGCCTGTACCTGGGTGGCGGGCGAATCGGGGTGTGGGCAAGGTCTCGACGATCACCCGGGTGCCCCGGGGCGCAATCTTTGTGGGGTCCCTACGAACGGACGACGGAAAGTTTGCGATGCGGCGCGTTCGGGAGGCGTGGCTTCCGGGGCGGGTGAGAGGGAAGGCGCGGGGGTGCGAGGGGAGGGCCCGAGTGGTGTCGGAGGGGAGCGGCACAGCGCGTTCAGGAATGGTGCGGCAGGTGTTCAACTGCCGTTTCCGCGATGCGAGTCCGGGCCGGCCCCCGGGGCGCGTGGGTCGCACACAGGCGGGGGAGGCGTGAAGTGCGTGCGATTTCCCGGGTGTTCCCCGGGGCGGCGGGGTGCGGAGGCGCCAGGAGCAGTGACCGATATGCCGTGACATCGTTGAAGAAGTCATGATCAAGCGCATTGCAGCAGCCGCCGCCCTGGCCGGGGCCGCCCTCTCCGTGACCACCGCCGCGTCCGCCGCACCGCTGCCGCTGCCGCAGCCGAAGGAGCCGACCGCGAGCGCGGGCGACGTGACGGCGCCGCCGGCCGCCGCCCCGCACCGGACGGCCACCGCACGGAACGCGCAGAAGCCGCAGAAGGCGCAGGACGCGGCTGCCGGGCAGAAGGCGGCCGCTTCGCGGAAGGCGGCCTCGGCGCAGAAGGCGGCGGGAGCCGCGAAGGCGGCCGGGACCGCGAAGACGACCCGAGCGGCGAAGAAGACCGGTGCCGTGAAGGCCACGGGCGCCGCGAAGACGCCCGGCGCCGCGAAGGCCACGCCCGCGCGGCCGGCGGCCGGCCCGCGGCACGCCGCCGGCGCGCGTCATGCGGCGGGTCCGCGTCACGCGGCCGGTCCGCGTCATGCGGCGGGTCCGCGTCACGCGGCCGGACGGCAGCAGCCGAGCGCGCCGTCACGGCAGCCGAGCGCGCCGTCGCAGGCGCCCATGGCGCAGTCGCAGTCGCAGCCGCAGCAGTCGATGCAGCCGCAGCAGTCGCCTCAGCAGTCGATGCAGCCGCAGGCACCCACCCCGCCGCAGCAGCCTCCGGCGCCCACTCCGCCCCAGGCCACCGAGCCGCCGCAGAACCCGCCCACCAGCATCTACCCGGACGCGGTCAACGAACTGGGCAAGCTGAGCCAGATCAGCCAGCTGAAGAAGGTCGGCCAGGCCACCAAGCAGCTTCCGCTCTGATCGCTCGGATCACGCCCGTCCCACCACGTCCGTCCCGCCACGCCCAGGCCACCCGGCCCCAGGACACCGCGCCGACACGCGGTACGGGCGTCACGCCCACAGATCGGTGATGGCCGTTCCCAGCTCCGCCAGCAGCTTGCGGAGGAGCGGCAGCGACAGGCCGATCACATTGCCCGGGTCGCCGTCGATCCCCTCGACGAAGGGGGCCGACCGGCCGTCCAGGGTGAAGGCTCCGGCCACGTACAACGGTTCGCCGGAGGCCACATAGGCGGCGATCTCGGCGTCGGTCGGCTCACCGAAGCGGACCGTCGTCGAGGCGGTCGCCGAGGTGCGCCGGCCGGTCGCCGTGTCGATCACACAGTGACCGGTCCGCAGCACGCCGGAGCGCCCGCGCATCGACTTCCAGCGGGCCGTGGCGTCCTCCGCGTCCGTCGGCTTGCCGAGCGCCCGGCCGTCCAGCTCCAGCACCGAGTCGCAGCCGATCACCAGCGCCCCCGCGGCCTCCGGCCGGGCGGCCACCGCCGCGGCCTTGGCCTCGGCCAGCACCAGCGCCAGCGCGCCCGGGTCGGGCGCGGTCAGCGCGTCCTCGTCCACCCCGCTGACGATCACCTCGGGGGCGAGCCCGGCCTGGCGCAGCAGGCCGAGGCGGGCGGGGGACTGGGAGGCCAGGACGAGGCGGCGCGCGGGCGTGGCGAGGGAGCCGGAGGAGGCGGCGGAGGGCGTGGCAGTCATACGGGCCAGGCTAAGGGAGACGCCGGGGGCGCTCCTCCGCCCGCCCGGGCGGCCCGCCGGGACAGCCCGCCCGGGCGGCACCCCGCGGGACCTCACTTCTTCAGCACCGCCTGCATGATCTTCTTCGCGATGGGCCCCGCGAGCCCGCCGCCCGAGACGTCCTCGCGGTCGACCCCCGAGTCCTTCGGGTCGACGAAGACGGCCACCGCGACCGGCGAGCCGTCGGACTGCTTGGCGTAGGAGACGAACCAGGCGTACGGGATCTCGCTGTTGCCGACGCCGTGCTGCGCGGTGCCCGTCTTGCCGCCGACCGTCACCCCGTCGATCAGCGCGGCCTTGCCGGTGCCCTCCCGCGCGGTGAACTCCATCATCTCCCGCACCTTGCGGGCCGTATCCGCCGAGACCGCCTGCGACATCTCCTCCGGCTTGTGCCGCTCGACCGTGGACAGGTCGGGCGAGCGCAGGCCGTCGACCAGGTACGGCTTCATCAGCTTGCCGTCGTTGGCGAGCGCGGCGGTCATCATCGCGACCTGGAGCGGGGTGGCGGCGAGGCTGCCCTGCCCGATGCCGGTGAGCGCGGTCTGCGGCCGGTTCATCTCCTTCGGGTAGACGCTCTTGGCGGTTCCCACGGGCATGAAGAGGTCCTGGTTGAACCCGAACTTCTCGGCCGTCTCCCGCATCCTGTCCTTGCCCAGCTCGGCGGCGATCTTGGCGAAGACGTTGTTGCACGAGTACTGCATCGCGACCTTGAGCGAGGCGTTGCGGCAGGGCGCGTTCTCGTTCTCGTTCTTCATCGGCGTGACCGTGTCCGGCAGGTTCCAGGGGTACGGCGAGTCGGTCGGCGAGTCGACGTCGTGGTACAGGCCGTGGTCGAGGGCGGCCGCGGCGGTGAGGATCTTGAAGGTGGAGCCCGCCGGGTACAGCTCCTTGATCGCCCGGTTGGAGAGCGGCTTGTCCTTGTCCTTCTCCAGCGCCTGCCAGGCCCGCGCGTCCTTGTCGCGCTCCCCGGAAAAGACCGACGGGTCGTACGACGGCGTGGAGACCAGGGCGAGGATCTTCCCGGTGGCGGGCTCGATCGCCACGGCGGCGCCCTTGTACTTCGCCAGCCCCTCGTAGGCGGCCTGCTGCGCCTTGGGGTCGATGGTCGTGACCACGTCGCCGCCCTCGGGCTTCTTCCCGGTCAGCGCCCGGGTGGTGTTCCGGAGGAACAGCCGGTCGTCGTCGCCGGTGAGGAAGCGGTTGTAGACGTGTTCGAGCTGGCTGTTGGCGTAGATCTGCGACGAGTAGCCGGTCACGGGTGCGTACACCGGCCCGTTCTTGTATGTGCGTTTGTACTTCAGGTCGCCCGCGGACGTCGGCGTGGAGCCGGTGACCGGACTGCCGCCGACGATGATGTCGCCGCGCGGCTGCGCGTAGGCGGCGATCTTCACCCGCCGGTTCTTGTCGTGGTGCGCGAGTTCGTCGGCCTGGACGAACTGCACCCATGTGCTGCGCACCAGCAGCGCGAGGACCAGCAGGCCGGTGAAGATCGCTATATGTCGCACGGGCTTGTTCAAGGTGTGACCACTCCCCGGTTCGCGGTGGACCCCCCCAGGGGAGGATGCGGAACCGGAGCGGCCTGGTTGCAAAAGGGAAGAAACCTGTGAGGTTCCTGTGAAAAGGGGCAATACCCGCGGAACGCCCCGAAAGATCCCTCACGGAACCCTCACAGCCTCGTCATGGCGTCCCGAGCAGCACGAACAGCACCACCATCCCGACCGCCAGCAGCAGCCCGGCCCGCCGCAGCATGGCCTGGGCCTCGCGCAGCTCGTCGGGCGGTTCGTCGGACGGGTCGGACCACAGCACACCCCCATGGTCCGGCGCGCGGTTCCGTCCGGCCTGAGTACGGGTACTCAGGCCGGGATGTGAACCGGGTCTCCCGGGCCCGGGCGGGCCGGTGGCCCGGGATCAGGCCGGCCAGTACGACGTGCGCCAGGCCCGCGGTCCGGGCGCCGGCGCCCGCCGGGTCCTGGCCAGCCGGGCCGGGCTGGCCCACTCGGGGCGGACGACCTCGTCCGGCGCGGCGGCGTTCGCCCGGGCCGCCGCGCGGGCCTGGACCACCGCCAGTGCGGCGGCCAGCTCCTCCGGCGTGGGGTTGCCGCGTACCACCTTGATCACCTGAAGCTCCCTTCACGCGCTGCCACCGCTCTCCGCGGCTGCCCGCCGCGCGTCCCGCCCACACCGCGTACGGGGCCGGACCGCGGCGCCCTCTTCGTACAGCCGACCGCTACAGCGGGATGTTCCCGTGCTTCTTGGGCGGCAACACCTCGCGCTTGTCCCGCAGGGTGCGCAGGCCCCGGACGATGTGCCGGCGGGTGTCCGACGGCATGATCACCGCGTCCACGTAGCCGCGTTCGGCCGCCGTGTAGGGGTTGAGGAGCGTGTCCTCGTAGTCGGCGATCAGCCGGGCGCGCAGCTCCTCGCGCTCCTCGTCGGACTCGACGGCCGCCAGCACCCGGCGGTGCAGGATGTTGACCGCGCCCTGGGCGCCCATGACGGCGATCTGGGCGGTCGGCCAGGCCAGGTTCAGGTCCGCGCCGAGGTGCTTGGAGCCCATCACGTCGTACGCCCCGCCGAACGCCTTGCGGGTGATCACCGTGATCAGCGGGACCGTGGCCTCCGCGTAGGCGTAGATCAGCTTGGCGCCGCGCCGGATGATGCCGTTGTACTCCTGGTCGGTGCCGGGCAGGAAGCCGGGGACGTCCACGAAGGTGAGCACCGGGACGTTGAACGCGTCGCAGGTGCGGACGAACCGTGCCGCCTTCTCGCTGGCGTCGATGTCCAGGCAGCCGGCGAACTGCATCGGCTGGTTGGCGACGATGCCCACCGGGTGGCCCTCGACCCGGCCGAAGCCGGTGATGATGTTCGGCGCGAACAGGGCCTGGGTCTCCAGGAACTCGCCGTCGTCCAGCACGTGTTCGATCGCGGTGTGCATGTCGTACGGCTGGTTCGCCGAGTCCGGGATGAGGGTGTCCAGCTCCCGGTCGGTGTCCGAGACCTCCAGGTCGGCCTCCTCGGGGAAGGCGGGCGGCTCGGAGAGGTTGTTGGACGGCAGGTAGGAGAGCAGCGCCTTGACGTACTCGATGGCCTCCTTCTCGTCGCCCGCCATGTGGTGGGCCACGCCGGAGGTCGCGTTGTGGGTGCGCGCGCCGCCCAGTTCCTCGAAGCCGACGTCCTCACCGGTGACGGTCTTGATGACGTCGGGGCCGGTGATGAACATGTGCGACGTCTGGTCCACCATCACCGTGAAGTCGGTGATCGCCGGGGAGTAGACCGCGCCGCCCGCGCAGGGGCCGACGATCAGGGAGATCTGCGGGATCACCCCGGAGCCGTGCACATTGCGGCGGAAGATCTCGGCGAACAGGCCGAGCGCGACCACGCCCTCCTGGATCCGGGCGCCGCCGCCGTCGTTGATGCCGACGACCGGGCAGCCGGTCTTCAGGGCGAAGTCCATGACCTTGACGATCTTCTCGCCGTAGACCTCGCCCAGCGAGCCGCCGAAGATGGTGAAGTCCTGCGAGTACACACAGACTGTGCGGCCGTCGACGGTGCCGTAACCGGTGACGACGCCGTCGCCGTAGGGGCGGTTCTTCTCGATGCCGAAATTGGTGGAGCGGTGCCGCGCGAACTCGTCGAGCTCGACGAACGACCCCTCGTCCAGCAGCAGCTCGATCCGCTCCCGGGCGGTCAGCTTGCCCTTGGCGTGCTGCTTCTCCACCGCCCGCGCGGATCCGGCGTGCGTCGCCTCGTCGATCCTGCGCCGGAGGTCGGCGAGTTTGCCCGCGGTTGTGTGGATGTCGATCCCCTCGGTGCCCGCGGCACCTTCCGCGCCGGGCGGGCCGGCGGCGTCGGGACGGCGGGCGGCGGGCTGGGCGGCTGACTCGGACATCGGGCTGCGGCTCCTGTGTGTCCTGAGGTGGGCGGTGGTCCGGAGAAGCGGGGGTGAAGGGAGACGGGGGCGGGGACGGAGTGCTGGACGACCTGCTGCGGGCGTGCCGGATCCGGCCGCCGGAACGGCCCGGATCGGGGCTACCGGGTCGTAGCGTATCGGCGCGACCGCGTTCCGGGAGTGCGGCGTTGGCCACACCTCGTGGGGCCGGTGAGACCTGGGCCGTCGGGGGTTTGGGGGTGGTGGCCGACGGGGTAGACGAGGCGGCCGTCAGGGGCGGTATGCGTGCTCCGCGGGGGCGGCCGGTGAGGCGACGGCACGTCCGGCCGGGAGGTTCGAGGCGATGTCTAAGGTGACGGTATGACTCCCCCCGACACCCCCGGAAGCCGCTGGTCCGACCTGGACCGGCCTCCGCTGAACGCCCCCGCGCTCCGGCGCGCGCTGCTGCGGCCCGGAGGGCTGTGGACGTCGCTGGACGTGGTCGCGAACACCGGGTCCACCAACACCGACCTCGCCGCGGCCGACGGCCCCGAGGGCGCCGTGCTCGTCGCCGAGGAGCAGTCGGCGGGCCGCGGCCGGCTGGACCGCACCTGGTCCGCGCCCGCCCGGTCCGGGTTGTTCCTCTCCGTCCGGCTCACCCCCGGGCCCGGCGTGCCCGTCCACCGCTGGGGCTGGCTGCCGCTGCTGACCGGCGTCGCCACCGCCTCCGCGCTGTCCCGGGCCGCCGGCGTCGACACCGCCCTGAAGTGGCCCAACGACCTCCTCGTCACCGTCGAAGGACGGGAGCGCAAGGCCGGCGGCATCCTCGCCGAGCGGGCCGGCGACTCCGTCGTCGTCGGCATCGGCGTCAACGTCTCCCTGCGCGCCGACGAACTCCCGGTGCCCACCGCGGGCTCGCTCGCCCTCGCCGGCGCCGGGCGGCTGGACCGGGACCCGCTGCTGCGGGCCGTGCTCCGCTCTCTGGAGGAGTGGTACACGGCCTGGCGCGGCGCCGGCGGCGACCCGGCGGCGTGCCGGCTCCAGGAGGCGTACGCGGCCGGCTGCGCCACCCTCGGCCGGACCGTACGGGCCGAACTGCCCGGCGACCGGCAGCTGGTCGGGGAGGCCGTGGCGGTCGACGGCGACGGCCGGCTGGTGCTCGCCACCGAGCACGGGGTGCAGCGGCCGGTGGACGCGGGGGACATCGTTCATCTGCGCCCGGCGTCGTCAGGAGAGTGAGCTAGGGCACACCTGCCGTATCGTTGTGACCGGAAAGCGAGCGAGCGGCGATCGGCAGGGCAGTGCGCACGGATCGGACAGGGGGCGGGCGGTGACCGCCGACGGTGGGGGTACCTCCCGTTCCGTAGAGGCCGGGGAGGCCGGGGAGGTCTCGGAGGCCGACGGGCAGGGGCGGACCGCGCGAGGGGCGGGCGCCCCGGACGACACGGCGGAACGGGCCGACGGGCCCGCGGAGCTCGACTCCGCCGCCGACGAGGGCGGCGACCCGCTCGCGCTCCGGCTGGAGGCGCTGATCCTCGGCGCGGAGCGGCGCTACACCCCGTTCCAGGCCGCCCGCGCGGCCGGCGTCTCCATGGACCTCGCGGCCCGCTTCTGGCGCGCCATGGGCTTCGCCGACATCGGCCAGGCCAAGGCGCTCACGGAGGCGGACGTCCTCGCCCTGCGGCGACTGGCCGGCCTGGTCGAGGCGGGGCTGCTGAGCGAGCCCATGGCCGTCCAGGTGGCCCGCTCCACCGGCCAGACCACGGCCCGGCTCGCCGACTGGCAGATCGACTCCTTCCTGGAGGGCCTGACCGAGCCTCAGGAACCGGGCCTCACCCGGGCCGAGATCACCTACCCGCTGGTCGAACTGCTCCTGCCGGAGCTGGAGGAGTTCCTCATCTACGTCTGGCGGCGCCAGCTCGCCGCCGCGACCGGCCGGGTGGTGCAGGCCCAGGACGACGCGGAGATGGTCGACCGGCGGCTGGCCGTCGGCTTCGCCGACCTGGTGGGCTTCACCCGGCTCACCCGGCGGCTGGAGGAGGAGGAGCTCGGCGAGCTCGTCGAGGCGTTCGAGACCACGGCCGCGGACCTGGTGGCCGCGCACGGCGGCCGCCTGATCAAGACCCTGGGCGACGAGGTCCTCTACGCGGCCGACGACGCGGGCACGGCCGCGGAGATCGGCATCCGGCTGATCGAGACCCTCAGCCACGACGAGACCATGCCCGAACTGCGCGTCGGCATGGCCTTCGGCACGGTCACGACGCGCATGGGCGACGTCTTCGGCACGACGGTCAACCTGGCCAGCCGGCTGACGTCGATAGCGCCGAAGGACGCGGTGCTGGTGGACGGCGCCCTGGCGGAGGAGCTGCTGCGCAGCGGGGACGCCCCGAAGTCCGAGGCCGAGGTGGCGGCGGCCATGGCCGCGGCGGAGGCGGAGGGCAGGCCCGCCGAGGCGGTCAAGTACCGCTTCGCGCTCCAGCCGATGTGGCAGCGGCCGGTGCGGGGACTGGGCGTCGTGGAGCCGTGGCTGCTCACGCGGCGGGAGCAGGGGTGAACGCGGCCGCCGCGCCTGCCTCGTGGCGGGCGGGCGCCGTGAACGGGTCCTCGGCCGGGGCGGCGTGCGCCGCCTGAGCCGACAACTTGCGGGGTGGGGGCGGTCGTCGGTGGCGGCGGCCGTCATCGTCCGTGGGGGCGGTTGTCGGTGGCGGGTGCCGTCGTCGTCGGTGACCGCCGGGCGGCTGGACGCCCCGCCGCACCACCTGCCCGAGCGGATGCCGCCCATGCCCGGGCCGGGGGCCGACGGCACGGTGCGGCCGGGTCCGCCGGGGAGGCGGTTCCGGTGTGAGGGCGGGGGAGGGGCGCGTCTCCTGACATCATCGGGGCATGCTCGATCGCATCATCGCCGCTTGTGACGGCGCTTCGAAGGGGAACCCCGGGCCGTCCGCCTGGGCATGGGTGACGGCCGACGCCGAGGGACGGCCGGAGCGCTGGGAGGCCGGCCCGCTGGGCCGGGCGACCAACAACATCGCCGAGCTCACCGCTCTGCGACGGCTGTTGGAGGCCACCGACCCGGCCGTCCCGGTCGAGGTCCGGCTCGACTCGCAGTACGCGATGAACGCGGTCACCAAGTGGCTGCCGGGATGGAAGCGGAACGGCTGGAAGACGGCGGCCGGGAAGCCGGTCGCCAACCAGGATTTGGTCCGGAGCATCGACGAGCTGCTCACCGGGCGCACGGTCGAGTTCCGGTACGTGCCCGCGCACCAGCAGGGCGGCGACCCGCTCAACGCGATCGCCGACCAGGCCGCCAGCGACGCCGCGGTCTCCCAGCGCGCGGCGGGCACGGCCCACGGCGACGACGGGTTCCCCGTCCCGGATGCCTCCCGCGCGACGGCCCCGCCGCGCCCCCGGCGGACCGGCGGCACGTCGGGCGGGTCCACCACTCCGGGCGCGAAGAGCTCCCGTTCCCGAGGCACCCTCAAGGCGAAGTTCCCGGGCCGGTGCGTCTGCGGGAAGTCCTACGCGGCGGGCGAGCCGATCGCCAAGAACCAGCAGGGCTGGGGGCACGTGGCGTGCAGGACGGATTCCAGCCCGTCCGGCGTTTGAGGACGCGTGCCGCAGGTGCGCTCGGGGGTGCGGGGGCTCGCCCCCGCGGGGGAGGAGCCGGGGCGCCCCCCGGCGGGCGCCGGCCCGCGCGGCAAGCCCCCCACGGGTATGGCACCGCCACGGCGGCCAGTGCATGATCGTGGCCACAGCCGAGAAGAGGGTGAATCGCGTGAGCGAACAACGCTTTGGTGAGTGGGTCGCCGTCCGCCCGCACGAAGACGGCCGAGTAGCCGAGCTCGTACTCGACCGCCCGAAGGCCATGAACGCCGTGTCCACCGGACTGGGCCGCTCGATCGCCGAGGCGACCGCCGCCCTCTCCGCCGACCGGACCGTCCGCGCCGTCGTCCTGACGTCCACGCACGAGCGGGCGTTCTGCGTCGGCGCGGACCTCAAGGAGCGCAACTCCTTCACGGACGCCGACCTCTCGCGCCAGCGCCCGCACGCCCGCGCCGCCTACACCGGCGTCCTGGAGCTGCCGGTGCCGGCCATCGCCGCCGTGCACGGCTTCGCCCTCGGCGGCGGCTTCGAACTCGCCCTGTCCTGCGACATCATCGTCGCGGACGAGACCGCGGTGGTGGGGCTCCCCGAGGTGTCCGTCGGGGTGATCCCGGGCGGGGGCGGCACCCAGCTGCTGCCGCGCCGGGTCGGCGCGGCCCGCGCCGCCGAGCTGATCTTCAGCGCGCGGCGGGTGGCGGCGGCGGAGGCCCGGGAGCTGGGCCTGGTCGACCAGTTGGTGCCCGCGGGGCAGGACCGCGACGAGGCGCTGGCCCTCGCCGCCCGGATCGCCGCGAACTCGCCGGTCGGCCTGCGGGCGGCCAAGCGGGCCCTGCGCCTCGGGCACGGTCTGGACCTGCGGGCCGGGCTGGAGGTCGAGGACGCGGCCTGGCGCACGGTGGCCTTCTCCGGGGACCGCGCGGAGGGCGTGGCCGCGTTCAACGAGAAGCGGACGCCGGACTGGCCGGGCGAGTGACGGTACCGGGGGCCGGCCGGCCCCCGGCCATGAGCGGATCGTCGTCGACGAAACAGGATGACCTGGGATGAAGCGGGCAGTCGCGGAACCCTCATAAGGCGGATTGAGCGCACCATTCCTACGCTGGAGTGCGAGGGCTGCGCGCAGCGGTGGAATGTGAGGCTCTGGTGGCTGGTGACGCGGATCGTGACGACCGCCTGTCCGCCGTGGTGGAGCTGGCGCAGGCGATGGCGGCGGCGCAGTCCCTTCTCGACGGGGTGGCCGCGGCCGCGGAGGGCGCCCTGCGCGCCCTGAACGGCTCCTTCGCCGCGGTCTCCGTCTGGGAGCGCGAGAGCGGCCGGCTGCGGGTCCTCGTCAACGAGGGGGAGCGCGATCCCGACGAGGAGCGGTTCCCCGCCGATGAGACGTACCCGGTGCACAACTTCCCCGAGGTCGCCGAGTTCCTGCACGAGGAGTGGGTGGGCGGGCGGCCGCACGCCTGGGTGGAGAACCTGGACGATACGGAGGCAGGAGCCGGCGCGTCGCCCCCGCTCCCCGTGGGCCACCGCGTCGAGGTGCTGCGCCGCCGGCGCCGGGGCAGTTGCGTGATCGCCCCGATCGTGCTGCACGGCCGCGCCTGGGGCGAGCTGTACGTGGCGCGGCCCGTGGGCGCTCCCCGCTTCGGCCGCGCCGACGCGGACTTCGCGGCCGTCCTGGCCGCCGTCACCGCCGCCGGCATCGTCCAGACCGAGCGGCTGGAGGAGGCCCGCAGGCTGGCCTACACCGACCCCCTGACCGGCCTGGGGAACCGCCGCGCCGTCGACGCGCGGCTCGACGAGGCCATCGAACGGCATCTGGCGGAGGGCGTCGTCGTCAGCCTGGTCGTCTGCGACCTCAACGGCCTGAAGCGGGTCAACGACACCCTCGGGCACGCGCAGGGCGACCGGCTGCTGGAACGATTCGGCTCACTGCTGTCGCTGTGCGGCGCACGGCTGCCGGGTGCGCTCGCCGCGCGGCTCGGAGGTGACGAGTTCTGCCTGCTCGCGGTCGGGGCTCCGGCCGACGAGGTGGTTCGGGCGGCCGAGGAACTGTGCTTGCGGGCGCGGCGGTTGGAGCTTGGTGAGGGGGTCGCGTGCGGCATAGCGTCCACGGGTGACCCCATAGGTGCTGTTCGTACCGCCCGCCGTCTCTTCCGGCTCGCTGACGCGGCTCAGTACCGCGCGAAGGCGGCGGGTGCGGAGAAGCCGGTGGTGGCCGGCCGCGAGGGCGGCCCCGACGATCCGGTCGTCCGGCTCGCGGACCGGCCGCCGGAGCCGCCGCGCGCCGAGCGGCGCCGGTTCCGGGGGCGGCGGCCCTAGGGCCGCGCCCGGTGGGGTGCCCCGGTCCCGCCCTTTCACCGTTTCTTGCGGGGGCGAGCCCCCGCACCCCCGAAGCGCCCTGCGGGCGCTGTCCTCAAACGCCGGACGGGCT
>NZ_JBIRQH010000008.1:0-266173 GCF_044333095.1 Streptomyces sp. NPDC021100
TCAAGGAACGGACGCTTCCTTTGTACTCACCCGAGAGACTCTCTCAGGCTTTCCTCCGGGCGCTTCCCTTCGGTGTTTCCAACCTTACCAGATCCGTTTTCCGTTCCGTTTCCGGTTCGGATTCCGTTTCCGGCCCCCTGTTGGAGCGGGGTTTCGCCTTCTCGCTTTCGCTTTCCGGCGATTCCGACTTTATCAGATTTTCAGCGGGCCGATTTCACGGCCGATTCGCTTCCTTCTGAGGGAGTCGAGGAGCTTCGCGATCAATGTGAGCGGTGCTCACGACTCGAAGCGATGTAGATGCTAACCGTTGGCGGCGACTAGGTCCAGTCGGCCCCAACCGTTCGAATCTACCTCCCCCACCCACCCGTGTCAACAGGTTTGTGGGGCAGGACGAAACCCTACCAGCCCTCGGGCTCAGTCGAACACCGACGGCGGGCTCTCCAGCTCCTCCAGCTCGACGCCCGGCGCGGACAGGACCACGTCGCCGGCCAGGTGGACCGTGTGGCGCTCACCCGTGTCGAGGGCGCTGACCTGGTACTCGTCCACGTCCAAGGTCCCGTTGTCAGTGGGGTGTGGTGTCCTGCTGACCAGGGACCACGACTGGTCGACGGTGAGGGGGGCGAGCACGGGGGCGGTGAAGGAGACCAGGCGGACGCGGGCCGGGGGGCCGCCGGGGGTGAGGCGGAGCAGCCGGGCGAGTGCCACGTGGAAGGCGGGGG
Organism: Streptomyces sp. NPDC021100; assembly: GCF_044333095.1. Classification (NCBI taxonomy): domain Bacteria; kingdom Bacillati; phylum Actinomycetota; class Actinomycetes; order Kitasatosporales; family Streptomycetaceae; genus Streptomyces; species Streptomyces sp. NPDC021100. The sequence goes on from NZ_JBIRQH010000008.1 coordinate 720, forward strand.
AAGCCCCGGTGAAGGCGTGGGCCCGGACGTTCCCCTCCGTGGCGTGTTCGCCGGACGGGTCCGTCCGGACCCAGGTGACGCCGTCGAGTGCCGCCGCCCGCACCTGCCAGTCGGCGGACCGGAGCTGAAGGCGGATGGGCCGGCCCAGCGCGTCGATCGCCAGGTCGACCGAGCCGGCCGGTGCGCCGGACGCGTGAGTGGTCGTGGAGACATAGCGCCAGCCGGACGGGCCGGTGGCGCACTGGAAGCGTTCCTCACCGAGGGGGGTGTGGTCGTGCGGATCGTGGAGCGAGTAGCGGCCGCGGGGCATGGAGGGTTCCTTGACACGAACGGGCCAGGCCCCCGCCGCGGGGGCAGGGGCCTGGCCGGCCGGCTGGTGTGCCGGCTGCTGACGCTGCTGTGGCTCTCGGCGCCGCGGATGCCATGTACGTCAGGCATACCGCGTCTGCCGCGAAGGCGGCCGGGAGGGCCGCCGGCGCCGAGGGAGCCGTCAGTAACGGTAGTGGTCGGGCTTGTACGGGCCCTCGACCTTGACGCCGATGTACTCCGCCTGCTCCGGACGGAGCGTCGTCAGCTTCACGCCGAGCGCGTCGAGGTGGAGCCGGGCGACCTTCTCGTCCAGGTGCTTCGGCAGCACGTAAACGTCGGTCGGGTACGACTCCGGCTTGGTGAAGAGCTCGATCTGGGCCAGGGTCTGGTCGGCGAAGGAGTTCGACATCACGAAGGACGGGTGGCCGGTCGCGTTGCCCAGGTTCAGCAGGCGGCCCTCGGACAGCACGATGAGGACCTTGCCGTCGGGGAAGGTCCAGGTGTGGACCTGCGGCTTGACCTCGTCCTTGACGATGCCGGGGATCTTCGCGAGACCGGCCATGTCGATCTCGTTGTCGAAGTGGCCGATGTTCCCGACGATGGCCTGGTGCTTCATCTTGGCCATGTCGGCGGCCATGATGATGTCCTTGTTGCCGGTCGTGGTGATGAAGATGTCGGCGGTCTCCACGACGTCGTCCAGGGTGGCGACCTGGTAGCCGTCCATCGCCGCCTGCAGGGCGCAGATCGGGTCGATCTCGGTGACGATGACGCGGGCGCCCTGGCCGCGGAGCGACTCCGCGCAGCCCTTGCCGACGTCGCCGTAGCCGCAGACGACCGCGACCTTGCCGCCGATGAGGACGTCGGTGGCGCGGTTGATGCCGTCGACGAGGGAGTGGCGGCAGCCGTACTTGTTGTCGAACTTCGACTTGGTCACGGCGTCGTTCACGTTGATCGCCGGGAAGAGCAGGGTGCCCGCCGACTGCATCTCGTAGAGGCGGTGGACGCCGGTGGTGGTCTCCTCGGTGACACCGCGGATCTCCGACGCCAGCTGCGTCCACTTCTGGGGGTTCTCCCCCAGCGTGCGGTTCAGCAGGGTGAGGATGTGGGCGTACTCCTCGCTGTCCGCCGTGGACGGGTCCGGGGCCGCGCCGGCCTTCTCGAACTCGACGCCCTTGTGCACGAGCAGCGTGGCGTCACCGCCGTCGTCCAGGATCATGTTCGGGCCGCCGGTGGGAGCGTCCGGCCAGGTCAGCGCCTGCTCCGTGCACCACCAGTACTCCTCCAGCGTCTCGCCCTTCCAGGCGAAGACGGGGACGCCCTGCGGGTCGTCCGGCGTACCGTTCGGGCCCACCGCGATGGCGGCGGCGGCGTGGTCCTGGGTGGAGAAGATGTTGCAGGACGCCCAGCGCACCCGCGCGCCCAGCGCCACCAGGGTCTCGATCAGCACCGCCGTCTGCACGGTCATGTGCAGCGAGCCGGTGATGCGGGCGCCTGCCAGCGGCTGCGCCTCCGCGTACTCCTTGCGGATCGCCATCAGACCGGGCATCTCGTGCTCGGCGAGGGTGATCTCCTTACGGCCGAATGCCGCCAGGGAAAGGTCCGCGACCTTGAAGTCCTGGCCGGTGGAGGTGGTGGTCATACGGGCTGCTCCTCCTGAAGGGGCGAGCGAGAGTGTGGGTACGGCCGTGCGACGGACAGGTCGTCGTGCGTGTCGGTTCTCCTCGACACCCTCACGTCACACCTGGCCGCAGCGCAGTCCGTCGGAGGTCCTCTCTCCCTCGGCCGGCCCGTCGTGCGAACCGCCCGACCGCCATCAGCAGCGACGTCTGGCACCGCGTCCGAATCTACACCGGACGGCCCCCGGATCCCCAGCCCCTCCTGGGGATCCGGGCCCGCTGACGGTCGATTGGTGACGGATCGTCGGGGCCCGCGGGAGGTTCCGGGGCGTACGGGGTCGTGCGAGGCCGCGGGGGGTGGTGGGGTTTCGGTGCCGACCGCGCCGAACGGGCCTCGCCTCCCCGGAATCCGGCGCCCGCCTGTGAAGGATGCGAGCGAAGGGTGCGACGCCGGGAAGCCGCCGGCAAGCCGCTGGGAAGGAGACCCGTGACCGGTCCGGCCGATTCCTCCGGGGGGACGACGGGATGCCGTGGCGGCGGGCCGCCGCTCCGGCTGGTCGCCGTGACCGCCTGCCCGACGGGCATCGCCCATACGTACATGGCCGCCGAGCAACTGGTCCAGGCCGCCGAGGCGCTCGGGCACCGCATCAGCGTGGAGACGCAGGGCTCCATCGGCGCGGAGAACGTCCTGTCCGCCCGGGAGATCGCGGCGGCGGACGGGGTGATCGTCGCCGCCGACAAGGACGTCGACCTGGCCCGGTTCGACGGCAAGCGGGTGCTCGTCACCGGTGTGGGCGAGGGCATCCGCGAGCCGGAGCGGCTGATCCGGGAGGTGCGGGACGCGCCCGTGCACCGCGCGGCCGGCGGGGCGCGGGAGGCCGGACGGGGTGCGGGTGCCGGTTTCCCGGGGCTCGCGTTCCCCGGCGGTGCGGCCGGCTCCGGTGGTGCGGCCGGTGTCGTCGGGTACCGGGCGCTGATGAACGGTGTCTCGTACATGATCCCGTTCGTGGTGACCGGCGGGCTGCTGATCGCCGTCTCGCTCGCACTCGGCGGCCGGGCCGGGCCGCACGGGCTGGAGATCCCCGCCGGGTCGTTCTGGGAGCACGTCCACCGAATCGGCGAGATCGGCTTCGCGCTGATGCTGCCCGTGCTCTCCGGCTACATCGCCTACGCGCTCGCCGACCGGCCGGCGCTGGTGCCGGGCATGGTCGGCGGGTGGCTGGCGAACGACGGCGCGCTCTACGGCTCGCGTTCCGGCGCCGGGTTCCTGGGTGCCATCGTCACCGGGTTCCTGGCCGGGTGGCTGGTGCTCGCGATCAGACGGGTGCCGGTGCGGCGTTTCGTCCGGCCGGTGATGCCCATCATCGTCATCCCGGTGCTGGCCACGTCCGTCCTCGGCCTGTTCTTCGTCTACGCGCTCGGCGGGCCGGTCTCCTGGGTCTTCGACCGCCTCACCGACGGGCTCGCCGGGCTGACCGGCGCGGGCGCGGCGGTGCTCGGGGTGCTCCTGGGGCTGATGATCACGTTCGACATGGGCGGGCCGGTCAACAAGACGGCCTTCCTCTTCGGGGCCGGGCTCGTCTCCCACAGTCCCGAGGTGATGGGCATCTGCGCCGCCGCCATCCCCGTCCCGCCCCTGGGACAGGGCCTGGCGACGCTGTTGCGGCGCGGACTGTTCCGCGCGCAGGAGCGGGAGGCGGGGTCGGCGGCGCTGGTCATGGGCTTCTTCGGGATCACCGAGGGGGCGATCCCGTTCGCCGCGGCGCGGCCCGCGCGGGTGATCCCGGCCAACATGCTGGGCGGAGCGGTGGCCGGCGCCATCGCCGGGCTCGCGGCGGTCACCGACGCGGTGCCGCACGGTGGGCCGGTCGTGGCCGTGGTGGGGGCGGTGGGCGGGGTGCCGATGTTCTTCGTCGCCATGGCGATGGGGGCGGTTGTCACGGCGCTGGCGACCGTGAGTCTGATGGCGCTGGGGGCTCCGGTGGCGGGGGCCGGCTCACCGGGCCGTGCCGCCGCGCCCGCGCCGCCCGCGCCGCCTCCGGCCGCCGGCGAAGCAGTGCTCGGTGGGCGGCTGACCGGGCGGACCGTCCGGCCCTGGCTTGCCGCGCGGCGCAAGGAGGAGGCCGTTCGGGAGCTGGCCGAACTGCTCGCCGCGGGTGGTTCGGTGCTGGACGGTGACGCCCTGGTGGCCGCTCTGCTCGCCCGGGAGGCGCAGGGTGGCACTGGGGCCGGGGAGGCCGTCGCCTTCCCGCACGCCCGGACCGACGCGGTGGCGGCTCCGATCGTCGCCTTCGCCCGGTCGGCCGAGGGCGTCGAGTGGGGGGCGGCGGATGGTGTGCCGGCGCGGTTGCTCTTCGCCGTCGCCGTGCCGGAGGGGGCGGATGAGGAGCATTTGCGGATTCTGGCGGGGCTGGCCCGGAAGCTGATGGATTCGGGGTTCCGGGGCCGTTTGCTGGCGGCGCCGGATGTTCCGGGGATTCTGGCGGTGCTCGGTGAGCTGCGCTGAGGCCCGAACGGGGTGGTGCCCCAGCCCCGCCCTCTCACCGTCTCTTCCAGGGCTGCGCCCCGGACCCCGGCATCGCGGCTTCGCCGCGAGGTCCTCAAACGCCGGACCGGCTGGAAGCGGGCCCCGCCCGGCACCCCGGCAACGCGGCTCCACCGCGTCGTCCTCAAACGCCGGACGGGCTGAAAGCCGGCCCCTCCCGGCACCCCGGCTCCACCACGTCGTCCTCAAACGCCGGACGGGCCGGAAGCGGGCCCCGGGCCCCCCGGTGTCGCCGCCGGGTCCGGGCCTGCCGCTGCTGCCGTCTCGCTGTAGACGTCGGGTTCGAGGTAGATGACGCGGGCGATGGGGACGGCGGCGCGGATGCGGGTTTCGGCGGCGTCGATGGCGCGGGCCACGTCGGCGGCGGTGTCGTCGTGGCGTACGGCGATCTTGGCGGCGACGAGGAGTTCCTCGGGGCCGAGGTGGAGGGTGCGCATGTGGATGACGCCCGTCACGGTGGCGCCGTCGACGGCGGCCTCGCGGATGCGGGCGACCTGCTCGGGTCCGGCGGCCTCACCGAGCAGCAGGGACTTGGTCTCGGCGGCCAGGACGAGGGCGATGAGGACGAGGAGGGCGCCGATGCAGAGGGTGCCGATGCCGTCCCAGACGCCGTCGCCGGTGGCGACGGTGAGGCCGACGCCGCAGAGCGCGAGGACGAGGCCGACGAGGGCGCCGAAGTCCTCCAGCAGGACGACGGGCAGTTCGGGGGCCTTGGCCGTGCGGACGAACTGCTTCCAGGACTGCCGGCCGCGCAGCTCGTTCGACTCGGCGACGGCTGTGCGGAAGGAGAAGCCCTCGGCGACGACGGCGAACAGGAGGACACCCACCGGCCAGTACCAGTTGTCGAGCTCGTGCGGGTTCTTGATCTTCTCGTAGCCCTCGTAGAGGGCGAAGACGCCGCCGATGGTGAACAGGACGATGGCGACGAGGAAGCCGTAGACGTACCGCTCGCGGCCGTAGCCGAAGGGGTGTTCCTCGCTCGCCGCCTTCTTCGCCTTCTTCCCGCCGACCAGCAGCAGCGCCTGGTTGCCGGAGTCGGCGACCGAGTGCACGCCCTCCGCGAGCATCGACGACGAGCCGCTGAACGCGAAGGCGACGAACTTCGCCACGGCGATGGCCAGGTTGGCCCCCAGCGCGGCGACGATGGCCTTCGTTCCGCCTTGAGCACTCATAGGTACGGGGTGTCCCTTCCGCCACGGGCCGTCACGGACGCACCGCGAGGGTCTTTGCTGTTTCTTTGCCGCCTTCGGCGGGCCATTGTGTCAGCAGGGACGGCCGAGTCGCCCTCAGACCGCGACCGTGGCGCGGAAGAGCGTGCACTCCCCCCGCAGTTCCACGTGCTCCCCCGCCGGGACGAACGCGGACTCGCCCCGGCCCAGCTCCAGTTCGCCCTCGTCACCGCTGAGGCGGGCGGTGCCGGCGGTGCACAGGAGGATCTGCGGAGCGGGCGCGTCCAGACGTACGGGCGGCGCTCCGGCGGCCCGTACGCGCCGGGAGAGGCGGAACTCGTCGACGGGCGCGTCGTACACCTCCTCCTCGTCCGGCCCGGCCTCCGGCCGGAGCACGGCCGGGACGGTGGGTTCGAAGCGGACGACGCGCAGCAGTTCGGGGACGTCGACGTGCTTGGGCGTCAGCCCGCAGCGCAGCACGTTGTCGGAGCCGGCCATGATCTCGACGCCGAGTCCGTCCAGGTAGGCGTGCGGCACGCCGGCGCCGAGGTGCAGGGCCTCGCCGGGCTGGAGGCGGACGTGGTTCAGGAGCATGGCGGCGAGGACGCCCGGGTCGCCGGGGTAGTGGCGGGCGACGAAGGCGTAGGAAGCACAGTCGTCCCGGTACGGGCCGTCCGCGCCGGCCAGCCGTTCGGCCGCGGCGGCGGCCTGCGCGACGGTCTCGGCGATCGCCGCGCGGTCGGCGGTGAGGATGGCGGTCAGGACCTCGCGGAGCGCGTCGGACGCGGGGTGGGCGTGCAGCAGGTCGACGTACGGCTTGAGGGCGTCGACGCCCAGGGCCGCGAACAGGTCCGCCGTCCGCACCGGGTCGCGGAAGCCGCACAGGCCGTCGAAGGGCGTGAGGGCGCAGAGGAGTTCGGGCTTGTGGTGCGGGTCCTTGTAGGTGCGGTGGGGTGCGTCGAGGGGGATGCCCCGGGCCTCCTCGGCGGCGAATCCGGTCTCCGCGCGGGCGGCGTCGGGGTGCACCTGGAGGGAGAGCGGGGCGGCGGCGGCGAGCAGCTTGAGCAGGAACGGGAGCCGGGGGCCGAAGGCTCGGACGGCCGGCGCGCCGAGCTCGCGCTCGGGGTCGGCGGCGATGACGTCGGTGAGCGGCCGCGGCCCGTCGCCCCGGTCGACGCGGGAGGGGGCGCCGGGGTGGGCGCCCATCCAGAGCTCGGCCTGGGGCTCTCCGGTGACCGGGGTGCCGAGCAGGCCGGGGATCGCGGTGGTGGAGCCCCAGGCGTAGGGGCGCACGGTGTTGGCGAGGCGGTCCATAGGGGGCGGTTCCTGACTTGTGCGGACGGGTCCGGCGCGGTGCGTGAGGGCCGGGGTGCCCGGCGCGCGGGCACGCTCCGGCTCGCGGGGCGGCTTAGGGGGTACCGGCGAGGGCCAGGTAGACGGCGGCGAAGTCGGTGACGGCCAGCAGTTCGGCGGCGGTCTCCAGGGGGCTCGCGCCTTCTGCGGCCTCCAGCTCGCTGACCGGGGTGTCCCGGTGCAGGGCGAGATCGCGGGCACCGGGGACGGCCGAGGTGATGTCGGGGGCGCGTTCGCGCAGCAGGACGACCCGGGCGTGCAGCGCCTCGGGGTCCTCGACGCGGTCGCGGAAGAAGTCGTCGGGGTCGGCCCCGGCGGCGAAGGAGCCGGAGAGCAGGGTGCTGTGCGCGGTGAGCGCCTCGGGCAGTTCGGCGGCGAGCGCCGGGCGGCCGGCCAGGGCGGCGAGGACGGTCGCGAAGCGGCGTCCCGCGGCACCCGCGAGGTCGCCCTCGGTCCAGATGAGCGGAAGGCTGTCGGCCAGTTCGGCGGCGAGCGTCTTGGCCGGGTTGCCGTAGGTGGCGGTAGCCGGGCCGCAGCGTTCGGCGAGCCGGTCTAGCCGGTCGGCGAGCGCGTCGAGGGCGGACCGCGGTGCCTCGAACAGGCCGACGCGGTCGGCGAGCACGAGCAGCGGGGTGAGCAGGGACCAGAGCGTGCCGGGGCCGGTCGGCAGGACGTTCTCGCCGTTCTCGGGGCGGGCGGGGGCGTCGTCGCCGGCCATCGTCGCCTCGTACGGGGTGCTGGTCAGCGGGATGGCCAGGCCGCGGACCTGGGCGGTGCCGTCGGCGAGCGGGGTGCCGGCCGGGGTGACGCAGACGACGGAGCAGCCGCGGCGGTACGCCTGTTCCAGCAGCAGGGCGAGGCCGGGCTCGGTGCCGTCGGGGCTGACGACGAGGAGCAGGTCGAGGGGGCCGGTCCAGCCGGGGAGCGTCCAGCGCAGGGCGCCGGGCGCGGCCGCGACGCCGGTGGGGCGGAGGTGGGCGACGGGGCAGCCGCCGCCGGCGAGCGCGCCCAGCAGCTCGGCCGTGGAGGCGGCGGCCGGACCGGGCCCCGCGACGAGGACGGCGCGCGGGCGCCCGTCGGGGCGCAGGGCCCCGATGCCCGCCTCGTCGGCGTTGCGGGCGGCCGTCCGGACCCGGGCGCCGGACTCGGCGGCGCCGCGCAGCAGGCCGTGGACGTCGGCGCGGGAGAGGGCGTCGGGGTCATCGAGGAGAGACTCGTCGAACACCGTTGATCAGCTCCGATCGCCGTGGTGTGCGGGGTGCCGGCCGGGGCGGCGCGGCTCAGTGGGGGCGTCGGGCCTCGTCCACCAGGAGGACGGGGATGCCGTCGCGGACGGGGTACGCCAGGGCGCAGCTCTCGCTCTCGCACACCAGCTCGGTGGCCTCGCCGGAGGCGTCCGCCTCCTGCCGCAGGGGCGCGTGGCACGCCGGGCAGGCGAGGATCTCCAGGAGGCCGGCTTCGAGCGGCATGGGGGTTCCCTTCGGGAGGTGTGCGTCTCTGTGCGGTCAGGGTACCGCCGGACGTCACCGGTGGTGACGTCCGGCGGGAAGCCCGTCCGGGCCGGCGCCGCTCAGGCGCGGACGATGGCGAGGACCTCGTCGCGGACCCGGGCGACCGTCTCCGCGTCGCGGGCCTCGACGTTGAGCCGCAGCAGCGGTTCGGTGTTGGAGGCGCGGAGGTTGAACCACCAGTCCGCGGCGGTGACGGTGAGGCCGTCCAGCTCGTCGAGCTCGACGCCGTCGCGGTCCGCGTAGGCGGCGCGGACGGCCGCGGCCCGGCCCGGCTGGTCGGCGACGGTGCTGTTGATCTCGCCGGAGGCGGCGTAGCGGTCGTACTCGCGGACGAGCTCGGAGAGCGGCTTGTCCTGGCCGCCGAGGGCGGCGAGGACGTGCAGCGCGGCGAGCATGCCGGTGTCGGCGTTCCAGAAGTCGCGGAAGTAGTAGTGCGCGGAGTGCTCGCCGCCGAAGATGGCGCCCGTGCGGGCCATCTCCTGCTTGATGAACGAGTGTCCGACGCGGGTGCGGACGGGCTTGCCGCCGTGCTCCTTGACGACCTCGGGCACCGACCAGGAGGTGATCAGGTTGTGGATGACCGTTCCGCCGGGGTGCTTCCCGAGCTCGCGGGCGGCGACCAGGGCGGTGATCGCGGACGGGGAGACGGGGTCGCCGTTCTCGTCGACGACGAAGCAGCGGTCGGCGTCGCCGTCGAAGGCGAGGCCGATGTCGGCGCCGGTCTCCCGGACCTTGGCCTGGAGGTCGACCAGATTCTTGGGGTCGAGGGGGTTGGCCTCGTGGTTGGGGAACGTCCCGTCGAGCTCGAAGTAGAGGGCGATCAGGTCGATCGGCAGGCCCTCCAGGACGGTGGGGACGGTGTGGCCGCCCATGCCATTGCCGGCGTCCACGACGGTCTTCAGCCGCCGGATCCGGCCGAGGTCGACCAGGGAGCGCAGGTGGGCGGCGTAGTCGGCGAGGGTGTCCCGCTCCGACAGGGTGCCGGGGGTGGCGACGGGCTCGGGGGCGCCGTTCTCCGACCAGTCCTCCACCAGGGCGCGGATGTCGGCGAGGCCGGTGTCCTGGCCGACGGGGGCGGCACCGGCGCGGCACATCTTGATGCCGTTGTACTGCGCCGGGTTGTGGCTGGCCGTGAACATGGCGCCGGGCAGGCCGAGATGGCCGCTGGCGAAGTACAGCTGGTCGGTCGAGCAGAGCCCGATCTCCGTGACGTCGGCGCCCCGGGCGGCGGCGCCGCGCGCGAAGGCCCGGGCCAGCCCCGGGGACGAGGGCCGCATGTCGTGCCCGACGACGATCGCGTCCGCCTCCGTCACCTTGGCGAAGGCAGCGCCGAAGAGCTCGGCGAGCGCCTCGTCCCACTGGTCGGGGACCACACCACGCACGTCGTACGCCTTCACGAGCTGCGACAGATCAGCCACGTCTCACCCTCCTGGAGTCCGGTACAGGTCCGGTACAGGTACCCAAACCTACCCGGACCCACCGCCCGTTCCGGCGCCGGACGGCCGTCGGAGGCGAGAACCGGGGACGAACCCGGGGCGAATCAGGGACGAATCGGGGTCGGGTCAGGGGTTGAGCGCCTCACGCGCGCAGAAAGGCGAGGAGGACGCCGACGTCGGACGGACGTGCTCCGGCAGCACCCGCGAAGCGCCGCGAAACGGCGGAATGTGACGGAAAACGCCAGGCACGTCGGCCGGAATTCGCCTTCGGAGCACGGGGCTTCGGGGCCCGGCGCGTCAGGAGTCGGGCGAGCGCAGCACCCTGAGGTGGCCCCGGCGGGCGACCTCCATCGGGTTGACCTCGCGCGTGCTGGGTCCGACGGGCCCCTTCATCTGGCTGCCGACGGATCCGGTCCCGGGCCCGCCGCCCACGGCGCGCTCCTGCGGACGGGCCGCCTCCCGAACGGCGTTGGCCAGCGCCTCGAGGTCGTCACTGCTGGGACGGGCGGGGCCGGTGTCCACGGCGAGCCGGACGACGTCCCACCCTCGGGGGGCCGTCAGCCGCTCGGAGTGCTCGGCGCACAGGTCGTAGCAGTGGGGCTCGGCGTAGGTGGCGAGCGGGCCGAGGACGGCGGTCGAATCGGCGTAGACGTACGTCAGCGTCGCGACGGCCGGGCGGCCACACGCGGTGCGCGAACAGCGACGTACAGGGCTCACGAGGTGGGACGGTACCGCACTCTTGAGCGGGCCGCGACGACTCACTCCTGGCTCACCCCTCCGTGTCGTGCCGGAGCGCCCGGTGGACACCGCCCCCGAACCGCCGGGTCGACCTGCGCGGGGAGGGCGTGGAACAGGATGCGCGGCCCTCGAACTCTGTCATCACTCAGCCACCATAGTGTCATTCGGCATGCGATCGACGGTCTCCCCGTCGGCTTTATCCGATCGCAAGCAACCGCGGAACGCTCATCGGGCGACATCCGATGAGATGCGCGGCTACCGCGCGTACACGGCCGACCGGCGGATACCCTTCGAGGTGATGGACAGCCCCGACAGCCCCGTACCTCCACCGGCCGGTCCGCCCGGCCCGCCCGGCCGGCGCCCGCGCCACCGCGACCGGCACGGCCGCGGCATGCGCGGTCCGATCGCCCCGCCGCAGGTCCCGCTGTCGGTGAGCCGCGCCGAGGCGTTCGTCGACCTCGTCCAGGATTCGGCGGAGCGGCTGGAGCGCCGCTGGCCGCAACTGGCGTCGGTGGACTTCGCGGTGCGCGAGGTGCCCGTGCCGGGCGAGGACGGTGAGCCGGGCGAGGCGCTGTTCCTCGACGGCGGCTCGGTCCCGCTCGGCCGGTACGTCGCGGCGCGCGGCGACGAGCCCGACCGGATCGTCATCTACCGCCGCCCGGTGGAGATCCGCACCAAGAACCGCGACGACCGCGCGCTGCTGGTGCACGAGGTCGTCGTCGAGCAGGTCGCCGAACTCCTGGGCCTGGCGCCGGAGTCGGTGGACCCGCGCTACGGACAGGACTGACGGGGGCGGAGCGGGGCGGGGATTCGCCGCCCCGCCCCCGCTAGCGCGTGACCGTCGTCAGGTCGGAGCGCACCGCGGGCACCTCCACCGTGGAGCGGTCGTCCGGGACCGGCTGCACGGTGAACGCCGGGACGCCGTCCTGCGGGAGGGTCAGCGTCCGGGCGGCGTGCACCGGCCCGCCGGAGACCGTCTCCACCGTGAGCGCGTACCCGCCCTTGCCGCCGCTGCCCGGAACCGGCGGCTCCACCGTGAGCGTGGTGCCGGACCGGACGGTGTACGTCCGAGTGGCCGGGGTCCCGCCGCCGGCCGCCCACGCCGTGACCTTGACCCGCGCCTCCGCGCCGGGCGCGGCCAGGGACAGCGAGGTGCCCTTGGCCCGGCCGTCCGCCACCGTGCCGCGGGCGCCGACCGGCTCGACCGCGGGGAGGAACGCCGTCTCCTGCTTGTCCCCCTTGCCGCGGGTCACCCGCAGCCCGGCGACGACCTTCCCGCCGCCCTCGGCGGTGAGCAGCAGCGAGCCGGCCTCGCCCCGGGCCACGCCGTCCAGTGCGGCCGTTTCCGTGGTGCCGCTCCTGACGTGCAGCGTCTCGTGGCCCGCCGGGGTGATCGAGCCGGTGGGGCCCGCGAAGCGGAGCGTGAGGTCGGCGTCGTCGGCTCCGGGGGCGAAGGCGACGAGCCGTACGGAGGTGGCGTCGGCGGGAATGCCAGGGAGGACGGCGACCGCGGCCGGCTCGGAGGCGGGCAGCCAGTCGCCGCCCTGCTTCTCGTCGGACGCCTGCACAGCCGCGCCGACCCGTCCGGAGCGGGCGGTGACGTGCAGCGTGAGGTTGTCGGCGGGGGTGTCGGTCAGGGTGCTCAGCAGGACGGGCACCGACGAGCGCGGCGGGACGGTGACGCCCTCGCCGGCGGGCGCCGCGACGCGGCCGTCCTTGCCGTGCAGTTCCAGGTCGACGACGGCCGCCGCGGCGGGGTCGGGGTTGGTGAGGTGGACGTAGTCCTGGCGGCCCTTGGCCGTGGAGACGCCCGGGAACCAGAACGACGTGTCGGCCGGCGCGCACGTCAGCCCGTGCAGGCCGCGCCCGCTGCCGGCCGTGACGGCCGTGGTCTGCTGCACGGTGTAGCCGGGGGCGAGCGGTCCGTCGGCGGAGCCGAGGAGGGCGGGGGCGTCGGAGCGGTCGGTGGTGGCGGTCACGGGGGCGCCGGGGGCCTTGAGGGTCAGGACGGCGCCGGCCCCGGTCGCCTTGCCGCCGTCCTCCGCCTTCTTGTCGCCCTTCTCGCTCTTCTTCGCCGGCGCCTGGCTCTTCGTCGTCGTCACCGGCAGCAGATCGGCGGGCCGCCGCGCGTCCCGGCCGCCGGCGACCGCCTTGGCGGACGCGGGGGCGCCGGGGGAGAACGCCGTGTACGTCGTCTCCGCCACCTCGGAGGAGGTCGGCGCCGGGCAGACCACGGCCGAGCGCTGGACGGGCATCCGGGCGGCGGATCCCGCCGCCCGGGCGGTGCCGGAGCCGGAACCGCTCCCGGCGTCGCCCGAGGGCGCGGCGACCACCGCGACACCCGCGACGGCGGCCAGCGCCGCCGCCGTCGCGAACAGGGAGAGGGCCGTACGCCCCACGCGTGTCCGCTCACGCCTCCCTGCCGGCCGCTCCCGCTTCACTGCTGATCGCTGGCGCTTCACTGCTGGTCGCTCCCGTCGCGGCGGAGGCCGTGGCCGGCGTCGTACGTCGTGTCGTGGCCGTTCCGGCCGCCCTGACCGCCGTTCCCGTACCCGTACGGGTCGTGGACGCCGTAGGGGCCGGGGGCGGGCGGGGCGTCGTACCCGGTGGTGTCCGGGTAGGCGCCGGGGTGGTGGCCCTGTCCCTGGTACGCGTCCGGGTAGGGCCGCGGAGCCTCCTGGGGGTACCCGGCGGACCCGTACGACCCGTAGGTGCCGTAGGGGGAGTAAGGGTCGGTCACCCACCCGGCGTCCGGCGTCCCCTGGGCGTACTGCGGGGCGGGCGACGCGGCGTACGGATCCGCCGCGTACGGGTCCGCCGCGGCGTACGCGTCCGCCGAGGGCTCCTCGTAAGGGTCGGCCGAGACCGGCACGGGCACCGGCACCGGCTCCGGCGCGACGGTCCCGTCCTCCGCCGCCGGCTGCCGTCCTTCGGCCGCGGCGCGCAGCCTGCGGGCCCGGCGGCCCTCCCCGGCCGGCGCCTGCTCGGGCAGGGACACGGGCTCCGCGGCGGGCACCACCGCGTCGGGCAGATCGTCGTCGACGTGCCGGCGGCGGCCCGGCAGGGCCAGGACGACCAGGACGGCGGCGAGCAGCCCCTGCGTCCACACCCACGCGGTCCGGCCGGACGGCGTCTCGTAGGAGAGCGCCAGCCTGCCGCCGGCGGCCGGGAGCCGGAAGCCCTGCGCCCAGCCGTCGAGGGTGACGCGCGGCAGCGGGTGCCCGTCGAGGGTGGCCCGCCAGCCGGGCGCGGCCCGGTCGGCGAGGCGCAGCACCCGGCCGTCCTTCCCCGCGGGGATCGTCGCCCGGGCCCCTACGGGCCCGGAGGGGACGGCCACCGGGCCGGCGCCCTCGGCGACGACGCTCACCCGGGAGACGGGCCGGTCGACCCGCCACAGCGCGGTGCGCCCCTCCTGGCTGAGCCGGGTGAGGCCGGGGGCGGCGTCCAGGGCGGCGCCCAGGTCCCTGGCGCCGCCGTCGCGGACCAGGACGAAGCCGACGGCGTACTCGGCGAGCCGGGCGGCCTGGTCGGCGCCGGAGCCGGCGACGAGGTCGGCGACGACGGAGTCCAGCCGCGCGTCCCGGCCGGGCGCCACCGCGTCGTCGCCCATCCGGATGCCGGAGCCGCGGACGAGCGCGTAGGAGAGGTGCGCGGTGTGGCCCGGTTCCTGGGCGAGGACCAGGGTCCTGGCCCGGTCGCGGGTGGTCGCCGCCTCGGCGACGAACGCGGGGACCTGCACCGGGTCGCGCCGCTCCAGCGGTCCCCCGGCCCCGCCGGCCGCCCAGGCGACGACGGCGGCGAGCGGACCCGCGGCGGCGGCGAGGGCGACGAGCCCGGCGACGGGCTGCCGCCAGCCGAAGCTCTTGGCGGCGACCCGCTCACGGGCCCCCTCGGCGCCGACCACGGCGGCGGCGGTCAGCGCCAGGCCGTACACCAGCAGGGCGGGCCCGGCCCAGGCCGTGTGGTTGACGAGCGCCGCGCAGAGCAGCGCGGCGAGCGCCGCCGTCCAGGCGGTGCCCACCGCGGCCCGCCGGTCGGCGCGGAGCAGCGCGCCGAGCGCGGCGAGCAGGACGCCGGCGAACAGCAGCCCGCCGAACGTCCGGGGCCCGCCCGGGTCGGCGGTGAGCAGGCGCAGCGGTGTGCCGGTGCCGCCGCCGTACTCCGTCCCCGCCTCGGTGAGGAGACGGCCGGGGTCCGTGAGCAGCCCGAGCGACCAGGGCGCGAGGACGAGCAGCGGGGTGGCGGCGACGGCGAGCAGGGCGAGCGCGTGCGGCACGAGCCCGCCGCCCCGGGCGCGCAGCGCGAGGACGCCGAGGCCGAGCACGACGGCGAGCGGCCACACCAGCGGGGTGAACGCGGTGGCGACGGTCAGGAGCAGGGCGTACGTCCAGACGGCGCGCCACACCGGCCGGGCGCCGGGTGAGCGGAACCCGCCGGCGGCGACGGCGGCCCGGGCGAGGAGGGGCAGCAGGACCGCGAGGACGGCCGTGCCCAGCCGGCCGGTCGCGAGGGCGCCGGTGACGGTGGGCAGGAACGCGTAGGCGACGCTGCCCCAGGCCCGCAGCGGCCGGGAGCCGACGAGCGGGCGGGAGGCGAAGTAGGCCGTCAGCCCGGCCAGCGGGACCGAGCAGACGAGCAGCAGGGTGACGGCGAGGTCCGGCGAGCCGAGGAGCAGCGTGGAGAGGGCCGCGAGCATCGCGAGGTAGGGCGGGGCGCCCGCGGTGCCGCCGGTGCCGACGGCGTGCCAGCCGTCCGCGTACAGCGACCACAGGTCGGACGCGCCCTCCGGCACGGGCAGCAGGGCGCCGCCGGAGAGCGCGCCGCCGCCGTACAGCCCGCGGCAGGCGACGACGGAGACCAGCAGCAGGGCCGTGAAGAGGACGGGCGCGGGCTTGCGGGCGATCCGCCGCAGCCGGGCGAACTGCTCGATCTCCAGGAAGTCCGCCTCGTCGCCGCCGGGCCCGGACTCGACGGCGCCGTGCCTCCCCGCCGACCGCCCCTCCGGGTCGGACCGCCCTCCGAAGAAGGCCGCCAGTTGCTCGAACACGACCCTGAGGGTGGCGCCCGGCGGCGGGAAGAGGGGCCGCAGCTCCTTGGCGTCGACGGCGCCGGCGCGGCGTCTCCGGGCGGCGCGGATCCGGCCGGGGCGCAGCAGTACCGCGCCCAGGCCGGTGAGTTCGTCGAGAGCCTGGCCGGGGACCTTGCCGACGAGGTGGCCGAGGGCGCTCAGCAGGGTGCCGACGACGATCCGCAGCAGCACGTAGGGGAGCGCCGCGGCCCGGGTGTTGGCGAGCAGCGCGTAGACGGCGCCCGCCTTGTCGACGCGGTGCGGGGAGGCCGGCTTGCGGCCGACGCAGTCGACCGGGCGGCGCTCGCGGGAGGCGGCCTCGGCGTGCCGGAGGACGGCGTCGGGGGCGACGAGGACGCGGTGGCCGGCGGCGTGGGCGCGCCAGCAGAAGTCGACGTCGTCGCGCATCAGGGGCAGCCGGGGGTCGAAGCCGCCGAGCGCCTCCCAGACGTCCCGCCGGACGAGCATGCCCGCGGTGGAGACGGAGAGGACGGACCGCACCTGGTCGTGCTGGCCCTGGTCCTGTTCGCGGCGGTCGAGGCCGGTCCAGCGGCGGCCGCCGCGGGCGACGGTGACGCCCACTTCGAGGAGCTGCCTGCGGTCGTACCAGCTGCGGAGCTTGGGGCCGAGGACGGCGGCGGGCCGGCCGGCGGCGATCTCCTGGTCGGCGACGCGCAGCAGTTCGCGGAGGGCGCCGGGCTCGGGGGCGCAGTCGTCGTGCAGCAGCCAGAGCCACTGGACGGGCTCGGCGTCGCGGTCGTGCGCGTCGGGGGACGCGTAGGGGTCGTGGGGGTCGTCGCGCCAGGTGCGGCTGACGGGGTCCCAGCCGCTGGAGCCGGCGAGGTAGGGGAGGTCGTCGGCGGTGGGCGCGGGGGCCGCGCGGACCGCCTCGTCGACGGCGGTGCCGAAGCCGGCGCGGCGGGCGAGATGCAGGACGCGGTCGGCGCCGAGCGCGTCGGCGAGCAGCCGGGCCGAGTCGTCGTCGCTCCCGGTGTCGGCGGCGACGGCCCGCTGGACGGGCCGCTCCTGGCCGAGCAGCCCGGCGAGCGCGTCGGGCAGCCAGCGGGCGCCGTCGTGGGCCACGAGCACGGCGGTGACGACGTGGCGGGGGAACGCCGGGGGGTGGGTGAGGTCGAACGCGGGGGGTGCCGGCCGGTGGGCCGGCGGATCGCTGTGCGCGGACATCGGGTACGGGCCCTCCGGCCGGGGGCGGCCGGAGCGGGAGCGGTCGGCGCTCCCGGGTACGGCCGCGGTGCTGGACTGCGGTGGACGCCCGAGGGGCGTCGGTCGTCTCGGACGGCACCCCACCCTAGTGGCTGAGAACGGGCCGCTCCGCCTCCTTCGGCGCGGGGCGCGGACGGCGGCGCCGTGCGGTACGAGCAGGTGTTCGGCCCGGTGCGGCCGGCTCCGCCGGGAAGCCGCCGGAGGGTTTCGTGCGGGCTCGCGCCGGAGGTGCGACGGGCTCCGGTGCGGTGGGTTCCGGTGGAGGGCTCGTGCGGGCTCCCGGTCGGCGGGTCGAGGGGAACCGGCGGGGCGCGCGGACCGGCGGCCTCCGGGGCAGGCGGGTCTCGCGGCCGGCGGTCGTGAAGGGTCGGCGACCGTCGAAGGGCGGCGACCGTCGAAGGGCGGCGACCGTGGTGGAAGGCCGGCGATCATGCGTGGAGGCCGGCGCGCGGCCGGTGCGGGTCAGGGGCCCCGGCGGACCTGGGCGGGCTCGGTCGGGCCTCGTCGGTACGGCCCGGGCGGTGACCCGGCGTCAGATGCCGGGTGCGGCACGGCGTCCGGTGCTGCGGAGCCGCCGCGCACGGCGCTCGGCCGGTGGCGCCCGGAAGGCGGAACGCAAGCGGTGCGCCGGAGGTGACGGGGGCTCTGCCCCTCAGACGGCGGCCTTCTTGAGGCGGCGGCGCTCCCGCTCGGACAAGCCGCCCCAGATGCCGAAGCGTTCGTCGTTGGCGAGTGCGTATTCGAGGCATTCGGACCGGACTTCGCAGGCGAGGCAGACCTTCTTGGCCTCGCGGGTCGATCCGCCTTTCTCGGGGAAGAAGGACTCGGGATCGGTCTGGGCGCACAGTGCGCGCTCCTGCCAGCCGAGCTCCTCGTCCGCCTCCTCGACCAGCAGTTGCTGAAACAGCTCGGTCATGTGCGCCCCTCGTCTGTCATTGCGTCCCCGTGATGCTGCCGTGATCAGGTACGGCAGAACGACACGAGTGAAATTACAAGTGCGCCGATCCGGGCCAGTCAAGCCGAGATCTGCTATTGAGCCCCTTATTCACTCTGCGGAACCAAGGTCGAGCGGAAAGTTGCCAAACCGCCACAAGAGTGGACACATCTCTCGCTCGCCACAGCCGTCCCGCGGCTCCCTTGTCTTCAAGAGGGACGCGAGGGGCGGCCGTCCAGTTGCACCGCCCGAAATCAGGCGATGTTTGAACATCAGGATGCCGGGCGACTGTCCCGGGACCCCACGAGACAAACCTTTTTCCGATCTCCACTACCGGATGAGGTGAAAGATTGGCATCAAACCGGACATCCGGTTGACACGGCGCCGCGGATGCCGGTCTCCTTGTCAGCATGCTCGCGACCGCACCCTCCCCGACGTCCGCCCGGACGTCCGTCCCGGGGACCCCCGGCCTGACCCGTTCCTACGGGTCGCGCTGTGCCGTTCAGGCGCGCTGTCGCTGTTCCAGCTGTTGATGCCGCAGAGCTCCGGCTGACGCTCTCCTCTTCCTTTCCGGTCCCGTCGCCACGGTTCCGCCCGCGCTCCGTCGCGGCACCCGTGTCGTCAACCACCGGACGCGTTCCCGTACGCCCCGGCCGGCCCCGCGCGTCGGCCGCCGCGTCGTACGCGTGACCGCCCGTACCGCCCGTACCGCCCGTACCCCACCGCCCTCCGGCCCCGCGCCTCCCGCCACCCGTCGAGGAACCCTTCTCATGAACAGCGACGTCCAGATCGCCGGCGACCCGCTCGCCCTCCCCCACCTCATGCCGCCGCCCGCCGCCCACCCCGCCACCGTCGCCGAGTTCGCCGGGCTGGCCCGGAGCATCGCCGCCGACCGGGCGGCGTGGTCCCGGCTGGTCCGCTTCGACGCCGGCAGCCGCTGGTACCACCGGCTGCGCACCGGCCCCGGCTACGAGGTGTGGCTGCTGAGCTGGGTGCCCGGCCAGGGCAGCGGACTGCACGACCACGGGCGCTCCTCCGGCGTCCTCACCGTTCTCCACGGCACGCTGACCGAACTGCACGAGACGTCCGGGACCACCGTCCGGCGCCGGCTCCGCGCCGGCGACCAGCGGGTCTTCGCCCCCGGCTACGCCCACGAGGTCGTCAACGAGTCCCTCGAACCGGCCGTCAGCCTCCACGTCTACTCCCCCGGCCTCACCGAGATGCCCCAGCACCGCCCGCTCCGCGTCACGGAGGGCCGCCCGTCCGCCGCGCCCGTCCGGTGACACCCCGTCGTACCACCCCTCGGAGGCGCCGGCCGGGGCTGACAGACTGGCCCGCATGCAGCGCATTGTGGTTCTGGCCGGCGGGATCGGGGGCGCCCGCTTCCTCCGTGGCCTGACATCAGCAGCCCCGGACGCGGACATCACCGTCATCGGCAACACCGGTGACGACATCCACCTCTTCGGCCTCAAGGTCTGTCCCGACCTCGACACGGTGATGTACACGCTCGGCGGCGGCATCCACGAGGAGCAGGGGTGGGGCCGCGCCGACGAGACCTTCGCCGTGAAGGAGGAACTGGCCGCCTACGGCGTCGGCCCCGAGTGGTTCGGGCTGGGCGACCGCGACTTCGCCACGCATATCGTCCGTACGCAGATGCTCGCCGCCGGCTACCCGCTCAGCGCCGTCACCGAGGCGCTCTGCGAGCGGTGGAAGCCCGGCGTGCGGCTGCTGCCGATGAGCGACGACCGCGTCGAGACGCACGTGATGATCGACGACCCGGACGGCGCCGAGGGCGCTCGCAAGGCCGTGCACTTCCAGGAGTACTGGGTGCGGCTCCGGGCCCAGGTGCCCGCGCACGCGATCATCCCCGTCGGCGCGGAGCAGGCGAAGCCGGCGCCCGGTGTGCTGGAGGCGATCGGCACGGCCGACGTCATCCTCTTCCCGCCGTCCAACCCGGTCGTCAGCGTCGGCACCATCCTCGCCGTGCCCGGCGTCCGGGAGGCCGTCGCCGCAGCCGACGCACCGGTCGTCGGGCTGTCGCCGATCGTCGGCGACGCGCCGGTGCGCGGCATGGCGGACAAGGTGCTGGAGGCCGTCGGGGTCGAGTCCACGGCCTCGGCGGTCGCCAGGCACTACGGCTCCGGCCTGATCGACGGCTGGCTGGTCGACACGGTCGACGCGGCGCGGACCGCCGAGGTGGAGGCCGCCGGCATCCGCTGCCGGGCCGTCCCGCTGATGATGACGGACGTCCCGGCCACCGCGCGGATGGCCGCCGAGGCCCTGGCCCTGGCCGAGGAGGTGCGCGCGTGACCGAGGCTCCGTCCTATCGGGTCTGGGCCCTGCCCGGACTGCCGGAGGTCCGGCCCGGCGACGACCTGGTCAAGCTCATCGCGGGGGCCGCCACCGCCGAGGGCCTGCCCGGCCTGGCCGACGGCGACGTCCTGCTCGTCACCTCGAAGATCGTCAGCAAGGCGGAGGGGCGCGTCGCCGGGGCGCCCGACCGCGAGGCGGCGATCGACGCCGAGACCGTACGGGTGGTGGCCCGCCGGGGCCCGCTGCGCATCGTCGAGAACCGGCTCGGCCTCGTCATGGCCGCCGCGGGCGTCGACGCCTCCAACACCCCCGGGGGCACGATACTGCTGCTGCCCGAGGACCCCGACGCCTCCGCCCGCGCGCTGCGCGCCGGGCTCCGGGACATGCTCGGCGTGGACGTCGGCGTCGTGCTCACCGACACAGCCGGGCGGCCCTGGCGCGGCGGCCTGACGGACATGGCGATCGGCGCGGCCGGGGTGCGCGTCCTGGACGACCTGCGCGGCGGCACCGACGCGCACGGCAACCCGCTGACGGCCACCATCGTCGCCACCGCCGACGAACTCGCCGCCGCCGGCGACCTGGTGAAGGGCAAGGCGGACGGGCTCCCGGTGGCGGTGGTCCGCGGTCTGCCGCACGTCGTGTCCGACTCCGGGGACGCGACGGGCGCGCGGGCGCTGATCCGCTCGGCCGCGGACGACATGTTCCGGCTGGGCACCTCCGAGGCCCTCCGGGAGGCGGTCCGACTGCGGCGCACCGTACGGGAGTTCACCGACGAACCGGTGGACCCGGGCACCGTCCGCCGCGCCGTCTCCGCCGCTCTCACCGCACCGGCACCGCACCACACCACCCCGTGGCGCTTCGTCCTCCTGGAGTCCGAGGAGTCCCGGCTGCGGCTGCTCGACGCCATGCGCGACGCCTGGATCGCCGACCTGCGGGCCGACGGCCGCTCCGAGGAGAGCGTCGCCAAGCGCGTCCGGCGCGGCGATCTGCTGCGCAAGGCGCCGTACTTGGTGGTGCCGTGCCTGGTCATGGACGGCTCCCATACGTACCCGGACGCGCGACGGGCCGCGGCCGAGCGCGAGATGTTCGTCGTCGCCATGGGTGCCGGCGTGCAGAACTTCCTGGTCGCGCTGGCCGCCGAGCAGTTGGGCTCCGCGTGGGTGTCCTCCACCATGTTCTGCCGGGACGTCGTCCGTGACGTCCTGGGGCTCCCGGCGGACTGGGATCCGATGGGGGCCGTGGCCGTGGGACGCCCCGCGGCGGCACCGCGGGAGCGGCCGGAGCGGGGGGCTGACGCGTTCGTCGTGGTGCGGTAGCGCTGCGCGCGGCTGGTGCGGGCCGGGCGGGCGCGCGGGGGCGGGCGCGCGCCCGTCGGCATGCCTCGGCGCTCACCCGCCGCCCGCCGCTCCCCCGCCCGTTCAGCGCCTGAGGTCGGCGCGCACCACCAGCCCGACCGGCGTTTGAGGACAGCGCGCGCAGCGTGCTGCGGGGGGGGTGCGGGGGCTTCCCCTGCGAGAAACGGTGAAAGGGCGGGGCTGGGGCCACTCCCCCTGGCCCACGCGGCGTCCGGCCCCTGACGGCGTCCGGGGCAGCGGGCCGGTGGGTGGGGGGCGATGCCCCGGTCCCGCCCTTTCACCGTTTCTCGCAGGGGCTTCGCCCCCGCACCCCGAGCGCGCCTGCGGCGCGCGTCCTCAAACGCCGGACGGGCTGGTGTGCGCACCGGGCGTTACAGGTGCCTGATGTCGTTCACCGAGAAGCGCGGTGCCCGCCGTTCCGGGCGGAGGCCGGTGAGGAGGATGAGGCGGCAGGCGCGGTGGCGCTGGCCGGTGTAGGGGGCGAGGAGTTCGAGCATGCCGGCGTCATCGGTCCCCCGGGCACCGGTGAGCGCGTAGCCGATCGTCTTCGGGAGGTGCAGGTCGCCGACGGTCAACGCGTCCGGAGCGCCGTTGCTGCGCTGGAGGGTTTCCGCCGCCGTCCAGGGGCCGATGCCGGGGACGAGCCGGAGCCGGGCGGCGGCCCGTTCGTCGTCCATCGCCGCGGCCTCTTCCAGGCGGGCGGCCACGCGGGCCGCCTGGACGACGGTCGCCGAGCGTTTGCCGTCGACGCCGGCCCGGTGCCACTCCCAGGAGGGGAGGAGGGCCCAGGCGCGGGCGTCGGGCATGACGCGCATGCGGCCGGCGGGCCCGTCGGCGGGGCCCGGCGCGGGCTCGCCGTGCCGCTGGAGGAGCAGCCGCCAGGCGCGGTACGCCTCGTCGCTGGTGACCTTCTGCTCCAGGATGGAGGGGATCAGCGACTCCAGCACCAGCCCGGTGCGGGCCAGCCGCAGGCCGGGGTGGCGGCGGTGCGCCTCGTGCAGGAGGCGGTGGCGGGGGGTGAACGCGGCGGGGTCGTCGTCCGCGCCGAGGAGCGCGGGGAGGGCGTCGAGGAGCCAGTCCGCGCCGGGGCCCCACGCCTCGGCGCGCACCTCACCGGCGCGTGCGGCGATCCGGATCGTTCCGGGACCCTCGGGGGTGCGGCTGGCGCGCCAGACGGCGCCGTCCGGGGCCACGCGGTACGCGGGGTCGCCGGGGCCGCGCGCCAGGACGCCGAGGGTGCGTCCCAGGTCGAGGGGGCCCGGCGGGGCCCAGGTGCGGGTGGCCATCCGGCCAGGGTAACGCCGTACGGGTGCGGCCTACTGGTCCGACGAGAAGCGCACCGCGCCGTGCGGGATCCGCGCGTCGCACCACACCCGGGCGCCCGCCCGGAACTCGTTGTCGGGGCCGATCTCCGCGTGGTCGCCGACGACCGCGCCGTCCAGGACCGTACGCGCCCCGACGCGCGCTCCCGCGCCGACGAGGGAGTCGCGGACGGAGGCGCCCGCCTCGATGACCGCGCCGTCGAGGACCGTGCTGCCGTCGACCCGGGCGCCGGGTTCGACCCGCGCGCCGGCGCCGATCACCGTGCCGCCCATGAGCTTGGCGTCGGGGGCCACCTCGGCGGTGGGCAGCACCAGGCGCTCGCCGCAGCGGCCGGGGACCGCCGGGGAGGGGGCGCGGCCGAGGACGAGGTCGGCGGAGCCGCGGACGAACGCCTGGGGGGTGCCCAGGTCCAGCCAGTAGGTGGAGTCGACCATGCCGTGCAGGTGGGCACCGTCGGCCAGCAGGCCGGGGAAGGTCTCGCGCTCGACGGAGACCGGGCGGCCGGCCGGGATGGTGTCGATCACGGACCGGTCGAAGACGTAGGCGCCGGCGTTGATCTGGTCGGTGACGATCTCCTCGGGCGTCTGGGGCTTCTCCAGGAAGGCCGTGACGCGGCCGTTCTCGTCGGTGGGCACGAGGCCGTACGCCCGGGGGTCCGTCACCCGGGTGAGGTGGAGGGAGACGTCCGCGCCTGCCGTGCGGTGGGTGGAGATCAGGGCCTCGATGTCGAGGCCGGTGAGGATGTCGCCGTTGAAGATGAGCACGGGGTCGTCGGGGCCGGAGTGCAGCCGGTGGGCGACGTTGCGGATGGCGCCGCCGGTGCCCAGGGGTTCGACCTCGGTGACGTACTCCAGGTGCAGGCCGAGCGCCGAGCCGTCGCCGAAGTACGGCTCGAAGACCTCGGCCAGGTAGGAGGTGGCGAGCACGATGTGCTCGATGCCCGCCGCCCGGGCCCGGGCCAGCTGGTGGGTGAGGAAGGGCACCCCCGCCGCCGGGACCATGGGTTTGGGCGTGTGCACGGTGAGCGGACGCAGCCGGGTCCCCTTGCCGCCGACCAGGAGGATCGCTTCTCGCGGAGGCGGCTGATGCGGTTCAGTCAACGTGTTCGTCTCTGCTTCCTGGTGGGGCCGGGCCGTGAACGGCGGCCAGTGTATGCAGACCGCACCGGCCAGGCGGACGGTGCGCCTCCTGTTAGGGCCGGTCAGCGGCCCTGGAGCCGGGCCGCGGTGCTGCGGGCGGTGCCGAGCTTGGCGTAGAGGCGGTCGCCGGGGCATTCGGTGGAGTAGCCGTCGCGGTGTCCGGAGATGACCTTGAGTTTGACCTTCGTCCCCTTCTTGAAGAGGTTTCCGCCGGCCGACACCAGAGTCGTGGTGCCACGGGGGTTGGCGTTGTAGAGGCCGAGCTTCCAGGCGGTGAGGGCGGCCACGGCGTTCACCGCGGCCTTGGCCGGGCTGGTGGTCCCGTAGGTGCCGAGGACCGCGATTCCCATGCTGTTCGTGTTGAAACCGAGAGTATGGGCGCCCTTGACGGGCTTTGCCACCCCGCCTGCCCGGCCCTCGTAGACGGTGCCGCACTTGTCGATGAGGAAGTTGTAGCCGATGTCCCGCCAGCCGCTGCTGACGACGTGATAGCGGTAGATACCTCGGATGACGGAGGGGGACTGGGCGCAGGTGTAGCCGTTGCCGGAGGCGGTGTGGTGCACGAAGGCCGCCTTCACCTTCTTGGTATAGACGAAGCCCCGTTCGCGCATCGATTCGTCGGCGCCCCAGCCGGCGCGGGTGACGATGCGGGGGCGCGGGCCCGCGTGTCCGGCGTAGGCGGTGCCGGTGTCGGTGTCGTCGTCGGCGGCCGAGTCGGTGGGGCCGTGCTCGCCGTTCACACCGGCCTCACCCCCGTTAACACCAGCCTCACCGGAATCGCCGGTCTCGCCGCTCGTGTCCGTGCTCGTGCCCGCGTTCGCGTCCGACGCGTCACCGGGGTCCGTGCCCTCGGCCGCCGCGCCCTCCGCCGCCGAGGCGTCCTCTTCCGTCCCGGACCGGTCGCCCGTACCGCCCGTGCCGTCCCGGCCGTCGTGTCCCTCTCGTCCGTCCCTGCCGTCTCTGCCGTCCCTGGTGCCGGTGGAGCTCACGCTCGCACCCGGTGCGACCGCGGTGAGCGTCGCGACCTCCTCGGCGGTGGGCCGGTGGGTGGCGGCGGGGATCTCGTGGGCGCCCAGCGGGGCGAGCGGGGCGTTGACCGCGGAGGTGGCGTGTTCCTCGTCGTCGGGGGCGGGCGCCGCCGCGCGGGAGCGGGTCCGGGCGGCGGGCGCCGAGCCGGGGTCGACGAGCTCGGCGCGCAGCCCGCGCGGCAGCGGGGCGGAGCCCGCCGGCCGGCCGGCCGCGGCGCCCGGCCGGACCCGCACCTCGATGGCGTCCGAGGCGCCGACCCACAGCGGCGCCGTGGCCCCGCGCAGACCGGAGCGGGCCTCGGAGCCGTCGGGCCGGTCGTGGTCCTGGACCTGGACGTCCTGCCACCCGGACCAGGTCCGGCCGCCCACGGCCCGGGTACGGACCTGGGCCCGGCCGCGGAGTTCGGCCCCCGCGTCGTCCCAGACGATGCCGACCATGGAGAACGGCTTCACCCGCTGGGGCCGCAGCCCCCGGATGCCGGTCCCGGCCGACTGCGCCTGGGTCCTGCCGGGCAGGGCGGCCCCGGTGCCGTCCGCCGTCGGCAGCGGGACGAGGGGCAGCGAGTACGTCGCGCCGGGGATCTCCGCCGGGACGGCGTGGGCCGCCGGGACGGCACCGGGGGCCCGTACCGGCGCCGCGCCGGGAGCCTTCGGCGGGGCGGCGGCCGGGCGGGCGGGCGCGGAGGCCGCACCGGGCGCGCCGAGGACGGGCAGGGTCAAGGTGGCGGCACAGGCGGTGACCGCCGAGGTGACGAGGAATCCACGCATGACACAGATCCTGCGCATATCCGGTCATACATGTCCATTCCTATCCAGTCACCGGTGACGGCCTGTCGGCCCGCGACGGTCCGCGCACCGCGCCCGTCCGACTGACCGTCACGGTCCGCCCGGCGTACCCTTCCAGGGATGAACGCCACCGACCGCACCCCCGCCGACCTGCTGCGTTCCGCTCTCGCCGCGGACCCGACGCGCCCGCTCGTGACCTTCTACGACGACGCCACCGGCGAACGCGTGGAACTGTCCGTGGCCACCTTCGCCAATTGGGTGGCCAAGACCGCCAATCTGCTCCAGGACGAGCTCGCCGCCGAGCCCGGCGACCGCCTCGCGCTCCTCCTCCCCGCCCACTGGCAGACCGCCGTCTGGCTGGTCGCCTGCTCCTCCGTCGGGGTGGTGGCCGACGTGGGCGGCGACCCGGCCGCGGCCGACCTCGTGGTGAGCGGCCCGGACCGGCTGGAGGAGGCGCGCGCCTGCTCCGGGGAGCGCGTGGCGCTCGCCCTGCGCCCGCTCGGCGGGCGCTTCCCGCAGCCGCCGGAGGGCTTCCACGACTACGCCGTCGAGGTGCCCGGCCAGGGCGACCGCTTCGCCCCGTACGCCCCGGTGGACCCGCACGCCCCGGCACTCGCCGTGGGCGGGCTGGAGCTGACGGGTACGCAGGTGGTCGAGCGGGCGCGCGCGGACGCGGCGGGGCGCGGGCTGGAGCCCGGCGCGCGGCTGCTCTCCGGGCTGCCGTACGACACGTGGGACGGCCTCGCCGCCGGCCTCTACGCCCCGCTGGCCGCGGGCGCCTCGGTGGTGCTCTGCCGCCACCTCGCCGAACTCTCCGAGGAGGCCCTGACACAGCGCCGGGCGAGCGAACGCGTCACCGTGACGGCCCTCTGACGGCCCTCTGGCGCTGCCGGGTCGCGGCTCCGGGGTGATGATCGGCGGGTAGGCACCCCGAGACCCGCTCCGGAGGGAGTCGCGCACCCGTGGCCCACAGCTCAGGCGCCCCGCTCCGGCCGTCCGGACAGCCCGGCCCGGCCCCGGACGGCGGTCCCCGCGTGCCGCGGTGGCGCCGCCGCTGGGTACGCCGGCTGCTGCTGGGCCTCGCGGTGCTGCTGGTGGCGGTGACGACGCTGACCTGGGTGCTCTACGCGCGCCTCGACGGCAACATCACCACGGACACCCGCACGGCGAACGAACTGGCGCAGTACGAGCGGGAGCGCCCCACCGCCCTGGTCGCGGGCGCCCAGAACATCCTGATCATCGGCTCCGACACCCGCGGCGGCGCCGAGAACGGCAAGTACGGCACGGACAGCGGCACCCAGCGCTCGGACACCACGATCCTGCTGCACCTCGCCGCCAACAGGAAGAGCGCGACGGCCGTCAGCATGCCGCGCGACCTGATGGCGAAGATCCCGAGCTGCCGTAAACCGGACGGAAGTTACACCAACGAGCATTTTGCCCAGTTCAACTGGGCCTTCGAGGACGCCGGGGCCGCCTGCACCATCCGCACCCTGGAGAACATCACCCGCGTCCGCGTCGACCACCACATCATCGTGGACTTCGCCAGCTTCAAACGGCTGGTGGACGCGGTCGACGGGGTCGAGGTCTGCCTGAAGAAGCCGATGGACGACCCCGACGCCCGGCTGAAGCTGCCCGCCGGCCGGCAGGTGCTGCACGGCGAGGCGGCCCTCGGCTACGTCCGCGCCCGCTACGGCCTCGGCGACGGCAGCGACACCGAACGCATGGGGCGTCAGCAGGAATTCCTGGGGGCCCTGTTCCAGGAGATGCGCAGCGACGGGGTGCTCCTCAACCCCACCCGCCTCTACCCCGTGCTCGACGCGGCGACGAAGTCCCTCACCACGGACGCCGGGCTGGACTCGCTCCGCAAGATGTACGACCTGGTGCGCACGGTACGCAACATCCCCACGGACCACGTCCAGTTCCTGACCGTCCCGCGCCGGCCGTACCAGTACAACGCGAACCGCGACGAGTTGGTGCAGCCGGACGCGGACCGGCTCTTCGAGCTGCTGCGGTACGACCGGCCGGTGCCCGTCACCGCCCACGTCCGCCCGGCCGACGGCAAGAACGCCGATGGCCGGACCGCCCATGGCGGGGAAGCCGATGACGGGGACAGCGACGGCAAACGCCCCGCCCGGCCCCGCGAGCCGGGTCCCTCCGAGGCTCCCGCGGAGGCCCCTTCCCCGGATTCCGCGAGCCCGTCGCCCACCGCTCCCCCCACCTACGAGGGCACCACGGCCGCCCGCGGCATCTGCGGTTGACGGGACCGGGGGTACGATCGGACTTTTCGCCCCGGCGAAAGCGTCGGGGGCGGCACTCCGACGAAGAGATGGGGCGGATTGCCCAGTTGTAGGGGTGCGTGATTTGTCACTGACGTCACTAGCCGCTGAACTGGGCGGATAGTGTGAGCGGTCCGGTGCGCACGGCCGGTGACCGCGCACCGCAAGACGACATGACCGAGCGCCTCGGGGGTAGGCGCCGCGTGGCACCGACGGAGGACTCAAGCGACCGTGGACGCGCAAGGCCGTGGGCGGGCGGACGGCATCGACCCCGCCGACCAGTGGGTGTTCGACCCCAAGACCGGCAGCTATGAGCTGCGCCTCGACCCCTCCGACACGTCGGGTCCCTCCTCTGACCATGTTTCCCCCGCCGACGCGCGGTCCAATCTCGTCGGCGGCAATCCGTCCGGCGGCGCCCCCGGCCCGCAGAAGAAGCCGGTGCCGGGCGCGCGGAGCGGCGGGCGCCCCCTCCCCGAGCAGCGCGGCGGCCGGCGGGGCGGCAAGGCACCGGCCGGCAAGGGCGACAAGAACGCTGCCGCGGCGAACGCCGCCACGGGACGCCGCAAGCCGAAGCCGAAGAAGAGCACCAAGAAGAAGGTGCTGCTGTGGACCGGCGGCACCCTGGCGTTCCTGCTGGTGGGCGGCTCGCTGGGCGCGTACCTCCTCTACCAGCACCTCAACGGCAACATCGAGAAGGTCGACGTCGGTGTGGACAACGAGGCCGTCCCCGACGGCCCGGTCAACATCCTGGTGATCGGCACGGACAAGCGCTCGGGCAAGGGCAACACCGGCTACGGCGACGACGGCAGCGTCGGCCACGCCGACACCACGCTGCTCTTCCACGTGGCCGAGGACCGCTCCAACGCGACGGTGGTCTCCATCCCGCGCGACATGATCACCGACATCCCCGAGTGCCCCACCAAGAAGGACGGCACCACCCGGAACATCCCCGGCTCCAAGAAGGTGCGCTTCAACGAGAGCCTGGGCCAGGAGGACCGCGACCCCGGCTGCACCTGGCGGACCGTCGAGAAGATCACCGGGCTGAAGGTCAGTCACTTCATGATGGCGGACTTCAACGCCGTCAAGTCGCTGTCCTCGGCGGTGGGCGGTGTCGAGGTGTGCGTGGCCAAGGACGTCAACGACCCGAAGTCCCACCTCAAGCTCTCGCGGGGCAAGCACGAGATCGAGGGCGAGCAGGCCCTGGCGTTCGTCCGC
Organism: Streptomyces sp. NPDC021100; assembly: GCF_044333095.1. Lineage (NCBI taxonomy): Bacteria > Bacillati > Actinomycetota > Actinomycetes > Kitasatosporales > Streptomycetaceae > Streptomyces > Streptomyces sp. NPDC021100. The sequence goes on from NZ_JBIRQH010000008.1 coordinate 30,058, forward strand.
ACCCGGCACAGCTTCGGCTTCGAGAGCGACCTGGACCGCATCAAGCTCCAGCAGCAGTTCCTGAGTTCGATGATCCGCAAGATCAAGTCGAACGACACCCTCACCGACCCCAAGAAGCTCTACGACCTCAGCAACGCGGCCACCAAGTCGCTGACCGTCGACACGGGCATAGGGTCCATCACCAAGCTCACCAGCCTGGCCAAGGAGCTGAGCAAGGTGAGCCTGAAGAACATCACGTTCACCACGCTGCCGGTCATGGACAACCCCGCCGACGGCAAGATCCGCAAAACGGTCATCATGGACGAGGCCAAGGCCGAGCCGCTGCTCGCCATGGTCCGCGAGGACGTCTCCCTCACCGAGGTGAAGCGCAAGGAGAAGGCCGCCAAGGACAAGGCCGACGCGGCCGAGAAGGAGAAGGACGCCAAGCAGGCGGCCCTGCTCAAGGGCCCCAAGGCCGAGCCGGCCAAGGTCCGGGTCAAGGTGCTCAACGGCAGCGGCAAGGTGGGCGCCGCCCAGGAGACCGTGACCTGGATGCAGAACACCAAGGCCATGCCGCACGCCGGCAACGGCGGCAACGCGGGTTCCGGCGGCCAGAAGGTCTCCAAGACGACTCTGGAGTTCGCCCCCAACCAGGCCGATCAGGCGCGCGCCCTGGCGGAGGCCATGGGCCTGCCCGCCGACGCCCTCCACCAGACCGACAAGGACGCGGCCCCCTTGGCCGAGATGACCCTCACCCTCGGGGCCGACTTCAAGGGGGCCGGTGTGCCCGTCACTCCGCCGAAGGCCCCGAAGCAGGCCCCCAAGGACATCCAGCGGGTCGAGGCGGACAACCAAATCTGCGCGAAGTGAATCCTGTGAACGCACTTGTGCATCTCACTACCCGGTAACAGAGTCACCAGGTACAACGCACCTGCCCTGCGGGCCGTGCGCACCAGTCAGGGGGAGGCCCAATGCGGCTCAACGGTCTGCGGGGGGAAGAAAAGGCCGACAACGGGGGCAAAGAGGAGTCCGGGACGAAGGGGGCGGCCGGCAAGGACGCCTCTTCTCCCGCCGGAAACGGCGGCGGCGCCAAGGGAACTGACCGCCCGTCGGGCGGCGGCAGGCCGCCGCGCCGCCGCGCCGTCCGAATAATGCGCTGGACCGCACTCTGCCTCGCACTCCTCGTGCTCGGGGCGTCCGCGGCCGGCTACCTCTACTACCGCCACCTCAACGGCAACATACGCAAGGGCAAGCTCAACCTCGGCGACAAGCAGCTCGACCGGAGCGTCCCCAACGCGGCGGGCCAGCGCCCCCTGAACATCCTCCTCCTGGGCTCGGACAGCCGGAGCAGCAAGGAGAACCAGGACCTCGGCGGCGCCCGCGAGGAGGCCGACCGGCCGGGCCTCGCGGACGTCCAGATGCTGGTCCACGTCTCCGCCGACCGCAGCAACATGTCGGTCGTCAGCGTCCCGCGCGACACCCGCGTGACCATCCCCAAGTGCACGGACCCCGCCGACGGCAAGGTCTACCAGGAGACCAGCAGCCAGATCATCAACACCAGCCTCCAGAACGGCGGTCCCGGCTGCACGGTGGCCACCTGGGAGGAGCTCACCGGCATCCCCGTCGACCACTTCATGATGATCGACTTCGCGGGTGTGGTGAGCATGGCCGACGCGGTGGGCGGCGTACCGGTCTGCGTGAAGAGCAACATCCGCGACGACAAGTCGGGGCTGCGGCTGGAGAAGGGCACCCACACCATCAAGGGCGAGCAGGCCCTCCAGTGGCTGCGCACCCGGCACGGCTTCGAGGACGGCAGCGACATCGGCCGGACGCACGCCCAGCACCTCTACATGAACTCGATGGTGCGTCAGCTGAAGTCCGGCAGCCGTCTCAGCGACCCCGGACAGCTCACCGACCTCGCCGAGTCGGCCACCAAGGCGCTGACCGTCGACAAGGACCTGGGCTCGGTCAAGAAGCTCTACGACCTCGGCAACGACATCAAGCGGGTGCCGTCGAGCCGGATCACCATGACCACCATGCCCTGGGTGCAGGACCCGCAGGACCCGGACGCCCACGTCATCCCCAAGAAGGGCGACGCCGACAAGCTGTTCTCGCTCGTCCGCAACGACATCGCGCTGGACGGCAAGGACAAGAAGAAGCCCGAGCCCGCGGACGCCAAGGGCCCGGCGCAGCACGCCGCCAAGGTGGCCAAGGACAAGATCGCCGTCACCGTCTTCAACGGCACCGGCACCCCCGTCCTCCCGCCCGCCGCCGGGCGCGGTTCGGACGTCGCGGCGTACCTCGTCAAGCAGGGCTTCACCAAGACGACGTCGGACTCCACCCCGCGCGCCCAGGCCGACACCACGATCACCTATCCGAAGCAGACGCAGCGCGCCGACGCCCTGGCCGTGGCCAAGGCCCTCGGCCTGCCGGACGACGCCGTACGGCTGTCCCCGTCGGCGGAGCAGGTGACGCTGGTGATCGGCGGCGACTGGCGCGAGGGCGACACATACCCGAAGCCGACGGACGCGAAGGGCGACGGAAAGGGCGACGCCAAGAAGGCGGACGGGAAGAAGTCCGGCGGGAGCAAGCCCAGCGGCGGGGACGACGAGGACCCGAAGAACGGCAAGGGCAAGCCGGAGAACGACAACAAGGCCCCGGAGAGCGCCGACCCGCTCAACGGCGACGACAAGTCCGCCTGCATGGAGGTCAACCCGATCAACCGGTTCTGACCGGCCGGGAGACGGCATCGGTCCGGCAGACGACACCGGCCGGGGAGCCGACACCGGCCCGCAGGACGACACCGGTCCGAAAGACGCCACCGGTCCGGAAGACGGCGAAGGGCCGCCCCCACTCATCGGAGGCGGCCCTTCCCACGGCGTCCGCTACGCCCGCACCGCCGGGCGGCGGCTGGCGATGACGCGCTTCGCGAGCGAGCGCGGGCTGGTCAGGAAGCCGAAGCCCCACGACATGTGCATGGTGGCCAGCGCCACCGGGATCTGCGCCCGCGCCTTCAGCGGCAGGCCCTTGCCCGCGGGCACCGAGCCGGCGACGATCGCCGCCAGGTAGCCGCCCGGCACGGCCAGCGCCCACGGCGTGACCGCCGCGCCCACCACGACGCCGGCCGCGATGGCGACGACGGCGGTCGGCGGGGCCAGGTAGCGGAGGTTGATCGACCCCTTGTGGAAGCGGGCGACGACGTGCCGCCAGCGGCCGTAGTCCTTGTACTGCTTGGCGAGCGCGCGCACGCTCGGCCGGGGACGGTACGAGACCTTGAGCTCCGGCGAGAACCAGATCAGCCCGCCGGCCTCGCGGATGCGGAAGTTCAGCTCCCAGTCCTGGGCACGGATGAACTCCTCGTTGTACCCGCCCTGCCGCTCCAGCGCCTCCCGCCGGAAGACGCCCAGGTAGACCGTCTCGGCCGGGCCGGCCTCGCCACCGGTGTGGAACGCCGCGTTGCCGACCCCGATCTTCGAGGTCATGGCGGCGGCGACGGCCCGCTCCCAGTCGTTCTCCCCCTCGGCGTGCATGATGCCGCCGACGTTCTGCGCGCCCGTCTCGTCCAGCAGCCGCACGGCCGTCTTGATGTAGTCGGGCGAGAGCATGCCGTGCCCGTCCACCCGCACCACGATCGGGTGACGCGACGCCTTGATCGCCGCGTTCAGGGCGGCGGGGGTGCGGCCGGTGGGGTTGGGCACCGTGTGCACCCTGGGGTCCTCACGGACGAGCTCGGCGGCGATCTCGTCCGTACGGTCGGCGGACGGACCGAGGGCGATCACCACCTCCAGCTCGCCGGCGTAGTCCTGCTCCAGGATGTGCCGCACGGAGGTGCGCAGATGACGCTCCTCGTTGAGCACCGGCATGATCACGGAAACTGCGGGCGGCTGCTGCTCTGGCATGGTTCCTCGGAGGTACGGGGGTCAGGGGTTCACCCCGCGGTGGACGGAAACGCCGCCACGTTACCGCGAACGGGGGACGCGGAGCCGCGCCGCCCGGGTGGCGGACGGGGTCCGGACGGCGTGGAACCGCGGCCCGTTGATCGTATTGACCTACGGTGACCCGGTTCCGTCCCCCTGCTGCGCCGGGGGTGCCCCCAGCTCGTCGCGGAGGTCACGAAGTGCCAGTACCGGACCCTGTACCGGCCGACGCCCGACGCCCGGACCGCGGCCGGCACGGCGCCCCGCGCCGGCCCCGCTGGGGACTGCGCGTCGCCACCGCGCTCGCCCTCGTCATCCTCGTCGCCGGCGGCGCCGGGCACGCGGTGGTGCACGGCATCGACCGGGGCATCCGCCGCGTCGACCCCTTCACCGGCCTCTCCCACCGCCCCCGCACGGGCCACGGCACCACCATCCTGGTGGTCGGCACCGACGGCCGCGACACCATCACCGAGGACGAGCGCACCCGCTACCACCTGGGCGGCGAACCCTGCCACTGCACGGACACCATGCTGCTGGTCCACCTCTCCGAGGGCCGCGACCGGGCGTCCGTCGTCAGCCTCCCCCGCGACACCTACACCGTCCTCCCCGCCCGCACCGACGCCTCCGGCGCCCTCCGCCCGGCCCATCCGCAGAAGCTCAACGCCGCGTACGCGGAGGGCGGGCCCGCGCTGACCGTCAGCACCGTCGAGCAGCTGACCGGAGTGCACGTCGACCACTACCTGGAGGTCGACTTCGCCGGCTTCATGCGCACCGTCGACCTGGTCGGCGGGGTGCGCGTCTGCACCGAGGAGCCGCTCCGGGACGACCACAGCGGGCTCGACCTGCCGGCCGGGACCAGCACGCTGAACGGCGGCCAGGCGCTGCAGTACGTCCGCTCCCGGCACCTCGACGCCAGCGCGGATCTCGGCCGGATGCGCCGCCAGCAGCGCTTCGTCGCCGCCCTGCTCCAGCGGGCGACGAGCGGCGGGGTGCTCCTCGACCCGCCCGTGTTCCGCCGGGTCGCCACCGCCCTGCTGGGCGCGGTCCGCGCGGACCGCGGCTTCGACGCGGCCGAGCTCGTCGAGCTGGGCCGTACGCTGCGGGGGCTCCGGCCGGCCGCGACCGAGTTCACGTCGGTGCCGATCGCGGCCGTCGACTTCCCGGTGCCGGGGGTCGGGTCGACCGTGCGGTGGGACGAGGGGGCGGCGGCGCCGCTGTTCCGTGCGTTGCGGGCGGATCGGCCGTTGAGGGCGGGGGGTGGTGCGGGCGGGAGTGCGGGGCCGGCGCCGGAGACGGCGGAGACGGAAGCGGAGGGGGAAGCGGACGCGGACGGGAAGGGTCCGGGGCGGGTGGGCGGGCCCGTGTCGTCGGCGGTGGACGGCTCCCCGCCTCCGCCCGGGGGCACCCCCGGGCCGTCGGCGGCGCCGGTGCCCGGCGGGGTGCCCGCCGCGCCGGGCGTGCCGGTCGCCCCGGCCGCTCCGGTCCCGTCCGCCCCGCCCGCGGAGGCGACGGCGACGCCTGCCGGCCCCGCGCCCGTCGAGGTGGCCCCCGGGCAGATCCGGGTCCAGCTGCTCAACGGCTCCGGCCGCCCCGAGCTCGGGCAGGACACCGACGCGGCGCTGCGGGCCGCCGGCTTCCTCACCACCGGCCTGCCGCTCGACGCCCCGCCGCCGACCGCCCTGCGCACGGTGATCGCCTTCGACCCGCGCTGGGACCGCTCCGCGCGCTCCCTCGCGGCGGCCCTGCCGGGGGCAGAGCTGCGGGCCGTGCCGGGGCAGGGGGCGTTGATGCAGGTGACACTGGGGGCGGATTTCGCGGGGGTGCGGGCGGTTCGGGGGCCGGAGCCGCTGCCCGGGCAGGGGGCGGCGTCCGTGAAGCAGGAGGTGGTCACGGGGGATCGGGTGGTGTGCGGCGGCTGAGTGTCGGGGGTGCCCCGGCCCCGCCCTTTCACCGTTTCCCGCAGGGGCTCCGCCCCCGCGCCCCCGAAACCGCGCTCCGCGCGGTTGTCCCCGACCTCCCCCAAAGGGGGCACCCCCCACGGGCTGAAATCAGCTCGTCCGGCGATTGGGGTTCAGTCCTCCAGGCCCTCCGCCGCCCGGTTCATCCGCAGCTCCTTGATCGCGCGCCGCCGCGCGAGCCGGTGCGTGCGCCGGATCTGCGCCTCCTGGTAGCGCCGCCGGTCCCTCTCCGTCTCGGGGAGCACCTGCGGCACGGGCCGCGGCTTGCCCTCCTCGTCGACGGCGGCGAAGACGAGGTAGGCGCTGCCGACCTGCACGGCCGGTGTGGACTCGTTCCAGCGCTCGGCCATGACGCGGACGCCGACCTCCATGGAGGAGCGCCCGGTCCAGTTGCACTGGGCCTGGACGTGGACGAGGTCGCCGACGCGGACCGGCTCCAGGAACGCCATCTCGTCCATGGACGCCGTCACGGCGGGGCCGCCGGAGTGCCGGCCGGCGACCGCGCCGGCGACGTCGTCCACCAGTTTCATGATCACCCCGCCGTGCACGGTGCCCAGAAGGTTCGTGTCGCTCGCGGTCATGATGTGGGACAGCGTCGTACGGGAGGCCGAGGTCGGCTTGCCGGGTATCCCGGCCGTGCCGGACTCGGGGGCCCGGTCCTGAGTGGTCATGCACCCCACTGTATGCGGGGTGCATGTACCCGGCCGCCCGTGTGTCAGCTCTGCAACAGCCATGACCCGGTCCGGTACCACCCGGCCGGAGCAGTCGCGCGGGCGGGCACACTTCTTCTCATGAGTGAGTGGCCCGAAGTGCGGAACAACGACCGCCGGTACCCGTACCGAGGCGACGGCGCGCGCCCGCGCGTGCCCCAGGGCGGGCCGCCGCAGTACGGGCAGCCCGGACAGCCCGGCGCACCGGGGGGCCACCGTGACGACGGTTACAACACCGGCCAGGTCTACGGACACGGCGGCGGCCCGGCCGCCCCGCGCGGCGGCGGGCCGGGCCGGACGAAGCGGCCGAACTGGCGCAAGCGGATCACCATAGGTCTGCTCGCCTTCCTCGCCGTGGTGCTGGTGGTCTCCGTGAGCACCTACTTCTGGGCCGACTCCAAGCTGCGCCGCGAGGTCGACCTCGGGAAGGTGGAGGACCGGCCGCCGGGCGGCGAGGGCACGAACTACCTGATCGTCGGCTCGGACAGCCGGGAGGGGCTGACCGAGCAGGATAAGAAGGAGCTGCACACCGGGTCGGCCGACGGCAAGCGCACCGACTCGATGATGATCCTGCACACCGGTGACAACGGCACCACCATGCTCAGCCTCCCCCGCGACTCGTACGTCACCATCCCGGCGTTCACCGGCCAGAAGACCGGCAAGCGGTTCCCGGCCTCCGCCCACAAGCTGAACGCCGCCTACGCGGACGGCGGCCCCGAGCTGCTCGTCCGGACCATCGAGTTCAACACCGGGTTGCACATCGACCACTACGCGGAGATCGGCTTCGGCGGGTTCCGCAGCCTGGTCGACTCGCTCGGCGGCGTCGACATGTGCCTCGACAAGCCGGTCAAGGACCGCGACTCGGGCGCCGACCTCAAGGCCGGCTGCCAGACGCTGGACGGCAAGCAGTCGCTCGCCTTCGTCCGCCAGCGCCACCAGGAGGCCGACCAGGACCTCGGCCGGATGCGCAACCAGCAGAAGTTCCTGAACACCCTCGCCAAGCAGGCGGCCTCGCCGTCCACCGTGCTCAACCCGTTCACCCTCTACCCGGTGATCGGCTCCGGCCTCGACACCCTGGTCGTCGACGACGACATGGAGCTGTGGGACCTGACGTCGATGTTCTGGGCGATGAAGGGCGTCACGGGCGGCGACGGCAAGCAGATGACGGTGCCGATAGGCAACGCCAACCTGGCCACGCGCGGCGACGGCGTCGCCGTGAAGTGGGACCCGGTCAAGTCGAAGCAGCTCTTCGAGCAGCTGAAGAAGGACGAGAAGGTCACGGTGGAGTAGGCGCCGCCGGGGGCGGGGCCGCGCTCAGGCCGGCTCCGCCCCCTGGATGACGGCGAAGATCCCGCCCTGCGGGTCGGAGACCACGGACATCCGGCCCGCCACCATGTCGAACGGCGGTACCAGTACCGAGCCGCCCGCCCGGACGAGCGCGTCGACCGTGGTGTCCGTGCCGTCCACGGCGAAGTACGTCAGCCAGTGCGACGGCGTCCCCTCGGGGAACCGCTCCAGCCCCTGCATCCCGCCGATCGGCCGCCCGTCCGCCCGCAGCGCGAAGTAGCCGGGCGCCTGCTCCATCGGCACCGCCTCGATCCCGAACGCGGCCCGGTAGAACGTCCCCGCCGCCTCCGGATCGGAGGTGTTGAGCTCGTTCCAGATCACCGCGCCCGGTTCGTTGACCACCTCGCAGCCGAAGAAGTCCCTGGTCTGCCAGAGCCCGAACACGGCGTCCGTGGAGTCCGCGACGACGGCCATCCGGCCGAACGTCAGCACGTCCATCCCGGGCATCAGCACCCGTCCGCCGTGCTCCGCGACCGCGCCCACCGCGGCGTCGGCGTCCGCCACCGCCAGGTACGTCGTCCACGCGGTCGGCGGCGGGGACTGTCCCTCCTGCGCCATCGCCGGGCCGATGCCCGCCACGGCCCGCCCGTCCAGGGTGCACACCGCGTACCCGCCCGTCTCCGGCGGCCCGGGCTCCCCCTGCCACCCGAAGAGATCCCGGTAGAAGTCCAGCGCCGCCCGCTGGTCCGGCGCCATCAGATCCACCCAGCAGGGCGTACCGGGCGCGTACGTCTCACGTACCTCGGGCATGACGTCGCCTCCTGGCGCACGGCGGTCCCCCCAGGGGTCGTGTCCAGGGTGGGGGGCGCGCGGCGGGAGCGCCACCGGAGGGTGGCGGCGCACGTACGCCCCCGCCGGTTCCGGCGGGGGCGTACGAGGGGGCGTTGCCGCCGTTACGGCAGGTTGCGCGCCATGACGATGCGCTGGACCTGGTTAGTGCCCTCGTAGATCTGCGTGATCTTCGCGTCGCGCATCATCCGCTCCAGCGGGTAGTCGCGCGTGTAGCCGTAGCCGCCGAGGAGCTGGACGGCGTCCGTGGTGATGTCCATGGCCGCGTCGGAGGCGAAGCACTTCGCCGCCGCGCCGTGGAAGGTGAGGTCGTCGTCGAGGCGCTCGGACTTGGCCGCCGCCGCGTAGGTGAGCTGGCGGGCCGCCTCCAGCTTCATGGCCATGTCGGCGAGCATGAACTGGACGCCCTGGAAGTCGCCGATCGGCTTGCCGAACTGCTTGCGCTCCCTGACGTAGCCCTTGGCGTAGTCGAGGGCGCCCTGGGCGATGCCGAGGGCCTGCGCCGCGATGGTGATGCGGGTGTGGTCCAGGGTCTTCATCGCCGTGGCGAAGCCCGTGCCCTCCTCGCCGATCATGCGGTCGGCGGGGATGCGGACGTTGTCGAGGTAGACCTCGCGGGTCGGCGAGCCCTTGATGCCGAGCTTCTTCTCCGGTGCGCCGAAGGAGACGCCGGCGTCGGACTTCTCGACGACGAACGCGGAGATGCCCTTGGAGCGCTTCTCCGGGTCGGTCACGGCCATGACCGTGTAGTACTCGCTGACGCCCGCGTTGGTGATCCAGCGCTTGACGCCGTTGAGGACCCAGAAGTCGCCGTCGCGCACGGCGCGCGTCTTCATGCCGGCCGCGTCCGAGCCGGCGTCGGGCTCGCTGAGGCAGTACGAGAACATCCCGTCGCCCTTGGCCAGCGGGCCCAGGTACTTCTTCTTCAGCTCCTCCGAGCCGGACAGCACGACCGGCAGCGAACCGAGCTTGTTGACCGCAGGGATGAGGGAGGAGGAGGCGCAGACGCGGGCCACCTCCTCGATGACGATCACCGTCGCGAGGGCGTCGGCGCCCGCGCCGCCGAACTCCTCGGGCACGTGCACCGCGTGCAGATCGGCCGCCGTCAGCGCGTCGAGCGCTTCCTGCGGAAAGCGGCCCTCCTCGTCCACCTCAGCGGCGAACGGCGCGATCTTCGCCTCGGCGAGCGAGCGAACGACCTTGCGGAGCTCGTCGTGCTCCTCGGACGGCCGGTACAGGTCGAAGTCCTTGTTTCCCGCCAAGGCGAACTCCCCAGAGCGTTAACTACCGTTTAGTAACCGTGATTCTAGGGGCGTCGGCCCGGCCGGGGATACGTGAGCTTGCCGACAGCGGCGGATCATGGGGAATCTTCCCCCGACCGCCCCGGACTATGCTCGGGCCACGCAGTCAGCACGCCCGTACGTACCTGGAGCACGCATGGCCCCCAAGATCACTGTGATCGGCACCGGCTACCTCGGCGCCACCCACGCGGCGGCCATGGCCGAGCTCGGCTTCGAAGTGCTGGGCCTCGACGTGGTCCCGGAGAAGGTCGAGATGCTCGGACGGGCCGAGGTGCCCATGTACGAGCCGGGACTGGAAGAGCTGCTGCGCAAGCACGTCGCGGGACTGGAGGGATCCAGCGGGCGGCTGCGGTTCACCACCTCCTGGGAGGAGGTCGGCGAGTTCGGCGACGTCCACTTCATCTGCGTCAACACCCCGCAGAAGCACGGCGAGTACGCGTGCGACATGTCGTACGTGGACGCCGCGATCGCCTCGCTCGCCCCGCGGCTGACCCGCCCCGCGCTCGTCGTCGGCAAGTCCACCGTCCCCGTCGGCAGCGCCGCCCGCCTCGCCCGCAAGCTCGCCGAACTCGCCCCCGCCGGCGAGGAGGTGGAGCTCGCCTGGAACCCCGAGTTCCTGCGCGAGGGCTTCGCCGTCCAGGACACCCTGCACCCCGACCGCATCGTCATCGGCGTCGAGGGCGAGCGCGCGGAGAAGGTGCTGCGCGAGGTGTACGCGACGCCGATCGGCGAGGGATCGCCGTTCGTCGTCACCGACTACCCGACCGCCGAACTGGTCAAGACCGCCGCCAACTCCTTCCTCGCCACGAAGATCTCGTTCATCAACGCGATGGCCGAGGTGTGCGAGGCGGCCGACGGCGACGTCGCCAAGCTGGCGGAGGCCATAGGGCACGACGAGCGGATCGGGAAGAAGTTCCTGCGCGCCGGCATCGGCTTCGGCGGCGGCTGCCTGCCCAAGGACATCCGCGCCTTCATGGCGCGTGCCGGGGAGCTGGGCGCCGACCAGGCGCTTACTTTTCTGCGCGAGGTCGACTCCATCAACATGCGGCGGCGCGGGCACATGGTCGAGCTCGCTCGTGAAGCGGTGGGGGGCGGGTTCCTCGGGCGACGGGTGGCGGTGCTCGGTGCCACGTTCAAGCCCGATTCGGACGACGTACGGGACTCGCCCGCGCTCAACGTCGCCGGGCAGATCCATCTGCAGGGCGGTCAGGTGACCGTGTACGACCCGAAGGGGATGGAGAACGCCCGGCGGGTGTTCCCGACGCTTGGGTACGCGGAGAGCGCGTCGGAGGCTTGTCGGGGGGCGCATGTGGTGTTGCACCTGACGGAGTGGGCTGAGTTCCGGGAGCTGGATCCCGCGGCGCTGCGGCAGGTGGTGGCTTCGCCGCAGATTCTGGACGGCCGCAACGCGTTGCACGCCGGCGCGTGGCGGGCGGCCGGGTGGACGTTCCGGGCGATGGGGCGGCCGCGGGCTTAGCCCTTCGGGCGGGGTGCCCCGGTCCCGCCCTTTCACCGTTTCCTGGAGGCTGCGCCCCCAGACCCCCCTTTTCGCGGCTTCGCCGCTCGTCCTCAAACGCCGGACGGGCTGAGATCCAGCCCGTCCGGCGTTTGAGGACAACCGCGCGGAGCGCGGTTTCAGGGGGTGCGGGGGCTTGCCCCCGCAAGAAACGGTGAAAGGGCGGGACCGGGGCCACTCACCCGTCCAACTGATCGATCGTCGCGATCGAAGGCCCGCGCCGCGCGGCGGCGGACCGCGCGACCGCCTCCGCGCCCCGCACCACCCGCACCGCGTTCTTCCACGTCAGCTTGGCGATGTCCGCCTCCGACCAGCCCCGCCGCAGCAACTCCGCGATCAGGTTCGGGTACCCGGCCACATCCGACAGGTCCGACGGTGTGAAGGCCGTGCCGTCGAAGTCGCCGCCGATACCGATGTGGTCGACCCCGGCGACCTCCCGCATGTGGTCCAGATGGTCCGCGACCGTCGCCGCCGTCGCGACCGGGCGCGGATGCCCGGCCTCGAAGGCCTGGTGGACGGCCATGGCCTCGGGGGTGGTGTCGAGGTGGTGGAAGCCGTGCGCGCGCATGTTCTCGTCGGCCGCGCGGGTCCAGGCGACGGCCTCGGGGAGGACGAACTTGGGGACGAACGTCACCATCGCCATACCGCCGTTGGCCGCCAGCGAGGCCAGGACGTCGTCGGGCACGTTGCGCGGGTGGTCGCAGACCGCGCGGGCGGAGGAGTGCGAGAAGACGACCGGCGCCTCGGTGACGCGCAGAGCGTCCCGCATGGTGTCGGCGGAGACGTGCGAGAGGTCGACGAGCATGCCGAGGCGGTTCATCTCGCGGACGACCTCCTCGCCGAAGCGGGTGAGGCCGCCGGCGCGCGGCTCGTCGGTCGCGGAGTCCGCCCACGGAATGTTGTCGTTGTGGGTGAGAGTCATGTAGCGGACGCCCAGCGCGTACAGGGCGCGCAGGGTGGCGAGGGAGCAGTTGATGCTGTGGCCGCCCTCGGCGCCCATCAGGGAGGCGATGCGGCCCTCGGCGCGGGCGGCCTCCATGTCGTCGGCGGTGTAGGCGAGCCGTAGGTCCGCCGGGTGGCGGTCGGCCAGCCGCCGGACGACGTCGATCTGTTCGAGGGTGGCGCTGACCGCGTCGTCGCCGGCCATGTCACTGCGTACGTACACGGACCAGAACTGGGCGCCGACGCCGCCGGCGCGCAGCCGGGGGATGTCGGTGTGGAGGCCCGCGGCGCTCTGGTCGGTGGCGATGTCGCGGCGGTCGAGGTCGTAGGAGACCTGTTCGCGCAGCGCCCAGGGCAGGTCGTTGTGCCCGTCGACGATCGGGTGGGCGGCCAGCAGTTCGCGGGCGCGGTCGAGCGCTTCCGTCACGTCCGTCCCCTTACTTTCCGAAGCCGAAGCCGGTGTCGCCCTGCGCCTTGGCGCGCAGGCGGCGGCCCTTCTCCGTCGCCTGCTCGTTGAGCTCCTCCTGGAAGCGGCTCATCCGGGTGCTCAGGCCGGGGTCGTGCGCGGCGAGCATGCGCACCGCGAGCAGGCCCGCGTTGCGGGCGCCGCCGACGGAGACGGTGGCGACGGGGACGCCGGCCGGCATCTGGACGATGGAGAGGAGCGAGTCCATGCCGTCCAGGTACTTGAGCGGGACCGGGACGCCGATCACCGGCAGGGTCGTCACGGAGGCCAGCATGCCGGGCAGGTGGGCCGCGCCGCCGGCGCCCGCGATGATCGCCTTCAGCCCCCGGCCGGCCGCCCGCTCCCCGTACGCGACCATCTCGCGGGGCATGCGGTGCGCGGAGACGACGTCGACCTCGTAGGGGACGTCGAACTCGGCGAGCGCCTCGGCGGCGGCCTCCATGACGGGCCAGTCGGAGTCGGAGCCCATGACGATGCCGACGACCGGTGCGCCGGGGGAGCTGCTCATTCGGTGATCGTCCCTCGCAGGTATCCGGCGGCGTGGGCGGCGCGCTCGCGCACGTCGTCCAGGTCGTCGCCGTAGGTGTTGACGTGTCCGACCTTGCGGCCGGGCTTGACGTCCTTGCCGTACATATGGATCTTCAGCCCGGGGTCGCGTGCCATGCAATGGAGGTACGCGGAATACATGTCCGGATAGTCGCCGCCCAGAACATTGGCCATGACGGTCCACCGGGCGCGCGGTCGCGGGTCGCCGAGCGGCAGGTCGAGGACGGCCCGGACGTGGTTGGCGAACTGCGAGGTGACCGCGCCGTCCTGGGTCCAGTGGCCGGAGTTGTGCGGGCGCATCGCCAGCTCGTTGACGAGGATCCGGCCGTCCCGGGTCTCGAACAGCTCGACGGCGAGGTGGCCGACGACGCCGAGCTCCTGGGCGATCCGCAGCGCGAGCCGCTGGGCCTCGGCGGACAGTTCGGGAGCCAGGTCGGGCGCGGGGGCGATGACCGTGTCGCAGACGCCGTCGACCTGGACCGACTCGACGACCGGGTAGGCGACGGCCTGACCGTGCGGGGAGCGGACGACATTGGCGGCCAGCTCGCGGACGAAGTCGACCTTCTCCTCGGCGAGGACGGGCACCCCGGCGCGGAAGGCGTCCTCCGCCCCGGCGGAGTCGCGGACCACCCACACGCCCTTGCCGTCGTAGCCGCCGCGCACCGTCTTGAGGACGACGGGGAAGCCGTCGCCCTCCGCCGCGAACCGCTCGACATCGGCCGGATCGGCCACGATGCGGTGGCGCGGGCAGGGAACACCGATCTCCGTGAGCTTCGCCCGCATCACGCCCTTGTCCTGGGCGTGCAGCAACGCGTCGGGCCCCGGGCGGACGGGGATGCCGTCCGCCTCCAGGGCCCGTAGGTGCTCGGTCGGAACGTGCTCGTGATCGAAGGTGATCACATCGCAGCCTTGTGCGAACGCACGAAGGGTGTCGAGGTCGCGGTAGTCCCCCACCACCACCTCGTTCGCGACCTGCGCCGCCGAGTCCTGCGGAGTGTCACTGAGCAGCTTGAATCTGATGCCGAGGGGGATGCCCGCCTCGTGGGTCATACGGGCGAGCTGACCGCCGCCGACCATGCCGACTACCGGGAACGTCACCTCAACAGGGTATCCGTACGCACGACCGGCCCAACCCCCGGCTTGGACGATCATCCAAGCCCACCGGCCATCGGGCGGTGGCGGGCGGGGCGGCGGGCGTTCGTCCGGTATTCACCCGGCCCCCGGCCACACCCCGGAAGCGCTCGCTAGCATGGTGAGTCGCCCCACGCCCTGACCGCCTTCCCCACGGAGCCTGACGAAACCATGAGTCATCGGCGCGCAGTGCGTTCCCGGCTGGAGCGGCTGGTCCGCGAAATCGCCAAGTTCGGCGCCATCGGCGCCGTCGGCTTCGTGGTCAACACCGTCATCTTCAACATGTGCCGGCACTCGGGGCTGGCCGTGGTCCGCTCGGGCGTGATCGCCACCTGCTTCGCCATCGCGGCCAACTACGTCGGCAACCGGTACTGGACGTACCGCGACTGCGACAAGAGCCGCCGCAGCCGGGAGCTGACGCTGTTCCTGCTGTTCAGCGGGGTCGGCCTGGTGATCGAGAACGGGATCCTGGCGTTGTCGCACTACGGCTTCGGCTTCACCTCCACGGTGGCGGACAACATCGCCAAGAACGTGGTGGGGCTGGGCATCGGCACGGTGTTCCGGTTCTGGTCGTACCGGACGTGGGTGTTCAAGCGGCTGCCGGTGACGCAGGCGGCCGTCGAGGCGGCTGAATCGTTTCTGGCGCAGGCTCCGGCGGCCCCGGAGATCCCGCGGCAGCGGCACCGGGCTTCGTCCACGCGCTCCTGACGCCGGCGCCCGTCCCACGTCCGCACCGACGCCCGGCCGGCATCCGCGCCCGCGGCCCGCCGAAGCTCAGTCCTCCCGCTCCTCCGGCTCCTCCCTCTCCGGCCCCCGGCTCCCCGGCCCCGCCTCCATGCTCAGGAACAGCGCGAACACCGGCGGGCGCTGCTGGAGCAGTTCCAGCCGTCCGCCGTCCGCCTCCGCGAGGTCCCGGGCGACGGCCAGGCCCAGGCCCGTCGAATTCCGGCCGCTGACCGTCCGTTCGAAGACCCGCGCGCCCAGGTCCGTCGGGACGCCCGGGCCCTCGTCGGAGACCTCGACCACCGCCTGGTTGCCGGTGACCCGGGTGCGCAGGGCGACGGCTCCGTCGCCATGGGTCAGGGAGTTCTCGATCAGCGTCGCGATGACCTGGGAGACCGCGCCGGGCGTGCCCACCGCCCGGAGCCCCTGCTTGCCGGAGCGGACCAGGGCCCGGCCGCCGGCGCGGATGGCGGGCCGCCACTCCTCCAGCTGCTGCTTGATCACCTCGTCGAGGTCGAAGGTGACGGCCGAGCCGGTCTTGGGGTCGCGCGAGTTGGTCAGCAGCCGCTGGACGACGTCGGTGAGCCGCTCGACCTGGGTGAGGGCGATCGTCGCCTCCTCCTTGACCGTGTCCGGGTCGTCGGTGAGCGTGATCTCCTCCAGCCGCATGGACAGCGCGGTCAGCGGGGTGCGGAGCTGGTGGGAGGCGTCGGCCGCGAGCCGCCGTTCCGCCGTGAGCATCCGGGCGATGCGTTCCGCGCTGCCGTCGAGGACGTCGGCGACCCGGTCGAGCTCGGGGACGCCGTAGCGGCGGTGGCGGGGGCGGGGGTCACCGGAGCCGAGCCGCTCGGCGGTCTCGGCCAGGTCGGTGAGGGGCGCGGTGAGCCGGTTGGCCTGCCGGACGGCGAGGAAGACGGCGGCGACGACGGCCAGCAGGGCCACCGCGAGGATCACCAGCAGCGTCCGGCCGACCTCCTTGCTGACGGCCGACCGGGACTCCTCCACCCGGACCCGCTCGCCGTGCTCCCCGGTCTGCTCCGAGACGATCAGGCCGCCCTCGGGGCGGGTGCCGACCTCGATGGGCTTGCGGCCGGGGATCTCCACCCGCGCGTACCGGTCCTGGGCGATCTGCTGCTGGAGCACGCCCGCCTCGACCCGTTCGCCGCCGGCCAGCCGCCCCTCGACGCTGCTGACCAGCCGCACCGCCTCGGACTGCACGCTCTCCTGCGCGCTGTTCTCGATGGTGCGGGTCTCGACGATGACGAGCGAGATGCCGAAGACCGCGATCACGACGAGGACGACGGCGAGCGTGGAGTTGATCAATCGGCGGCGCACGGGCGGTTCTCCGGCTCGTTGTTCCGTTGTTCGGTTGCCCCCCGGTTGCCCCGGGTCCGGGGCGTTGCCCTTGCGGTCCGGGGCGTTGCCCTGCGGCGGGGCGTTACCCCTCCGGTCCGGGGGCTAGTTCTTCTCGAACCGGAAGCCGACGCCGCGCACGGTGGCGATGTAGCGCGGGTTGGCCGCGTCGTCCCCGAGCTTCTTGCGCAGCCACGAGATGTGCATGTCGAGGGTCTTGGTGGACGACCACCAGGTGGTGTCCCAGACCTCGCGCATCAGCTGGTCGCGGGTGACGACCCGGCCCGCGTCCCGGACCAGGACCCGGAGCAGGTCGAACTCCTTGGCCGTGAGCTGGAGTTCCTCGTCGCCCATCCAGGCGCGGTGCGACTCGACGTCGATCCGGACGCCGTGCGTCGCCGTCCCCTGCTGGGGGGAGTCGGCGGCGCCGCGCCGGAGCAGGGCCCGGACGCGGGCGAGCAGCTCGGCGAGGCGGAAGGGCTTGGTGACGTAGTCGTCGGCTCCGGCGTCCAGCCCGACGACGGTGTCGACCTCGTCGGCCCGGGCGGTGAGGACCAGCACCGGGAAGCCGTGGCCCTCGGTGCGCAGCCGCCGGCAGACCTCCAGACCGTCCATTCCGGGCAGCCCGAGATCGAGGACGAGCAGGTCGACGTCTCCCTTGATCCCCGCGGCGAGCGCTGTGGGACCGTCTTCTCGTACCTCCACCTCATACCCCTCGCGGCGCAGCGCGCGTGCGAGCGGCTCCGAGATGGACGCGTCATCCTCGGCGAGCAGTACTCGGGTCATGCACGTGATGGTAGTCCGCTCGGGCGCACGTCAGAGCGCACTCCCGGCACCCGGGACCCGCGGAACGCCGAAGGGGATGACACATCGGAACCCCGATGAATGGTTCCACCACCCATTGTGATCCATGTCTCAACTCCTTCCATATGCGGGCGGGGTGTGACGTATGGTTACCGGAAGTCTGTACCAGCGTGGAGGACCTTCGGCTCGGCAGTGGCTAGCCGGAGGTCTCTTCCGTACGCGGGACTTATCCGTCACTCTTATGTGAAACGTGAACGACCTGTCGGCCGGGTCCGCCGTGCGAAGGTGCGCGGGGGCGTGGATCCCGGAATCAAGGCCGCTCTGCCGGCTCCCCCGAGGGGGAGGCGAACCCCAAGGGCGTGGGGGCGAGCGATGCCGTGATCCGGTGCCGGCCAACCCCCACACGGGCGCGCAGCAGCTCCACGCGTGTCCTCGGAACCCAAGGATCGACCATGGCGTCCAGCCTGACGAAGGAGTCAACCGCGCGGGACAACACCCCCGTCGCCGGCGGCAAGACCCTCTTCGGCCACCCCCTCGGCCTGGCCCCCCTCTTCCTGACGGAGATGTGGGAGCGCTTTTCCTACTACGGAATGCGCGCCCTTCTCGTGCTCTACCTGATCTCCGGTGGCCCGGACGCCAAGTCCGGCAGCCAGGGCGGCGGTCTGGCCATGCCGGAGTCGACGTCGCTGGCCATCTACTCGGTGTATGTGGCCATGGTGTACCTGCTGGCCATGCCCGGCGGCTGGTTCGGCGACCGCGTCTGGGGCCCCCGCAAGACGGTGACCATCGCGGCCAGCGTGATCATGTGCGGTCACCTGCTGCTCGCGCTGCCCGGCAAGCCCACCTTCTTCGCCGGTCTGGCCCTGGTGGCGATCGGTTCGGGTCTGCTGAAGTCCAACATCTCGACGATGGTCGGCCACCTGTACAACGGCCCGCAGGACCCGCGTCGCAACGGCGGATTCACGCTCTTCTACATCGGCATCAACCTCGGTGGCCTCGGCGCGCCGCTGGTCATCGGCACCGTCGGCCAGCAGGTCAGCTGGCACCTGGGCTTCACCCTCGCCGCGATCGGCATGGGCCTCGGCCTGGTGGCGTTCCTCATCGGCACCCGCTGGCTGGACCCCAAGAGCGCCGAGGTCCCGATGCCGCTGACGGCGGCCGAGCGGAACTCCTGGCTGCTCAAGGGCCTGATCTGGCTGGTCATCGCCGCGATCTTCTACGGCGTCGTGGTCGGCACCGGCACCTTCACGATCGAGTGGGCCACCGTGCCGCTCGCCCTGATCGGCCTGGTCGTTCCGATCTTCGTCCTGGCCCGCATCAAGCGGGACAAGGAGCTGACGTCGGAGGAGCAGACCAAGGTCAGCGGCTACATCTGGTTCTTCGTCGCCGCCGCCGTGTTCTGGGGCATCTTCGACCAGGCCGGCTCGACGATGTCGACCTTCGCCGAGAAGAAGACCACGGACAACGTCTTCGGCATCCACTTCCCGTCCACCTGGTTCCAGTCGGTCAACTCCGCGTGGGTCCTGATCATCGCCCCGATCTTCGCGGCGCTGTGGGTCAAGCTGGCCCGCTCCAACCGCGAGCCGAGCTCCACGGTGAAGTTCTCCGCGGCGATGCTGCTGGCCGGTGCCTCCTTCGTGTTGTTCGCCATCCCCATGGCGATGGCGACGAACGGCAAGACCGTCAGCCCGATGTGGCTGATCATGATCTACATGCTGCAGACCTTCGGTGAACTCTGCCTGTCGCCCGTGGGTCTGTCGCTGACCACGAAGATGGCGCCCAAGAAGTACGCCAGCCAGATGATGGGTGTCTGGTTCCTCGCGGTCACCGCGGGTGACTGCGTCATGACCCTGATGGCCACGGCGCACGTGAACCTCAACAGCTTTGGCGTCATCCTCGGCGAGGCGGCGGTCGCGGCCCTGGCGGGCGTGGCGGTCTGGACGTTCCGCAAGAAGATCGAGGCCCTCATGGGCGACGTGCACTGACCCGCACGTGAGGCGAGCCGTCGCCCGCCTCCCCCACAGTGCCCCCGGCGCGATGATGCGCCGGGGGCATTCGTATGCGCGGGGAGGGCGTGCGGGGACGGGCGGGCGCGGGTGGGGGCTTCCGTGTGGGAGTGGTGGGGCTGCGGAGGAGGATGAGCGGAGGCGCCGGCGCGGATGGGGCCCCTACGGCCCCTACGCCGTCCAGGCGCCCGTCAGCGGGCCCCGGCGGCTCCCGCGGGCCCTCCGGGCCCCCTGCGGGGCTCCGGACCTCCATCGGCCTCCTGGGCCCCCTGCGGGTCTCCGGGCCCCCTCCGCCTCCGGGCGCACCAAAGCGGCCACCGGCGGAGAGCCGTGGCCGTACGGGAAGAGGTCGGGGCGTGCGGGGTGACAGCACGCCGTACGAGCGTCCGTCTACGAGGGGGCGGCCAATTCCGCCCAGACCGTCTTGCCGGCGCCGTCCGCGTTCCGGACGACACCCCAGTCCAGGCACAGCCGCTGGACGATGAACATGCCGTGTCCGCCGGGGCGGCCCGCGCGGTGCGGGGTCCGGGGCACCGGCTCGCCGTTGCCGAGGTCCGAGACCTCCAGCCGCAGCACCTTCGTCCCGCGGCTGACGAGCAGCTCGGCGGGGCCGCCCGCGTGCAGGCAGGCGTTGGTGACGAGCTCCGAGACGACCAGCAGGACGTCCTCGGCGGCGGCCCGGTGATCGGCGTTGGCCGCGGGCAGCCAGCCCCACTCCCGGAGCGCCTGGCGGGTGAAGTCACGGGACAGGGGAACGGCGCCGCTGACCCCGACGAGGGGGAGCCGGCGGGCCGGGCCGCCCGGAGGCCCCGCTTCGGCGGGCGCGGCCGCGGCTGAGCCGTGCGCCTCCGGGCCGGGGTCGCCCGGCGCCGGCGGGTACGGCCGGGTGGTGCTCATCAGCGCTTCACCTCACCGATTCACCGATTGAGAAAGAGACTCTGTCGTGGCGTGCACAGTCTTCGCGTACAAAGCGGTCAGCCTGCTCCTGCCCGGACGCACGCGGTGAACACCTACGACACCGTTCCGGTGGTCCGCACAACGCACCGTCGCCCGCCCGTCACTCGGCGAGAGCCGCGTCGAGGCTGCTGTGCACCGCGAAGACCGCGCCGGCGCCCGTGATCTCGAACACCCGGGCCACCACCGGCCGCATCGCCGCGAGATGGACGGAGCCGCCCGCGGCCTCGGCCTTCAACCGGGCGCCCAGGAGCACGTTGAGCCCGGTGGAGTCGCAGAACTCCAGCCCCGAGCAGTCGACGACGATGCGCGCGCCGACCTCCTCGGCGCAGCTCTCCAGCGGTTCGCGCAGGAGGTCGGCCGTATGGTGATCGAGCTCACCCTCCGGCTTCACGACCGCGCTCGCGCCGTGCCGCCGGACCTCCACCCGTAGCCGGGCCCCGCTCACGACTCCGACACCTTTTCCCTGGTATCTCCGCATGCCATCGCGCATCCCTTCATGGTGTGCCCGTGCCCTGCCTGCCCGCTCAGGACAGCGGAAACCCTACGCGTTCCCTACGCCTGCGGAAAGTCGAACAACCGTCATTTACCACCAAATACGGACAATCGAGACTTGCCAAGCATAGGTAAAGACCGGTACGGCTAGAGGAAGACATCACCCACCACGGACGGCCCGGAGGCGCCGCAAACCGCAGCACGAGCTCATGGCACCGGCGGCCATATGCCGAGAACGATGGAGGAGACCATGTCACCCCGGCTCGACGAACCGCGTTCCCCCCTCTCCCCGGAGGCAATCCTTCCGCGCCCCGAGGACGAGGACACCGTCCCCTACGGGACGGCGGAGACCGCCTCGTCGACATTCCCGCCCCTTCCGGAGATCCCCCCGTACGACGAGGTGGAACCGGTGGACGCGCGGGCCCTGTCCAAAACCCTTTTCGCCCGCCTCGAATCCCTCGAGGAAGGCACGCACGAGTACGCCTACGTGCGCAACACCCTGGTCGAACTCAACCTGGCCCTCGTCAGGTTCGCCGCCTCCCGGTTCCGCACCCGCAGCGAACCGATGGAGGACATCGTCCAGGTCGGCACCATCGGCCTCATCAAGGCCATCGACCGCTTCGAGCTCAGCCGCGGCGTCGAGTTCCCGACCTTCGCGATGCCGACGATCATCGGCGAGATCAAGCGCTTCTTCCGCGACACCAGCTGGTCCGTGCGCGTCCCGCGCCGGCTCCAGGAGCTCCGGCTCACCCTCGCCAAGGCCGGCGACGAACTCGCCCAGCGCCTCGACCGCTCCCCCACGGTCGCCGAACTCGCCCGGCACCTGGGCATCTCGGAGGACGAGGTCGTCGAGGGCATGGGCGCCAGCAACGCGTACACCGCGAGCTCGCTGGACGCGCCCTCCGAGGACGACGACCACGAGGGCACCCTCTCGGCGCGGATCGGCTACGAGGACCACGACCTCGAAGGCGTCGAGTACGTCGAGTCGTTGAAGCCCCTGATCGCCGAGCTGCCGCCGCGCGACCGCAAGATCCTTTCGCTGCGGTTCGTCGGGAACATGACCCAGTCGGAAATCGGCGAGGAGCTCGGCATCTCGCAGATGCACGTCTCCCGGCTGCTCTCCCGGACGCTCGTGCGGCTGCGGCGCGGGCTGCTGGTCGACGAGTAGCACGACGGACGGACCGGCCGGCCGGTCCGCCGCCTCCGGGTGCACGGTGCGCCGCGCGGGTCTCCCGCGCGGCGCACCGTCGTTCGCCGGCGCCTTCCCGCCTCAGGGCGCCGGCGCCGCCTCCGGCACGTCGGCCAGTGCCCGGGCGACCGCCGCCTCCGCGTGCATCCGGGCGGTCGGGAAGACCGGCACCGGGCTGTCCTCGGCGCCGACGAGGAGTTCGATCTCCGTGCAGCCGAGGATGACGCCCTCCGCCCCCGCCGCGACGAGGTCGCGGATGATCGCCCGGTACGCCTCGCGGGACTCCTCGCGGACGATCCCGGCGCACAGCTCCTCGTAGATCACCCGGTGCACGGTCGCGCGGCCCTCCTCGCCCGGCACCAGGACCTCCAGGCCGCCCGCCGTGAGCCGGTCGCGGTAGAAGTCCTGCTCCATGGTGAAGGCGGTGCCGAGCAGGCCGACGCGGCGCGGGCCTGCCGCGCGGACGGCCTCGGCGGTGGCGTCCGCGATGTGCAGCAGCGGGACGTCCACGGCGGCCGCGACCCGGTCCGCGACCTTGTGCATGGTGTTGGTGCAGATGAGCAGCAGCTCCGCACCCGCCGCCGACAGGGACTTCGCGGCGGCGGTCAGGATGTCGCCGGCCTCCTCCCAGTGGCCCTCGGCCTGGAGCCGCTCGACGTCCGCGAAGTCCAGTGAGTACAGCACGCACTTGGCGGAGTGGAGCCCGCCGAGGCGCTCGCGCGTGCGCTCGTTCAGCAGCCGGTAGTACTCGGCGGTGGACTCCCAGCTCATGCCACCCAGCAACCCGATCGTCTTCATCGCGTCACTTTCGCCCCGGCCACTCCCAGAGGCAACCGAGTTGTGATGTGACGGTGGCCGCAACGGGGGTTCCGCGGGAAACGTGAGGGTGATGTGATGACGACGATGATCCACACTCGATCTCTCGATCTCGGCCGCTTCGCTTGGGAGAAGAGACGCATGACCCGTTCCGGCTCCTCCGGGGCGTCCGACGCGCCCCACACCTCCTTAGGGCGCCGCTCACTCCTCCGGGCCTCGGCGGGCGCGGTGGGGGCCGCCCTGACCGGTGGAGCCGCGGGCGCCCCGGGCCCGGCGGCGCACGCCGCGACGTGCGCGCCCCGCACACCGTCCATGGACCGCGTACCGCTCCCGGCCCCCTCCGGCCCCTGCCCGGTGGGCACCACACGGCTGCACCTCGTGGACACCCGCCGTACGGACCCCTACGCGCCCGCGCGGGCGCCGCGTGAGCTCATGGTGCAGGTCTGGTACGCCGCGGGCGCCGACTCCGTGCGGACGACCGCCCCCTACCTCACCGGCGGCCTCCTGCCCTTGGTGGAGCAGCGCTTCTCTCTGCCGGCGGGCTCGCTCTCCCGAGTGCGCACGCAGTCGCGCGCCGGCGCGCCCGTGAGCCGTGCGCTCCGGGACGCGCCCCTGATCCTCTACAGCCCCGGCCGCCAGGACCCCGCCGCGACGGGCACCGCGTTCGCCCAGGAACTCGCCTCCCAGGGCTGTGTGGTGGTGGGCGTCAACCACACCTACGACGGGCCCGCCGAGTTCCCCGACGGCCGCGTCGTCCCCGGCAACCCGCCGACGAGCGACCCCGAGCGGCTGCGCCGGTACGCCGACGTCCGGGCGGCGGACCTGCGCTTCGTCCTGGACGTGCTGAGCGGCGAGCGGGGCCCGAGCCCGGCGCCCGCGGTCAGCACCGCCGTGGACTTCGACCGGGTCGGCGCGTTCGGGCACTCGCTGGGCGGTTCGGCCGCCGCGGAGGCGCTGCGCACGGACGCCCGGTTCTCGGCCGGCGCCGTGCTCGACGGCCGGCTGTGGACGGATGCCGTCCGCACCGGGCTGACACAGCCGTTCATGCTGTTCACGGAGGACTCGACGGACCCGGGCTGGGACGCGTTCACGGCGGCCCACCGTGCGTGGGGCCGCAAGGTGAAGCTGCTGGGCACCCGGCACTACGGCTTCACCGACCTCGCGCCGCTGGGCGTCGGCCTGGAACTGGCGGCGGCCTGGCCGCCGGAGCGGTTCCAGCGGTTCTTCGGCAGTCTGGACGGGCGCCGCGCGCAGGCGGCGACGAGCCGTTACGTGGCGGCCTTCTTCGGGCTGCACCTGCGCGGCCGGCCCGCGCCGGAGCTGGACGCGCCGGGGACGGACCTGCCGGAGGTCCGGATCGCCTGGCGGCGGGAGGCCGAGGGCTGAGTCTTGGGCCGGCGGCCCGCCCCGGCAGGGTGCGGGGGCGAGCCGCCGGCCTGAGACGCCGGCCGGCCGGCTCAGACCTCGCGTACGCCCCGGCGCCAGACCGCGGAGACCAGGGGGACGCCCGGCCGGTAGGCGAGGTGGACGTGGCTCGGCGCGTCCAGGAGGACGAGGTCGGCGCGGGCGCCGGGGGTGACGCGGCCGATGTCGGTGCGGCGCAGGGCCGCGGCGCCGCCCGCGGTGGCGGCCCAGACGGCCTCGTCGGGGGTCATCCCCATGTCGCGCACGGCCAGGGCGACGCAGAACGGCACCGAACTGGTGAAGGACGAGCCGGGGTTGCAGTCCGTGGACAGTGCGACGGTGACGCCCGCGTCGAGGAGCCGGCGCGCGTCCGGCCAAGGGGCGCGCGTCGAGAACTCCGCGCCGGGCAGCAGGGTGGCGACCGTGTCGCCGGAGGCCAGGGCGTCGACGTCCGCGTCGGTGAGATGGGTGCAGTGGTCGGCGGAGGCGGCGCCGAGCTCGACGGCGAGCCGGACGCCGGGCCCGTGGCCCAGCTGGTTGGCGTGCACGCGGGCGCGCAGCCCCTTGGCGAGCCCCGCCTCCAGGACCGTCCGGGCCTGGTCGCCGTCGAACGCGCCGCGCTCGCAGAAGACGTCGACCCAACGGGCGTGCGGGGCGCAGGCGTCGAGCATCTCGCCGGTGACGAGTGCGACGTAGCCGTCCGGGTCGTCGGCGAACTCGGGAGCGACGACGTGGGCGCCGAGGTAGGTGACCTCGTCGGTGTGGGCGGCGGCGATCCGCAGGGCGCGGGCCTCGTCGTGGACGCTGAGGCCGTAGCCGGACTTGGTCTCCAGGGTGGTGGTGCCCTGGCGGAGGGCTTCGTCGAGGTGGCGCCGGAGGTTGGCCTCCAGCTCGGCGTCGGTCGCGGCGCGGGTGGCGGCGACGGTGGTGCGGATGCCGCCGGCGCTGTAGCTCCGGCCGGACATCCGGGCGTTGAACTCCTCGGTCCGGTCGCCGGCGAAGACGAGGTGGGAGTGGGAGTCCACGAAGCCCGGGAGGGCCGCCCGGCCCTCGGCGTCGACGGCGTTGTCAGTGGCGGGTGCTTTGCTTGTCGGACCGACCCAGGCGATGCGGTCGCCGTCGATGACGACCGCCGCGTCCTGGATCACACCGAGGGGGCCTGTACCGGGGAGGGAGGGATCGTTGGTGACGAGGCTGCCGATGTTGGTGATCGCCGTGGTGATGGGGGCCATGGGGGTCAGGACGTCCTTCGGGTTCGGGCGCTTCGGGCTCGGCCGCTTCTTGTCGGGGGTTCGGGCGGGGTGCGTGTCGGGGGTGCGGCAGGGGATGTGGTCGGGCTTCCGGTCGGGGATCCCGGCGGGCATTCGGACGGGCTTGCCGACCCGGGGCCCGGCGGCGGCCGCGTCCGGCTTCTCGCTCGATTCCCCTTCCCGGCGACCCGGGGACGGACGCTCGCGGGCCGGGACCAGCCGCTCCGCCGAACCTACCGGCCCCGGCGGACCGGGCGGGCCCACCGGGCCCGACCGGTTCAGGAGCGCAGGGCCGCGATGGAGCCGGCCAGGGCGTCCGCCACATCCCCCACGAGCAGGTGCACACCGTCCCGTACGACGTGCCGTCCGCCGACGACGGTGTGCCGTACGTCCGCGTTGGTCGCCGCGAATACGGCCGTCTCGGCGCCCAGCCGCGGGTGCGGGCCTGCCGTGCGGACGGAGTCCAGCGCGACGGTCGTGAGGTCGGCGAGGGCGCCGGGCACGATGCGGCCGGCGTCGGACCAGCCGAGGGCGGCGTGCCCGTCGGCGGTGGCGGCGCGCAGCAGGGCGGCGGCCGTCCAGTGGCCCCGGGTGCGGGTGCGCAGGCGCTCGTCGAGCTCCATCGCGCGCGCCTCTTCGAGGAGGTCGATGACGGCGTGGCTGTCGCTGCCCAGGGAGAGCGGGGAGCCGGCCCGCTGGAGGGCGGCGGCGGGGCCGATGCCGTCGGCGAGGTCGCGTTCGGTGGTGGGGCACATGCAGGTGCCGGTGGAGGAGCCGCCGAGCAGGGCGATGTCCTCGCCGGTGAGGTGCGTGGCGTGCACGGCCGTGGTGCGCGGGCCGAGGACGCCGTGCTCGCTGAGGAGCCGGGTGGGCGTCACGCCGTGCGCGGCGCGGCAGGCGTCGTTCTCGGCGGTCTGCTCGGAGAGGTGGACGTGCAGCGGGGCCGCGCGGTCGGCGGCCCAGGCGGCGACGGTGGCCAGCTGGTCGGCGGGCACGGCGCGCACGGAGTGCACGGCCGCGCCGATCCGGGCGTGCCCGCACCCCTTGAGGGCGTCGGCGCGTTCGGCCCAGGCGTCGGCCGTGCCGTCGGAGAAGCGGAGCTGGTGCCGGTTGGGCGGTTCGCCGAAGCCGGCGGAGAGGTAGGCGGTGTCGAGGAGGGTGATGCGGATGCCGGCTTCGGCGGCGGCGGCGAGCAGCGCCTCGCCCATGGCGTTGGGGTCGTCGTAGCGGGAGCCGCCGGGCGCGTGGTGGAGGTAGTGGAACTCGCCGACGCAGGTGACGCCGGCGAGGGCCATCTCGGCGTAGGTGGCGCGGGCGAGCGCGAAGTAGCGATCGGGGGTGAGCTTGTCGGAGACGCCGTACATGGTGTCGCGCCAGGTCCAGAAGGTGCCGGAGCCGATCTGGACGGCGCCCCGCAGGGCCCGGTGGAAGGCGTGGCTGTGGGCGTTGGCCAGGCCCGGGAGGGTGAGCCCGCGCAGGGTCACCGCCCCGGGCGGGGGTGCCGTCACCTCGGTGCGCACGGCCGTGATCCGGCCGTCGGCCGGGTCGGCGTCGATGGCCACGCCGGGTTCGACACGGGTGCCGAGCCAGGCGTGTTCCGCCCAGTAGGTGGTGGTCACCGGCACGCGAGGCCCTCCAGTACGTCGGTGAGTGCGGTCACCCCGGCCAGGCAGTCGTCCTCAGTGGCCGTCTCGGCCGGCGAGTGCGAGACGCCGGTGGGGTTGCGTACGAACAGCATGGCGGTGGGGACGGCGGCGGAGAGGATCCCGGCGTCGTGTCCCGCGCCCGTGGGGAGCACGGGCACGCCGCCGAGCAGTCCGGAGAGCTCGTCGCGGAGGCCGTGGGCGAACTCGACGACGGGGGTGAACGACTCGCGGGTGACGCGGACGTCCACGCCGTCGCGGAGGCCGCGTTCGACGGCGGCCTGCTCGATGGCGGCGACGACCTCGGCCAGGGTGGCCTCGTCGGCGGCCCGCGAGTCGAGCCAGCCGCGGACGAGGGACGCGATGGCGTTGACGCCGTTGGGCTCGACGGCGACCTTGCCGAAGGTGGCGAGGGCGCCGGCGAGGCGCGCCTTCTTGCGGGCGGCCAGCACGGTGTTGGCGTAGGTGAGCATCGGGTCCCTGCGGTCCTCGATGCGCGTGGTGCCCGCGTGGTTGGCCTCGCCGTGGAAGTCGAACCGCCAGCGGCCGTGCGGCCAGATCGCGGAGGCGACGCCGACGGGGTGCGGCGTCTCGGCGAGCGCGCGGCCCTGCTCGACGTGCAGCTCGACGAACGCGCCGATGCGGGCGAGGCGTTCGGGGTCGGGGCCGATGGCCTCCGGGTCGTACCCGGCCCGTTCCATCGCCTGCGGCAGGCCGACGCCGTCGGCGCCGCGCAGCGCGTGCGCGGCCTCGGGGGTCAGCGTGCCGGCGGCGAGCCGGGAGCCGACGCAGGCGACGCCGAACCGGGCGCCCTCCTCGTCGCCGAAGTTGACGACGGCGAGGGGGCGGGTGGGCGCGGCGCCGCGCGCGCGGAGCCCGTCGAGCGCGGCGAAGGACGACACGACGCCGAGGGGGCCGTCGAAGGCGCCGCCGTCGGGGACGGAGTCGAGGTGGGAGCCGGTGACGACGGCGTCGCCCGCGGTGGGGTCGCCGAGCCAGGCCCACTGGTTGCCGTTGCGGTCGACCTCGTAGGTCAGGCCGCGGCTCTCCGCCTGCGCCGTGAACCACGCGCGGCAGTCGGTGTCGGCGCCGGTCCAGGCGTGGCGGCGGTAGCCGCCGCTCTCGGGGTTCCGGCCGATGGGGGCGAGGTCGCGCCACATCTCGTGGAAGCTCGCGCCCGCGGCGGGCTGGTTCCCCGCCCCTCCCCCGGAGGGGGCACCCCCACGTCCCGTTTCTTGCGGGGGCTCCGTCCCCGCACCCCCGAAACCGCGCTCCGCGCGATTGTCCTCAAACTCCCCCAGAGGGGGTGCCCCCAGACGGGCTGAATGGGTCACGCGTCACCCTCGCGCATCGGCACGCGGACCCCGCGGTCCTCGGCCACCGACTCGGCGATGTCGTACCCAGCGTCCACATGCCGGATGACGCCCATCCCCGGGTCGTTCGTCAGCACCCGGCGGATCTTCTCGCCCGCGAGCGGCGTGCCGTCGGCGACCGTCACCTGGCCCGCGTGGATGGAGCGGCCCATGCCGACGCCGCCGCCGTGGTGGAGGGAGACCCAGGAGGCGCCGGAGGCGACGTTGACCATGGCGTTGAGCAGCGGCCAGTCGGCGATCGCGTCGGAGCCGTCGAGCATGGCCTCCGTCTCGCGGTAGGGCGAGGCGACGGAGCCGCAGTCGAGGTGGTCGCGGCCGATGACGACGGGGGCGGACAGTTCGCCGCTCGCCACCATGTCGTTGAAGCGCTCGCCGGCCCGGTCGCGCTCGCCGTAGCCGAGCCAGCAGATGCGGGCGGGCAGCCCCTGGTAGTGGACGCGTTCCCCGGCCATCTTGATCCAGCGGGCCAGGGACTCGTTCTCGGGGAAGAGGTCGAGGATCGCCTTGTCGGTGCGGGCGATGTCGGCGGGGTCGCCGGAGAGGGCCGCCCAGCGGAAGGGGCCCTTGCCCTCGCAGAACAGCGGCCGGATGTAGGCGGGGACGAAGCCGGGGAAGGCGAACGCCCGGTCGTAGCCGGCGAGCTGGGCCTCGCCGCGGATGGAGTTGCCGTAGTCGAAGACCTCGGCGCCGGCGTCCTGGAAGCCGACCATGGCCTCGACGTGCTTCGCCATGGACTCGCGGGCGCGCGTGGTGAAGCCGGCCGGGTCCTTGGCGGCGGCGTCGGCCATGTCCTCGAAGGCGATGCCGGTCGGCAGGTAGGCGAGCGGGTCGTGGGCGGAGGTCTGGTCGGTGACGATGTCGATGGGCGCGCCCATCGCGAGGAGCTGCGGGACGAGCTCGGCCGCGTTGCCGAGGACGCCGATGGACAGCGGTCGGCGGGCGTCGCGGGCCTCGACGGCCAGCCGGAGCGCGTGGTCGACGGAGTCGGCCTTCACGTCGAGGTAGCGGTGCTCGATGCGGCGGTCGATGGCACGCGGGTCGCAGTCGATGCAGATCGCGACGCCGTCGTTCATGGTGACGGCGAGCGGCTGGGCGCCGCCCATGCCGCCGAGGCCGGCGGTGAGGGTGATCGTCCCGGCGAGGGTGCCGCCGAACTTCTTCGCCGCCACCGCCGCGAAGGTCTCGTAGGTGCCCTGGAGGATGCCCTGGGTGCCGATGTAGATCCACGAACCGGCGGTCATCTGCCCGTACATGGTGAGGCCGAGGGCCTCCAAGCGGCGGAACTCCTCCCAGTTCGCCCAGTCGCCGACCAGGTTGGAGTTGGCGATCAGGACGCGCGGCGCCCACTCGTGCGTCTGCATCACGCCGACCGGACGGCCCGACTGGACGAGCATGGTCTCGTCCTGCTTGAGCGTCCGCAGCGTGCGGACCATGGCGTCGAAGGAGCGCCAGTCGCGGGCGGCCTTTCCGGTGCCGCCGTAGACGACGAGCTTGTCGGGGTGCTCGGCGACCTCGGGGTCGAGGTTGTTCTGGAGCATGCGCAGGGCGGCCTCCTGCTGCCAGCCCAGGGCGCTGAGCTCGGTGCCTCGCGGCGCTCGCACGGGTCGCGGTCCTGACATGGGCCCTGCCTCCCTGACTCCCGGCCTCGACGGACGCCGGCCTTTTTTGAATAGAACTTCTGCACATACTGGGCCGGTGAATACCTCTAGTCAACAGGTCGGCGGGCCCCTTCGCGCCGTGGCGCTCCACCGGGTCCGGTGGTGAAGTAGGAGCGTGGGCCTGAAGGGGAACGGTCGGCCGGAGCCCGGCCCGGCGGAGCGGCGGGACGCCGCCGTCCGGGCGGCGGTGGCGCGGGGACTGGTGGACGAGGGGCACCCGGTGGCCGGGCTGCTGGACGTGGCCGGGATACGAAGGTCGGCGGCGGCCCTGCGCGCGGCGTTCGACGAGGTCCGCACCGGCGGCGGGCAGGGCGTACTGCACGCCTTCGCGGTCAAGGCCGCCTCCCTGGTGCCGGTGCTGCGGCTGCTCGCCGACGAGGGGCTGGGCTGCGAGGCGGCCAGCCCCGGCGAGCTGGCCCTGGCCCGCGCCGCCGGCGTGCCGCCCGGCCGCATCGTCCTCGACTCCCCCGCCAAGACGCCCGCCGAGCTGCGCGAGGCACTGGCGCTCGGCGTCGCCGTCAACGTCGACAGCCGGGCCGAACTCGCCCGTCTCGACGCCCTGGTGGCGGCCGACGGGCCGCCCGCCGCCCCGCTGGGCGTCCGGGTCAACCCGCAGGTCGGCGGGGGCAGCATCGGCGCGATGAGCACCGCCACGGAGAGCTCGAAGTTCGGCGTGGCGCTGCGCGACCCGGGCGCCCGCGCCTGGCTGCTGCGGGCGTACGCGGACCGCCCCTGGCTGACCCGGCTGCACGGCCACGTCGGCTCGCAGGGCTGCCCGCCGGAGCTGCTCGCGGAGGGCGCGCGCATCGTCTACGAGCTGGCCGAGGAGATCAACGGGCTCGCCGGGCGGCAGCAGGTCGACACCCTGGACATCGGCGGCGGCCTCCCCGTCAACTTCGCCTCCGACGAGGAGACTCCGAGCCACCACGACTACGCCCGGCTGCTCGCCGCGACCGTGCCGGGGCTGTTCGACGGGCGGTACGGGCTGGTCACCGAGTTCGGCCGGTCGCTGACGGCCAAGCACGGCCTGGTGCTGGCCCGGGTGGAGTACGCCAAGTCCGCCGGGGGCCGCCGGATCGCCGTGACGCACGCGGGCGCCCAGGTGGCGACCCGGACGGTGTTCGCGCCGGACGCCTGGCCGCTGCGGGTGGCCGCGTACGACGCCCGGGGGCTGCCGAAGACGGGCGCGCCGGTGGCCCAGGACGTCGCCGGGCCCTGCTGCTTCGCGGGCGACCTGGTGGCCGTGGACCGGGCGCTGCCGCCGCTGGAGACCGGCGACCACGTCGCCCTGCTCGACACCGGCGCGTACTACTTCTCCACGCCCTTCGGCTACAACGCGCTGCCCCGGCCGGGGGTGTACGGCTGGGCGGGTACGGCGGACGGGGTGCGGTTCGCGCCCGTCCGTGCGGCGCAGACCCTCGACGAGCTCGTCGCCGAGAGCGGGGGCGCGCACGCGGGGGCGCTCAGCGGGCTGCGCTGACCGCCGCCGTCCGGCCGGCGGGGTGCCGGGGACGGCGGGCGCCGCCCGGGGCGGCGTCGCCCGCCGCGAGGCCGGTGGTCAGATAGCCGCGGACCTGCTTGCCGGCCGGGCTGCCCTTCGCCCACTCCGTACGCACCCACAGCAGCGCCTCCGTCCGGCGCTCCAGCCCGCCCAGCCACTGGGCCTTCGCCCACAGGCCCGCGCCCAGTCCGGCCATCGCCAGGCCGGCGGCGCCGGGGGCCGCGAGGGAGGAGGCGACGGCGGCCGGGAAGGCGAGTGCGAGCCACCAGCGGCGGCCGCGGCGCCAGCCGCGTACGGTCACGGCGCGGTCTTGCAGGTACACCGCCTTGCCCGCCCGCGAGGCGGCGCCCGCGAGGTGCGCGTAGCGCTTGCGGCGGGCCGTGAACGCGACGGTGGCGGTCGCCAGGAAGAGGGCCGCTCCGGCGAGCAGGCCGATGCGGCGGCCGGTGAGGCCGGGGAGGGCGGCGCCGATGCCGGCCGCCAGCAGGCCGAGCCACCACAGGGGAGCGGCTGGTGCTCGCACGATCACCGCTACGCGGGCCAGCGCGCAGTGTCCACGTCCCATCGGAAACCTCCTCACATCGGCTGAATTCCGCGGGCAGGGTAGCGGGCGAATCTGAGGAGAAGCTGAGGATGGTGGGCGGGGGCGCCTGCGGCGGGCTGGTGCCCCGGTCCCGCCCCTTCGCCGATTCCTGGGGGCTGCGCCCCAGACCCCGCTTGTCGCGGCTGCGCCGCTCGTCCTAAAACGCCGGACGGGCTGAATAGTGCGCCCGGGCGCGACCGCCCAGCCCGTCCGGCGTTTGAGGACCTCGCGGCGAAGCCGCGATGCCGGGGCGCGGGCCCTCCCGCGGAAACGGCGAAAGGGCGGGACCGGGGCACCCCACATGACCGAACGATGACAGCGACGTCATACCCCGGTATCACCCCGCACCGAGCGCCCGAGTATGACGTGCACACGCCCCCACCCCCGCTACCGTCAGAGCAGCGCACGGGGGTGGACGGACGGACAACGAGCGGAGGAACCCGGAATGCCGGTCGACAAGCGGGGATTGAGGCGACGCGCAGCGGTCGCGGCGGTGGCGCTGGTGCTGACAGGGCTGATGAGCCTGCTGGGGTCGGCGACGGAGGCGAGCGCGCACGCGCATCAGAAGGCCGCGAGCACACAGGCACGCTGACCCCGCGTCACTCCACGAAAAGCCCCCGCACCGCCGCCTTGGCGTCGAACTCCTCCAGCCGCGCCTGCGCGTCGGGCAGCGCGTCGCACATCGCCTCCAGGAGCACCCGTCCCAGCAGCATCGGCGCGCAGGCGGTGTCGAAGACCAGGCCGGTGCCCACGGCGGCGGGCAGCAGGAGGTCGCTGTGGCGGGCCACGGGGGCGAAGGTGGAGTCGGCGACGGTGACGACGGTGAGGCCCGCGCCCCGCGCGTACTCCAGCGCCTCGACGACCTCGCGCGGGTGGCGGGGCAGCGCGAAGCACAGCAGGACGCTCGCCCCGGCCCGTACCGCCGCGTCGAGGCAGTCGACGAGGAGGCTGCCGCCCTCGTCGAGCAGCCGGACGTCGGGGTGCACCTTGCGGGCGAAGTAGGTGAAGCCGGCGGCCTGGGCGCCGGCGGCGCGCAGGCCCAGCACCGGCAGCGGGCGGGACGCGGCCAGCAGCCGCCCGGCGCGGGCGACGGGCTCGGGGTCGGCGAGCAGCGAGGCGAGGTGCCGCAGGTTGTCGATCTCGGCGTGGACCGCCTGCTGGTACGCGTTCTCCATGGCCGGTGCCGTCTCCGGCGCCGCCGGGACCGCCTCCCGGAGGTGGCGGCGGAGCGCCGGGTACCCGTCGAAGCCGAGGGCCACGGCGAAGCGGGTCACGGACGGCTGGCTCACCCCGGCGAGTTCGGCCAGTTCCACGCTGGAGAGGAAGGGCGCGTCGGCGGCCCGGCGCACCATGCAGTGGGCGATGCGGCGCTGGGTGGGCGTCAGCCGGTGCCCTTCGAAGAGCTTCTGCAGCCGTGCGGTGGCCTCCGGTGCCGCGCCGGTCTCCGTCATCCGCTCTTCCTCTCCCGTTCACCCCGGGCCATTCACCGGACCCGGGCTCTGCATGGAATTATGCAGCCACCGGCCGGGGCCGGCGCCCCTACAGACCCTCCAGCAGCTTCTTCTGCGGCTTGCCCATCGCGTTGCGCGGCAACGCCTCCAGGAACCGGACCCGGCGCGGCCGCTTGTGCACCGACAACTCACCGGCCACGAAGTCGATCAGCGCCTGCTCCGTCACGCCCTCCGCCACCACATACGCGACGATCTCCTGGCCGAGGTCGTCGTGCGGCAGCCCGACGACGGCCGCCTCGGCCACCGCCGGGTGGTCGAGCAGCGCGTTCTCCACCTCGCCGGCGCCGATGCGGTACCCGCCCGACTTGATGAGATCCGTGGAGGCGCGGCCGACGATGCGGTGGGTGCCGTCGGGGTCCAGCGCGGCGATGTCGCCGGTGCGGAACCAGCCGTCCGCGGTGTGGGCGCGGGCCGTGTCCTCGGGGCGGCCGAGGTAGCCGGAGAAGAGGGTGGGACCGGACACCTCCAGTTCGCCGATGCCGCCGCCGTCCTCGACGGCCGCGATCCGGGTGCGCGTCCCCGGCAGCGGCACGCCGACGCGTCCGGGCACCCGCTCCCCGTCCGCCCGCGCGGCGACGGTGATCAGCGTCTCCGTCATGCCGTACCGCTCGACGGGCCGCTGTCCGGTCAGCGCCTCCAGCTCGCGGAAGACCGGTGCGGGCAGCGCGGCGCTGCCGGAGACCAGCAGCCGCGCCCCGGCCAGCCGCCGGGCCGCGTCGGGCGCGCCGACGACGCGGGACCACACCGTCGGCACGCCGAAGTACAGGCTGCCGTCCGCCGCCGCGTACGCCTCGGGGGTCGGCCGCCCGGTGTGGACCAGCCGGCAGCCGGTGCGCAGCGCGCCCAGCACGCCGAGCACGAGCCCGTGCACGTGGAACAGCGGCAGCCCGTGGACCAGGGTGTCCTCCGCCGTCCACTGCCAGACGTCGGCGAGCCCGTCGAGGCAGGCCGTGATCGCGTCGTGCGGTATCAGCACGCCCTTGGGGGCGCCGGTGGTGCCGGAGGTGTAGAGGATCAGCGCCGGACGGTCCGGGTCCGCCGTCCGCTCCGGGTGGTCGGCCCGTTCCCGGATGTCGACGGGGACG
This sequence comes from Streptomyces sp. NPDC021100, assembly GCF_044333095.1. Classification (NCBI taxonomy): domain Bacteria; kingdom Bacillati; phylum Actinomycetota; class Actinomycetes; order Kitasatosporales; family Streptomycetaceae; genus Streptomyces; species Streptomyces sp. NPDC021100. Next base: position 65,008 of record NZ_JBIRQH010000008.1, read on the forward strand.
GACGCGACGTCGCCGTCGCCGTCCTCCGCCTCCCCGCCGAGGACGAGTTCGGCGCCGGAGTCGCGCAGGATGTGCCGTCGTTCGACGGGTCCGGCGTCCGGCGGCAGCGGCACCACGGGCACGCCGGCGAGCAGTCCGCCGACGACCGCGACGGCCGTCTCGGCCGTCGCCGTCGCGCGGACGGCGACGCAGGCCGCGCCGGCGATCCGGTGCGCCACGGCCCCCGCGGCGCCGAGCAGGTCCTCGCGGGAGAGGGTCCGTCCGGCGAAGGAGAGGGCGTCCGGCCGGTCGGCGGTGTCGCCGTCGGTGAGGGACGACAGGAGGGCGGCTGTCACGGGCTGCTCCTTCCACGGAGCCGCCCCGGGGGCGGCCCCACTGCGGATACTGGTGCTGCCCCCACCGACGGGGGCCACGGGCCGACCGTACCGTTGTCGCCATGACCGGCCACGACCCTGACCTGAAGCCCGACCTCAAGAAGGACCTCGACGCGTCCCTCCAGGCCCGCAAGGAGCTGGGCGCCGACTACGAGGCGGAGCTCGTCGACTCCTTCCTGGAGAAGGTGGAGGACAAGCTCGACGGCGCGGTGGCGCGCCGGCTGCGCCGCCAGGCCGCCGAGCAGCAGATGACGGCCGCACGCGGCGGGAAGCCCGGCGCGGGCGGCGAGTTCGGCACCTTCGGCGAGCGGTTCGGCTTCGCGACGGTGACGCTGGTGCTGGCGATCCCGCTGTCCGCGATCGGCGTGGGCAGCGCCGGGCTGGCCGGGCTGCTGGTGACCTGGGCCGGGATCGTGGGGGTCAACGCGGTGCACATGCTGCGGGCGTTCCCGTGGCAGCGGAACCAGGGCCGCGACGGCTCGGAGTGGGACTGACGGGCCGCGGGTGACCCAGGGGAAGGACTGACGGGCCACGGGTGACCCGGGGGAAGGACTGCGCGGGGGCCGCCGCACCCCGGGCCGAGCCCGGGGCCGGGACGGCGGCGGTCCCCCGCGGGGACGCGGCCCGGGCCGTAGGGCGCCGGTCACCGCGTCCGGACGGCCGTGGAGTCCGGGAGCCGCTCCGGAAGTCCCGCCGTCGCACCGATGTGCCGCCCGGGGCGCTTCCGCCCCTGCGGCACGCCTCCAGTGTGGCGGGGCCGTGTTAAGTCCGTGCTGCCGTCGCGTGACACATACGTTCCTTTTACGGGACGGGCGCGGGCGTTGACGGCTCCCGAACGGCCGGAGCGCGACCCTTGACGGCCCGGTGCACGCCCCCTGACGGCCCGGAGCGCGACCCCGAACGGCCGGAGCACGACGGAGCCCGCCGGCCCGGCTCCCACCGGTTCCGACGGGCTCCACCGGCCGTCGGCCGGCCCCGACCCGGGCCGCGGACTACTTGCTGCCCTCCGCCAGGAACGCCAGCAGGTCCTGACGGCTCACCACACCGGTCGGCTTGCCGTCGACCAGCACGATCGCCGCGTCCGCCGTGCCCAGCACGGCCATCAGGTCGCCGACCGGCTCGCCGGAGCCGACCTGCGGCAGCGGCGCGCTCATGTGCTTCTCCAGCGGGTCGGAGAGCGACGCGCGCTGGGTGAACAGGGCGTCCAGCAGCTCCCGTTCCACGACCGAGCCGATGACCTCGGCGGCCATCACGTCCGGGTGGCCGGCGCCCGGCTTGACGATCGGCATCTGCGAGACGCCGTACTCGCGCAGCACCTCGATCGCCTCGCCGACGGTCTCCTCGGGGTGCATGTGCACCAGCGAGGGCAGGCCGCCGTCCTTGCGCCGCAGCACGTGGCCGACGCGGGCGGCGTCGCCCGGCTCCTCCAGGAAGCCGTAGTCCGCCATCCACTCGTCGTTGAAGATCTTGCTGAGGTAACCGCGGCCGCTGTCCGGCAGCAGGACGACCACCACGTCGTCCTCGGTCAGCCGCTCCGCCAGGCGCAGCGCGCTGACGACCGCCATGCCGCAGGAGCCGCCGACCAGCAGCCCCTCCTCGCGGGCGAGGCGGCGGGTCATCTGGAAGGCGTCCTTGTCGGAGACCGCGATGATCTCGTCGGTGACCGTGCCGTCGTAGGCGGTCGGCCAGAAGTCCTCGCCGACGCCCTCGATCAGGTACGGGCGGCCGGAGCCGCCGCTGTAGACGGAGCCCTCGGGGTCCGAGCCGACGACCTTGACCTTGCCGCCGCTGACCTCCTTCAGGTACCGGCCGGTGCCGCTGATCGTGCCGCCGGTGCCGACGCCCGCGACGAAGTGCGTGATCTTGCCTTCGGTCTGCTCCCACACCTCGGGACCGGTGGAGTGGTAGTGCGACAGCGGGTTGTTCTGGTTGCTGTACTGGTCGGGCTTCCAGGCGTTGGGGATCTCACGGACCAGCCGGTCGGACACGTTGTAGTACGAGTCCGGGTGCTCCGGGTCGACGGCGGTGGGGCAGACGACGACCTCGGCACCGTAGGCCCGCAGCACGTTGATCTTGTCCTGGGACACCTTGTCCGGGCAGACGAAGACGCACTTGTAGCCCTTCTGCTGGGCCACCATCGCGAGGCCCACGCCCGTGTTGCCCGACGTCGGCTCGACGATGGTGCCGCCCGGCTTCAGGTCACCGGACTTCTCCGCGGCCTCGATCATCCGCACGGCAATGCGGTCCTTCACCGAACCGCCGGGGTTGAAGTACTCGACCTTGGCCAGCACGGTCGCCTTGATGCCCTCGGTCACGCTGTTGAGCTTCACGAGGGGGGTGTTCCCGATGAGCTCGATCATCGAATCGTGATACTGCACGGTGGTCTCCGCGGTCGGGGGCACTAGCGGTTCGTCGCGTGCCCGTACAACCAGCCTATTCGGACGATTCGAGGGCCGAGTGCACCAGTGACGCGTTGCACTGACCGGTGCTCGGGGCACGTAGCCATCAACACGGTCGAGCAAGGGTGCACAGCGCTCGTGGAGCGGGAGGAGACCCGCCTTATGTCCATGTCGAGGGCGAGGGCAGCGCGACGGATCGCGGCGGCGGCGGCGTACGGAGGCGGCGGCATCGGGCTGCTGGGCGGGGCGGCCCTGGGGCTGCTGCTGACCGAGGTGGCGCTGGCCCGGCGGGTCGTCGGCGGCAACCACGACACCCCACCGCAGGCGGACGGCCGCTACGGGTCGGCGTTCGTCCACCGGGCCGGGAACGAACCGCTGGTCCTCGGCATGCTGGGCGACTCCACGGCCGCCGGCAAGGGCGTCCACCGGCCCCGGCAGACGCCCGGCGCCCTGCTGGCCACCGGACTGGCGGCGGTCGCCGAGCGGCCGGTGGAGCTGCGGAACGTGGCGCTCTCCGGCGCCCAGTCCTACGACCTGGAGCGGCAGGTCACCCTGCTGCTGTCCGGCCACGACCGGGCACCCGACGTCTGCGTGATCATGATCGGCGCCAACGACGTCACCCACCGGGTGCCCGCCGCCCGCTCGGTCCGGCTGCTGTCGGAGGCCGTCCGCAGGCTCCGCGAGGCGGGCTGCGAGGTGGTGGTCGGCACCTGCCCCGACCTCGGCACCATCGAACCGGTCTACCAGCCGCTGCGCTGGCTGGCCCGGCGGCTGAGCCGCCAGCTCGCGGCGGCGCAGACGATAGGGGTGCTGGAGGCGGGCGGGCGCTCGGTCTCGCTGGGCGACCTGCTCGGCCCGGAGTTCGAGTCCAACCCGCGCGAGCTGTTCGGCCCCGACAACTACCACCCCTCGGCGGAGGGCTACGCGACCGCCGCCATGGCCGTCCTGCCCACGCTCTGCGCCGCGCTCGGGCTGTGGCCGGAGGACGAGGAGCGGCCGGACGCCGCGCGCCGCGAGGGCATCCTGCCGGTGGCCCGGGCCGCGGCCCAGGCGGCGGCCGAGGGCGGCACCGAGGTCACGGCCGCCCGCGGCCGCTGGGCCCTCCTCAAACACCGCCGCCGCCGGCAGCTTCCGCCCCCGGAGGGGCCGGAGGGACCGGGGGACGGGCCGGAGCGGCACCACGTGTGGCACCGGGTGGGACGGTAGGGGGGACGCCCCGGCCCCTCCCTTTCACCGTTTCCTGCAGGGGCTGCGCCCCCGCACCCCCGAAACCGCGCTCCGCGCGGTTGTCCTCAAGCTCCCCCAGAGGGGGCGCTTGAGGACGAGCGGCGCAGCCGCGACCGTCGCGGAGCGACAATGGACAGGCACCCGGCCGCCCGGGGGAACCCGCCGCCGTCACCCGGCCCGACGGCCATGAGTCACATCACAGCCGCCGCCTCGTGACCTTGACCTTACGTGCGGGTAACTTCACCGGAGTCCTGCCGTCGCGTCGACTGGAGCCGTGATGCCCGAAGCCGTGATCGTCTCAGCTGCTCGTTCCCCCATCGGCCGGGCCTTCAAGGGCTCGCTGAAGGAGCTGCGGCCGGACGACCTGACCGCCACGATCATCCAGGCCGCCCTCGACAAGGTCCCCGGCCTGGACCCGCGCGAGATCGACGACCTGATGCTCGGCTGCGGCCTGCCCGGGGGCGAGCAGGGCCACAACCTCGCCCGGATCGTCGCCGTGCAGATGGGCATGGACCACCTGCCCGCCACCACGATCACCCGGTACTGCGCCTCGTCCCTCCAGACCTCGCGGATGGCCTTCCACGCCATCAAGGCGGGCGAGGGCGACGTCTTCCTCTCGGCGGGCGTCGAGATGGTGTCCCGGTCCGTCAACGGCACGTCGGACGGCATGCCCGGCACCCACAACCCGCTGTTCGCCGACGCCGAGGCGCGCACCGCGGCCCGCGCCGAGCAGGGCGGCGAGGGCTGGCACGACCCGCGCGAGGACGGCCTCGTCCCGGACGCCTACATCGCGATGGGGCAGACGGCCGAGAACCTCGCCCGTCTCAAGGGCATCACCCGCGAGGAGATGGACGAGTTCGGCGTCCGCTCGCAGAACCTCGCCGAGCAGGCCCTCGCCAACGGCTTCTGGGAGCGCGAGATCACCCCGGTGACCACCCCGGACGGGACGGTCGTCACGAAGGACGACGGTCCGCGCGCGGGCGTCACCATGGAGGGCGTCAGCGGCCTCAAGCCGTCCTTCCGCCCGGACGGCCTGGTCACGGCCGGCAACTGCTGTCCGCTGAACGACGGCGCCGCCGCCCTGGTGATCATGTCCGACACCAAGGCGCGCGAGCTGGGCCTCACCCCGCTCGCCCGGATCGTCTCCACCGGCGTCTCCGCCCTCTCCCCCGAGATCATGGGCTACGGCCCGGTCGAGGCGAGCCGCCAGGCGCTGAAGCGGGCCGGCATGACCATCGACGACATCGACCTCGTCGAGATCAACGAGGCGTTCGCCGCGCAGGTCATCCCGTCCTACCGCGACCTGGGCATCGACATCGACAAGCTCAACGTCAACGGCGGCGCCATCGCGGTCGGCCACCCGTTCGGCATGACGGGCGCGCGCATCACCGGCACGCTCATCAACTCGCTCCAGTTCCACGACAAGCAGTTCGCGCTGGAGACGATGTGCGTGGGCGGCGGGCAGGGCATGGCGATGGTCATCGAGCGGCTGAGCTGAGGCGCAGCGGAGGGTAGGGGTCGCCTGAGGCACGAAGGCGGCACCTGCCCGCAGCGGAGCCGCAGCTCAACGCGACCAGAAGAAGGTGGGCGGCTGAGCTGAGGCGCAGCGGAGGGTAGGGGTCGCCTGAGGCACGAAGGCGGCACCTGCCCGCAGCGGAGCCGCAGCTCGACGCGACCGGAAGAAAAGGTGGGCGGCTGAGCTGATCGCTTCCCCCCGCCTCCCGTTCGTGACCCAATCTCCCCCAGGATGTGACCAACGTCCCGGGGGAGATTCGTTTCCGCTGGTCAGCTATGTTGAAGTCACCACCCCCGGGCCCTAAGTCCCGCCGGTTTCATGACGTTTTGCACTGGGGACCGGGGAAGCCGCGCGCGAAGCTGAGGTAGGAATTCGGGGACCGACAGCAACCGGGAGTACGTCAGTGAGCGCCATGTCCCTTGCCCTGCTGCTGGCCGCCGCCACTGCCACCGCCGCGGGCACCGCCGCCCTGTGGACGACCCGCGGGCTGCGCCGGCAGATCCACGCACTCCGCGCCGACCTGGCCGAGGCCGGCGCCCGGCACACGGCGACCACGGCGAACCCGACGGGCCCGGCGGACACGATGACCGCGGCGGTCCCGGCCGCCCGGACGGCCCCCGCCGAGGAGCCCGGCGTCGTCCTCTCCGACATACGGGCCGCCGTCGCCGACGCGCTCGCGGAGGAGCGCGAGCGGGAGCTCGCCGAGGCCCGGGCGTTCTGGGCCGCGCAGGAGGCCCTCGACCTGGGCGGCGCGGCCGACGCGCCGTCCCTGCTGTCGAACCTGCCGGGCGCCGTGGACGAGACGGCCGCCCCCGAGCTCCTGTACGGCGACGTCCCGCAGGGCCCGTTCCCGTACCTGCCCCGGCAGACCGACGCCGCCGCGGCGGACGAGGCGGAGTCCCCGGAACTGGCCGCGGCCCGCCGCCGGCACCCGTCGCACCCCGACTTCTCGCCCGCGGGCGCCCCGGTCGGCGACCACGAGCGCACGGTCGAGCGGCTGTCCGAACTGGCCGAGGCCGGTGTGCCGCTGGCGGACGTCCGGCCCGGCCCGCTCGGCACCCTCGACGTCTACGTCTTCGCCGACGGCACCACCGTCTGCATGACGCCCGGCCACCGGGAGACCGCGGAGAGCCTGGCGCAAGCGCTGCGCACCGGCGAGGCGCCGGTGCTGCTCGGCGGCTCCGGCGTGGCGGGCGCGTACGCGCTCACCTTCGGCTGCGCGACGGGCAACGTCTACGTCCTCGCGGACCGCGTCATCGCGTCCCTCTGAGCCCGTCCGGCCGGCCCCCGTCTCACTGCAGGCCGCATCGCCGCGCCGCCCCCGCCACCAGCTCCACCGCCTCCGCGACCGCACCCTCCGGCGCGCCGCCGGCGGCCAGCGCCTCGGCCAAGTCATGGCCGGCGACGGCGACTTGGTCCGCGACGGCGAACATCCCGGCGTCCGGCATCTCGCGCGGCGCGGTCTCCCCGGGCTCCTCCATCCGCTGGGCCCGGGCCGCCAGCTCGCGGGCGAGGGCCAGCGCCTCGGCGGCGGCCCCCCGGCTCAGCCGGGACTGGGGCAGGGCGCGCAGGCGGTCGGCGAAGGTGTCCACGGCGGTCAGCAGAGGCGTCACATCATCCACGCCCCGAGACTATGCGGCGGCCACCGACTGTTGCCAATGGCTGAACACTCGGGCACGGTGACATGAAGGACCATCATCCGACGCGTCCGGAGGCGCCGATGTCCTACGTCATCTCCGACGAAACCCACCGGAACCTGCTCTCCCGAATCCCCCACTGCACCGGCCGAGAAGTCGCCGACTGGCTGCGCACGGTCGACGAAGGCCCATCCCTGTCCCGGTTCGAGGAGAAGGTGAGCTGGCTGCGCGGAGAGCACGGTCTCGCCTACGGCCACGCCAAGGCGATCGTGCACGAGTACGACCTCCGACGGGCCGCGCGCAGGCTCCTGTAGCCCTGTGGCCGTGAGCGGCCGGTCCGCATCCCGCAACGCGGAGAGAATCCCGCACGGACGATCCCGCACAGACGGGCGGGGCCCGGGAAGGCATCGCCTTCCCGGGCCCCGCTTCGTCTCGCGTCCCCCCGGGGACTAGTCGTCGCTCATCACCAGGGCGATGACCCGCAGCAGCTCGGTGTAGATCCACACCAGCGACAGCGTCAGACCGAACGCGGCCAGCCACGACTCCTCGCGCGGGGCGCCGTACTGGACGCCGTCCTCGACCTGCTTGAAGTCGAGCGCCAGGAACGCGGCACCGATCAGCACGCCGACGACGCCGACGAGGATGCCCACCGGGCCGGTGCGGAAGCCGAGGCCGTTGCCGCCGCCGAATACGGCGAACAGCATGTTGACGACGCCCAGCAGCAGGAAGCCGATCGCGGCACCGGCCACGAAGCGGACGAACCTGCGGTTCACGTTGATGATCCGGGCCCGGTAGGCGAAGAGGACACCGGCGAACACTGCCACCGTGCCCAGCACCGCCTGCATCGGGGCGCCCTTGGCGACCTCGTTGTACGCCTGGCTGATCACACCGAGGAACAGGCCCTCGAACGCCGCGTAGGCCAGGATCAGCGCCGGGGACGGCTTGGCCTTGAACGACTGGACGAGGCCCAGCACCATCGCGATCACCGCGGCACCGAAGCCGAGGCCGACCGGCAGCTTGAGCGCCCACGCCGCGCCGGCCGCGACGATGACCAGGCCCAGCGTGATGGCGGTGCGGCTGACGACGTCGTCCATCGTCATGGCGCCCGGGCGGGCCGGGGCCTGCGGCATCCCCTGCTGGAGATCGGGGGCGCCCTGCGCGTACGGGTTGGTGGGCTGGCCGTACGGGTTGCCCGCGTACGGGTCGGCCGGCTGCGCGTACGGGTTGTTCGCGTAGGGGTTTCCCTGCGTCGCGGACCCGGACGGCGGTGCCGCGTTGAAGTTCGCGTAGCCGCCTCCGGGAGTGAACCCCCGTCGCGAGAAGACCGGGTTCCTGCTCCTCATTTCACTCCTCCATGGCCACCCTGCGCGGCCTTGCCGTCAAGGGTAATGGGTAGGCAAAAGAATGACCCTCGTGCTGTGGGACGATCTTTTGCCGTACCCCTCTCCTACCAGAGAACGCGATACGCAAACGACGGGTTCCACGCGGACGGCCGAAAGCCGGGCGGCCCGTCCGAAGACGGCCCGCCCGGCCCGTTCCCACCCGCCGTACGTCCGGTCAGCCGGCGACGGCGTTCACCCGGACCGCCATGTTCCCGGACGGGTGCCGGTTCTCGTACATCAGCTGGTGCGCCCGGCCGGTGTCGGCGAAATCACCGGTCCAGGACAGGCACGGGTCGAGTTTTCCGCTCGCGGCGAGTTCGATGACCTGGCGGCACTGCCGGATGTTCGCGAAGTGGGAGCCCTGCAGCCGCTTCTGCCGCATCCAGAGGAATCGCAGGTCGAGGTCGCCGTTGTAACCGCTGGTGCCCCCGCAGATGACCACCATTCCGGCGGTGTCGCACAAATACATCGACGTGGGAATGGTGTTCTGCCCGCTGTGTTCCAGAACGATCCGGGGCGCCCGGCGTTCGCCCAGGATCTCCCAGAACCGGTTGCCGAAGGCGCGGGCGCCCTTCATCCATTTCGCCATGGCGGCGTCGTCCGAGGTGTCGGGGAGCCGGCCCCAGTGGTCGAAGTCGTTGCGGTTGATGAAGCCCTCCGCGCCGAGCTCCAGGCAGTGCTTGCCGCGCTCGTCGTCCGAGACCACGGCCACGGGGATGCCGCCGCGGATCCGGGTGATCTGGATGGCCATCGAGCCGAGGCCGCCGGCGCCGCCCCAGATCAGCACCGGGTCGCCGGGCTCCACGGTGTGCGGGGCCCAGCCGCAGAGCTGGCGGTAGGCGGTGGCGCCGGTCAGCAGGAAGCAGGCCGCCTCCTCCCAGGAGAGGTTCTTCGGCTTGGGGTGGCACTGGAAGTCCTTGACCAGCGCGTACTGGGCGAAGGTGCCGTAGTTGGTCTCGTAGCCCCACGCCTTCTGGGTGACCGACGTCATCGGGTCGGCGCCCAGCCGGATGTCCTCGGCGGTCTCGTCCCAGGTGCAGCCGGAGAGGGTGACCTCGTCACCGACCTTGACGGAGGTGACGCCCTCCCCCACGGCCCAGACGATGCCGGAGCCCTCGGAGCCGCCGATGTGGAAGTCCTCGGGCTCCCCCTTCTTCCGCCGGCCGGCCACCACGTCGTACGGGTAGCCGAGGGACGCCCACACGTTGTTGTAGTTGATGCCCGCGGCCATGACGTAGACGAGCACCTGCCCGCGGCCGACCGCCGGCACGTCCACGACCTCCATGGCGAAGCCCTGGGACGGCGGCCCGTAGCGCTCCGGGCGGATGACCGACGCGTGCATCCGCGCCGGAACCTCGCCCAGGGGCGGCATCTCGCCGATGTCGTACAGGTCCTTGGTCAACTCTTCCTCCACGTCGGGTGACTGGCGTCACATGCGTCATGCGGTACAAGGGGTGCCGGTGCTTCAGGCAGGGATCTCCGCCGCCAGCTCCCGGGCCAGGGACGCGGTGGTGGTGCCGCGGGCCAGGCGGGCGACGGGGAGGGCGACGCCCAGCTCCCGTTCGAGCCGTTTGCGCAGCTCCGTGGCCATGAGCGAGTCCATGCCGAGCCGGCTGAACGGCTTGTTCACGTCGAGGCGGCCCACGCGCATGCCCAGGACCTCCGCGACGTGCCCGGCCACCCGCTCGGCGACCGGCCGGTCGGCGGCGGGGGCCTCGGCGGGTGCGGCGGCCGTCGCCTCGGGAGCGGCGGACGCGGCGGGAGCGACGGACGCGGCGGCGGCGACGGGCGCGGCGGGAGCCACGTGCACCTCCGCCGCCACGGGCTCGGCGGCCCGCACGCGCGCCGGAGCCGGCGTCGCCTCCCCGCGTACCGCCCCCGCCGTGATGCGCAGGCTGCCGCGCAGCTCGATCACGAACCCGCTCGCCGGGTCCGTCAGCCGCAGTTCACCGGTCAGTTCGACGCCCTGGTCCGCCGCGTTCGCCGCGGCCCGCCGCCCGCCCGTCTCGTCCGCCCGCGCGTGCTCGGTCACCACGGTCCCGTCCTCGCTCACTTCGCTCACGTGCTCCGGTTTCTCGGTGTCGTCCGTCGGGGGGTTGCCGACGGGCATGCCCTTCGCCTCCGCCACGGCCCGGCCGGCCGCGTCGAAGAGGACGGTGTCCAGGGCGAGCGCCCCGCCGGCGCCCTCGGTGATCCGGCAGACCGTCCACAGCTCCTCGGTCGCCTCGCCCGTCACCGCGAACCCGGTGAGGTGCGGGGAGAGCAGCGACGGGTCGGGCAGCAGGGCCAGGGCGGGCTGGTAGGCGGACCGGACGAGCTCGGGGTGGACGGGGTGGCCGGGCCGGGGTTCCGTCCCGGCGGGCCGGCGCAGCCGGGCGACGGCCTCGCCGCGTCCGAGCCAGACCTCCTCCAGGACGGGCCGGAGGGCGCCGGCCGCCGGGACGCGCCGCCGGAAGGCGTCGCCGTCGAGGCGCTCCGGGCAGCGGGCGAGGACGGCGGCGGGCGGCTCGTGCCCGGCGCTCCCGAGGCCGACGGAGGCGGTGCCCCGGGCGCGCCCGGTCCACTCCGCCGCGCCGTCGGCCCGGCTCTCGACGGTGAACGTCCACTCCCCGTCCGCCGCGCCCGGCGTGACGACGGCCCGCAGCACGGCGGCCGTCCCGGGCGGGACGAGGAGGGCCTCCCCGATGTCGGCGGCGGTGAGCCGGACGTCCTCCGCGCCGGCGGCCCGGGCCACAGCGGTCCGCGCGGCCTCGACGCACTCGGGGCCGTGGACGACGGCCGCTCCGCCGTCGGGTGCGGGCGGCGGCAGGAACGGCGTCCCCGGCTCGTCCAGCCGGAACTCGTACGTCCGGGGCAGCGCGTCCAGGTCCTCCACCCAGTGGCTCTCCCGCTGCCAGGGGTAGGCGGGCAGCGGGACGCACCGGCCGCCGCCGTACAGGGCGGTCCAGTCGACGGGCGCCCCCGCCTCGTACACCCGGCCGAGGTGGCCGAGGAGCGTCTCGCGCTCGGGCTGGTCGCGCAGCAGGGAGCCGACGGCGGTGCCGGGGAGGCCGGCGTCGGCCAGGGTCTCCTGGACGGCCTTGGAGAGGACGGGGTGCGGGCTGATCTCGACGAAGACGGTCTCGCCGGCCTCGGCGGTGGCGAGCACGGCCTCGTGGAAGTGGACGCGGCCGCGGATGTTGCGGGTCCAGTACGCGGCGTCGAGGCCGGAGCCGTCGACGAGTTCGCCGGTGACGGTGGAGCGCATCGGGACCGTCCCGGCGCGGGGCGCGAGCTCCCGGAGCTCGTGGGCGAGCTCGTCGAGCAGCGGGTCCATGCGGGAGCAGTGGGAGGCGGCCTCGGCCTTCATGACGCGGCAGAAGACGTCGCGGGCGTCCAGCTCGGCCTTGATCTTCTCGATGCCCTCGACCTCGCCGGCGAGGACGGTGGTGCGGGGGCCGTTGCTGGCCGCGACCGCGACGTCGACGGCGAGTTCGACGATGAGCCGGTCGGCCTCGTCGGCGGTGAGGGCGGCCACCGACATCGTCCCCTGGCCGGCGACGCGGTCGCGGATGAGCCGGGCGCGGCGGCAGACGACCGCGGCGGCGTCGGCGTGGCTCAGCGCCCCGGCGACGCAGGCGGCGGCGGACTCGCCCATGCTGTGGCCGAGGACGACGTCGGGTTCGACGCCCCAGGCGCGCCAGGTCTCGGCGAGCGACACCTGTACCGCCCACAGGACGGGGTGGACGACGGCGACGGTCTCGTGCACCAGGTCGGTGCCGTCGGTGAGGCGGTCGATGACGGACCAGCCGGTCTCGGCGCGGACGGCCTCGTCGCAGCGGATCAGGGACGCGCTGAACGCCGGGGAGGCGTCCATGAGTTCGCGGGCCATGCCGATCCACTGGGAGCCGTGGCCGGAGAAGACGAAGGCGACGCGCGGGCGGCCCGCGTAGCCGGCGTCTGACGCGTCCTCGGCGGCCTCGCGCAGCCGCGCGGCCAGCGCCTCGGACGTGTCCCCGACGACGGCCGCCCGGCAGTCGTGGTGGGCGCGGCGGACGGCGGCGGTGTGGCAGAGGTCGGTGAGGGGAGCGGCGCGGCCTGCGGTTTCGAGGTGGCCGGCCAGGTCCAGCAGGCGCTGCCGCAAGGCCTCGGGGGAGGCGGCGGAGACGGGCAGCAGGTGCGCGGCGCCGCGCTCGGCGCCGGCCGGCCGCCCGGCGGGCTCCACGCCCGGCCCGGCCTCGGTGAGGACGACGTGCACGTTGGTGCCGGAGACGCCGAACCCGCTCACGCCGGCGGTCAGCGGCCGGCCCTCGGCGGCGAGCGGCACCGCGCCGGCGTGCGGGAGGTCCAGGCCGGCGGTGTCCCAGTCGACGGCGGGGGTGCGTTCGGTGACGTGCAGGGTGCGGGGGACGGTGCGGTGCTGGAGGGCGAGGACGGTCTTGATCAGGCCGAGGACGCCGGCGGCGGCGCCGGTGTGCCCGATGTTGCTCTTGACCGAGCCGACGAGCAGCGGCGCGACGCGGTCTGCGCGGGTGTCGCCCAGGACGGCGGCGATGGCGCCGAGTTCGACGGGGTCGCCGGCGCGCGTGCCGGTACCGTGGGCCTCGATGTAGTCGACGTCCGTGATCGGGATCCCGGCGTGCTCGTAAGCGAGCTCCAGCATCTGCCGCTGGCCGCTCAGCGCCGGGTTGATCATGGTGTCGCTGCCGGCGCCGTCGTTGTTGACGCTCCAGCCGCGGATGACGGCCCGTACGGGGTCGCCGTCGGCGAGCGCGCGGTCCAGCGGCTTGAGGATCACAGCGCCGACGCCCTCGCTGAACACGAAGCCGTCGGCGGAGGCGTCGCCGAAGCGGCAGTTGTCCGAGAAGACGTTCGCGTCGACGAAGCCGTGGTTCTCGGTGTTGGTGAGCAGCAGCTGGGAGCCGCCGGCGATGGCCACCGTGGACTCTCCGGTGGCGAGGCTCTGGCAGGCGAGGGCGAGGGCGGTCAGCGAGGACGAGCAGGCGGTGTCCACGGAGAGGCCGGGGCCGGTGACGTCCAGGGCGAAGGAGACGCGGCCGGTGGTGGTGGACCGGGAGCCGGCGCCGAGCGAGGCGTGGATGTCCGGGTGGCCGACGGACTGCTGGAGCTCCCAGTAGTGGACGTTGGTGGTGCCCACCCAGACGCCGGTGCGGGTGCCGGCCAGGGCGGAGGTGTCCTGTCCGGCGTCCTCCAGCGCCTCCCAGACGGCCTCCATGAACAGCCGCTGCTGCGGGTCCATGCCCGCCGCCTCGCGCGGGGAGATCCCGAAGAACGCGGCGTCGAAGCGGTCCACGTCGTCCAGCAGTCCGGAGCGGACGCGGGCGCCCGGAATCTCGTACGGCCGCCCGAAGCGGGACGACGGCACGTCACGCACCGTGCAGGTCTCGTCCGTCAGCAAGCGCCAGAACGCGTCGGGGCCGTCGGCGCCGGGCACCCGGCAGCCGATGCCCACAACGGCTATGGGAGCGGGCCGCGCCCCGTCGTATTCGCCCATGGTGTACGTGACTTCCTCGATTTCGGCTCGATTCCGGGGCCCGCGCGGCCGGTGCCGGCGCGGGTTCGGTCTCCGACTCTCGGATACGTCACGACTTTCGGGGGTGGAACGGGGTGGTTCAACGGGCCGGTCCGGAACCTGCCGGGCGGTCCGCGGAATGGCGTGAATTCCCTGCCGTGCTGCGGCCGGTGGTGGCAGCTTCCTGCCTCCGATTCACCTGGATGTCACGTCCGGGGACTTATGCGCGCAACAAACCGGCGCCGGCCGCGTAGAGGCCCGCCTGGAATCGGGAGCGGGCGCCGAGCAGCCGCATGATGTCGGCGACGCGGCGGCGGTAGGTGCGGACGGAGATGTCGAGTTCGCGGGCGGCCACCTCGTCCGTGTAGCCCTCGCCGAGCATGCGCAGGATGCGGGCGCCGGAGTCGCGGCGCAGGCACTCCTGGAGGCGCTGGTAGCGGGTCAGGGGGGCGGCCCGGTACCAGGCCGTCATGAGGATGTCGTACAGCGCGCGGACCACGCTGGGGGCCCGGACGAGCGACGCCTCGGCGCCGAACACGGTGGCCTCACCTGCCCTGACCAGCGCGACTCGCTGGTCGATGACGGCCGCCGCGTGCCGCACGCCCGCGGCCAGCCGGATCTCCACGCCGTCCAGCAGTGTCTCCAGCCCGGCCAGCCGGGCGTCGGAGGCCAGTTCGGGCGGGGCGAGGACCCGCACCCGGGTGTCGTCCGGGTGCCGGCCGGCCAGCGCCTCCAGCGCGTCGGTCACCAGCCGCAGGGCGTCGCCCGCGGGCGGGACCAGGAGGGTCACCGACGTCTCCGCCCGGCGCACCAGGTCGATGAGCGCGTCGACGGCGACGGCGCGGTCGCCGATGACCGCGAGGCTCGATTCCTCCAGCGCCCGGATCTGTGTGTTCTGCATCACGGATTCGATGAGCGGGCGCATTTGTAAAAGGACTTGGTCGACGTCTCCGGGTGGTGTGTCGCCCCCGGTCGGCGAACTGCCGGCGGTGTCCCGCTCGCACGGGTCCGTGAGCACGTGATCCGGGACCATGTAAAGGGAATTGGGAATACGCATGCACGCCCCAGTGAGTTTCTTTGCGACCCGTCCGGATGGCGGGCCTCCGCTGTAACCGCCGGTATGGAACGGAAGGCGGCCGGAAGGGGCCGGAAAAGGCCGGTGGGGAACGGGGAATGCACGGGCCACCGCCCCGCCGGACGTCCGGGCCGCCCGCCCCACCCACCCCTCCTTCCCCAGCGATCACAACGCTACCGATCAGTAACGCTACATACCGTAGCGTTCGAGCGTCAACGCGCCGCAGTGGGCCGACAGTTGCCATTCGGCCAGGCGGCCGACACCGCATCCGTCGCGGCCGAATTCTTGCGCGCTGCGCAAACTTGCGGGCTCCGCAGGTTTCTGCGACGGTGAGGGACATGAACACCAGGGCCGCGAGAACGGCGGCACGGCGGGAGCCCTCCGGGCCGACGCCCGCGGAACATCCCCCAGAGCCCCGGAATCCCGGGCTCCGGGAGCGGAAGAAGCAGGCCACACGGACGGCGCTCGGCCTCGCGGCGCTGCGGCTCGCCGCCGAGCGCGGCTGGGCGGCCGTCCGGGTGGAGGACATCGCGGCCGAGGCCGGCGTCTCGGCCCGGACGTTCAACAACTACTTCTCCAGCAAGGAGGAGGCCGTCATGGCCTCCGGCACCGAACGGGCCGAACGGATCCGCGCGGCGCTCGCCGCCCGCCCGCCGGAGGAACCGCTGTGGGACGCCCTCACGCACGCCTTCGCCACCGTGCTGGAGGAGCTCTCCGCCGTCGACCCCGGCACCCTCCTGCGCGCGCGGCTGGCCCTGGCCCACGCGCAACTGGCGGCGGAACAGGTCCGCTTCGAGGCCGACATGGCCGCCACCCTGGCCACCGAGATCGCCCGCCGCACCGGCACCGACCCCGAGCACGACCTCTACCCGCTGCTCGCCGCCACGGTCGCGCTCACCACGACCCGGCTCACCTTCGAGCACTGGGTGCGCACCGGATCCCGTACGCCCGTCGCCGAGGCGGTGCGCCGGGAACTGGAGCGCGTACGCGTCGAACCCTGACCGGCCGCCCCGCCCGTACGCCCCCGCCATGCCTCGGCACCACCCGGCGCGCGGCCTCGGCGAGGGGCGCGGGGGCGCGCGGAGGGAGGAGTGGCCCGGCCGGGCCGTCGGCCGCGCGAGGCAGGCGGGCGGCGCTCGCCGGAGCCCGGACGGCCGGTGGGGCGCCGACGCCGCGCCCGCCGGGCCACCGGACGCGGGGGGGGCGCGACCGGCAGCGCGGCCCGGAGCCCCGTCGCCGGCACCTCCGGCAGCGCGCGTGCGGGCCGGCGCCCGTACACGGGCGGTACGTCCGCGAGCCGACACCGGAACACCGGCGGTACGCCCGCGGTGCCCCAGCGGACCGGCGGCGACACCGCGGCGAACGTCCGCGGCACGTCGGCAGCACAGCACGCGAGCACCTCAGCACGCGCGACACCTCGGCACCACAACAGGCGTAACACCTCAGCACCACAGCAGGCGCAGCACCCGGCACCACAAGCACACGCAGCACCCGGCACCACAAGCACACGCAGCACTCGGCACCACAGCATGCGCAGCACCCAGCACGGCACCAGGAGCACGTCACCCGCCCCGAGGGGAACTCCCATGTCCCGTACACCCATTGATACGACCGGCGCCACCGCCGCCCGCACCGACGAGCCTCAGGGCGCCGCCCCCGATCCGGCCGATCCCGCCGCCGAAGCGGCGGCGGGCTGGCGGAAGGTCCCGGTCCTGATCGTCGGACTCACCGCCCTGCTCGCCGCCATGCTGACGGCCTTCGCCCTGCCGGCGGTCAACTCCGGCCCACACGAGGTGCCGATCGCGGTCGCGGGCCCGGGCCCGGTGGCCGACCGGGTCGCGGACCGCCTGGCGGAGGCCCGGCCCGGCGCGTTCCGCGTCACGAAGGTGCCGGACGCGGCCGCCGCCCGGCAGCGGATCGACGACCGGAAGGCGTACGGCGCGGTGGTCCTCGGCACGGCGCCCGGCGACAAGCCCGAGGTGCTGGTCGCCACCACGGCCGGCCCGTCCGTCGCCGCCACCCTGCGCGCCCTCGCGCCGTCCCTCGACCCGTCCGCGCCCCGGCCCTCCGTGGCCGTGCACGACCTGCACCCGCCGACGAAGGACGACCCCAACGCGGCCGGACTCGCCGCCGGCGCCCTGCCGTTGGTGCTGGGCGGCTACCTGGCGACCGTCGCCATCGTGATGCTGCTCCGCCGCCCGGCCCAGCGGGCCGCGACTTCCCTCGGCTTCTCGGTCCTCGCCGGCTTCGCCCTCAGCGCCGTGATCCAGTACGGGTTCGGGGTCACGGACGGCGACTACGTGCTGATCGCCCTCGCCGTCACCTTCAGCACCGCGGCCACCTCCGTCACCATCATGGGCCTCCACTCGCTGCTCGGCGGGCCCGGCCTCGGCCTCGGCGCGGCCATGATGATCTTCCTTGGCAACCCGCTGTCCGGCTTGGCCTCCGGGCCGGAGTGGCTGCCCTCCGGCTGGGGAACGTTCGGCCAGTTCCTGCCGCCCGGCGCGGGCGGCACCCTGCTGCGCTCGACGGCCTTCTTCGACGGCGCGGGGTGCGGGCGGGCCCTGGTCGTGCTGTCCTGCTGGCTGGTCGGCGGGCTCGCGCTCTTCGCGGTGGGGTCGCGGCGGGCCACGGCGGTGCGGGTGAAGGCTTCCTGAGCCCCGGGCCCGCCCTTTCACGGTTTCTGCGGGGGCTCCGCCCCCCCACACACCCCCGAAGCGCCCTACGGGCGCTGTCCTCAGACGCCGGACGGGCTATGTAGCCCGTCCGGCGTTTGAGGACGAGCGGCGAAGGGGCGGGACCGGGGCTCACCCCTCCACGAACGCCACCACCCGCGCGGGAGCCGCACTCGTCCCCGTGAGCTTCAGCGGGAAGAACCCGACCATGAACCCACTCAACGGCAGCGCCCCGAGGTTCACCAACTGCTGGACGATGAACGCCTCCTTGTCCTGGATCGCGTAATGCCCGTCCCAGATGTGCCCGGGGTCGCGCGTCTCCTGAAAAGCCCGCCGCATCGCCGGAATGGGCCGGTCCCACCCGATGGCGTCCGTCCCCAGGACGGTGGCCCCCAGCCCGGTGAGGTACCGCGTCCCCGCCCCCGACATGCCCGGATAGGCGAAGTACTCCGGCTCGCCCAGCCGGTACCGCTCCTGCCCGGTCCTGATGAGCACCGCGTCACCCGGCTCGACGTCCCGCCCGGTCGCCGCGATGGCCTGCTTCAGGGCCTCGACCGGAATGGCCTCCCCCGGCTTCGCCCAGGCCCGTACGTCGAGGACCATGCCCGGCCGGTACAACTCCTCCAGGGAGATGTCGCTCAGCGTCCGGGACGGCCGGCCCTCGCACATGCGTCCGCTGTGCAGCGGGGCGTCCACGTGCGTCCCGCAGTGGGTGCTGATCTCGTGCATGACCTCCCCGGCCGGGCCCTCGCGCCCGGGGAGGTCGTCCGGGTCGCAGCCGAAGGAGGCGACCATGAAGTCCCGCCCCCACTCGTCGTGCGTGTGGTAGTCCATGCGCGGGGCGACGACCAGCGCCAGGTCCGGCATGCTCTCCGGGACGAGGTCGAGGTCGCGGGGGTCGATGGGGGAGGTGAGGTCGACGATGCGGCTCATGTCGCGGTACCAGCTCTCGGGTTGTCGGCTTCCGGGGGCCGGCCGATCAGCCCCCGCAGTTCGGTCTTGAGCACCTTTCCGTAGCTGTTCTTGGGCAGCGCGGCCACGAACAGGAAGCGGCGGGGCCGCTTGTAGCGGGCCATGCGGCCGAGGCAGTGCGCCTCCAGGGCGGCGTCGAGTCCGGCGGTCGCGCCGCCGTCGGCCCGCACCACGAAGGCGACGGGCAGTTCCCCCCACTCGGGGTCCGGCGCGCCGACCACCGCGGCCTCGGCGACGGCGGGGTGGCGCAGCAGGACCTCCTCCACTTCGCGGGGGTAGATGTTGGAACCCCCGGAGATGACCAGGTCCTTGGCCCGGTCGACGAGGGTGAGGAAGCCGTCGGCGTCCAGCCGGCCCAGGTCGCCGGTGTGCAGCCAGCCGCCGCGCAGGGTACGGGCGGTGGCCTCCGGCGCGTTCCAGTAGCCGGACATCACGGTGGCCCCGCGGACCAGCACCTCGCCGGTCGTCCCGGCCGGCACCTCCCGCCCGTCGGGGTCCGCCACCCGCACCTCGACGCCGGTCCGCGCCCGGCCGACGCTCGCCAGCCGGCGGCCCAGCGCCTCGGGGGCGTCCCCGGCGTGGTCCTCCGGGCGCAGGTGGGTGATGGTGCCGGGCGACTCCCCCTGCCCGTAGCCCTGCCAGAGCCGGCCGGCGCCGAAGCGGGCGACGACCCGCTCCAGGTCCTCCCGGTACATCGGCGCGCCGCCGTAGAGGATGCGGTGCACGCGCGGGACGAGATCGTCGGGCAGCAGGGCGGGGTCGAGCAGGCGGCGCAGGATCGTCGGCACCGCGAAGAACGTCACCGGGCCGAACGCGCGCAGCGCCTCTGACAGGGTGTCCGCGGTGACCGCGCCGCCGCGCGGGAAGACCTGGGCCCGGGCGCGGGCCACGTGGGCGAGGCCGAAGAGGCCGCCGGCGTGCGACATCGGGGCGATGTGCAGCATCGACGCCTCGACGCCGGCCCCGATGTCGGCGAGCGCGCTGTCGGTGGCGGCCCGCAGGTTGCCGTGGGTGAGGGTGGCGCCCTTGGGCCGGCCGGTGGTGCCGCTGGTGTAGAACAGCCACGCCGGCGCGTCGTCCGCCACATCGGCGGGCGGCCCCGGCCGCCCGGCGGTCGAGGAGAGCTCGTCGACGGCCACCAAGGCGGCCGGCCCGAGCCCCTGTTCACCCAGCGGATCGAGCAGTTCCCCGGTGGCGACGCAGACCCTCGCGCCGCAGTCCTCCACCAGCTGCGCGAACTCCCGGGGGTGCAGCCGGGCGTTCATCGGCACCGCCACCAGCCCGGCCCACCAGACGCCGAACAGCACCTCCGGGTAGCGCGGGGTGTTCCGCATGGCCAGCGCCACCCGGTCACCGGCCCGCAGCCCGTACTCCCGGAGCAGCGCCTCGCCGATCGCGGCGGCCCGCCCGGCGAGCCCCCGGTAGTCCCTGAGTACGTCCGCCCCTTCGCACACGGCGGGCGCGTCCGGCTGCCCGGCGGCGGCCCGGTACAGCAGATGCGCGACGTTGACGCACCCGGTGATCCGCTCGCGTGCTCCGGCACGCGGCACGTCGCCGTCCGTCCGGACACCCGCCGTCGGCTCCGCGACGCCCGCCGGCATCCCGCGCTCCCCGGCCGTTCCGGCGCCCGCCGGCCCGCCGCCGCCCGGCGCCGCCCTTCCCTCCCCTGCCGTTCCCCCCCTCACAGCCGCCTCCCCGGTGCCTCCAGGACGACCACCGCCGCCGCGGCCTCCTCGAAGTCCAGGAAGCCGCCGCCGTTCTCGGCGAGGCCGACGCGGGCGCCGGGGACCTGGCGGTCGCCCGCCTCGCCGCGGAGCTGGGTGACGAGTTCGTGGATCTGGCCGACGCCGGTGGCGCCGACGGGATGGCCGTTGCTCTCCAGACCGCCGGAGGTGTTGACCGGCAGCCGGCCGCCGAGGGCGGTCTCGCCGCGTTCGGCGGCGTGCGCGCCCTCCCCGTCCGGGACCAGGCCCAGCGCCTCCACCTGGAGCACCTCGCCGATGGCGGTGGCGTCGTGGACCTCCGCGAGCGAGACGTCGGACGGTCCGAGATGGGCCCGTTCGTACGCGGCGGCGGAGGCGAGGCGGGTGATCCGGCGGGCCTCCTCGTCGAGGGTCCGGCCGGTGCCGGAGGCGACGACGCTCGCCCGGATCCGTACCGCCCGGCCGGCGCCGAGCCGGCGGGCCGCGGCGGGCGAGCAGACGAGGGCCGCCGCGGCGCCGTCCCCGATGGGCGCGCACATGGGCTGGGTCAGCGGCGGGACGATCGGCCGCGCGGCCAGCACCTCGTCCACCGTCAGGGCCTCGCGGCGGGCGGCCCGCGGGTTGAGCGCGCCGTGCCGCCGGTTCTTGGCGGTGACGGCGGCGAGCCGCCGGGGGGTGAGGCCGGGGTGGCGGCGGCGGTAGTCGGCGGCGAGCGCGGCGTAGACGTCCATGAACACCGAGCGCCGGCCCGGCGGGGCCGCCTCCGCCCCCGCCGCCTCCCGCAGCGCCTTGAGCCCCTCCTCCCAGCGGGCGACGTCGAGCCCGCCGTGGAAGGCGGCGGCCAGCCGCTCCTCGTCGGCGCCGTACATCTTCTCGGCGCCGACGGCGAGGGCGAGGTCCGCCTCCCCCGCCCGGACGGCGGTGGCCGCCAGGTGGACGGCGGCGGTCCCGGAGGCGCAGGCGTTCTCGACGTTGAACACCGGGACGCCCGCCACCCCCGTGTCGCGCAGCGCCACCTGGCCGCGCACCAAGTGCTGCCCCTCCAGGGCGCCCTGGGTGGCGTTGGCGAAGAACACCGCGTCCACGGCGGCGGGTTCCACCCCGGCGTCGGCCAGGCACAGGGCGAGCGCCTCGCCCGCGAGCGCGCCGACGGTCAGGCCGGGGAACCGGCCGTACGCCGTGCGGCCGACGCCGAGCACGTACGCGTCGCTCATGACCCACCCGTGTCCCGCGCGGGCACCCGGACGGTGTTGCGGAGCACGCCGATGCCCTCGACCTCCAACTCGACCACGTCCCCGTCCCTCAGGTGCCGCCCGAGGTCGAACCCGGTGCCGGACGGGACGGTTCCGGAGCCGATGACCTCCCCGGCGTGCACCGCGCGGTCCCGGCTGAGGTGCACCACGGCGTCCTCGAAGGTGTGCTCCATCCCGTCGGTCGTGCCGCGCGACCACTCCTCGCCGTTGACCCGGGCGGTCATGGTCAGGGAGTACGGGTCGGTGAGCTCGTCGCGGGTCACGACGCACGGGCCGAGGGTGTTGGAGCCGGCGAAGTCCTTGCCCTCGCACGGCCCGACGCCGGCCCGCATGAGGACGGCCTGGAGGTCGCGGGCGCTCCAGTCGTTGAAGACGGTGTAGCCGAAGATGTGGGCGGGGGCGTCGGCGGGCTTGACGTCCCGGCCGGTCCGGCCCACCACCGCCGCGAACTCCAGTTCGAAGTCGAGCTCGCGCGATCCGGTGGGCGCGGTGATCTCGTCGTCCGGCCCGCTCACCGCCAGGTGGTCCGCCGTGTAGTACATGACCCGCTCCCGGAACAGCGGGCTCAGGTCGAACTTCCCGCTGGCCATCAGCCGCTCGAACTCCGCGGCCGGGTCGTCCGCCGCCGCGGCCTGCCGCCGGGCCAGTTCGCGCAGCCCGCTCTCCAGGTGGGCGATGAACAGCCCGCAGTCGCGCAGCCGCACCGGCCGGGGCAGCGGCGCCAGCGGCCGGACGTCGCCCCGGTCCCGTACGGCCTCGCCGGGCGGCCGTTCGCACAGCTCCCGCACCCGGTCGAGGCCGGCCTCGCCGGACTCGATCAGGGCCTGGAGGGAGGCGAGGCGCGGATCGTCGGGCGCGGCGGCGGTGAGGTCGAGGACGGCGCCGTCCGGGGCGTCGCCGCCCAGCAGGACGCCGGCGTGGGGCCGGCCCGGCGGAGGCGGTCCGGCGGAGTGCTTGCCTACGAACGTGATCAGGCGCATGACGGCTCCGATCGTGCGGTCGGTGGGTCCCGGGCGGACGGACGGGCACACGGGGAGGCCCGGGGTGGCGTGAATCGACCGGCGCGCGGCCGGCGAAGAGCGGTACGGGGAACGTGCGGCGACGTGCGGCTCGGAACGTGTCCCGCCACTTCTGCGGTGCGAGCCGCCGTACGCCAGGGCATTCAAGGTCCCCGGCTCCGCTCACCCGCGAAAACTGGACGGTGGTCCAATCGTTGAACGCCCGGCACAGACCGTCAAGTGGTGTGCGGGGATCGGTTTTCCGGACACCCCACGGAGAACGGTCGGCTAACGGCCGGGAAACGGAGGGATCCCTACCCCTTCGACCGCCCGAACCCCCGTGGAACAATCACCGCATGACTGGTCGTCGTGAGGAGTCCGCCCGGGAGAGCCGCCGGCGGCTGCTGGAGGCGGCGACGGAACTGGTCGCCGAGGGCGGCCCGCGGGCCGCCTCCGTGCAGGCCGTCGCCGACCGCGCGGGCATCAGCCGCGGCTCGGTCGCCTGGCACTTCGGCTCCAAGGAGGGCCTGATCGTCGAGGTGATCGGGCAGGCGTTCCACGCCGCCGAGGAGGAGTACCGCCGGGTGCTCCCGGAGACCGGACCGCTCACCTTCGACGCCCTGCTCGACGCCCACCTCACGGTGGTGGACGCGCCCTGCGGCCGGGTGTTCGCGACGGTCCTGCCGGAGGTCATGGGCGGGCCGGGCCCGCTGCGCGACGCTTATGTGCGGGGGTACGAGGGGACCCGCCGCGTCTGGATCGGCTACCTGGAGCGGATCACCGCCGGCACCCCGGGGCTGCCGGACGCCAAGAGCCTGGCCTCGCTGGTCTTCGGCAGCGGTGTGGGTGTGAACACGCTGCACGGCCTCGACGGCCTGGTGGACCGGGCGGAGGCGTTCGCCGCCCTCAGGACCCTCTTCGAGCTGGCGGGCGGGACGGCACCGGCCGCCGACGGCTGAGGCACGCGGGACGCCGGAGCACAACGGCCGACGACCGACGGCCCCGGTCGTACGGGCGGACCCCGGCCGTACGACCGGGGTCCGCCCGTCGCCGGGCACACACGCCCGCCCACAGGCGAACGGTGAACGTGCGGATGTGCCCGGAGCCGGACTCGAACCGGCACGGCCCGAAGGGCCAGCGAGGTTTAAGCTCGCCGTGTCTGCATTCCACCATCCGGGCGGGCCCTCGGGCCACGCGTGCACGGACGCGCGCGCGGGTTCCCTCGAGGAGAACAGGATGAGCCTATCCGGGTGGCGCCCCCCAAACAGCGGAACACTGACCAGAGGTTGTCTTATTTTATGGGCAACTGAGGAGCTGTCAGTGCAGCAATGACGCCATAGGCACATGCCAGCGGCCGATCCATCCCGTTCACCACCCCACCCGGGCACTCT
The DNA here is from genome assembly GCF_044333095.1 of Streptomyces sp. NPDC021100. Lineage (NCBI taxonomy): Bacteria > Bacillati > Actinomycetota > Actinomycetes > Kitasatosporales > Streptomycetaceae > Streptomyces > Streptomyces sp. NPDC021100. The sequence continues at coordinate 89,122 of NZ_JBIRQH010000008.1, forward strand.
CCCGGAATTGTCGCAATCTCGACTCCCCCCGCACCGCTCCGTAGCCGTTCCCTCACCGCCCGGCCGCTCCGGCGCGGGCGGCCTCGGCGGCGCCCTCATACCGGAGGATGACCCGGCCCCCCGCCCGTACCTCTGGAGACGGTCCCGCGAACGGGAGCCTGGTCTGATCCGGGCCGGGCAGGCGGACAGGACCATGGAATCACGTCCCGTTCCGCGTCCCGACAGGAGTGTCCCCCGTGACCACCAGCCCCTACGGCGCCCCGACCGCCGTCCGCACCGCCGAGGTGGCGGCCCGTGCCACGGATCTCACCAAGGTCTACGGCCAGGGCGAGACCCAGGTGGTCGCCCTGGACGCCGTGTCCGTGGACTTCCGCAGGGCCGAGTTCACCGCGATCATGGGGCCCTCGGGCTCGGGCAAGTCGACGCTGATGCACTGCATGGCCGGGCTGGACACGGTCTCCGGCGGCTCCGCCCGCATCGGGGACACCGAGCTCACCGCGCTCAACGACAAGAAGCTGACCCAGCTCCGCCGGGACAAGATCGGCTTCATCTTCCAGGCGTTCAACCTGCTCCCCACGCTCAACGCCCTGGAGAACATCACGCTGCCGATGGACATCGCCGGCCGCAAGCCCGACCAGAAGTGGCTGGACACCGTCGTGGACACCGTCGGTCTCTCCGGCCGGCTCAAGCACCGGCCGAACCAGCTCTCCGGCGGCCAGCAGCAGCGCGTCGCCGTCGCCCGCGCCCTCGCCGGGCGCCCCGAGATCATGTTCGCCGACGAGCCCACCGGCAACCTCGACTCCCGCTCCGGCGCCGAGGTCCTGGGCTTCCTCCGCAACTCGGTGCGTGAACTGGGCCAGACCGTCGTCATGGTCACCCACGACCCGGTCGCCGCCTCCTACGCCAACCGCGTCGTCTTCCTCGCCGACGGCCGCATCGTCGACGAGATGTACGAGCCGACCGCCGACGCCGTCCTGGACCGCATGAAGGCGTTCGACGCCAAGGGCCGGACCAGCTGAGCTCTTCCGGCAGCCACACCCGGCAGCCGGAAACGGACATCAGCCGACCAGACAACCCGAGCCCAGGACCACCTATGTTCCGTACCGCATTGCGCAACGTCCTCGCGCACAAAGCCCGACTGCTGATGACCGTCCTCGCCGTGATGCTCGGCGTGGCCTTCGTCTCCGGCACCCTCGTCTTCACCGAGACCTTCTCCTCCGCCCTCCAGAACAGCAGCCAGAAGGGCTTCGCCGGCGTCGACGTCGCCGTCCAGCCGCACAAGGACGACGACGACAAGGGCAAGCCCGGCGAGCCCCCGATGCTCACCCAGCGCCTGCTGGACAAGGCCGCGAAGGTGCCCGGCGCCGCCTCGGCCACCGGCAGCGTCGACGGCCAGGCCTACCTCGCGGGCAAGGACGGCGAGCTGGTGGGCTCGGGCTTCGCCCGCGCCGGCTCCAACTACTTCCCCGGCAAGGACGGCAAGGACGCCCGCTACCCGCTGACGTCCGGCCGGGCGCCGCAGCGCGCCGGCGAGATCGCCGTCGACGCCAAGACCGCCGAGCGCGCGGGCTTCAAGGTCGGCGACACCGTCCGGATGTCCGTCCGGGGCCCGGTCCTCAGCCAGAAGATCACCGGTGTCTTCACCACCGACAAGGGCCAGGTGTCGGCCGGCGGCACGCTCACCCTCTTCGACACCGCCACCGCCCAGAAGCTCTTCGCCAAGCCCGGCCGGTTCAACGAGATCGACGTCAAGGCCGCCCCCGGCACGTCCCAGGACAGGCTCAAGGCGGAGGTCGACAAGATCCTGCCGCGCGACGCCGAGGCCACCACCGGCAAGAAGCTGGCCGACGACGAGGCCGAGATGATCGCCCAGGGCATGGACGGGGTGAAGACCGGCCTGCTGGCCTTCGCCGGAATAGCGCTGTTCGTCGGCATCTTCATCATCGCCAACACCTTCACCATGCTGATCGCCCAGCGCACCAAGGAGCTCGCCCTGCTCCGCGCGGTCGGCGCCAGCCGCCGCCAGGTGACCCGCTCGGTGCTCGTCGAGGCGTTCGTCGTGGGCGCGGTCGCGGCCGTCGCCGGTCTGCTCGCCGGCATCGGGATCGGCGCCGGGATGAAGGCCCTGATGCCCTCCGACGCCATGCCGGCCGGTCCGCTCGTCGTCCCCCTGTCGGCGATCGTCTCCTCGCTCGCCGTCGGCATCCTGGTGACCATGCTCGCCGCCTGGCTGCCGGGCCGGCGCGCCGCGAAGATCCCGCCGGTGGCCGCCATGAACAGCGTCCACGCGGTGGCCACCACCAAGTCCCTGGTGGTCCGCAACACCATCGGCGCGCTCCTCACGGCCGCGGGCGTCGCGGTCTCCGCCGGGGCGAACGACAAGTCCGGCCTGGGGATCGGCGCGGGCCTGCTGGTCATCGGCGTGTTCGTGCTGACGCCGCTGCTCTCCCGCCCGCTGATCACCGCCCTGGGACCGGTGCTCCGCCGCTTCGGGATGCCCGGCAAGCTCGCCGGCCAGAACGCGGTCCGCAACCCGCGCCGCACGGCCGCGACCGCCTCCGCGCTGATGATCGGCCTCACCCTGATCACCGGCCTCACGGTCATCGGCAACAGCGTCCAGAAGGCCATCGACAAGATGGCGGCCGACTCGCTGAAGGCCGACTACGTCGTCGTCATGGCCAACATGCACGACCTCTCCCCCGACATCGCCAGGAAACTGGCGACGCAGCCCGGCGTCACCGCCGTCAGCTCCCTGCGGCAGTCGCCCGCCCGCGTCGACGGCGACAGCGAGTACCTGACCGGCGTGGACGCCGCGAGCATCGGCAAGCTCACCCGGGTCGACTTCTCGACCGGCTCGTACGCGGCGCTGTCCCAGCGGCAGCGGGTGGTCGTGGACGACGCGACGGCCAAGAGCCACCACTGGAAGGCCGGTTCGTCCTTCGAGGTCACCTACGAGGACGGCGAGAAGGGCCGGTTGACGGTCGGCGGGATCTTCAAGGGCAACGACATGCTCAAGGGGATCATGGTCGACAACCCGACCCTGACCCCGCACATGCCCGAGCTCGTCGACCGCCAGGTCCTGGTCAAGACCGACAAGGGAGCGAGCGCCTCGGCCAAGAAGTCACTGCGGAAGGCCCTCGGCGACAACCCGGCCATCCAGGTCCAGGACAAGGACGACATCTCGCGCGAGGTCGCGTCGATGATCAGCATGATGCTGAACATCCTCTACGGCCTGCTCGCCATGGCGGTGATCGTCGCGGTGCTGGGCGTCGTCAACACCCTCGCGATGTCCGTCTTCGAACGCCGGCAGGAGATCGGCATGCTGCGGGCCATCGGCCTGGACCGCAGCGGCATCAAGCGGATGGTCCGCCTGGAGTCGGTGGTCATCTCGCTCTTCGGCGGGGTGCTGGGCATCGTCCTCGGCGTCTTCTTCGGCTGGGCCGCGGGCGAGCAGATCGCCACCAGCATGGCCACCTACGAAATGGCCCTGCCCTGGGGCCGGATCCTCCTGTTCCTGCTGCTGGCCGCCGTGGTCGGCGTGCTGGCGGCGCTCTGGCCGGCCCGCCGGGCGGCGCGGCTGAACATGCTGTCCGCCATCAAGGCCGACTGACGGCGCTGTCCGCCGTCCGGGCCGACTGACGGCCCCGATCGCCCGGAGGGCCCGGTTCCGCTACGGAACCGGGCCCTCCGGCGTCGTCAGGCCCGCCACTCCCGGGTGCGCAGCGGCAGTCCCGGGTCACCGGATCCGGGAGTCCGTACGGCGAGCACCTGGTTGACGCCGATGCGGTTGCGCTCGAACGACAGCGCCGAGGCGGCCATGTAGAGCCGCCACACCCGGGCGCGCCCCGGCGAGGTCAGCCGCACGGCGTCGGTCCAGTGCGCCTCCAGGTTGGCCACCCAGCGCCGGAGCGTCAGCGCGTAGTGCTCGCGCAGCGCCTCCACGTCCCGGACCTCGAACCCGGCCTCCTCCAGCTGCGCGACCGTCCGTCCGACGGGCGCGAGTTCGCCGTCCGGGAAGACGTAGCGGCCGATGAACTCGTCGACCTGGTACGCCTCTTCGTCGAGCAGGGGCCGCCGGGCGATCTGGTGGTTGAGCAGCCGGCCGCCGGGCCGCAGCAGGGCGTACAGGTCGGCCGCGTACTCGGCGTAGCGCTCGCGGCCGACGTGCTCGGCCATGCCGATGGAGGAGATCGCGTCGAAGGGCCCGTCGGAGATCTCGCGGTAGTCCTGGACGCGGATCTCCACCCGGTCCGTCAGCCCCGCCTCGGCGATCCGCTTGCGGGCGTAGCCGGCCTGCTCCTCGGAGAGGGTGATGCCGACCGCGCTCACCCCGTACTCGCGGGCGGCGTGCAGCGCCATCGAGCCCCAGCCGCAGCCGACGTCGAGCAGGCGCATGCCGGGGGCCAGGCCGAGCTTGCGGCAGACGAGGTCGAGCTTGGCGCGCTGGGCGTCCTCCAGGGTGCCCTCGGGCTCCCAGTAGGCGCAGGAGTAGACCATCGATGGGCCGAGGACGAGCTCGTAGAAGGCGTTGCCGACGTCGTAGTGGTGGCTGATGGCCTGCTTGTCGCGGCGGAGGCTGTGCAGCCGGCCGGACGTCCTGCGGGCCTCCTCCGGGGGCGGCGCGGGCGGCGCCCAGGGCCCGGCGAGCTTCAGCAGCTCACGGCCGGCCGCGCGGGTATCCGGGTCCCGGAGGGCGTCCAGGGCCGCCCGGAGGCCGGAGCGGCGGGCGGGTTCCTCACCGCGCTCCCAGAGGGACCCGGCGAGCAGGTCGAGGGCCGCGTAGAGGTCGCCCTCGACGTCGAGGTCCCCGGCCACCCAGGCCCGGGCCAGGCCGAGCTCGCCCGGCTTCCAGAGCAGGCGGCGCAGGGCGCGGCGGTTGCGGACGACGAGCACCGGGCCACCGGGCGGACCCGCCTCGCTGCGGTCCCAGGCGCGGAGGCGGATGGGGAGCGGTGCCCCCAGTACCCGTTCCGCGAGGTCGGCGAGCCTTAGGGCGGCCTGGGCCATGTCGCACACCTCCATGATGCGGTGTCAGGAGTCAGGTTCGACGAAATGGATTCATCTGACACCTAAACACCGGCGAGCCGTGCTGTAGTCCTTCCCTGCGGGAGTGCGTCACGTTCGCGCCGGGGAGGGAAAATCGCCACGACGGCCGAGCACCGGGCGCTCGCGGGGGCGCGGTGTGCGTGCGGCGCGCGCGGGACGGCTCCCGGGGGGCGGGACGGCTCGCGAGGATGACCGGGCGTGCGCGGGCGGCCGGGCGCGCGCGGGCACGCCGAAGGGCGCCCACCCCACGGATTTGGTGGACGCCCTCGAGCGTGTGCCGCGGAAGCCGCGGTCGCCGCGCGCCGCGCGGCGGGGGACTCAGCCGGCCTTGGCCTTCTGGGTCGGGACCGCGTCGGCCGGCTGCGGAGCGGGCTTGGCGGCCTCGTAGAACTCCTCGCGGGGGTTCTCCATGGCACCGAGCGACACGACCTCGCGCTTGAGGAACATGCCCAGCGTCCAGTCGGCGAAGATGCGGATCTTCCGGTTCCAGGTCGGCATGGCCAGACCGTGGTAGCCGCGGTGCATGTACCAGGCGAGACGGCCCTTGAGCTTGATCTTCATCTTGCCCATGACGATCATCGCGACGCCCTTGTGCAGGCCGAGACCGGCGACCGCACCCTTGTTGGCGTGGCTGTACTCCTTCTGCGGGAAGCCCCGCATACCGGAGATCACGTTGTCGCCGAGGACCTTGGCCTGGCGCAGCGCGTGCTGGGCGTTGGGCGGGCACCAGGCGTTCTCGTTGCCGGCGCGGCGGCCGACCATGTCCGGCACCTGGGCGTTGTCGCCCGCGGCCCAGATGTAGTCGGTGCCCTGCACCTGGAGGGTCGCCTGGGTGTCCACGTGACCGCGCGGGCCGAGCGGCAGGCCGAAGCGGGCCAGCGCCGGGTTGGGCTTGACGCCCGCCGTCCACACGATGGTGTTGGCGTCGACCTCGAGGCCGTTCTTGAGCACGACGTGGCCGTCGACGCAGGAGTCCATGGACGTCGAGAGGTGGATCTCCACCCCACGGCTCTCCAGGTGCTCCTTGCCGTACTGGCCGAGCTTGGGGCCGACCTCGGGGAGGATCTTGTCGGCGGCGTCGACCAGGATGAAGCGCATGTCCTCGCGCTTCACGTTCCGGTAGTGCTTGGCCGCGTCGCGGGCCATGTCCTCGACCTCACCGATCGTCTCGGCGCCGGCGAAGCCGCCGCCGACGAAGACGAAGGTGAGCGCCTTGCGGCGGATCTCCTCGTCGGTGGTCGAGTCGGCCTTGTCCAGCTGCTCCAGGACGTGGTTGCGCAGGCCGATGGACTCCTCGATGCCCTTCATGCCGATGCCGTTCTCGGCGAGGCCGGGGATCGGGAAGGTACGGGAGACCGCGCCCATCGCGATGACCAGGTAGTCGAAGGGCAGCTCGTACGCCTCGCCCACCAGCGGGGCGATCGTGGCGACCTTGCGGTCCTGGTCGATGGTGGTGACGCGGCCGGTGAGGACCTCCGCCTTGGGGAGCACACGTCGCAGCGGCACCACGACGTGACGCGGCGAGATGCTGCCGGCCGCTGCTTCGGGGAGGAAGGGCTGGTACGTCATGTACGAGCGCGGGTCGACGACCGTGACGGTCGCCTCGCCGTATCGCATCTTCTTCAGGATGCGACGCGCCGCATACAGGCCGACGTACCCACCGCCTACTACGAGGATCCGTGGACGCTCCGTGGTGCTCATGATTCGAGTATCCAGCACACCCCGAAGGGGTGCTCGTGCGCCCCTTCACAAGACGCGGGGCACTGTCTGCTACACTGCGCCGCCCACGTGACCGACGCCATACCCCTCACAGGGAACCACCGACCCCCGAAACGCGTTGATCACCCCCGCTGAGCTGGCCTTGCGACCCGGAACGCAACTGGACCACTCGGTTCCGCCGCCCTGCCTGAACGTTCCTTCTCACCTGACAGAGAAGGCCCGTTCCCGCTCATCCGGGCCCGTTCGGCCCCGGATGGGGGCCGAACGGCACTGGACCAGCGTTCCAGTCCCTCATTTTCATGTGAAGGATTTCACGAACTTTTTCCCCGGCCGAGCGACGACCCGCCCTAACAGCTCACTCCAGCACGCCCAGCCACACCCGTAACAGCCCCCCAGGCCGGCCGCCACCCCTCAGTCCAGCCCCGTCAGGACATCCACCAGCACCCGCCCCTCGGGAGCCCCGCGCCGTAGCAACAGCCCCGCCACCGCGTGCAACTCCCCCCACGCATGCGGACGCCCGATCTCCGCAGCGTCCCGGACGACGCCAAGCGCCGCTCCGGCTTCGCCCTCACCGGCGCAGGCGTGGGCGAGGCACGCCCTCGTGGATCAAGCGCGACCGGCCGGCCCCGGCGGCCGTACTGACGCCGCAGCCTTACGCCGCGGCGACCAGCTCGCGCGCACGCTCGTCGAAGTCCGCCACCAGACGGCTCCTGCCGAACGGCCGCATGCGCGCCTGCAGGTCCGTCACGGCTTCGACGGCGCGAGACGACTTGACCTGTTTCGTCAACGCGAGCGTCCGGAGCCCGGCCGCGTAGGCCGAGTCGAGGTCCCGGCGTTGGAGGTGCGAGGCGGCGAGCGCGGCGTGGGACATCGCTCCGCGCCGGGCTCGCTTCTGCTTCTTGGCGAAGTCGATCGAATGACGGGCGTGCTCCGCAGCGCCACCGGAATCGCCCAGGTCGCGCAGGGTGTTGGCGTGCTCGCCGTGCAGATAGGCGGGATCGATGAAGGCGGCCCAGGCCGGTTCGTCCACGAGCCGCACCCGCTCGTAGGCGCGCTCCGACTCCGCGACGGCGCGTACGGCCCCCGCCCGGTCACCGAGCAGCGCCAAGGCCCGCCCCTCAAGGCACCACAGGTCGGCGAGGCAGGCGGGCGAGGCCGCCTTGGCGAGCCCGTGCCGCCCGGCCTGCGCCAGCCGACGGCCCTCGGCGGGATTGCCGAGCAGCGTCGCCTGGTCTGCCATGCCGGCGAGGACATGCGCACCGAGCGCGACGTTCTTCGACTCGTCGGCGAGCCTGAGCGACTGGATGAGGTAGCGCTGAGCGGTGCCGTGCTCGCCGTTGTCGTACGCCATCCAGCCGAGCAGGTACGTCTGCTCGGCCGCCGCCTCGCACAGGGCCTGCCGCACGCCCTCGGCGTGCGCGCGGCGGAGCAGCGGGTAGACGTGCTGGTTCATGTACTCGGCCAGCATCAGCCGACCGGATCCGCCGCCCTGGAAAATGTCCATCCGCTGGAACGTGGTGAACATGTTCTTGACGGCGCCGACGTCCTCCAACCGCACCTTGGGGCCCGCCTTCGGCGCCCGGTCCAGCGTGTTCAGCAACCACTCCCGGGACGGCCCGAGCCCTGCTACGGCCGCGAACGGTGCGGCGGCGAGGAAACTGCGTCGATCCACGTCGGCCCTCCCCAAGTCGGCGACGGTCTCAACCGTATCCGTGTACGAGGCGTTGTACACGAGAGCGTCGTCAGCGGTCGTACTGTCGCCGAGCCCGATGTCATAGGTCGTGACCCGGTACCCGAAATGATCCGAGAACACTCCTGCCAGGATCTCGGGGACGGGGCGCCGAGGCCGCTCTCCCCCGATCCACCGGCGCACCCCCGTCGCGTCCGGAGCGATGTGCGGTTGCTTCCGTTCGACCGCTTTCGCCCTGACCCGCCGGGCGAGTTCCCCGCGGCTCATCCCCGAACGCTCCAGCCACTCGCCCAACCTGACGTTCGGCAACCCCATCCCCGCCCGCCTTCCGCGTCCACGGCCGTGAAACGACAGCCTTCGACACCCCTTCCGACGGTACCGCCGTACGGCCCGCCGAGGTTGCCTATGCGACAGGAACCACCTCGCAGTAGAGGAGCCCTCGTTGACGCAACCCGCCGCCGACAACAGCGGAAACGCCGCCACCCGCCGCCGGTCCGAAGCATTGATCGGCAAGGTGGTGCACGACCGCGCGAAAGACCGCACCGGCATGGTGATGGACAAGGTCGGCCCCAACTACCAGCTCCGCCCCCTTGCAGGCGGGCGCGAATGGGAAGCCGCACCCAACAGGGTGGAACCCACCGCGATGAAGTGCGCGATCTGCGCCCAGTTGGGCGTCGAGTACAACAAGGCGGCCGCAGAAGGCCGATGGGTCGCGGCCCGCGCCTTCGTCGTGGCTCTGACCCGGCACGCCCGGGTGATGCACGCGTGAGCGGCCGGACGGACGCGCCCCTCAGGCGCGCGTGGCGACGACTCCTGGCGTGGCTCGGTAAGGGCGAACATCCCCCGGCCGCAATGCCTCCGCCCGTGACCTGGGCGCAAGCCGTCTCCCCGTTCTTCTCCGTCCCCCATGTCCCAGGCCCGGGCCTGCCCGCCGCGGTACGCGCGCACTACATCGCTCCGGCATGCACCTGCCGGAGGCCGCGCCCGGGCCGCGCCAAGTTGCCCGACGACCGAGCGGGGCATGTTCCGGAAACCCGGGAAGGCGGGCCCCCGCCGGTGGTTGACTACCGGCCGTGAGCGCCGACGCGTACCGCCCGTACGTACCGCAAAGGCCGCCGGTCCAGTGCGTCAAGTGCCGGGGCATCCACGTGATTCTGAACAAAGCCCTGCACCCGCAGCTCTTACAGGACCAGTGGCGGTTCACCTGCCTGGACTGCCGGGTGGCCTGGCCGCAGGAACAGCATGGAGGGGAGCCGGACGAGTACGCGTGATCAGGGAGACGGCTGGACTGCGCCTACTCGCGGACGGCCGGTCGAGCCACTCGGCGGAAGGGTCCCGGAACCGCATGGTGCCGGGACCTCGCCCTACGGGCTCCGTCCTGCCCGGTCAGTCCCGCCGACCGGCCTCGTCGGCCATCTCGGCCGTCTTCCAGGCGATTCCGTCCAGAATGTCATGCTCGCTCACCACAACATCCTCAGCCCCGATCCGCTCCATTAGACACTGAAGCACCAGGGCCCCCGCCGCGATCACGTCCACCCGCCCCGGGTGCAGCACCGGAATCGCGGCGCGCTCCTCGTGGGTGGAGGTGAGGAGGCGGGAGGTGACCTCGCGGACTCGGGCCAGCGGGATCCGCGCGTGGTGGATGGCCGTCGAGTCGTACTCGGGGAGGCCGAGGGCGATGGCCGCCACCGTGGTGACCGAGCCGGCCAGGCCGACGAGCGTGCGGGCCTCGCGCAGCGGGACCGTCTGCTCGGCGAGGTCGAGGGCGGCCTCGACGTCGGCCCGTATGGCGGCGATCCGCTCGGGCGACGGCGGGTCCACGACCACCCCATCCGCGACGAGATGTCGTTCCGTCATCCGTACGCACCCGACGTCCACGCTGCGCGCCGCCCGTACCCGGTCGTCGCCGACGACGAACTCCGTCGAACCGCCGCCGATGTCCACGACGAGGAAGGGACGGTCGAGGTCGGTGCGGCCCGTGAGCTCCTTGGTGGCACCGGTGAAGGAGAACTCCGCCTCCAGGTCACCCGTGATCACCTCGGGCTCGACGCCCAGGATGTCCACGACGCCGGCCACGAACTCCGCTCGGTTCTTCACGTCCCGGGACGCGGAGGTGGCGACGAACCGCACGCGCTCCGCGCCGTGCGCCCGGATCACCTCGGCGTACTCCCGGCACGCGGCGAACGTCCGCTCCAGCGCCTCCGGCGCGAACCGGCCCGTGCGGTCCACGCCCTGGCCGAGCCGGACGATCGTCATCCGCCGGTCGAGCTCCTTGAACCCGCCCGTGGCGGGGTCGAGGTCGGCGACGAGCAGTCGGATCGAGTTCGTACCGCAGTCGATCGCGGCAACGCGGGTCATAGGTGCTCCTCTCATTCCGCCGTGTCGGAGGTGTCGGACGACTGCGCGCCGCACGGCGTCACGCACGGCCCCTTGCGCCACCACTCCGGCAGCATCGCGATCGTCTCGTCACCCAGCGGGTTGACGCCGGGACCGGCCGCCAGCGAGTGCCCCACCAGCACGTGCAGGCACTTCACCCGGTCCGGCATGCCGCCCGCGCTGGGGAAGCCCTCCAGCACCTCGATCGCGTCCCGCCGGCGGATGTAGTCCTCGTGCGCGGCGCGGTACGCGGCGGCCAGCTCCGGGTCGCTCTGCAGCCGGGCGCTCATCTCCTTCATCACGCCCTCGGCCTCCAGCGTGCCGATGGCGGAGGCCGCGCGGGGGCACGTCAGGTAGTACAGCGTCGGGAACGGCGTGCCGTCCTCCAGCCGCGGCGCGGTCTCGACGACGTCCGGGTTGCCGCAGGGGCAGCGGTGGGCGATCGCCCGCAGGCCGCGCGGGGGGCGGCCGAGCTGCTCCTTGAACGCGGCGATGTCCGCGTCGGTGGGCTGGGTGGGCTCGGTCTGGGGAGGAGGGGTGTCCATGTGCTCGCTCGTGTCGGAGGGTCGGGGGTCGGAAAGGCGGGGGGAGAGCGCGTCAGCGGTGGGCGTCCGACGTGTCCACGCCGTCCCAGAGGTTGACGTACCACGGCCGGTCGGCGGCGCCCTGGTCGCGGCGGTGCCGGGCGTTGCCGCTGCCGTCCACCACCGTGTAGCCGGTCTCGCCGGGCCGGACGTAGTGCAGGTGCTCGCGCGCCAGCCGCTCCACGTACGCCGGGTCCTCCAGCCGCGCCTTCTCCTCGCGCAACCGCTTCACCTGCTCCTTCGCCTGCTCGGAGCGGTTCCGCTGGTCGTCGATGTCCGAACGCTGGGTGACCCACTGGCGCATGGGGTAGGCCAGGGCGACGATCAGCGAGCAGACGACGAGCGCCAGCAGCGCCGCGCGGCCGGTGAGCCGGCTGCGCCGCGGCGGACGGGTGCGCCGGCCCCGGGCGTCCGGCCCCTGGACCAGGACCGAGCCGATCGCCTTGAGCCTGGTCGCGGTGGAGAACCGTTCCGCCGCCACATCGCCTCCCCGCTGCCGGCTTCACCGAAGCCGGAACGCATGCCAAAACCGTCCCCGGCCACGGTACGGGACCGTGGCCGGGGACGGGGTGAGGCGTGAGGCTTTGTCAGCCTCGCACGCGCACTGCCAGGTGCGGCTCAGCCCTGGCGGAAGCGCGGGAACGCGCTGCGGCCGGCGTACACCGCGGCGTCGTCGAGGATCTCCTCGATGCGCAGCAGCTGGTTGTACTTGGCGACGCGCTCGGAGCGGGCCGGGGCACCGGTCTTGATCTGGCCGCAGTTGGTGGCGACGGCCAGGTCGGCGATGGTGACGTCCTCGGTCTCGCCGGAGCGGTGGGACATCATGCACTTGAAGCCGCTGCGCTGGGCCAGCTCGACGGCGTCCAGGGTCTCGGTCAGCGAACCGATCTGGTTGACCTTGACCAGCAGGGCGTTGGCGGCGCCCTCCTCGATGCCGCGGGCGAGGCGCTCGGGGTTGGTGACGAACAGGTCGTCACCGACGAGCTGGACCGCGTCACCGAGGCGCTCGGTGATGGTCTGCCAGCCGTCCCAGTCGTCCTCGAACAGCGGGTCCTCGATGGAGACCAGCGGGTACGCCTCGACCAGCTCGGCGTAGTAGTCGGTCATCTCGGCGGCGGTACGGCTCTTGCCCTCGAAGGTGTAGACGCCGTCCTTGTAGAACTCGGACGCGGCGACGTCGAGCGCGAGCGCGATGTCCTGGCCGGGGGTGTAGCCGGCCTGCTTGATGGCCTCGAGGATGAGGTCGAGGGCCTCGCGGTTGGAGCCGAGGTTCGGGGCGAAGCCGCCCTCGTCGCCCAGGCCGGTGGACAGGCCCTTGGCCTTCAGCACGGCCTTGAGGGTGTGGTAGACCTCGGTGCCCCAGCGCAGCGCCTCGGAGAAGGACTCGGCGCCGATCGGCGCGATCATGAACTCCTGGATGTCCACGTTGGAGTCGGCGTGCGAGCCGCCGTTCAGGATGTTCATCATCGGAACGGGCAGCAGGTGCGCGTTCGGGCCGCCGAGGTAGCGGAAGAGGGGGAGGTCCGACGCCTCGGAGGCGGCGTGCGCGACGGCCAGGGAGACGCCCAGGATGGCGTTGGCGCCCAGGGAGCCCTTGTTGTCGGTGGCGTCCAGGTCGAACATGGCCTGGTCGATCAGGCGCTGCTCGGTGGCGTCGTAGCCGACGAGCTCCGGGCCGATCTGCTCGATGACGGCCAGCACGGCCTTCTCGACGCCCTTGCCCAGGTAGCGGTTCTTGTCCCCGTCGCGGAGCTCGATGGCCTCGAAGGCACCGGTCGAGGCACCGGACGGCACGGCGGCGCGGCCGGTGGAGCCGTCGTCGAGGCCGACCTCGACCTCGACCGTGGGGTTGCCTCGCGAGTCGAGGATCTCGCGAGCTACGACGACGTCGATGGACGGCACGAGGGTCTCCTTCGTGTGTGTCTGGGTACTCCAGCGTTCTGCAGCACGAGCCTAACGGGCGCCGGAGGGTCCACCCGCCCCCGGAGCGCCACCCCGCCGGAAAAATGGCACAAACGCCGAGATCAAGGGCGAATGGGCGAGCTGTTCGCTCAAGGGGGAACCGGTGCGGGAACCCGGTGCGGAACCGATTCGGGAACCGGACGGCGGGCGGGACCGGGCGGGGCGGGGGAGGCGCATCCGTACGTGGCCGGGTGGGGCCGGGTGGGGCGGCCGGCGCGCGGGGCGGCCGCCGGGCGCGCGGAAACGGCGCGCGCTCGGGAGCGGTTCACGGCCCGGGAGGGTGCGCGTCCGACAGTGCCCCCGCGCCTCGGAACGGTACGCGCCCGGGGCGTTTCGCGCCTCGGAACGGTATGCCTCCGGGAACAGTCGCGCCCCGGAACGGCCCGCGCCCGAGCACGCCTTCGCGCCCCGGAACGCGGTCCGCGCCCCGGCCTGACGCGCACCGGACCCGACGCGCGCCCGGGCACGGCGAAGCCCCGCTCCGATGCGGCTCGGGGGGGGATCGATCGCATCAGAGCGGGGCGGTTCCGCTGCGGCCCGGGAAGGGGGCCCGGGCCGGTGGTCGGGTGCCGCACCGGGAACGCCGGCGGTACGGGCGGCGGTACGCGCCGCCCGGCCGCGGGGCCCCGGTCAGGGCCTCGGCCGGGGGCCCGGCCGCGTACGGCACACGCCCCCGGAAGACCCCTCAGCCTCAGCTGAGGTGCAGCTTCTGGCCGGGGAAGATGAGGTCGGCGCTCTCCACGACGTCCTTGTTGCGGTCGTAGAGCTTCTCCCAGCCGCCCTTGACCTTCTTGGCCTCGGCGATCTTGGCGAGGGTGTCGCCTTCCTTGACCTGGTACTCCCCGTCGCCCATCTTGACGGTCTTCGGCGCGGCGTGCTTCGGCGCGGCCGGCTTGGCGGCCGGCGCGGCCGGGGCCTCGTCGGCCTCCCGCTGCGGAGCGGCGTGCTTCGGCGCCGCCTTGCGCTCGCTGCGGTCGGCGTGGCTCTGGCCCGTCGCACGCTGGCCGGAGGCCGACTTGGAGACGACCTTGCCGGAGCCGGAGGTGTCGACGTCCGGGGAACCGCCACCGCGGGTCAGGCCGCCCTCGCCGGCGCAGCCCCAGGCGCCGGGGCCCTGGGCGGCGAGCAGCTTCTCGGCGACCAGGATCTGCTGGCCCTTGCTGGCGAGGTCGGCGCGCGGAGCGTACTGGGTACCGCCCATGGCCGCCCACGAGGACTGCGAGAACTGCAGGCCGCCGTAGTAGCCGTTGCCGGTGTTGATCGACCAGTTGCCGCCGGACTCGCACTGGGCCACGCGGTCCCAGGTCTGCACGGAGGCGGCGTGGGCGGACGTGGCCATCATCAGCGGGGCGGCGACTGCGGCGCCGGTGACACCCGCGAGCGTGGCGATGCGGACGGCCTTGTTCGGACGACGGTGCTTGCCCTTGGACATGACTCGGTTTCCTCACCGGCGCCTACGAGGTGAGCTGTCGGGTTCGGGCGTGAGTTGCCCGGCCCGGTGGCTTGCGCTCACCAGGCTTCACCCCAAGCCGTTCCGGTACGTCGGTCGTTGACCGATGAACCGTTCCGGCGACCTACCGTGGTTCCCCCGCTCCTGCCTACGGCGCTTGCGCGACGACTCCCCCGGCCGCCGGCAGGATTCGGCGTGACGACCGTGGTGCTCGCGATGGCGAGCGATGACGACGGTAAGCACAGACGGCCGACGGGTTCAAACCCTCCTTTTCAGCCACCGTCTGCTCCACCCACCCCGGGGAACCCACTGTTTCCGCAGGTGAAGGTGGTTTCACGGGTTTCTGACGAGCCGTCTCCGCGCGGATGTCAACGAGACCCATGTCTCACTTTCATCCGGAACGGACATTCGACGCGAACTTCCCCGCTACTTCTTCAGTTCGAGCTGCTGACCGGGGTGAATAAGGTCCGGATCGCCCCCGACGACCTTTTTGTTGTCCTGGTACACGCGGTGCCAGCCGCCCTCGACCCGGTGCTGCTCCGCGATCTCTGACAGGTTGTCACCGGGGCGCACGGTGTAGTCGTGCACGGCGGACGCGTCCGCGCGCCCGCGCTCGGCGCCGCGCGAGGCGCGTTCCCCGCCGGAACCGGACGGCTCCGCGCGGTGCTTGCCGGTGCCGGCGTCGTCCGCGCCGGCGCTCGTGCGCTCATCCGTCGTGCCGGAGGCGGACGTTCCGGAGTCAGCGCCGCCGTCCCGGCCGGTCTTCTGCCCGTCGGCCGCGGTGTCCGTGGCGTCACCGGCCGGCTTGCGGTGCTTGCCGCCGGCGGACGAGCCGGTGGACGTGTCGCGGTCGTCACCGGACGGCTTCTCCGGCCGGCCCGGCTTACCGGAGGCATCGGTGGTACCGGAGTTGCCGGTGGTGCCGTGCTCGCCGGCCTTCCCGCCCTTGTCGCCGGTCGTCGGCCGCTCGGAGGAGGCGTCCTTCCCGGCGGAGGTGTCCGACGTCTTCCCGGAGGCCTTGTCGGACGACTTCCCGTCGGCCTTCTTGTCGGTCGTGCCCTCGGTCTTGCCGTCGGCCTTGTCGGACGACGTGTCCCGCGACCGGTCGGAGTCGGTCTTCCCGGACGTCCCGGAAGCCGGCGCGTGCGACGACCCCTCGACCGCGTCGTGCGGCATGCCCGGGTTGACCTCCGGCGCACGGCCGTCCTTGGCCAGGTCGGACTTCACCGCGCAGGCGGGCCAGGCGTACGGGCCGCGGGCTTCGAGGATCCGCTGGGCGACGGCGATCTGCTGGGCGCGGCTGGCCTGGTCGGGGCGCGGCGCGAACTCCGTTCCGCCGTACTGCTTCCACATGTCGGGGGTGAGCTGCAGTCCGCCGTAGAACCCGTTGCCCGTGTCCGCGCTCCACAGGCCGCCGCTCTCGCACTGGGCGACGCGGTCCCAGGTGGGGGCGTCCGCGGCGTCGGCGGTGGTGGCACCGAGCAGGGGCATGGCGATCCCGGCGCCCGTCACGCCCGCGGCGACGACCACGGCGGGCAGTTGACGGGGACGGCGATGTCGGCCTTTCCCGGAGAGCATGCGATCACCTCTCATATTGCTGCCGACCGGCTGCTGACCGCCGCCGATCGTGTGGCTGCTGAATATGACGGCAGAAGATAGCCACGGCCCTCAGGCGCCACAACCCACCGCGATCAGCGCCGTGCAATGGTCAAGCCGAGTTGACGTATAGTCATGTGCCCGTCTGCCCGGGCTCCGGAGAGAAGGCCACGGGCAGGGTCCGCAGGCCCCGCATGATGAGCCCGCCGCGCCATCTGAGATCGGCCGGATCAGCGGAAAGCCGCAGGTCGGGGAGGCGTCGCAGCAACGTCGCGAGCGCCGTCCGGCCCTCCAGCCGCGCCAGCGGCGCCCCGAGGCAGTAATGGATTCCGTGCCCGTACCCGAGGTGCTGATTGTCACTGCGGGCGAGGTCGAGGGTGTCGGGCTCGGCGAACCGTTCCGGATCCCGGTCGGCCGCCGCGAGGACGACGAGCACGGGGTCGCCCTCCGCGATGCGCTGTCCGCCGATCGTCAGGTCCCGGGTGGCGAACCGCCAGGTGGCCAGTTCCACCGGACCGTCGTACCGGAGCAGCTCCTCCACCCCGGTCTCCAGCAGGCTCTCGTCCCCGGCGGCCAGCGCGCGCTGCAGGCGCTCGCGCTCCCCGGGGTTGCGCAGGAGCGCGTACGTGCCGTTGCCGATGAGGTTGACGGTGGTCTCGAAGCCGGCGAAGAGCAGGATGAAGGCCATGGCGGCGGCCTCGTTCTCGGTGAGGTGCTCGCCGTGGTCGCTCGCCCTGATCAACCCGGAGATCAGGTCGTCGCCCAGGTCCTCGCGCTTGCGGTGGATCAGCTCCGCGAGGTACGTCCGCATCCGCTTCACGGAACGGGCCACTCCGCCGCGCGGCCCGCCGCCGTGCCGGATCATCATCCCGGCCCAGTCCCGGAAGTCGTCCTGGTCCTCCGGCGGGACGCCGAGCATGTCGCAGATGGCGTAGATGGGGAGCGGGAACGCGAACTCGTGGATGAGGTCCGCCTCCCCGCGCTCCGCGAACCCGTCGATGAGCCGGTCGGTGAGCTCCTGCACGCGGGGCGCGAACTCGGCGACGCGCCGGGGCGTGAACGCCTTGGAGACCAGACGGCGGAGGCGGGTGTGGTCCGGGGGGTCGATGTTGAGCAGGTGCGTCATGAGGTTGGCGCTCCGCTCGCCCGGAATGCCCACCTTGCCCTTGCCGTGCGCAGCCTCGGAGTGGTGCACGGGGTTCTTCGACAGCCGCTGGTCGGCCAGCGCCTGCCGCGCGTCGGCGTACCGGGTCACCAGCCACGCCTCCACCCCGCTCGGCAGGGCAGTCCGGTGCACGGGGGCGTGCTCACGGAGCCAGGCGTACGCCGGGTAGGGGTCGCTCGCGAACTCCCAGGTGAAGAGGGGAGGCGTGGGGCCCTCGGGGAGGGCGGGCGGGGCGGCAGCGGTGTGGTCGTCGGTTTTGTCGTGCACGGTCCGACGCTACTAGGGGGCGCGGGGCGGGGCGCGGCCCCGCCCGCCCGCTTCCGTGGTGACCGCCCGGCGACGGTCGTCCAGGGGCGGCCGTCCAATGGGGACCTAGTGGTGGCCGCCCCCGCCGCTGCCGAAGGCGCCGCTGCTCCCGGGGTTCCACTTCCGGCGCTCCTCGGTGAGCTCCTCCTCGTGGCTCCCGGGGTTCCGGAGCTCGTGCGGAAGAACGCGCTCCCCCGGGCCCTCGGTGCGCAGCGGGTCCGCCTCCCGGTGCTCGGTCACGTAGCCGACGGCGTCGTCGTTGTCCTCGTGCCCCGGCCCGTGGTCCGGCGAGGACGGCCCCCGGTCGTGCTCCTCGCGCGTCTGCCAGGCGCCCTGCCGCCGCTGCGGCTGGCTCGGGGGCGGCGGTTCCTTGTCACGCCACCGCCGTCCGTACACGAAGGCGAGGAGCAGCAGGGCGCCGACACAGAGCCCGACGGCGAAGGGGGCGGCGCCGCCGACCCAGGCGGGCAGGGCGAGAACCATCTCATCGGTACGCATGCAGTCCGGTTACCCGGAGGGCGCCCGGTCAAGACCGTCACTGAGCCGAACGGGTGTGCAACCGCCGCCGGGCACGCGGGACCGCGCGGGGCTACGCGGCCCCTTCCCCGCCACCGTCTTCCCCGCCACCGTCCGCCTCCGCCTCGGCCTGCCGGATCGCGTCCCGGTACGTACGGGCGGCGGCCCGCAGCGCGGTCTCCGGCTCGACACCCTCCGCCTCGGCCCGGACCGCCATGGCCAGCAGCGCGTATCCGACGCCCTCACCGGCCGGGAGGGGCACGTCCAGGCCCTCGGCGCGGACGCGGGAGGCCAGCTTGGCGGCCAGCGCGAGGGCCGGCTGCCCCAGCGGGACGCCCTCGGTCAGGGACGCGCGGCGCTTCTCGGCGGCCTTGGTCCGCGTCCAGTGCGCCCTGACGTCCTCCGGAGTCTCCGCCTCCGCGTCGCCGAAGACATGGGGGTGCCGGTGGACGAGCTTCTCGACGATGGTCCCCGCCACGTCGTCGATCGCGAACGGCTCGTCGGGGTCGTCCTGGGCGATGCGCGCGTGGAAGACCACCTGGAGCAGCACGTCGCCGAGCTCCTCGCGGAGCGCTTCGCGGTCGCCCGTCTCGATGGCCTCGACGAGCTCGTACATCTCCTCCAGGCCGTACTTGCCCAGGTCCTCGTGGGTGCGGATACCGGTCCACGGGCAGGCGACCCGGATCCGGTCCATGACCTGCACCAGGTCGAGGAGGCGGGCGCCCGGCAGGTCGTACGAACCGGGCAGCAGCTCCAGCGCCGGCATCCGCTGCCGGCCGGAACCGGCGAGCCGGGCCAGACCGTCGGTCAGGGCCGACTCCCCCGCCGCCGAGGTGATCACGACGACGGTCCGGCCGCCGGCCAGGCAGTCGTCGACGAGCGCCCGGGCGTCGAAGGAGCCCGCCGGGGTCTCGGCGGTGATCCCGGCCTCCCCGAGGTAGGGCAGCAGCGGATGGGCCGGGTCGGCGCACAGCACCCGGTCGGCGGCGCGCAGCGTCTGCCACGCCGGCCAGGACAGCAGTCCGGGCGCGACGCGGTGGCTGGTGGTGAGCAGGACGATCCGGCCGGCCGCCGGGGACGCAGAGTCGTTCACCCTGTCGAGCGTAGGGGACGGCGGCCGGGCCGGGCCCCGAGGGGCCCGCCGCCCGCACCCCGGTCCCTGGACCGAATTCTCTACACCGGGCTCTCGGCGGCGGGCGGGGCGACCGGCCGCAGCCAGGGCTCCTGCAGCGGACGAGCGGTGCCGCGCTTGGCGTCCCAGGCGCCGTACCGCGGGTTGATGTCCACGCGCAGCGCCTGGGACGTCTTCATCAGCACGTCGTTGGTGCGCGCGGCGCCGAGCTTGCCGTCCAGCTTGGTGCGGACGAGGTCCATGGCGAGGGCCTGGTCGATCTGCGAGGGGGCGATGCCCAGGGCCAGGAAGCGGGCGCGCACCGCCTCGGCGCCGCCGTTGGCGCGCTCGACCTGCGACCGCTCGTCCTGGAGCTCGCGGCGGGTGACGTCCACCCCGTTGTCCTGCCCGGCCTTCTCGATGATCCGGTACTGGACGAGCCGGATGAGGGTGTCCTGGCTGAGCCGTGCGCTGTTCGCCGTCAGCTGCTCGCCCTGCGGGGACGACTCCTGCGCGTCGCGGACGTCCTTCACCTGGCTCTGGAGCTGCGCCACGGTGATCCGGTCGTCGCCCACGACGGCCGCGGCGCCGGGGTGCGGGGTGGACCCGCAGGCGGTGAGCAGGGGTGTCGCGGCCAACAGCCCGGCGGCGGCGGAGAGCGCGGTCCTTCGGCGGATCATGGAGCCTCCCGGCAGTGCTCGTGCGGCGGTACGGCGATCGACCTGGCGTTGATCGATGGTAGGGAGTCCGTGTGGCGGAGGCCACTGATTCGACCAACGATTCGCCGGCGTCCGGGATGCGCGGGACTGATGGGACAGGAGGGGCTGATGAGACCTCACCTCTGCCCGGCCACCGCCCTGTTCACGCCCGGACCTCGCCCAGCCAGCGGAGGGTGTGGCGGATCTCCGCGGGAAGCGGGTGGTGCGGACCGTGCACCCGCTCGGCGTCGAAGAGCAGGGCCATCAGCGTCTCGTGCGCGGCGTGGCGGTCGCCGAGGGACAGCAGGAGATGGCCCGTGCGCCGGCGTATCTCGAACGCGGTCGCCGGATCGTCCGGATCGTGCTGGAAGTGCGGCAGCAGCGCGCGGTACTCGTCGAGCGCACCGGCCGCGTCGCCCAGCTGCTCCAGGCACTGGGCGGCGTCGTACCGGAAGCGCAGCACCTGGCGGGCGGCCCGGGGGCCGGTCTCCGCGGCGTAGTCGTCCATCAGCCGGTGCAGTTCGGGGAGGGCGCGGCGGTACTGGCCGTCGTCCATGAGCGTCGCCGCGTACTGCTTGCGCAGGCTCCGGACGACGCCGGAGTGCTCGCCGTGCTCGGCCGCGGCGGCCGGGAGGATCGCCCCGAGGATGTCGACGGCCTGGGTGATGCCGCCCTGGTCGAGCAGCCGCTTGACCTCCTCGACGGCCCCGGCGACGTCGGCCCCGCCGCTGGGTGTGTGACCTGCGGGAAAGCCGGCGGCGGGGAAGGCCCCCGGCGCTCCGGTGGCCGCGGGCGCCGCCCCGGGGGCGGGGGTCCCGGCGAGGGCCGCCGCCCCGGCGGGGGCGGGGACGGTCGTGGACCGGTCGGGCCAGGGGGCGTGCGGAAGCAGGAAGGGGCGCGTGGGGTTCATCGGGCCCATGACCGGACCCGTCATCGGGGCCATGGCTCCGCCGACCGTCCCGCCCGGGTGGCCCGCGGCTCCGGCGTAGGGGCCGCCCGCGGTCCGTCCGGGGGCGGGCAGGAGGGGGACCAGGGCCCGGTAGACCTCCTGGGCGTCGGCGGGGCGGTCCTGCGGGTCCTTGGCCAGCAGCCGCAGGACCAGCTCCTCCAGCGCCGGGGGCGCCTCGGGCCGGAGCCGGCGGACGGGGACGGGCGGTTCGTAGAGGTGCCGGTGCAGCACCCCGAGCGCCGTCGAACCGGCGAACGGAACCTCCCCGCTGAGCAGTTCGTGCAGCAGCACGCCGAGCGCGTAGAGGTCGGTGTACGGGCCGACGGCACCACCCATCGCCTGCTCGGGCGCCATGTACGCGGGGCTGCCGATGGGCGAACCGGTACGGGTGAGGCGCGTGGTGTCGGCGTCCATGACGGAGGCGACGCCGAGGTCGAGGACGAGCACCGATCCGTCCGGGCGGATCATCACGTTCCGCGGCTTGAGGTCGCGGTGGATGATCGGGACGGCGTGCACCGCCGCGAGCACCGAGCACAGCTGCGCGGCCACCGAGACGGCCCACGGCCAGGGGTAGGGCTCGTGCTCGGCCAGGTGGTCGGCGAGGTCGGCGCCCTCGACGAACTGCATCACGAGGTAAAGGTCCTCGCCGTCGCTGCCCGCGTCGTGCACGGTGACCAGGCCGTGGTGGTCCACCTGGGCGGTGACCCGGCACTCGCGGACGAAGCGGCGGCGGAGCTCGTCCCCGCCGTCGGTGCCGGCCATCCGGTCGGGGCGCAGCAGCTTCACGGCCACGCGGCGGTCGAGCCGCCGGTCGTAGCCGGTCCATACCTGGCCCATGCCGCCCTGGCCGATGACCGTCGCCAGCTCGTAACGGTCGGCGATGACACGCCCGTTCACTGTTCCCGCTCCCCTTGGTGGCCCGGACCCCTGCGGAGGAGGTCACTCAGTTCGTCCAGCTCGGCCCGCACCTGGTCGATCCGCTGCGGCCGGCGCGCCCCGTCCGCCGGAGCCGACGGCTGCCGGGACGGCTGGGTCGGCGCTTGCGGGTGCGCGGGCGCTGGGTGCGGGGTGGGCCGGTGGCCTTGGTCGCCGGGGTGGCGCGGGTGCGACGGCACGGTGGTCTGCGCGTGCGGATCCGGCTGCGGGTAGCCGTAGGCCGGCGCCTGCCCGGCGAGCGACGACGGCGACTGATGGGGCGTCATAAACGGCGCGCCGCCGGGTGGATGGGGCGCGGACTCCTGCGCGGCGGCCGGGCGCGCGTGGCGCGGCCGGTACGGGCGCTCCGCGCCGGCCCCGGGCCCCGAGGCGCCGGGCGCCGTTGGGTCGGCGGGGTTCACCGGACCGTCGAGGCCGGCAGGACCGCCGCCGCCGGGAGATCCGGCAGGTCCGACAGGCCCAGCCGGTCCGGCCGGTCCGAGCACAGCACCCATGGGGTGCCCGGGCATCATGGCGCCGCCCGGAGGAACGGCCGAAGGCGGCATCGGGGCGGGGCCAGCGCCCGAGTGGTCCCCCGTCAGGTGGCCATAGGGAGGCTGCCCGACCACGGGCGGGATCGGACCGTACTGGTTATGGGACGGCGGCGGCAGGTGACCGCCCAAGGGCTGCCCGCCGGGACGGAACGGAGCGTAGGGGCCGGGGGCGGCCGCCTGGAAGGCGGCCGGCACGCCGCCACCGGCATGCGACGCGGCCCATCGCATCCTGGCCGCCCGGTGGTGGCGGATGTCGGACCAGAGGTAGTAGGCGGTCGTGGCCACCCCGGTCCCGATCGCGCCGGTGATGCCCAGGGTGTACCAGACCGTCTTGGCGAGCTCTTCCCGCATCATGAACAGCCAGGCCACGGAGGCCACCAACACCGCCCAGAACAGCGCCCAGTCCAGGGCCCTCCGCCGGACGATGGCTACGCGCAGCACGGGTATCCAGCTCATCAGGAACGCCGTGCAGACGGTGATGGCGACGATGACCACACGGATGGTGACGACCATCGCTCCACCGGGACGGTGGGGCTGCCGCTGTGCCGGGCCGGGGCCATTCATCACTGCTCCTGGTGTACGGGATGTGACAGAGCCTATCCATCGACCCCCGAAGGATCGCGAGGGTTGCCCCGATCCGACGGCCGGGGGCCGCCCGCGTCCGGCCACGATCACACGGCCCCCCGGTCCGTGAGGCCACACCGCGCCGCCCCACCCGCCGCGCCGCCCCGGCCCGTTCGGCCGCCCCACCCGTTCGTCTCAGCGGCACCGCCCGGCCCCTCCCGGCCCGGCGCACACCCTCCGGCCCGTCCCGGCCCGTTCGGCTCAGATGCCCCAACCGGCCCGCCCCGTACGCCCCGCCCGGTCCCCGTCCCGCCCGGCTCAGTCCGGCCGTACCGCCCCGTCGGTCAGCCCGTCGTACAGCCCCTGGACCAGCTGCTCTCCCAGCCGTTCGGTCAGCCGCAGCGCCTCCTCGAAGGCGGCCAGGGCGCGGAACCGGGCGCCGTAGCGGCGCTGTTCCGCCAGCGGCAGCCGGGGCACCTGGAGTCTGCGTACGTCGAGCCGGGTCGCCGTGGACGCGTAGCTGCTCGCCTGGCGCTGGTTGGCGGTGCCGCGCAGGAACCCGGCGAGGAACCAGGGGTCGAGCGCGGCCGGGTCGGGCCGGAGCAGGAACAGCCCCCGGCCGAGCGCCGCTCCGGCGGTGGCCTCGTCGACGACACGGGCCACGGTGACGTCACCGAGGACCGGCACCACCACGTCGTCCGGCTCCACCGGCACCGGCTCCTCGGCCGGGCCCTCGGGCAGCGTGCCGGAGGGCGGGCCGCCCGCCTTGACGTCGTAGTCCGTGAGCACGGGAGCCGCGTCCGGCCCGGCGGCGGTGCCGGGACCACCGGCCCGGAGGACGAGGGCGCCGGCCCGTGCGAGCTCTCCGACGGTGGTGGTCGGCCAGCGGGCGCCCGATCCCTCTTCCGGTACGCCGGGGGCGAGTTCGGCGGCCCGGCCCAGGGCGACGGTGAGCCGGTCCTGGACGTCCGTGAGGTCGGCGACGCCACCGGCCGACGCGGGGGGCGGGAGGTGGCGGGCCGGGGCCAGGTCCACGTCGTCGTCGAGCAGGTCGATCACGGGCAGCGAGCGGTGCTGGCCCGGTTTCTCCTCCACCGTGCCGCACCGGTCGAAGTCCTCCCAGGCTTCCAGCACGGCGGTGCCGACGGCCTGCCAGGGGAGCTTGTCGCGGCCGGCCGGGGCGAGGTCGGCGGTGTCGACGAGCAGCACCTGCGGGGTGGGCGACTGCTGTGCGCCAGGGCGACGCAGCACCCACAGGTGCAGCGGAATGCCGTACGGCGGGGCGGCGCCGGCCGGCAGCGAGATCACGGCCCGGAGCGCGCCGCGGCGGAGCAGGTCGGCGCGGATGCGGCGGCCGGACCGGCGGGAGGCGACGGCCGGGGGCATCAACAGGACGGCGGTGCCGCCCTCGCGGAGGCGGGCGAGGGCGTGCTGGACCCAGGCGAGCTCCGACTCGGTGCGGGCGGGGAACCCGTACTCCCAGCGCGGGTCGTAGGCCAGCTCGTCGTGGCCCCAGTTGCGTTCGTTGAACGGCGGGTGGCACAGCACCACGTCGACGGACAGGTCCGTGAAGGCGTCCGCGCGCAGGCTGTCGCCCGGGCGCACCCGCACCTGGGCGTCGGAGTGCAGGGCCAGGCGCAGGGCGGTGAGCGCGGCCAGGTCGGCGTCGGCTTCCTGGCCGAGGACGGTGAGCCGCTCGGCCGAGCCGGCCGCACCGGCCGCGCTGAGCAGGCCGCCGGTGCCGCAGGCGGGGTCGAGGACCGTGCGGTCCCGCCGGTCGCTCTTGGGCCCGTGGCCCAGGGCGGCCATGAGCTCGGCGACGCCCGGCGGGGTGAGGGAGTACTGCCGGGGATTGGCGTCGAGATGGCGGCCGAGGAGGAACTCGTAGGCGGGGCCGGCGCCGCGCACCGTGGCGAGGTCGGCGATGCCGCGCAGCAGGCCGGAGGAGGCGGCGAGCTCGGCCGGGCCGGGGACGGCGACGGTGTGGTGCTCGCCGAGCCGGGCGGCCAGCACGGTCTCCAGGGCGGTGGGGAGGGCTTCGGCGAGCGCGGTGTCGGGGAGCTCCGCCAGCTCCAGCCAGTCCATGGGCCGGTTCTTGACCAGGAGCAGGACGGAGCCGGCATAGCGGAGGGCGGTGACGGCACCGGCCGGATGCCCGACGAGCTGCTGCCAGACCCGCTCCCGCAGCGGCACCTCCTCGATCTTGCCCTGGTGCCTCAGCCACCGCTCGATGTCGGTGAGGTAGAAGGTCGGGCTGGTCTCCGTACCCCCTATGGGCTGGGGAAAGTCGGCGTGCCGGCGGCGCCAGTTGCTGACCGCCGCGCGTCCCACTCCGGCCAGCCGGGCGATTCCGGCCGCGGTCACCTCCACCGCACTCTCCGACACCTGACTCCCCTCCTCCTGGCTGCCTGCCGCTCGTTCGATGTGGTGCCGAGCATACCCCCGACTCCCGAACCGATCCCTTCACAGGCGTGAAGTCACTCGATCCCGTGAACGTCGTTGACTCGGTTAACAGCATCTGCTGTGATTGACCCATCGGATCGCAGATCTCTCGCCGAAAGGTGTTCGCCATGTATCAGCACGCCCAGCAGAAGCAGCGGAACTGGTTCGCCCGGCACAAGGTGCTCACCGCGGCCGGCGCCCTCGTCCTCGTCGTGGGCGCGGGTGCCGCGCTCTCGGGCGGCGGGGACGACAGCGCCTCCGACAAGGTCGTGACCGCCGGCGACGGCGGCACGGCGGGCAAGGGCTCCGGTAAAGAGGGGAAAGCGGCGAAGAAGGCCGACATCGCCGGCAGCGGGACGTTCCGGATCGGGTCCGACGTCAAGCCCGGCACCTACCGGAGCGTCGGCAACAAGTCTTCGGGCAACTGCTACTGGGAGCGGGCCAAGGACTCCAAGGGCGAGGCCGACTCGATCATCGCCAACGACAACGTCACCGGCACCAGCTACGTGACGATCAAGGCGGACGACAAGATCTTCAAGTCCCAGGGCTGCAAGGGATGGGAGCTCGTCCCCGCCAAGGCGGGCGGCGCCCCGAAGACCACGTCGGTGTCCGGCGACGGCATGTACCGGGTGGGGGCCGACATAGCCCCCGGCACCTACCGGTCCACCGGCAACAAGGCGGATGGCAACTGCTACTGGGAGCGCGCCAAGGACGCGCTGCACGGCATGGACTCGATCGCGGCCAACGAGAACGTCACCGGCAACGGCCTCGTGACGATCACCGCGCAGGACGCCTACTTCAAGACCAGCGGCTGTGCCGAGTGGAAGAAGACCGGCTGATCCGGCACCGGGTGACGACCGCGCCCGCCACGGCGTCCGGCGGTTCCGCGTATCTTTTCGACAGTCGTCAGCCGAACCGGAAAGCCAGCAGGAGGAGAGGACCCCCATGGACTCGGCCGCAGCCGCCGTCTCGGCGCCGGGCCCGGACACGGCCGCCGCACCGGCCGGGGGCCGGGCGTGGACCGGCACCCTGCGGGCACCGCGGCTCGACCCCTACTGGGTGGCCGGGGCGCTGTTCGTCCTCTATACCGCTCTCTCGGTGACCCGGCACCGCCGGATGCTCACCATGTCCTGGGACATCGGCATCTTCGAGCAGGCCATCCGGACCTACTCCCACCTCCAGGCCCCCGTCGCCGACCTCAAGGGTCCCGGCGCCAACATCCTCGGCGACCACTTCAGCCCCATCACCGCCCTGGTCGCCCCCTTCTACCGGCTCTTCCCCAGCCCCGTCACCCTGCTCGTCGTCCAGGCCGCGCTGTTCGCGCTGTCCGCCGTGCCCGTCGTCCGGCTCGCCGCCGGAAAACTGGGGCGCGCCCGCGGGCTGGCGATAGGCATCGCCTACGGCTTCTCCTGGGGCATACAGCGCGCGGTCGACTTCGACTTCCACGAGATCGCCTTCGCCATGCCGCTCCTGGCCTTCTCCCTGGAAGCCGTGGTCGGCCGACGGTGGCGGACGGCGCTGTGGTGGGCGCTGCCCCTGGTCCTGGTGAAGGAGGACCTGGGCGTCACGGTCGCCGCGATCGGCGCGGCGATCCTGCTGCTGGAGCGCCGGGACCGGCGCCACGGCCCGGACGGGGCCCCGCGTGACACCACGGCCACGACGGCCGGCGGCATCCTCGTCGCCTTCGGTCTCGCCGCCAGCGCCCTCGCCCTCGGCGTCGCGATCCCGTCCTTCAGCGACACCGGCTCCTACGGCTACTGGAACAAGATCGACGGCGGTTCCACCGCCACCATCCCGCCGCTGACCGCCGCCCGCACCCTGCTGTGGATACTGCTGCCGACCACCGGCCTGCTGGCCCTCCGGTCACCGGTGGCGATCGTCGCCCTGCCGACGCTCGCCTGGCGGTTCGTCTCCCACGACGACCACTACTGGGGAACGGACTGGCACTACAGCGCCGTCCTGATGCCCATCGTCCTCATCGCGCTGACCGACGCCCTCGCCACCGCCCACCGCAGCCGGCGGGACTGGCTGCGCCGGTACGCCCGGCAGCTGCCCGCCGCCGTGGCCGGCGCGGCCCTGGCCCTCAGCGCGTCCCTCCCCCTCTACACCCTGACCGAGCCCGCCACCTACGAGATACCCGCGAGCGTCAAGGCCACCGAGCGGCTGCTGGCGCGCATACCGGACGGCGCCACCGTCGAGGCGTCGGACGTCGCCGCCATAAGCCGGCTGACCGGCCGCTGCCGCGTCTTCTGGTTCGGGGACACCCAGGGGATCACGCCCGCCTACATAACCCAGCGCGTCGACGACGGCAGGCCCGTCAAGGACCTCGTCGCCGACGCGGCCCGGATGCATCCGGGGGCCCGGTACGACCTGGTGGGCGTGGAGGGCACGACCGTGGTGCTCAAGCGCGTCGCCTGACCCGCCGCCCCGGGAAGCCGGTCAGCCGGTCAGCCGGTCAGCCGGTCAGCCGGTCAGCCGAGGATGGTCGTGAGGAACTCCCCGGTCCAGGCCAGCAGTTCCCGTCCGACCAGCGGCTTCCCGCCGATGGGGCGGGTGGCGGGCCGGGGCACCAGGATCTGCCGGTTGGCGGGCTTCATGACCGTGCGCGGGTAGAGCCGCTTGAGCCGCAGCTCCTGCGACTCACGCAACTCGACCGGGCCGAAGCGGACGTTGGAGCCCTGCAGGGTGATGTCCGTGACCCCGCAGGCCCGGGCGAGCATCCGCAGGCCCGCGACCAGCAACAGGTTCTCCACCGGCTCGGGGAGCTTGCCGTAGCGGTCGGTCAGCTCCTCGCGGACGGCCTTGATGTCCTCCTCGCTGTTGGCGGAGGCGATGGCGCGGTACGCCTGGAGGCGCAGCCGCTCGCCCGGCGCGTAGTCGTGCGGGACGTGCGCGTCCACCGGCAGTTCGATCTTGACCTCGAGCGGCGGCGGCTCCTCCGCGCCGCCGGCCTCCAGGGAGGCGCGGTAGTCCGCCACCGCCTCGCCGACCATGCGGATGTAGAGGTCGAAACCGACGCCGGCGATGTGCCCGGACTGCTCGCCGCCCAGCAGGTTGCCGGCGCCGCGGATCTCCAGGTCCTTCATCGCCACGTACATGCCGGCGCCCATCTCGGTGTGCTGGGCGATGGTGGCCAGCCGCTCGTGCGCGGTCTCGGTGAGCGGCTTCTCCGGCGGATACAGGAAGTAGGCGTACCCGCGCTCGCGGCTGCGGCCGACGCGGCCGCGCAACTGGTGGAGCTGGGAGAGACCGAAGTTGTCGCCGCGCTCGACGATGAGGGTGTTGGCGTTGGAGATGTCGATGCCGGACTCCACGATCGTCGTGGAGACCAGCACGTCGAACTTCTTCTCCCAGAAGTCGACCACGACCTGCTCCAGCGCGGTCTCCGACATCTGCCCGTGCGCGGTGGCGATCCGCGCCTCGGGCACGATCTCGCGCAGCCGGGCGGCGGCCCGGTCGATGGACTCGACACGGTTGTGGATGTAGAAGACCTGCCCCTCGCGGAGCAGTTCGCGCCGGATGGCGGCGCCGATCTGCTTCGGGTCGTAGGGCCCGACGAAGGTGAGGACCGGATGGCGCTCCTCGGGCGGAGTGGTGATCGTGGACATCTCGCGGATGCCGGTGACGGCCATCTCCAGCGTCCGCGGGATCGGCGTCGCGGACATGGTGAGGACATCCACGTTGGCGCGCAGCTTCTTCAGCTGCTCCTTGTGCTCGACGCCGAAGCGCTGCTCCTCGTCGACGATGACCAGGCCCAGGTCCTTGAACTTCGTCTCGGACGAGAACAGCCGGTGGGTGCCGATGACGATGTCGACGGACCCCTCGCGCAGCCCCTCCAGCACCGCCTTCGCCTCGGTGTCCGTCTGGAAACGGGAGAGCGCCTTCACCACCACGGGGAACTGGGCGTACCGCTCCGAGAAGGTGCCGAAGTGCTGCTGCACGAGGAGCGTGGTCGGCACCAGTACCGCCACCTGCTTGCCGTCCTGCACCGCCTTGAAGGCGGCGCGCACCGCGATCTCCGTCTTGCCGTAGCCGACGTCGCCGCAGACCAGGCGGTCCATGGGGACGGACTTCTCCATGTCCTCCTTG
Organism: Streptomyces sp. NPDC021100; assembly: GCF_044333095.1. NCBI lineage: Bacteria > Bacillati > Actinomycetota > Actinomycetes > Kitasatosporales > Streptomycetaceae > Streptomyces > Streptomyces sp. NPDC021100. The sequence goes on from NZ_JBIRQH010000008.1 coordinate 118,854, forward strand.
ACCTCGGCGATGGTGGTGAGCTGGTCCGGGGTCTCCGCGTACGGGAAGGCGTCCTCCAGCTCCCGCTGCCAGGGCGTGTCCGGGCCGAAGGAGTGGCCGGGGGCGGCCATCCGCGCCGAGTAGAGCTTGATCAGGTCGGCGGCGATCTCCTTGACGGCCTTCTTGGCGCGCGCCTTGGTCTTGGTCCAGTCGGCGCCGCCCAGCCGGTGCAGCGTCGGCGCCTCGCCGCCCACGTACTTGGTGACCTGCTCCAGCTGGTCGGTGGGGATGTAGAGGCGGTCGCCGGGCTGGCCGCGCTTGGCGGGCGCGTACTCGACGAGCAGGTACTCACGGGTGGCGCCCTGGACGGTGCGCTGCACCATCTCGATGTAGCGGCCGACGCCGTGCTGCTCGTGGACGATGTAGTCGCCCGCCTGAAGGGTCAGCGGGTCGATGGACTTGCGGCGGCGGGCCGGCATCCGGCCCATGTCCTTGCTCGCCGACTTCTGGCCGGAGAGGTCGGTCTCGGTGAGGACGGCGATCTTCAGTCCCGGGTGGACGAAGCCGCTGTCCAGGCTCGCGCAGGAGACGTGCACCAGGGACGGGGAGAAGTCGTCGAGCGCGGCGTCGAGCCGGGCCGGGATGCCCTCGTTGCCCAGCACCTCCACCGTCCGCGCGGCCGGGCCGTGCCCCTCGGTGAGGAACAGCGTCCGCCAGCCGTCGGCCAGCCAGCCCTTGGTGTCGGCCAGGGCGCGGGCGGTGTCGCCGCGGTAGGCCTCGGGGGCGTGCATGCCCAGGGTGAGGGTGTCGCTGTCCAGGTCCTCGTCGGCGGCGAACGGGCTGACGGACCACCACATCACGCCCAGTTCACGGGCCCGGTCGCGGACGTCGGCGATGCTCCACAGCGAGGCGGCGTCCACGTCGATGGGCGCCTCGCCGCCGCCCGCGGTGGCGGCCCACGACGCCTGGAGGAACTCCTGCGAGGTGGCGACGAGGTCCGCGGCGCGGGTCCGCACCCGCTCCGGGTCGCAGACGACCGCCATGCTGCCGGCCGGGAGGACGTCGAGCAGCAGCTCCATGTCGTCCACCAGCACCGGCGCCAGGGACTCCATGCCCTCGACCGCGATGCCCTCGGCGATCTTCCCGAGGAGTTCGCCGAGCTCCGGGTGGTCCTCGGCGAGCGCGGCGGCCCGCTCCCGGACGGCGTCGGTGAGCAGCAGCTCCCGGCAGGGCGGCGCCCAGAGCCCGTGCTCGGCGACCTCCAGCGACCGCTGGTCCGCCACCTTGAAGTAGCGGATCTCCTCCACGTCGTCGCCCCAGAACTCCACCCGCAGCGGGTGTTCCTCGGTGGGCGGGAAGACGTCGAGGATGCCGCCGCGGACGGCGAACTCGCCGCGCTTCTCCACCAGCTCGACCCGGGCGTACGCGGCGGCGGCCAGCGCCTCGGTGACCTCGCCGAGATCGGCGCTCCGCCCACTGCGCAGGCTGACGGGCTCCAGGTCGCCGAGCCCCTTGACCTGCGGCTGGAGCACCGACCGGATGGGCGCGACGACGACGCTGACGGGCCCGGCGGCCGGGTCGTCGGGGCTGGGGTGGGCGAGCCGGCGGAGCACGGCCAGCCGGCGGCCGACAGTGTCGGAGCGCGGGGAGAGACGCTCGTGCGGCAGCGTCTCCCAGGACGGGTACTCGACGACGCCGTCCGGCGGCAGCAGCGAGCGCAGCGCGGCGGCCAGGTCCTCGGCCTCCCGCCCGGTGGCGGTGACGGCCAGGACGGGCCGGCCGGCGCGGGCCAGGGCGGCGATGGTGAACGGCCGGGCGGCGGGCGGTCCGACGAGGTCGATGTGCGGCCGGTTGCCGTCGCCCGCGGCCTTCACCGCTTCGGCGAGCGCCGGATCGTTGACGACGGCGTCGAGCAGACCGTGCAGGCTCATGAGGGGCTTCCGTCCCGGGAGGGTGACAACACGAATCGCCCGACGCGTGGGGGACGAGCCGGGTGTGTCTCCAGCGTACGACGCGGTGGTGGGGTGGGGGTGGGCGTCCTGGGCGCCGCGGCGGCAGCGGCGGCGCGGCCCGGCGGGCACCTTCCGGCCCGCGCCCGGCGCGTGGTGCGGGCGCCCCGGGCGGCTGCGGCCCGGTGCCACCCCGGGCGCAGGACTTTCCCCGACCCCGCCCTTTCACCGTTTCTTGCGGGGGCAAGCCCCCGCACCCCCGAAACCGCGCCACGCGCGGTTGTCCTCAAGCGCCGGACGGGCTGAACGGCCCGGCCGCGCACCCCCGTGGCGCGGCCGGGCCGTGGGCTGGTCCCCTGACGGGATCAGTCGGTGGCGATGGCGTTGAGGACGTTCATCCGGCCGGCCCGGAAGGCCGGAACCAGGGCGGCGAGGAGGCCCACCACCGCGGAGCCGAGGAAGACGGCGATGATCGTGGACCAGGGGATGTCCAGGACGCCCAGCCCCTCCAGGGCCAGCAGCTTCTGGGCCGTCGTTCCCCAGCCCATGCCGAGTCCGAGGCCCAGCAGGGCGCCGAAGAGGGCGATGACCACCGACTCCAGGCGGATCATGCGACGCAGCTGGCGGCGGGAGAGGCCGATGGCGCGCATCAGGCCGATCTCGCGGGTCCGCTCGACGACCGACAGGGCGAGGGTGTTCACGACGCCGAGGATCGCGACGATGATCGCGAGGGCCAGCAGCCCGTAGATGATGTTGAGCAGCTGCCCGACCTGATCCTTGATCATAGCCTTGTAGTCGGCCTGGTCCCGGACCTTGACCTGCGGGTACTCGGCGACGGCGGCCTTGAGGGAGGCGGCCGCCTCCGTGGCCCGGCCGTCCTTCGCCTTGGCGAGGATCATGCCGGTCAGCGGCATCGCGCCCGCCGGCAGGTAGGCCCGGGCGGTGGCGACGTTCAGGTACATCGCGCCCTTGTCCAGCGCCGTGTCGTCCGAGGTGAGGGCGGTGACCCGGAGCCGGGCGGTCCGGCCGTCGATCATGGTGACGGTCAGCCGGTCGCCGCGCCGGATGCCGTGGTCCTTGGCGAAGCCCTCGGGCACGGACATGGCGTCCTTGGCGTAGGCGTCCTTCAGCCGCCCCTGGACGGTCTCGGACCGGACATCGTCGGCGTAGGTGGGGTCGGTGGCGGTGAGCTTCTGGGTGGCGGTCTTGCCGTCGGGGGTGGTGACCTTGGCCATGACGCGGGTGTAGCGGCTGAAGTGCTCGATGTCGTGAGCCGACAGGACGGCCTTCTCCACGGCCGGGCTCAGGGCCTTGTCGCCGCCGTCCTGGATGATGAAGTCCGCTCCGACGGACTTGTCCAGCTGGTCGGTGGCCGAGGCGACCATCGAGGAGCCGACCACGGACAGGGCGGCGACCAGCGCGAGGCCGATCATCAGGGCGGAACCGGTGGCGCCGGTGCGCCGGGGGTTGCGGAGCGCGTTGCGCTCGGCCAGCCGCCCGACCGGGCCGAAGACGCGGAGCACCACGGCGGCGAGGGCGCGGACGACGAAGCCGGCGAGCAGCGGTCCGACGACCACGAACCCGATGAGCGTCAGCAGGACGCCGATGCCGAGGAGGCCCGACCCGGCGGACGCCTGGTCCGCGTTGCCCGCGGCGAGCAGCGCGGCGGCTCCGGCGGCGGTCAGCGCCAGCCCGATGCCGGCCCGCACCCGGCCGGCGCGGCCGTCGGCGGGGGTGCCGGCGTCGCGCAGGGCGGCCATCGGCGAGATCTTCCCGGCCCGGCGGGCGGGCAGGTAGGCGGCGAGCACGGTGACGAGCACGCCGATGGCCAGGCCGACGAGCGGCGTGGTGGCCTTGATCGTCAGTTCGCCGGTGTCCAGGTTCATGCCGACGGCCTCCATCAACCCCATCAGGCCGACGGCCAGTCCGATGCCGCCGCCGATGCCCAGCACCGAGCCGATGACACCGAGCATCAGCGCCTCGACGAGCACCGACCGGTTGACCTGGCGGCGGCCGGCGCCGATGGCCCGCATCAGGCCGATCTCGCGGGTGCGCTGGGCGACGAGCATGGAGAAGGTGTTGACGATCAGGAAGATGCCCACGAGGACGGCGATGCCGGCGAAGCCCAGCAGCGCGTACTTCATGACGTCGAGGAAGGAGCCGAAGTCCTTCTTGTTCTCCTTCTTCGTCTCGGCGGCGGTGTGCACGGCCAGGCGCGGGCCGACGGCCGCGGTGACACGTTCCTTGAGCTGCTCGTCGCTGACGCCGGAGGCGGCGGTCAGCCCGAAGCCGCTGTATCCGCCGGTGGTGCCGAGCAGCCGGGTCTGGGCGGTGCGGGTGTCGAGGTAGACGACCGCGGCGCCCGGGTTGGTGGTCTTGTACGTGGCGAGGCCGACGACACGGACGCGGAAGTCGCCCGGGGCCGCGATGACACGGAGGGTGTCGCCGATCCGCACGCCGCGCTTGTCGGCGGTGTCGGAGTCGAGGACGGCCTCGGCGCCCCCGCGCGGCTCGTGGCCGCTGGTGATCTCGACGGACTTCTTCTGCCGCTCGCTCCAGTTGGTGCCCACGGTGGGGGCGCCGGAGTCGGGGCCGATGTCCTTGTTGCGGGCGTCGGCGACGGTGATCTGCTGGCTGCTCGCCTCGGGCTCGACCTTGGCGACGCCGGGCACGGCGGCCAGCGTGCCCTGGAGGGAGGCGGGCACGGTCCGCGGCGTCCCGGTCTGCTGGACGTCGTCCTTCTTCTCGGGCGTGACCGAGACGTCCGAGGCGGTGGCCGCGAAGAGCTTGTCGAACGTCGCGTTCATGGTGTCCGTGAACACCAGCGTGCCGCAGACGAACGCCACCGACAGCAGCACGGCCACGGCGGACAGCGCCATCCGGCCCTTGTGGGCCAGGAGGTTGCGCAGGGAGGTCTTGAAGACGGTCACGACACCCGCCCGCGGGCGTCGAAGTGCTTCATCCGCTCCAGGACCATGTCGGCGGTGGGCTGGTGCATCTCGTCGACGATCCGCCCGTCCGCCAGGTAGAGCACGCGGTCGGCGTAGGAGGCGGCGACGGCGTCGTGGGTGACCATCACGATGGTCTGGCCGAGTTCGTCCACCGAGCGGCGGAGGAAGCCCAGCACCTCGGCGCCGGCCCGGGAGTCGAGGTTGCCGGTCGGCTCGTCACCGAAGATGATCTCGGGCCGGGCGGCGAGCGCGCGGGCCACGGCGACGCGCTGCTGCTGACCGCCGGAGAGCTGGTTGGGCCGGTGCTTGAGGCGTCCCGCCAGGCCGACGGTCTCCACCACCCGGTTCAGCCAGTCCCGGTCGGGCTTGCGGCCCGCGATGTCCATGGGGAGCGTGATGTTCTCAAGGGCGTTGAGGGTCGGCAGCAGGTTGAACGCCTGGAAGATAAAGCCGATCCGGTCGCGGCGGAGCTGGGTGAGCTTCTTGTCCTTGAGCCGGGTTATCTCGGTCTCGTCGATCCAGATCTCGCCGGAGGTGACCGTGTCGAGCCCCGCGAGGCAGTGCATCAGGGTCGACTTGCCGGAGCCGGACGGGCCCATGATGGCCGTGAACTGCCCGCGGGCGATGTCCACGTCGACGTGGTCCAGCGCGGTGACGCGGGTCTCCCCCGACCCGTACGCCTTGAGGACCTGACGCGCCCTCGCCGCGACGGCCGTCCGTCCTCCGCCGCTCCCGGTCACGGGAATCGATACAGCCGTCTTCACGGTGGGTCTCCTGATTCTGCTGCTGTTTCCGCTACTGCTTCTGCTGCGCCCGGAGGGCCGTCCGGCGGGTCTCTCCGGACTCGCACCAGCCTGCTGTCCCACGGCGGACGCCGCGATGGGGCACGGGGGTGTTCCGATGGTGGGGCTGACCCCACCCCGGTCCTCCGGCCTGCCTGCCTGTGCCTGCCGTCGCATGACGAGCCTAGGGAGTGGAAGGACCGCCACTCCTCCTGCTGTGGGACGAGCGCCACCGGTGGGGACGTAGGGGCCGACCCCTAGGGGATGCACCCCCCAAAGCGGGCCCCTTCTCAGGGTCGTGCAGAATCGGAATGCTTTCTTCCGGGCGCCGTGAGCCGACGGTGCGCGGGGGAAACGGCCGAACCGCCGTCCCTTCCGGGGGAACGCGTCGCGAAGAAACCGTGAAGCCCGTCCGGGGGCAAGACAATTGGGGCTTGAGGGAATTAGTGTTCGGGTTTATGGCCGAGGGGGGCGTCCGACAGCCTCCCCTGCGCCCGGCCGCCGGTCTCCCAAGGAAGCAGCCTCAGTGAAGATACTTCGTACGCGCGCTGCCAGCGTCTCCCGACAGGGACTGTGCACTGCTCTGCTCGTCGCCAGCCTCACCACCGCGGCGGTGGGCGCCAGCCCGCCGCACACCGCGGCGGACGCCGGCGACCCCGCCCCCGGGCCCGGCAACCCGCAGAGACTGCCGCATGGCTCCCCCAACCTCGCCCTGCCCGACCTCGTCCCCCCGCCGGGCACCCCGGGAGCGCCGGGCAGCGGCACTCCCGACCCCGGCCCGGACAAGGCCACCGGCATCCCCGCGACCGCCCTGGCCGCCTACAAGAACGCCGAGAAGCTCGCCGGAGAGCAGTGGCCGAACTGCCACGTGCCCTGGGAACTCATCGCGGGCATCGGCAAGGTGGAGTCCGACCACGGCGGCATGGGCGGCGGCCTCCGCGCCGACGGCTCCAGCGCGAAGCCCATCATCGGTCCGCCCCTGACGGGTGAGAAGTTCGCGCTCGTCCGCGACACGGACGGCGGCCGGTACGACGGTGACCGGCAGTTCGACCACGCCGTCGGGCCGATGCAGTTCATCCCGTCCACCTGGCAGGCATACGCGGCCGACGGGCGCGGCACCGGCCAGAAGGACCCCAACAACATCTTCGACGCGGCGGCCGGCACCGCCCGTTACCTGTGTGCCGGCGGCCTCGACCTGAGCAAGCAGGGCGACGTCGAGAAGGCGGTCCTGCGCTACAACTCCTCCCGCGACTACCTCAACACGGTGCTCGCCTGGATGCGGACGTACCAGAACGGCGGCGGGGGTGCGGTGGCCGATGTGCCCGTCGGGTCGCCGTCGGGTGGCAGCACGCTGCCGACGATTCCGACGACGCCGTCCGTGCCGACCGTGCCCACCACTCCCGGCACGTCTGGCACCACGCCGTCCCGGCCCACGTCGGGGAACACGACACCGAGCACGCCCAAGCCGAAGCCTGACCAGAACAAGCCGGGTGACAAGGACAAGCCCGGCGGGGACAAGGACAAGCCCGGGGACCACAAGCCGAAGCCGCCGGCCACAGCGTCCCGCCTGGAGCGCAAGGGCGACAAGGAACTGACGGCCGAAGCCGGCAAGGACTTCGGTCCCCTGACGGTGCGCGCGCTCACCGCCGACGGGAAGCCCGTCACGGGCACCCGGGTGCAGTTCGAGGTCATCGGAGACGACGGCCCGCACTTCCCCGACGGCCCGATCATCAACGCCACCACCGGCAAGGACGGCCTGGCCACCGTGACGGGCCTGGCCGCGGGCGACAACCCCGGGAAGTACATGGTCCGCGCGACCATCGGCGACCGGGGCAGTACGGCCGTCGGCTTCACCGCGGTCGTCACGCCACCGACGACGCCCAAGGCCGACGAGATCGTCCGGCCCGGCAACACGCCCCTGTCGGCCCACGCGGGTGCCTCCTTCGGGCAAATCCGCATCCAGGCCAACGCCGACCGCAAACCGCTGGCCAAGGTGAAGATCACGGCGACCGTTTTCGCGGACGACAAGGTGGCGAAGACCGGTCCGTACTTCAAGGACGGCGGCAATCGACTCCGGACGTGGACGGTCACCACAGGCGACGACGGCCAGGTGGATCTGCCGCCGCTCTTCGCCGACGACCGGAAGGGCAGCTTCACCCTTCTCCTCACCACCGGCGACAACGTCCGGCTCTCCCTGCCCCTGACCGTCACCCCCAAGCCCGGCGAGCCCACCGAGTCCGGCCAGCCCGGCGACAAGGGCAAGGACACCGGCAAGGGCGACAAGAAGGACACCAAGGGCAGCGGCAAGAAGGGCGCACCCGCCTCCGCCTCCCCGAGCCCCAGGGCCACCCGCACCACCGGCTGACCCGAGGCCGGGCCACCACCCCGTACGTCCCGTCCACCCCATCCCGCGGAGGACGGGACGTACGGCCGCTCAGTCCCCGAGCGCCGGGTCCTCGGCCACCGGCTTGCCCGTCAGGGCGGCGAGGCTGTGCCGCACATGGGCCATGTGCGATCGCAATTCCTCGCGCCGCTCCTCGTGCTCCCGGAGCACCCGCTCTGTCTCCCGGGCGATCCGCTCCTCCCGCACCCGGGCCTGTGCGATCAGCGACGCGGCCTGCGCCTCCGCGTCCTCCTGGCCGTGCCGCGCCGCCTCCTCGGCGTCCGCGTAGCGGCGCTGCGCCTCGTTGAGCGTCGACCGCGCGTACTCCTCCATCGCGGCCACCCGCGCGTCCATCGCGGCCTCGCGCTCGGCGTCCTCGCGGCCCGCCGCGTCCCAGCGCTCGGCGTGCTCCTTCTCCTGGTCGGCGAGCATCGTGGCGGCGCGCTCGCGCATCTCCTGAAGGGCCGCCTCGGCGTCGGCGCGCCACTGCTTGGCGTCCTGGCGGGCCGTCGCGCGGAGCTCGTCCGCGACCGTCTGGGCCGCGAGTTGCGCCTGCCGGGCCCACTCCTCGGCCTCGGCCCGCACCTCGACCTGATACTCGTGGGCGGCGTCGCGGACCTTACGGGCGTAGGCGCCCGCCGCGTCGTGCATCTCGGCGGCCTCGGCGTCGGTCCGCTCCTTCAGGCCGAGCGCCTCCGCCTCAGCGGTGGCGATCAGGCCCTGGGCGCGCGGCCCCAGCGTCTCGTACGTCTGCGGGGGCAACTGCGCCACCACCTGCCGGAGGCGCTGGACCTCGTCCTCCATCTCCCGCGCGAGGACGGTGAGCCGCGCCGCGCGCTCCCAGGAGGTGTCGCGCTGCCGCGCGAACTCGGCGAGGGCGCGCTCAACCTGGTCAGGCCGGTAGCCGCGGCCTCGTACGACAGTGAAACCGTCAGGTGACACCGATGCACTCATGCTTGTAGCCCCTTATATCCGGAAACCCGGTCTGCGACGCGGTCAGGCGCACATCATTCCCGCACGAGGGAAGTGCCCAAAACACGACACTCCGCCTGGTTGTTCTGTCAAGGATGCGCCGACCGACAGCGCAGAGCGCCCGGTCCCCCGTGCGCGGGGCCGAGCGCCCTGCCGCCGTCGAATCCCGGCCGGCCGCTAGAAGAGACCGTCCCACATCTGCTCCAGCAGCACCGCCCACCAGTTCTCCGGCGACGAGAAGGCCACCGGGTCCAGCGCGGCGATCTGGTCCTGGAAGTCCACGGTCCAGCGCCCCGCCTGCTCCGGCGTCAAGCCGTAGCGCCAGCGCCACATGCGCCCGAGCAACGCCAAAGAGCGTACGAACTGGGGAAGGCTCGTGTTGACGAACTGCGGCGCGGCCGGGCGCCCGTCGGGGCCCGCCTCCAGCGGGACGGCCACGATGTGCGCCGTACCGTACTGGACGCAGAGCTGCCGTCCGAAGTCGCTGCCCATCACCAGGTACGAACCGGCGTCCGACGCCGGCTGGACCCCGCGCTCGACCGCCAGTTCCGCGAGCGTCGGCACCGGGCGGCCCGGCTGGGCCTGCGCCCAGAAGAACGGCCCGAAGTCGGCCGGCAGCCCCGCCCACACCAGCGTCTGCGCCACCACGTCCGGCACGCCCTGCCGGGACACGGCGCGCTGGTCGAAGCGGAAGACGCCCTGCGGACCGAACGATTCCAGCAGTTCCTGCGCGATGGCCTCGACCGCGGCCGGCGGGGCCGGGCGCACCTGGTGCGGCTGCGGCAGCGGCACCCGGTTCGGGGCCGGACGGGCGGGGGCGCCGGCGACCTGATGCAGCTCGCCCTGGTGCTCCAGCAGGTGGCGTACGCCCTGCTGGCGGCCGGCGTGGTCGCTGCCGTACGCCGCGGTGTGGCTGACGCGCACCTGCGGCCAGGTCTCGCGAACCATCCGCGCGCAGTAACCGCCCGGCAGGTCGCAGGACTCCAGCTCGGTGTGGAGCTCCAGCACCTGCTGCGGCGGCACGTTCATCGACCGCAGCTCGTGCAGGATCTGCCACTCCGGGTGCGGGGTGCCCGGCGCGCTGCGCCGGATGACCTGCTGCTCCGAGCCGTCCTGGGCGCGGTAGCGGAGGACGGCCATATAGCCGGGGCCGACGGTCGGGACGCCGGCCGGCGACTGCGGATAACCGTAACCACCGGGCTGCCGCGGGGCGTTGGGCACCGGCGGGACACCCGGCGCGCCGGGGCTCGCGAGCATCGTCGCCGCGGCGTGCACGCCGCCCGCCGGGGCGCCCGGGGCTCCGGGCGCGCCGGGCGCGTGCGGGGCCGGCGCGACGGCGCCGGGGGCGGCGCCCGGGGTGCCGGGGGCGGCGCCCGGGGTGCCGGGGGCGGCCGGCGGGTGCACGCCGGGACCTCCGGGGGCTCCCGGGGGCGTGGAACCACCCGGTGCGCCGGGGGAGTTCGGTGCGGCCAGGGCTCCGGGGGCTCCCGGTGCGGCGGGTACGTTCGGGGCCCCCGGCACGTTGGCCCCGGCGAGCATCGTCGCGGCGGCGTGCACACCACCCGGCGGCGTCCCCGGCTGCGCAGGGGGTACGCCGGGGGCCGCAGGCGCGGCCGGTACGGGCGGGACGCCCGAGGCGGACGGGCCCGCTCCAGGGCCGGACGGGGTGGACGCGGCCGGCGCGGCGCCAGGACCCGCCGGGCCACCGGGCGCACCCGGCATCCCGGGCGTGCCCGGCGTCGCGAGCATCGTCGCCGCGTAGGCGGCCGACCCACCCGCGGGCGCCTGACGGCCTGAACCACCATCGCCCGCAGGCGCGTTGGGAGCGACCGGCGGAGCGGGCGGCGGCGCGGCCGGGCCCGTGGGCGGCACATGCGGTGCCTGCGGCGGGACGACGGGGCCGGGCGCGGCCGGCGGTACGGCCGGGGCGCCCGGCGCCGGACGCGGGCCGCCGGGCTCCTCGATCGCGGGGGCGAGCCGCGTTCGCGGCAGCGAACTGCCCCCGGGCATCAGCTCGGTCTTCGCGTCCGGCCGCACGCCCGGCGGAGGCGCGTCGTCGGCGTCCGAACCGGACAGCGCCGGCGCGAGGACGGTCGCCGGCAGGTTCCCGGTGTCGTCGTCCGTACGCGTCGAGACGTCGGCACCCGCCCAGACGGGCTCGGGGGCCGGCGCCTGAGAAGGGGAAGGAGAGGGGGTGGAGGCGGGCGCTGTCCGGCCCGGGGCCTCGTCCGCCCTGGGAGCACCGGATGCACCGGATGCACCGAGCGCCTCAGACGTACCGCCCGACACGGAAGCGGAAGCAGGAGGAGGAGCAGAAGCGGGAGCGGCCGCCCCGGAGCCCGTCCCTCCGGACGCGCTCGACGCCGGCCCGTCCGGGCCCGTAGCACCGGCGGAGCCCCCGCCGGACGTACCGCCGGAAGCACCCGGCACACCGGACGTGCCCGGCGCACCCGGCACGCCCGACGCAGCCGTCACGCCCGGCCCGCTCGCCCCGCCCGACGTGTCATTCGAGCCGGCGACGCCGGACCGCGGCGCCGGCACGCCCTCCCCGTCCCGCCCCACCGCGGAGTCCCGCTCCGGCTCCCGCTCGCGCTTGCGGTCCGGGATGCCCATCGCGTCGGCCGCGTCCTGGAGCCACTGCGGCGGGCTCAGCAGGAACGACGTCGCGTTCAGGTCCACCCGCCGCGGCGGCTCGTCCGCCACCGGCGCCGGCTCGGCCGCGGTGCCGTACTCCTCCTCGTACCGCCGGATCACCTCGCCGACCGGCAGCCCGGGCCACAGCGTGGTCTCCCCGCTGTCGCGCGCGATCACCAGCCGCGAGCGGGCGCTGTCCGTGGAGGCCACGCCCTCGCGGTCCTCGGCCCAGGCGACGAAGCCCAGGTCGAACTCGCGCACCTTCACCTCGCGGTGCAGATACGCCGGAACGTCGCCGTTGACCCAGCGCTCCGCGCGCTCCTGAGCCTGCGCGAAGGTCACCACCGCGCTCATCCCTCCACCGGGACGGCGTACGCGAAGCCGCCGTCGACCATCAGGTTCGCCACCGTCTCCAGCTCGGGCGGTCCGCCCGCCAGCCGGGACAGGAAGGCGTCGAAGTCCTCACCACAGGGCAGCAGCAGCCGCTCCACCCGCTCCTGCACCGTCCAGCCGTCCTGGTCGCGGGCGTCGTCGTACGGGCAGAACCAGACCGAACCCGTCGCCTCGCCCTTCACCTTGACCGCCAGCACACCGCCCTGCACGAAGGCCACCCCGAGGTAGTCCTTGGTGAAGTGGTCGCGCAGGCACTTGTTGACGTAGACGAGGTCATTGACCGCCGCCTCCTCGCGGACGGTGAAGAACGGCTGGTCCAGCAGCAGTCCGAGCTCCGCGTCGAGCGCGGCGCCCACCGGGGCGCAGCCGCCGGCCGCCTTGAGGAACGCCCGGTAGGCGCCGGGCAGCCGGTAGCCGAGGTCCTCCTCGACGCCCTGCACCTGCTCCTCCGTCACGGCCAGTTCCCGCTGCGGGAGCGCGAAGTGCACCGGCCGGGTCTCCTGGAGCGGCCGGGTGCCGCGCTTCTCCTGGTCCACGGCGGCCGTCGCCAGCCCGCCGTGGTGCCGCAGCAGCGCCTTCACCTCGGCCGGCACCAGCTCCAGCCGGCGCGTTCCGGCCACGTGGTGCCAGGTCCAGCCGTGCGGGGTGGCCACCGGGTGCAGGCTCGCCCAGAGTTCGTGGCCCTCCGCGTGCAGCGCGGCGTTGGCGGAGACGTAGTCGGTCAGCCGCAGTTCGTCCACGCCGAAGCCCTCCGGCGGGTCCGCGATCTCGGCGGCGGCCCGGGCGTACGGGGAGAAGTCGGGGTACCCGTCCTCGTCCACCCGCACACCCTGGGGGTAACGGCCGTGCCGGACGGGGTCCGGGAAGTGCACGACCTGCCCGGCGTAGGCCGTGTTCGGTGGCGCGGCCTGCTGCCCGAGCCGACCTGTCGTCATGGCGGATGCCCCCTGCTTGGCTGGCGTGTTCTGCGACGTTCGCGGTCCCGGCGGCGGGGTGACGGATCCCACGGCCGGGACGGCCTCGTGACGGACAGCCTATGCGGTGCCGCAAGACGGCTCCTCGCCCGTGGGTGGGGAGGACGTTCCCCGCCGGAGAACGCCCGCGCCACCGGCCCGGGTTCCGGCCTCCGCCGGGGAGGGCCGCCGTACGCGACGGAGCGCCCGGGCGTACGCGTACGCGGCCGGAGCGCACGCCGGCCCCGGACGCGTACGCCCGCCGAAGACGTCAGGCCCGAAGACGTCAGGCCCGAAGACGCCCGGCCGGAACACGACCGACCGCACCGGACCCGGGAGAACCGCAGAAACCCCTCACGCCCCGGCAAACCCCCACACCGCGACCGCCTCACCCCCGTGCCACGACTCGCGTCCCTCTCACCTATTCCGTCACACCAGGCACGCGCAACACCGCCCTGCCTTCCACTCCCACCACCCCGTTTGGCAGGCTGATCCCCGCAACAGGGGGATTGCAGGGAGGGAAGAACCACCATGCACACGACGCAGGACCACCAACCCCTGACCGGGAGCGCCGACGGACGGACCGCCGCGCCCGGCGACCCCCGGCTCAGCTGGAGCACCACCGAGGACGCCGACCGTCCACCCGTACTGCTCCATCGCCGCGACGGCATCCTGCCCGCCGTCGCCGCCGCACTCTCCGTCCGCGGCACCACGCTGACCTGCACCGCGGGCAAGGCCGAACAGCCGCCCGCCCTGCACCCCCTGGTGCAGGACTTCCTGGACACGCTCACCAGCGACCGCCGCGAGCGCTTCACCGGCCGCTGCCCCGAGGCGCTGCTCCTCACCCGCTTCCTCACCACCCACGAGGCGGGCCGCGGCAAACGTGCCTCCCGCAAACCGCTCACCCACGGCGAGGCCCGCCGCGCGCTCAAGCAGTCGAAGATCACCGCCCGGCACATCCGCGAGGACGGCGATCCCCGGCACGGCGCCTACGCCCCGCCCTGCCGGTCCTGTACCGCGCTCCTCGCCCACTTCGGCGTCCGCGCCATCGACCCCACCACCACGGAACGAGGCAGGCCCTGACCTCCATGCGCGCTTTCGACCGCACCGCAGCCACCCGGTTCCCCGTCGCCGTCGACGCCGCCCTGCGCGAGGCGGGCTGGCAGCCCGGCCGCTGGGACATCAAGGCCGCCGAGAAGTGGGCCGACGCCCTCCGCGCCCATGTGTCGCCCGCCGGACACCGGCACACCGTCTTCCCCGCCGCCGTCGAGGCGTGGGCCGAGTTCGGCGGACTGCGCGTCGCGGGGCCGGGCGCGGGCAAGCACATCGCGCCGACCCCGTTCCACATCGACCCGCTGCACGGCCTGCACCTCGCCCGGACCGTCGCCGACCTCGGCCGCGCGCTCGGCACCGAGGTCTGCCCGCTCGGGCAGGAACTCGACGGGCAGGCGCTCCTCACCATCGACGCCCACGGGCGGGTGTACAGCCTGGACCACACCGGTGACTGGTTCCTCGGCTCCGACATCGATCACGCGATCGGGGCGCTGGTGACGGGGACGCGACCGGCTCGGCTCACGTTCGGCGGCTGAAGCGGCTGAGGCGGCTGAGGCGGCTGAGCGGCGACGCAGGGGCGCACCCTGCGGGCGGCTGTGCCCCAGCCCCGCCCCTTCGCCGTTTCCCGGGGCAGAGCCCCCGGACCCCCGCATCGCGGCTGCGCCCCCAGATCCTCAGACGCCGGACGGGCTGATGGTCACGCCGCGTCCGCCGCCTCCACCGCGTCCGGGATCACGGCCGAGACGCGGAACCCGCCCCGGTCCGTGGGCCCGGAGACGAACACGCCGCCCAGCGCCGTCACCCGCTCCCGCATGCCCACGAGGCCGTTGCCGCCGCTCGGCAGCCCGGCGTCCGTCCCGCCGCCCGACGGCCCGTTCTCCACCTGGAGGGCCACCTCGCCCTCCCGGTGCGCGACGCGCACCCGGGCCGCGGCCCCGGGCGCGTGCTTGTGGACGTTGGTCAGGGCCTCCTGCACCACGCGGTACGCGGTGCTCTCCACCCGGGCGGCGTACGTGCGGTGCTCGCCCTCGATCGAGAACTCGACGGCCATCCCCGCCTGCCGCGACTGCCCCACCAGATCCGCGAGTTGGACGAGGCGCGGCCCGCCCGCGCCGCCGGTGGCCAGGGCGTCGGCGGACCGCCGCACCCGCGCCGAGGCCGCCGCTGCCACCGCCGCGAGCCGCTC
Organism: Streptomyces sp. NPDC021100; assembly: GCF_044333095.1. NCBI lineage: Bacteria > Bacillati > Actinomycetota > Actinomycetes > Kitasatosporales > Streptomycetaceae > Streptomyces > Streptomyces sp. NPDC021100. The sequence goes on from NZ_JBIRQH010000008.1 coordinate 134,089, forward strand.
GGGCTCCTGCGCCGCCGCCGGTTCGGCCGCGCCGTCGGGTTTGGCACGCAGCACGCCGAGCATCTCGCGCAGTTCGGTCAGCGCCTGCCGGCCCATGTCGCCGACGAGCTCGGCGTTCCGGGACGCCTTCTCCGGGTCCTTCAGAGCCACCGCCTGGAGCGCCGCCGCGTGCACCACCATCAGGGAGACCCGGTGCGCCACCACGTCGTGCATCTCACGGGCGATCCGCGTCCGCTCCTCGCTGCGGGCCCATTCGGCGCGCTCCTCGGCCCGTTCGGCCAGCAGCGACAGCTCCCGCTCCAGTCCGTCGGCCCGTTCGCGCAGGCTCTCCACCAGCCTGCGGCGGGCACCCACGTACAGGCCGAGGAGCAACGGCGGCGCCGTCAGCCCCAGGGCCATGACGGAGGAGAAGAGGACCGCCGTGACCAGGCTCGACTGCAGGCCCGAGGCCGTGGCGTCGCGGTGGAACCGGGCGGCGGAGACGAGCAGCGTCCCGGCCATGGAGGCCACCGTGAGGACGACGACGATCCGCCGCGGCACGTCCGCCGCGGCGAGGGTGTAGAGCCCGACGATCCCGAGCAGAAGGCCCATCTCGGCCGGGGTGACGGCGATCGACACCAGCACCACCGCCGCCGGCCACTTCCGGCGCACCAGCAGCGCGCCGCCGACCGGTATCCCCGCCAGCGCTCCGAGCACCCCCGGAGCCCCCACCTCGTGCGCGAACGAGAGCCCCTCGAAGGCGCACTCGATCACCGACATCAACGCCAGGACGACGTCCAGCACCATGCCCCGCCGCCTGGCCCACCACCACGGCCCCGCGGGCGCGCCCCGGGCGCCCGCCTCCGTGATTGCCCCCGTTGTGGTCATACCACCCAGACTACGGGGGCAGGCCAACGGTTTTCGAAAAATGACAGCAGCACGCAAACGACAGAAGCGGAAGCGAATATCCGCCCATTTCGCTCGAACTGGTGAATCGCTCAGACATTCGCCGGAACCGGCCGACGATGACGGCACTCTGCTCACATGACAGAGGCACCGGACGATGGTGACAGCGCGACGACCGACGGCCCCCGGGGCGGTGACGCGACGTTCGAAGAGTTGCGCTCGCGAGCAGTCGCCCTGCGCCGGGAGGGGCTCAGTACACGCCGCATCGGCGAAAGGCTCGGCATCGGAAGTCACGACCTGCTCACCAGGCTGCTGCGTGGCGAGCCGGCACCGGAGTGGACCAAGCGGCCCCGGGCGAAGGACGCGCTCCGGGAGGAGGCCAGAGCCTTGAGGCTCGCCGGAAAGACGTACGACGAGATCACGGCAGAGCTAGGGGTCGCGAAGAGTTCGGTGTCTTTGTGGGTGCGGGACCTCCCCAAGCCCCGGAAGACTGCGGAACAACTGCACGCGATGCGGGAGGCCAGGTGGGAGCCTCATCGGCGGGAGGTCGCAGCCAAGCGCATCCGGACGAGGCTGGACGCCGCCTGCGAGATCGGGCAGATGACGGAGCGCGAGCTGTTCCTCATCGGAATCGGGCTCTACTGGGCCGAGGGTGCCAAGAGCAAGCCGTACCAGGTGCGGGAGGCCGTCCACTTCGTCAACAGCGATCCGGGCGTGATCCAGGTCTACCGGGCATGGCTCGCCCTCCTGGGGATCGGACCGGACCGCGTCCAATACCGCGTGATGATTCATGAGTCCGCTGATGTGGCGGCCGCGGAGGCGTACTGGGCGAAGCTGGTGGGGGTCGACGTACCGAGCCTGTGCAAGACGACCCTGAAGCGGCACAACCCGAAAACCGTCCGCAAGAACACAGGCTCCGACTACCGCGGCTGCCTCGTGGTGCAGGTCCTCCAGGGCGCCGACCTATACCGTCGCATCGAGGGCTGGTGGTACGGCATAGTGTTGGGGGTCAAACAGGATCACCTGGCGAACAGTCCGTTTTGATCCTGTTAGCTGTCCCCTGTGGTGTAATCGGCAGCACGGCGACCTTTGGAGTCGCTTGTCCAGGTTCGAGTCCTGGCGGGGGAGCATTCATCACGGGTCCTGACCGCCCAGGTCAGGACCCGTCCGCGTTCCGGCCCTTCTACGCACCGGTATCCTGCGGGTGTCACCCCCTCGTAACCCCGAAGCCGAAGGGCACACCCGTGAGCGCCAACCGCCCGGCAGCCGTCGTCGTTCTCGCAGCGGGTGAGGGCACCCGCATGAAGTCGGCGACCCCCAAGGTCCTGCACTCGATCTGCGGCCGGTCCCTCGTCGGGCACGTCGTCGCCGCCGCGCGCGAGCTGGAGCCGGAGCAGCTCGTCGTGATCGTCGGGCACGCCAGGGAGCAGGTGTCGGCGCACCTCGGCGAGATCGACCCCGGCGTCCGCACCGCCGTCCAGCTGGAGCAGAACGGCACCGGGCATGCGGTGCGCATGGGCCTGGAGGAGCTGTCCCGCGAGGGCATCCGCCCCGACGGCACCGTGATCGTCGTCTGCGGTGACACCCCGCTGCTCACCGGCGCCACCCTGCGGCGCCTGGCCGAGACGCACGCCGCCGACGGCAACGCGGTGACCGTGCTGTCGGCCGAGGTGCCGGACTCGACGGGGTACGGGCGGATCGTCCGGGACGCCGCGACGGGTGCGGTGACCGAGATCGTCGAGCACAAGGACGCCACCGAGGAGCAGCGGGCGATCCGCGAGATCAACTCCGGGGTGTTCGCGTTCGACGGCCGGCTGCTGGCGGACGCGCTGGGCAAGGTGCGGACGGACAACAGCCAGGGCGAGGAGTACCTCACCGACGTGCTGGGGATCCTGCGCGAGGCCGGGCACCGGGTGGGCGCGGCGGTCGCCGGCGACCACCGGGAGATCCTGGGCATCAACAACCGCGTCCAGCTGGCGGAGGCCCGCCGGCTGCTCAACGAGCGGCTGCTGCACGACGCGATGATGGCCGGTGTGACGGTCGTGGACCCGGCGACGACGTGGGTGGACGTCACGGTGACGTTCGAGGCGGACGCGCTGGTGCACCCGGGGACGCAGCTGCTGGGTGCCTCGCATGTGGCCACCGGTGCGGAGGTCGGGCCGAACACGCGGCTGACGGACACCACGGTCGCGGCCGGCGCCCGGGTGGACAACTCGGTGGCCGACGGCGCGGTGGTCGGCGAGGGGGCCCTGGTCGGCCCGTACGCCTATCTGCGGCCCGGGACGAGGCTCGGCCGCAAGTCGAAGGCCGGCGCGTATGTGGAGATGAAGAACGCCGAGGTCGGCGAGGGCACGAAGGTGCCGCATCTCTCCTATGTGGGCGACGCGACGATCGGCGACCACACCAACATCGGCGCCGCGAGCGTCTTCGTGAACTACGACGGTGTGAACAAGCACCACACGACGATCGGCTCGCACTGCCGCACCGGCAGCGACAACATGTTTGTGGCTCCGGTCACGATCGGGGACGGCGTGTACACCGCCGCCGGCTCCGTCATCACCAAGGATGTGCCCCCGGGTTCGCTCGCTGTCGCACGCGGTCAGCAGCGGAATATCGAGGGCTGGGTGGCTCGAAAGCGCCCGGGAAGCGCCGCCGCACAGGCCGCTTCCGCCGCTCTCCAGGAGCACGACGGGGAGCAGTGACCTGACAACGGCAGCGCCGAACGGGGCGTACCGTGATAAGCGCACACAATGCGACATCCAAGGAGACTGTGCTGTGACCGGGATCAAGACGACCGGCGAGAAGAAGCTGATGCTCTTCTCCGGCCGCGCCCACCCCGAGCTTGCCGAGGAGGTCGCGCATCAGCTGGGCGTCGGCCTGGTCCCGACCAAGGCCTTCGACTTCGCCAACGGTGAGATCTACGTCCGCTTCCAGGAGTCCGCGCGCGGCGCCGACTGCTTCCTGATGCAGAGCCACACGGCTCCCATCAACAAGTGGGTCATGGAACAGCTGATCATGATCGACGCTCTGAAGCGGGCCTCCGCGCGGAGCATCACCGTGATCCTGCCGTTCTACGGCTACGCCCGTCAGGACAAGAAGCACCGCGGCCGCGAGCCCATCTCGGCCCGCCTCATCGCCGACCTGATGAAGACGGCCGGTGCCGACCGTCTCCTCACGGTCGACCTGCACACCGACCAGATCCAGGGCTTCTTCGACGGCCCGGTGGACCACCTGTTCGCGCTGCCGATCCTGGCGGACTACGTGGGCGCCAAGGTCGACCGCGACAAGCTGACCGTCGTCTCCCCGGACGCCGGCCGCGTGCGCGTCGCCGACCGCTGGTGCGACCGGCTCGGCGCCCCGCTGGCGATCGTCCACAAGCGCCGCGACAAGGATGTCGCCAACCAGGTCACGGTGCACGAGGTCGTCGGTGACGTGAAGGATCGTGTCTGCGTACTGGTGGACGACATGATCGACACCGGTGGCACCATCTGCGCCGCGGCGGACGCCCTGTTCGCCCACGGTGCCGCGGATGTCATCGTCACCGCCACCCACGGTGTGCTCTCCGGCCCGGCCGCGGACCGGCTGAAGAACTCCAAGGTCAGCGAGTTCGTGTTCACCAACACCCTGCCGACCCCGGACGAGCTGGAGCTCGACAAGATCACGGTGCTGTCGATCGCCCCGACGATCGCCCGCGCCGTCCGCGAGGTCTTCGAGGACGGTTCGGTGACGAGCCTCTTCGACGAGCAGGCCTGACGGTCGTCGTAGATCGATTTCGGTGCGGCCTCCCGCGCCGGGTAGACTCCTGGAGTTGCTCGGCGAGGGAGGCCGCACCGTTTTCGTCTCGGTGTGGCGGTCCGTTATCGACGCGCTCTTCGTAGCAGGCCGTTCGTGGGCCGGGTGACCCTGTCCGCACACGACCTCCGAGGAGTGCACCATGGCCGAGATCAAGCTCGCCGCCGCCGTCCGCACCGAGTTCGGCAAGGGCTCCGCCCGCCGCATCCGCCGCGCCAACCAGGTTCCCGCCGTCATCTACGGCCACGGTGGCGAGCCCGTCCACGTGTCCCTCCCGGGCCACGACCTGATGATGGCGCTCAAGACCCCCAACGTCCTGCTCTCCCTGGACATCGAGGGCCGCGACGAGCTCGTCATCCCCAAGCAGGTCCAGCGTGACCCGCTGAAGGGCTTCCTGGAGCACGTCGACCTGCTGGTCGTCGAGCGCGGCGAGAAGGTCACCGTCGAGATTCCGGTCCAGACCGAGGGTGACCTGGCCCCCGGCGGCAACCTGCTCGAGCACACCCTGACCGCCCTGCCGGTCCTGGCCGAGGCCACCCACATCCCCGAGGCCGTCGTCGTCTCCATCGCGGGCCTGGAGGCCGGTGCCTCCGTCCTCGCCAAGGACGTCGTCCTGCCGGCCGGTGTCGAGCTGGCCGTGGACGCCGACGCGGTCGTCCTGCACGTCGTCGCCGGCCAGGCCGCTCCGGCGGACGAGGCCGCCGAGGGCGCCGAGGCCTGAGCCTCGCGCTGAGCCTCACTTTCCTCCGGCCGCCGCCCCGCTCCTGACCCGGAGCGGGGCGGCGGTCTGTGTATGAAGGAGTTATGCGGATGACGACGACGGACGCCACGAGCACGGGCCCCTGGCTGATCGTGGGCCTGGGCAACCCCGGCGGCGAGTACGCGGGCAACCGGCACAACGTGGGCTTCATGGTCGCCGACCTGCTCGCGGAGCGGATCGGCGCGAAGTTCAAGGCGCACAAGGCTCGCGCCCAGGTCGTGGAGGGGCGGCTCGGCCCGCCCGGCCCGTCGAGCCGCCGCGTCGTGATCGCCAAGCCGATGTCCTTCATGAACCTGTCCGGCGGGCCGACGGCCGCGCTGCGCGACTTCTACAAGGTGCCGGTCGAGCGGATCGTCGCGGTGCACGACGAGCTGGACATCGACTTCGGGCAGTTGCGGCTGAAGCTGGGCGGGGGCGACAACGGGCACAACGGTCTGAAGTCGATCACCAAGGCGATGGGGGCCGACTACTGCCGGGTGCGGTTCGGGATCGGGCGGCCGCCGGGGCGGATGCAGGTCGCCGACTTCGTGCTGAAGGATTTTTCTTCCGCCGAGCGGAAGGATCTCGCCTTCGAGGTGGACCGGGCCGCGGACGCGGTCGAGTCACTGATCGTGGATGGGCTGGAGCGGGCTCAGAGCACGTACAACTCGTAGGGGGATGTGCCCCGGTCCCGCCCTTTCACCGTTTCTTGCGGGGGCTGCGCCCCCGCATCCCCGAAACCGCGCTCCGCGCGGTTGTCCTCGAACTCCCCCAGAGGGGGTGCCCCCTCTGGGGGAGTTCGAGGACGAGCGGCGAAGCCGCGAAAAGGGGGTCTGGGGGCTTGCCCCCAGGAATCGGCGAAGGGGTGGGACCGGGGCGCCGCCCGCCGCAGGCGCCCCGCCACGGCCTCACCCCGTGTTGCGCAACCCCGCCGCCACACCATTCACCGTGAGCAGCAACGCCCGGGCCAGCAGCGGATCGGGCTCCTCCCCCCGGGCCGCCGCCTCCCGCTGCCGGTGCAGCAGCGTCACCTGGAGGTAGGAGATCGGGTCGAGGTAGGCGTCGCGGATGTGGAACGTCTGCCGCAACACGGGGTTGGAGTCGAGGAGTTCGCGCTCGCCCGTGATGCGCAGCACCTCCTGCACGGTCAGCTCGTGCTCGGCCTCGATCGTCTCGAAGACGTGCTTGAGCTCGTCGGGCACGAGCGTGTCGACGTAGTGCCGCGCGATGCGCAGATCGGTCTTCGCGAGCGTCATCTCCACGTTGGAGAGGAAGTTGCGGAAGAAGTGCCAGCGCTCGTGCATCTCCTCCAGGACCGTGTCGAGCCCGGCCTCGCGGGCGGCCTTGAGGCCGGAGCCGACGCCGTACCAGCCGGGGACGATCTGCCGGGACTGGGTCCAGCCGAAGACCCAGGGGATGGCCCGAAGTCCGTCGAGGCCGGCGCCGGAGTCGGGGCGGCGGGACGGGCGGGAGCCGAGGTGGAGTTCGGCGAGCTGGTCCACGGGGGTGGAGGCGAAGAAGTAGGCGGGCAGGTCGGGGTCCTCGACGAGCCGCCGGTACGCGCCGTGTGCCGCGTCCGAGACCGTGTCCATGGCCGCGTCCCAGCGGGCGAGCGCCTCGTCGGACTGGCGGGGCGCGGTGTGCAGGGCGGACGCCTGGAGGGTGGCGGCGACGGTCAGTTCGAGGTTCTCCCGGGCGAGGGCCGGGATCAGGTACTTGTCGGAGATGACCTCGCCCTGCTCGGTGACCTTGATCTCGCCGTCGAGGGTGCCCCAGGGCTGGGCGAGGATCGCGTCGTGGGTGGGGCCGCCGCCGCGGCCGACGGTGCCGCCGCGGCCGTGGAAGAGCCGCAGCCGGACGCCGTAGCGGTGGGCGACGTCGCGCAGCCGGCGCTGGGCGCGGTGGATCTCCCACTGGCTGGTGGTGATGCCGCCGAACTTGGAGGAGTCCGAGTAGCCGAGCATGACCTCCTGGACGTCGCCGCGGAGGGCGACGAGCCGCCGGTAGGAGGGGTCGGCGAGCATGTCGTCGAGGATCCGGTCGGCTTCGCGGAGCTCGTCGGTGGTCTCCAGCAGCGGGACGATGCCGATCTTCGCCCAGCCGCCGTGCAGGTCCATCAGCCCGGCTTCGCGGGCGAGGACGGCGGCGGCGAAGACGTCGTCGGCGCCCTGGCACATGGAGATGATGTACGACTCGACGACCTCGGGGCCGAAGCGGTCCAGGGCCTCGCGGACGGTGTGGAAGACGCCGAGGGTCTTGGCGCCGGCCGCGTCGAGCGGGGCCGGGCTGGGGGCGAGCGGGCGGCGGGAGCGCAGTTCCTTGGCGAGGAGCTTGCGGCGGTACTCGCGCGGCATGTCGGCGTAGCGCCAGGACTCCTCGCCGAGCCGGTCGAAGAGCTGGCCGAGGGCGTGGTGGTGGGCGTCGGCGTGCTCGCGGACGTCCATGGTGGCGAGGTGGAGGCCGAACGCGGCGAGGGTGCGCAGGGCGCGCTCCAGCCGGCCGTCGGCGATGAGGCCGCCGCGGTGGGCGCGCAGCGAGTCCTGGATGAGCTGGAGGTCGGCGAGGAGGTCGGCGGTGCCGAGGTAGTCGCGGCCTTCCTGGTGGGGGGTGTTGTGGGCCAGGCGCTCGCGGGTGTTGAGGAGCTTCTGGCGGATGCAGGTGGCCTTGAGCCGGTAGGGCTCCTCGGCGTTGAGGCGCTTGTAGCGGGGGCTGATCTCCGGGAGGAGTTCGAGGTCGCGCTGGAGGGAGGCGAGCAGTTCCTCGGTGGCGCCGCTGTTGCGGATGGAGTTGGAGAGGGCGACGCGGAGCTTGTCGACGAGCTCGACGGCGTCGGTGATGCCGTGCTCGTGCTGGAGGATCAGCACGTCCCAGGTGACCTGGGGGGTGACGTTGGGGTTGCCGTCGCGGTCGCCGCCGATCCAGGTGCCGAAGGTGAGCGGGCGGGTGGTGGCGGGCAGCGGGACGCCGACCCGGTCGAGCTCGGCGGCCAGGTCCTCCAGGACGTCGCCGACGGCGCCGGTGTGGAGCTCGTCCAGGTAGTAGATGGCGTTGCGGGCCTCGTCGGTGGGCTCCGGGCGGGCGACGCGGAGTTCGTCGGTCTGCCAGAGCAGGTCGATGTTCTCGGCGAGGCGGAGGTCGGTGCGGCGCTTCTCGCCTTCGCCGGTGGCCTGGTGGCCCAGGAGTTCGGCGATGCGCAGGAGCTTGTTGAGGACACTGCGGCGGGCGGCTTCGGTGGGGTGCGCGGTGAAGACGGGGCGGACGCCGAGGTGCTCGACGGCTTCCTTGAGGTGCTCGGGGTCGGCGTCCTTCAGCTGGTCCGCGGTACGGGCCAGGATCGAGCCCTCGGCGTCGCGGCGGGCGCCGAGCTCGTGGGCACGGTGCACCTGCTCGGTGACGTTGGCCAGGTGGAAGTAGGTGGAGAAGGCGCGGACCAGCTTGGCGGCGGTCTCGGGGTCGGTCTCCCCCAGCAGGCGGGCGGCGGCCTCGCCGTCGGTCCGGGTGAGCGCCCGGACCCGTTCGACCAGGGCGAGGAGCTCTTCGCCCTCCTGGCGGACGAGGGTCGCGCCGAGGAGGTCGCCCAGGCGGCGGATGTCGGCGCGGAGTGCGGCGCCGCTTTGTGCTTCGAGGCTGGTGGGGTCGGCACTGCTCACAGGTGCTGCTCCTAGCGGTGTTTCCGAGCACGTCTGGAGGGGTGGCGGACCGCGCTGTCCGACGCCCACCAGCATAGGTCGCCACCCGGCGCGCCCGGTGGCGGCCGACAGCCCTCTTGCCCCCCGCCGGGGCCCTGCCATACTTACGTTGCCGTAGGTTACGGAACCGTAGCCAGCTCCCGACCCCCACGAGGGAATCCATGACTGCAAGCCCCGACCTGATCGAGGATGTGCCGAAGGCCCAGGAGGCCCCGCTCCCCGTCGCCACGCTGGGTGGTGACAGCAAGCGTTCGATCGAACAGATCACGCTGCTGCTGTTCATCACCGTCCCCTTCGTCGCCCTGCTCGCCGCGGTCCCCCTGGCCTGGGGGTGGGGGGTCAGCTGGCTCGATCTGGGGCTGATGACGGCGATGTACTTCATCGGCTGCCACGGCATCACCATCGGTTACCACCGTTACTTCACCCATGGCTCGTTCAAGGCCAAACGGCCGCTGCGCGTCGCCCTGGCGATCATGGGTTCGCTGGCGGTGGAGGGGCCGGTGGTGCGCTGGGTGGCGGACCACCGCAAGCACCACAAGTTCTCCGACGCCGAGGGGGACCCGCACTCCCCGTGGCGCTACGGCGAGACCGTGCCGGCCTTGATGAAGGGCCTGTGGTGGGCGCACGTCGCCTGGATGTTCGACGAGGAGCAGACACCGCAGCACAAGTACGCGCCGGACCTCATCAAGGACCCGGCGATCCGGTGGGTCTCCCGTACGTTCGTCCTGTGGACGACGATCTCCCTGCTGATCCCGCCGCTGGTCGGCGGGCTGGTGACGTGGTCCTGGCAGGGGGCGGTGACGGCGTTCTTCTGGGGTTCACTGGTCCGGGTGGCGCTGCTGCACCATGTGACCTGGTCGATCAACTCGATCTGCCACGCGGTCGGCAAGCGGCCGTTCAAGTCCCGGGACCGCTCCGGGAACGTGTGGTGGCTGGCGATCCTGTCCTGCGGCGAGTCCTGGCACAACCTGCACCACGCCGACCCGACCTCGGCGCGGCACGGGGTGCTGCGGGGCCAGCTGGACTCCAGCGCCCGCCTCATCCGCTGGTTCGAGCTGGCCGGCTGGGCGTACGACGTGCGCTGGCCGAGCGCGGGCCGCGTCGCGGCGCGGCGCAAGCCGCGGCCCGGTGAGGAGAGCGCCCGCGCGGCCGACGGCGAACAGAAGGACGCCGCTCAGGCGGCATGATGGACGGCGTGGCGATCGACAGCAAAACCTCCGGTAAGAAGGATCTGACCCCCGCGCAGGGGGCCAGACGCACCCGCCGGGTGCGGATGACCGGCGCGGAGCGCCGGGAGCAGTTGCTGGACATCGGTCGCACACTCTTCGCCGAGCGGGGGTTCGAGGGCACGTCGGTGGAGGAGATCGCGGCCAAGGCCGGGGTCTCCAAGCCGGTGGTGTACGAGCACTTCGGCGGCAAGGAGGGGCTGTACGCGGTGGTCGTCGACCGCGAGATGCGGCAGCTCCTCGACATGGTGACGGGCGCCCTCACCGCGGGCCACCCGCGCGAACTCCTGGAGCAGGCCGCGTTCGCCCTGCTCGACTACATCGAGACGTATACGGACGGCTTCCGCATCCTCGTCCGCGACTCCCCCGTCGCCCAGTCGACGGGCACCTTCGCCTCGCTGATCAGCGACATCGCCACGCAGGTGGAGGACATCCTGGGGCTGGAGTTCAAGACCCGCGGCTTCGACCAGAAGCTCGCCCCGCTGTACGCGCAGGCCCTGGTCGGCATGGTGGCCCTGACGGGCCAGTGGTGGCTCGACGTCCGCAAGCCCAAGAAGGCCGAGGTCGCGGCCCACCTGGTCAACCTCGCCTGGCACGGCCTCGACGGCCTGGAGCAGCGCCCCCGCCTGGTGGGCCACCGCAAGAGCTGAGCCGCCTCCTCCCGCGGAGTGGCGCGGGAGGGCAGCGCGGACGGGCGGTCAGGGCGCGGTGATCGCCGCGCCGATGGCGAAGCCTTTTGCCGGGCCGGAGGGGATGACGGCGTCGGTTCCGTAGGGGACACGGTGCTCGTCCTCGTAGACGGCCTTGTCGGGGTTCGGCTGCGTCAGCAGAACGACGGCGCCGTCGCCGTCGAAGTCGTCGATGAGGATGTAGAGCGGGATCTCGGCCCGGGCGTACTCGCGGCGCTTGCGGACACGGTCGCGCTCCAGATTCCGCCGCCCTGGTGATACGACCTCGACAGCGGCTTCGACAGTGGCTACGGCGACGCCCAGCTCCGTCGGGCCCAAGTCCTCCACTGCATCAGCCGACGCGATGAAAAGATCGGGGATCCAGACCTTGCCCTGATGAATGAGGTTGAGGTCGTGGTGAACCGCGTGCTCACCGCCTTCCAGGTGGCTCTCAAGGCGGCGTCGGAGACGGTTGATCAGAACGCCGTGACGGACACGGCCGGTGGGCGACACCTCGATGGACCCCTCGATGATCTCAGCGCGGTAGCCCTCGGGGAGATCCATGGCCTTCCACGTCTCCCACAGAAACGTGTCCAGATCGGCCACCGGTTCGTCATCCGCCACCGGGATCACCTCGTGCGCGAGTGCGGTCATCGTGAAGCACCTCCTCCTTCAGTCTGGGCGCGGGTTCCATTGCGGCACAAGCGACGCCACGGACGCTACGAGCTCCCGAACGACCCGCACGGCCGGTCCATGCGTTCTTCACGCGAAAGGGTGATCACACGATCACCTCTCACCCCCCGGTTTCCGCGCCACCACGAAGATCCGCCGGAACGGGAAGACCGTCCCGTGCGGGCCCGGCGGGTACGCTTCGCGGAGGAGGGCCGCGTACTCGGCGAGGAACTCCTCCCGCTCCTCGGGGGTGTCGGCGAGGGCGGTGAGGACGGGGCGGAGGCCGGTGCCCTTGAGCCAGTCGAGGACGGGGTCGGGGCCGGGGAGCAGGTGGGTGTAGGTGGTCTCCCAGGCGTCGACGGTGAGGCCCAGGTCGGTGAGCACGGTGAGGTAGGCGGCCGGGTCGAGGACGTGGACGGGGCCTCGGGCGGCGCCGGCGAGGCGGCCGCGCCAGCGTGGGGTGTCGCAGAGGCGGCGCATCAGGGTGTGCGAGGGCGCGTTCTGGTTTCCGGGCACCTGGAAGGCGAGGGCGCCTCCGGGGGTGAGCGCCCCGGCCCAGGCGGGGAAGGACGCGGGGTGGTCCGGCACCCACTGGAGCAGGGCGTTCGCGATGATCAGGTCGAGCGGGCCGTCGGGGGTCCAGTGGGCCGCGTCGGCGGCGGCGAAGGAGATCCGGCCGCCGCCGCTGGTGGGACCGGCGTGCGCGGCGGCCGCGCGGAGCATCTCGGGGGAGTTGTCGAGCCCGGTGATCAGGGCGTCCGGCCAGCGGTCGGCGAGCAGCGCGGTGGCGTTGCCGGGGCCGCAGCCGAGGTCGGTGATCCGGGCCGGGCCGGGGCCGGGCGGGTCGGGGACGCGGGCCAGCAGATCGTGGAAGGGGCGGGTGCGGGGGCCCGAGTGGCGGAGGTACTGCCGTGGGTCCCAGGTCGGGGTGTGGGGCATGAGGGCCTCCTGGGGGTGAGGAGGGTGGAGGACTCTGCTGCGTCCAGCATCCTTCCGCCGGTATCTTGATGTCAAGAGACTTCATGTCGACAGACCCACTACACTGATCTCATGGAGGACGAGGTCGATCGGCTGGTCGCAGCGTGGCGCCGGGAGCGCCCGGACCTCGACGTGGAGCCGCTGGAGGTCCTGAGCCGGGTCAGCAGGCTCGCCCGGCACCTCGACCGGGCGCGGCGCATCGCCTTTACCGAGCACCAGTTGGAACCCTGGGAGTTCGACGTCCTGACGTCGCTGCGGCGCGCGGGCGCGCCGTACCAGTTGTCCCCCGGGCAGTTGCTGACCCAGACGCTGGTCACCTCGGGCACCATGACCAACCGCATCGACCGGCTGGCCAAGAAGGGCCTGGTCCGGCGGGAGCCCGACCCCAACGACCGGCGCGGCGTCCTGGTGCGGCTGACGGAGGAGGGGCGGGACCGCGCGGACGAGGCGCTCGCCGGGCTGCTCGCCCAGGAGCGGGCGATCCTGGCCGAGCTCTCCACCGCGCAGCGCGTGGAACTTGCGGCCCTGCTACGCCAGTTGACCGCCCCGTTCGACAACGTCCCCGGCTAGGTCGACCGGGCCGACCCCGGCCCGGCGGGCCAGCGCGACGGCGGCGAGCGTGGAGTGCACGCCCAGCTTGCCCAGGACGTTCTGCATGTGCGTCCGCACCGTGTGCGGGGAGAGGAAGAGCCGTTCGGCCACGGCCTTCCGGCCGAGCCCGGCCACCATGCAGCGCAGCACCTCCCGCTCGCGCGGGGTCAGGGACTCCACCAGGCGCTCGCTCTCCGTGCGGTGCTTGCGCGCGGCCGTCAGCTCCCGCAGGACGCCCGTCAGCAGGGCGGGCGGCAGATGCGTCTCATCCCGCAGCACACCTCGTATCACCGCGAGCAGGCGGGAGAGCGAACAGTCCTTCGCCACCCAGCCGCCGGCCCCGGCCTGGAGCGCCGCCGCCGCCCGGCGCGGGTCGTCCCGCTCCGCGAGCACCACCGTGCGCACCCCCGGATGCCCGGAGCGCACCCCGGCCACCAGGGAAATCCCGTCCACCACACCCTCGGGCTGACCCGTCGGCGGCCGCCCCGGAGGCCGGCGCTGCTCCGGGACCCGGGCCGCTTCCACGGCCGACGCGCCCAGATCGGCGTCGATCAACAGGACGTCGTAACGCCGCCCTTCCGCCGCCGCGCGCTCCAGAGCGCGCAGCGCCGCCGGCCCACTGCCGGCCGCCGAGACGTCCACGTCCTGCTCGGCCGCGAGGGCGGCGGCGAGCGACTCGGCGAAGATACGGTGGTCGTCGACCACCAATACCCGAATACGTGCCACAACCACCCCCAAATCCGGGGAGGCGTGCAGTGCGGGTACGGCGCCCGGTACGGAGCCGTCGCACGCGCACGGCCGCCGCCGTGCCCTGACAACTACCCCACCCCGGGCGACGTACCTGCCTGTCTCGCCCCCTGATCGGCGTCGGCCCCCACCGACGCTGTGCTCAGCGTACGGCCGGGGTCCGACAACGGAAGCCGATTCGCAAAACTGCTTGACCCAGATGTTTATCGTGAGCTTTATGTTCAGTATTGAGGTAGTGAACGACGCGGAACGACGCGATGTGGTCGAGCAGCGCCTCACCGAGACCAACTCCGAACGGTCCGCCGTACTGCGCTCCTTGCGCGGCACCCCCGCCGATGACAGCGTCCCCCTCGAGGTCTACGCCATGGGCGTGGACGGAGAGTTGGCGGGTGGCCTCACCGGACACGTCCAGTACCGGTGGCTGCACGTCGGCCTCCTCTGGGTCGACGCACGGCACCGCGGCACGGGACTCGGCGGGCGGCTCGTGACCGCTGCCGAGGAGAGCGCCCGCCGGCGGCACGGCTGCGTCGGCAGCCGCGTGGAGACCTGGGACTTCCAGGCCCCGGACTTCTACCGCAAGCAGGGCTACCGGGTGGTGGCCACGGTGGAGGACTACCCGCCGGGCGTCACCGAGTACACATTGATCAAGTCCCTTGCCACGGACGGGTGATCGGGCCGCCCCGGTCAGGCGTCTCCCGTCAGGCGTCCCGGTCGTGCGCCCCGGTCAGGCATCCCGGTCAGGCGTCCCGCCGCGCCCCCTCCCCCGCCGTCACCGCGAAGACGGCCGGCGCCCCGAACCCGGCGGACGCGAAGGCCGCCGTGACGGCCCGGGCCACCGCCTCCGCCCGCTCCTCCGCCACCAGCGCGACGGCCGACCCGCCGAAGCCCCCGCCGGTCATCCGGGCGCCCAGCGCGCCCGCCGCACAGGCGGTGTCGACCGCCAGGTCCAGCTCCGGGCAGGAGACGGCGAAGTCGTCGCGGAGCGAGGCGTGCCCGGCCGTGAGCAGCGGCCCGGCCGCCCGGAGATCCCCGGCCGCCAGCAGCGCGGCCACCCGCGCCACGCGCTCGTTCTCCGTGACGACGTGCCGGACCACCGGCCGCAGCTCGGCGGACAAGGCGCCCAGTACGTCCGGGAGTTGCGCGGGTGCGACGTCCCGCAGGGCGCGTACGCCGAGCGCCCGCGCGCCCGCCTCGCACGCGGCGCGGCGCGCCGCGTAGGCGCCGTCCGCGAGCGCGTGCCGGACGCCGACGTCGACGACGAGCAGCCGCAGCCCGTGCGCGGCCGGATCGAACGGCAGGTGGCGGACGGTGAGATCGCGGGTGTCGAGGTGGAGCGCGTGCCCGGCGCGGCAGCGGGCCGCGGCGGTCTGGTCCATGATCCCGCAGGGGACGCCGACGAAGGCGTGCTCCGCGTGGCGCGCCAGCCGGGCCAGTTCGGCCGGTTCCGGCACGAGGCCGTGGACGCCGGTGACGGCCAGCGCCGTCGCGACCTCCAGGGCGGCGGACGAGGAGAGGCCGGCCCCCTGCGGCACGTCGCTCTCCACGTGCAGGTCCGCCCCGCCCACGGCCAGACCCGCCGTGCGCAGCGCCCAGACGACGCCCGCCGGGTAGGCGGCCCAGCCCCGGACCCGCCCCGGGACGAGCGCGGCCGGCTCCAGCGTCACCACCCCGCCGTCGGCCCGCGCGGAGTGCAGCCGCAGCAGCCCGTCCGGCCGCGCGGCGGCGGCCACCCGGGTGCGCCGGGACAGGGCCGCCGGCAGCACCAGGCCGTCGTTGTAGTCGGTGTGCTCGCCGATGAGGTTGACGCGGCCGGGCGCCGACCAGACGCCGTCCGGCGCGCGGCCGTAGACCGCCCGGAACCCCGCCGTGGGGTTCACCGCGGCTCCGCGCGGCGGGCGAACTCCCAGGCGTCCGCGATGATCCCGGCCAGCTCGGGCCGTCGCGGCTTCCAGCCGAGCACCTCGCGGGCGCGCTCGGCGGACGCGACCAGGACGGCGGGGTCGCCGGGGCGGCGGGGGCCCGTACGGCACGGGAGCGGCCGGCCGGTGACCTCGCGGGCGGTCTCGACGACCTGGCGGACGGAGAAGCCGTTGCCGTTGCCGAGGTTGCAGATCAGGTGCTCGCCGGGGCGGGCGGCGTCCAGGGCCAGCAGGTGCGCCTCGGCCAGGTCGCTCACGTGCAGGTAGTCGCGGACGCAGGTGCCGTCCGGGGTGGGGTAGTCGTCCCCGTGCACCGTGATCTCCGCACGCGCGCCGAGGGCCGCCTGGAGGACGAGCGGGATCAGATGCGTCTCGGGGGCGTGCCGCTCGCCGTACCGGCCGTGCGCACCCGCGACGTTGAAGTAGCGCAGCGATACGGCGGCGAGGCCGTGCGCCGCGCACTCCCCGGCGATCATGTGGTCGACGGCGAGCTTCGAGGCACCGTAGGGGTTGGTGGGGGCGGTGGTGTCCGTCTCGGTCAGCGGGACGGGGTCCCGCGGGTCGCCGTAGGTGGCGGCGGTGGAGGAGAAGACGAGGGTGCGGACGTCCGCCTCCCGCATGGCGTCGAGCAGGTCGAGGCTGCCGCCGACGTTGTTGCGCCAGTACTTCTCGGGGGCCGCGACGGACTCCCCGACCTGGGAGCAGGCGGCGAAGTGCAGGACGGCGTCGTACGAGCCGTCCAGCCAGCGCGCGGCGTCCTGCACACGCCCTTCGATGAAGCGCGCGCCCTGCGGGACGGCGTCGCGGTGGCCGGTGGACAGGTCGTCGAGCACGGTCACGCGGTGCCCGGCGGCCAGCAGATGGGCCGCGACGACGCTGCCGATATAGCCGGCGCCCCCCGTGACCAGGCACGTGCGCGTGGTGATGCTCATGGGAATGCCGCCTCTCGCAGTCGCTCCGCCGCGGTCTCCGGCGGCACGTCGTTGATGAACACGTTCATGCCGGACTCGGAACCCGCGAGGAATTTGAGCTTGCCGGGAGCCCGGCGGATGGTGAAGAGCTCGGCGTGGAGCGCGAATTCACTCCTGAGGGGGTGGCGCACGGGCGCCTGGTGCCAGCCGGAGATATACGGGGTGGGCGGCGCGTCCGGCCCGAACAGGCGGTCGAAGCGGCGCAGCAGCTCCCGGTGGACGCCCGGCAGCTCGGCCCGGGCGGCCGGGCCGAGGGCGGGCAGGTCGGGCACCCGGCGCCGCGGGTACAGGTGCACCTCGTACGGCCAGCGGGCGGCGTACGGGACGAACGCCGTCCAGTGCTCCCCGGCGAGGACGACGCGGCGCCCGTCGGCCTCCTCGCGGGCCACGACGTCGTCGTAGAGGTTCCGGCCGCCCGTGCGCTCGCGGTGCGCGGCGAGGGAGGCGAGGGCGCGCTCGGTGCGCGGGGTGACGAAGGGGTACGCGTAGATCTGGCCGTGCGGGTGGGCGAGGGTGACGCCTATCTCCGCGCCGCGGTTCTCAAAGCAGTAGACCTGGGCGGTGCCGGGGCGGGCGGACAGCTCGGCCGTGCGGTCGGTCCAGGCGTCGAGGACGAGGGCGGCGCGTTCGTCGTCCAGCGCGGCGGCCGAGCCGTGGTGGTCGGCGGTGAAGCAGACCACCTCGCAGCGGCCGGCCGCGGGCCCGGCGAGGGCCGGGAAGCGGTTCTCGAAGACCACGACCTCGTAGTCGGCGTCGGGGATCTCGGTGGGCCGGCCGGGCCGGGAGGGGCAGAGCGGGCAGGCGTCGGGCGGCGGGTGGTGGGTGCGGCCCTGGCGGTGGGCGGCGATGACGACGGTGTCGCCGAGCAGTGGATCGGCGCGCAGGTCGCTCGCGCGGGTCTCGGCGGGGAAGGGCGGCTCCGTGCCATCCCCGGGCCCGCGCCGGCCGGCCGGTTCGGGGGCACGTGACCGAGCGGTGGCCGCCGCTTCGGGATCCGGTCGTACGCCGTCGGCCCGGTGGGAGGCAGCCGGCGCGGCACCGTCCGGAGCGGGACCGGGCGGGTGCGGCTCCGGCGGACCACCGAACCAGGCACCGCCCGGAGCGTCGCCGGCCCGGGCCGCCGCCTCGCCACCGGGCCTCGGGTCGCTCGGCGCGTCCCCCTCTGGACCCCGACCACCCGGACCGGGGCCCCGCCGGTCCACTGCGTCGCGGACCGTGCCGTCCCGCGCGTCGTAATAGAACAGCTCGCGGCCGTCGGCGAGCCGGGTGGCCGTTCTCTTCATGTCCGCACTCTGCCCGCTCGTACCGTCCGGCACACCGGTCCCGCCGGCCACGGCCGGTCCGGCGGCCCGCCGTGCCACGGACGCGGGTCGGGCTCCCGCCCGTACCGCCTTGGCACCACCGGCCGCCCCCGGCCCGGCGTCCGCCAGGACACGGCGAGCGGACTCCCGCCCGTACCGCCGCGCCCCTACGGGCCCTGGCGTCCCACCGCGCCCCGGGCGACGGCCGGGGCGGACGTCCGGCCGCCGGCCGCGCGGTCGAGGAGGCCCGTGCGGGCCGCCAGGGCGGCGGCCTCCAGCCGGGAGCCCACGCCGAGCTTCATCAGCACGCGCTGCACATGCGTCCGAGCGGTGCTGGGCGCTATGCCCATCCCGGCCGCGATCAGCCGGGTGTCCTCGCCCTCGGCCACCCGGACCAGCACCTCGACCTCGCGCGGGGTCAGCAGCTGGAGCAGCCGGGCGCCCTCGTCGTCGGGCTGGGCGGCCGGGTTGAGCAGTTCGGCGAAGGCGCCCTGGAGGAGCTGGGGCTCCACCGCGGCCTCGCCGGCGCGGGCCTTCATCATGGCGCGCTCGACGCCCTCGATGCGCTCGTTGTGCCGTACGTAGCCGGAGGCGCCGGCGGCGAAGGCGGCGGCGATGCCGAGCGGGCTGGGCACCGGGCCGAGCACCACGACGGCGACCTGCGGGCGCTCGCGTTTGATCCGGACCACGGGGTCGAAGGCCCCGGGCTCCGCCGGGGCGGCGGTCCCGAGCAGGCACACCTCGGGTGCCCGGCTCACCACCAGATCGGCCGCTCCCGCGCTCGGCGCCGCCGCGGCCAGCACCCGGTGCCCCCGCAGCTTCAGCGCCGAGGCGAGCGCCTCGGCCAGCAGCCGGTGGTCGTCGACCACCATGAGCCGCACGCCCATGCGCTGCCCCCCTGTCGCCCGCGTACGTCTCTCGTCGCCCTCTGCCCCCGGAAGCTACACGCTTGTTCGACGTTCCGCGCCCCCTACTCGTGAGAAGTCCCCCGGAATGCCGAAATCCCTGTCAATCACGTGTACTTCGCGTCTGAAACGGATCGTTCAGGCATGTACGCGTGATGGACAGGGATATGGCGTGGAGTGCTCGCTAAGTGATCAACTCCCGTAGCGGAAGTGACCGTTCACACGATCGCCTGAACGACCGTGCACGTGACCGTTCTGCGGCGGGCCCCAGCCTCTCACTCGGCCCCCCAGATCATGGCGACGTACTCCTTGCCGCCCGCGAACGGGCTCGGCTTGTGCAGGTACTTGCGGCCCAGGTAGAGCCGGCCCTGCGCCCAGATCGCCTGCTCGAAGAGGGGCGAGATCTGATTCTCGGTCTGCTGGGTGGCGACCGGGTTCTTCAGCAGCACCCTGGTGGCGAAGGTCTGCGGGTCGATGCTCACCACCGTGCCGCCATTGCGCCAGCCCGCCGTCTGGTAGCCGATGACCGCGCCGTCCTTCTCCACGCCCAGCGGCACCAGCGTGGAGCTCACGCGGCCGTCGACCTTGCCCTTCGTCTGCCCGCTGGCCAGGTCGAACGCGACGATCTCGTTGATACGGCCGACCTCGCCCGACTTGCCGGTCTGGTGGTCGTCGGTGGGCAGGTAGAGCTTGTCCTTGTCGACGGCCAGCTTGTAGCAGGACTCGACGCCGCTCGACTGGCAGCGCGGCTGGTACTTGCCGTTCTCCGTGGAGATCTTGCTGCGCAGCTTGCCCTCGGAACCGCTGTCGTCGATGGCCATGAAGTCCGAGACGCCGGTGCCGCTGTGATCGCCCACCTTGACGCCGATGACCAGCGGGTCGGTCGACACCACGTGCGCGTCGTCGACGCCGTTCGGCAGGTTGAAGGTGGACTTGGTCTTACCGGACGCCGGGTCGAGCGTCTGGATCTTCATCTGCGGGCGCTCGTAGTCGCCGCAGCGCCGGACCGCCACGAGCTTGCCGCCGCCGCCGTAGCCGTCGTCCTTGCAGAGGTCCTCCGGCTTGGGCTTCCACAGCTCCTTGCCGTCCATCGTCCAGGCGGCGCCGCCCTGGAGGCTGCCCGCCGCGATGGTCCCGCCGCCGACGGTGACGTCCTGGAACGCGACCGTTCGGTCACCGATCTTGACCGACTTCTGCCACAGCTTCTTCCCGTTGTTCAGGTCCAGGGCCACGACCTGATTGCACGGGCCGCCGTAGGGCTTGGTGGAGGACGGCGGCTCCTCCTCGACGACCACGGCCGTCTTGCCGTCCTCGGTGACGTGCTTCGGTGCCGAGCAGATGTCGCCGGGCAGCGGGATCTCCCACTGCTTGCCGCCGGACAGGCCGTAGCCGACGACCTTGTCGAGGTCGCTCTTGGCGAAGACCTTGTCGGTGACCCACATGCCGGCCGCCGACCGGCTGTCGTCGACCATCGGCTGGTCGGCGCCGAAGAGGAGCTTGCCGTCCTTCGGCTTCTGGTCCTCGGACCCGCCCTTGCCGCCGGTCTCCTTGCCCTGCCCCTGCTTCCCGCCCTTGTCGGCGGAGTTGGTGTGCTTGTCGTCCTTGTCGTCACCGCCCTGGGTGGCGTACCAGACGCCACCGCCGACGGCGAGCACCAGCGCGGTCACGGCGCTGACGATGACCGTCATCCGCTTCTTGGAGCCGCCGCCGGACGGCGCGGGCGGCGGCGGGTAACCACCGCCCCCGTACTGCGGGAACGGCTGGACGGGCGTGGGGGCGCCCGGCCCGGCCGGGCCCGGGTAGCCGTAACCGCCCGCCGGGAACGGCGGGGTGTGCGGCGCCCCCGGCGGGGGCGGCGGCTGGGGAGCGCCCGGCGGCGGAGCGAGCGGCGCGCCGGGGGGCGCGGGCGGAGCCTGGGGGGCACCCGGCGGCGGTGGGGGCGCCTGCGGGTAGCCGTACGCGGGCTGGGCCTGCGGCGGCGCGGCCGGCGGCTGGTCCTGCGGCCGCGGCGGCATGGCCGGCGGGGCACCGAACCCGGGCGCGGTGCCCTGCGGGGCGCCGAAGCCCGGCGCCGCGGGCGCCGGCACACCGGGTGCGAAGACCGTGGGCGTGGGCCCGGGACGGTCCTGGGGCGCCGCGGCCGTCGGGGTGGGGTCCTGGGGCGCGCCGAAGCCTCCGGCCGGCTGCTCCGGGGGCACCCCCTGCGGTGGCTGAGGCGGCTTGGGCGGCTGTGACATCGGCTTTCCTCTTTACGCGCGGGAAGCCGCGGCCCGACCGGCCTCCCCCGCGATCCCGGTGGCGGGCGGCCATCGGGAAGGAGCGCATCGGGTGCGGATCCCGCCAGTGAGCGGCAGGCGAGCGGGGGTTCTTTGTATCACTCTGCGCCGCCGGGGCAGGGAGGGCCGCCTGAGGTGCGGAGCCACCGATACCGGGCTGTGACGAGACCGTTGTGGCTTCGATGGAGGACGTGTGTGGCGTCGGCGGAGGGCGGGCGCCGCCTCGCGCCCGCCTCACCACCCGCCCCACCCGTCACACGTCGTCGGCCAGTTCCAGCCAGCGCATCTCCAGTTCCTCGCGCTCCGCGGCGAGTTCGCGCAGTTCGGCGTCGAGCTTGGCCACCGCCTCGAAGTCGGTGGCCTGTTCGGCGATGCGCTCGTGCAGCTTCGCCTCCAGCTCGCTCACCTTGTCGAGCCGGCGCTCGATCTTCTGGAGCTCCTTCTTGGCGGCCCGGGCGTCGCCCGCGCTCTTCTGCCTGGCGGGGGCGGCAGCGGCGGGGGCCGCGGGCGCCGCCGCGTCGAGGACGGCCTGCCGCCGCTCCAGGTACTCGTCGAGGCCGCGCGGCAGCATCCGCAGGAAGCGGTCGCCGAGCAGCGCGAACACCCGGTCGGTGGTGCGCTCGACGAAGTACCGGTCGTGACTGATGACGACCATCGAGCCGGGCCAGCCGTCGAGCAGGTCCTCCAGCTGGGTCAGGGTCTCGATGTCGAGATCGTTGGTGGGCTCGTCGAGGAAGAGGACGTTGGGCTCGTCCATCAGCAGCCGCAGCAGCTGGAGGCGGCGGCGCTCACCACCGGAGAGGTCGCCGACGGGCGTCCACTGCTTCTCCTTGGTGAAGCCGAACTTCTCGCACAGCTGCCCCGCGGTCATCTCCCGGCCCTTGCCGAGGTCGACGCGGTCGCGCACCTGCTGGACGGCCTCCAGCACCCGCAGGGCGGGGTTGAGTTCGGCGACCTCCTGGGAGAGGTAGGCGAGCTTGACCGTCTTGCCGACCACGACCTTGCCGGCCGCGGGCTGCTTCTCGCCCTCCGTCCGGGCGGCCTCGGCGAGGGTGCGCAGCAGCGAGGTCTTGCCGGCACCGTTGACGCCGACGAGGCCGATCCGGTCGCCGGGGCCGAGCTGCCAGGTCAGGTGCTCGATGAGGACCTTGGGGCCGGCCTGGACGGTCACGTTCTCCAGGTCGAAGACGGTCTTGCCCAGCCGGGAGCTCGCGAACTTCATCAGTTCGGCGTTGTCGCGCGGCGGCGGCACGTCGGCGATCAGCTCGTTGGCGGCCTCGATGCGGAAGCGCGGCTTGCTGGTGCGGGCCGGGGCGCCGCGGCGCAGCCAGGCGAGCTCCTTGCGCATCAGGTTCTGCCGCTTGGCCTCCTCGGTGGCGGCGATCCGCTCGCGCTCGGCGCGGGCGAAGACGTAGTCGCTGTAGCCGCCCTCGTACTCGTGGACGGTGCCGCGCTGGACGTCCCACATGCGGGTGCACACCTGGTCGAGGAACCAGCGGTCGTGCGTGACGCAGACGAGCGCCGAGCGGCGCGCCCGCAGGTGGCTCGCCAGCCAGGAGATGCCCTCGACGTCCAAGTGGTTGGTGGGCTCGTCGAGGACGACGAGGTCCTGGTCGGCGATCAGCAGCTTGGCCAGCGCGATCCGGCGCCGCTCGCCGCCGGAGAGCGGGCCGATGACGGTGTCCAGCCCCTGCGGGAAGCCGGGGAGGTCGAGACCGCCGAAGAGGCCGGTGAGGACGTCGCGGATCTTGGCGTTGCCCGCCCACTCGTGGTCGGCGAGGTCACCGATGACCTCGTGCCGGACGGTGGCCTCGGGGTCGAGGGAGTCGTGCTGGGTGAGGACGCCGAGACGCACGTGGCCCGCGTGGGTGACGCGGCCCTTGTCGGCGTCCTCCAGCTTGGCGAGGATGCGGATCAGGGTGGTCTTGCCGTCGCCGTTGCGGCCGACCACGCCGATCCGGTCGCCCTCGTTGACGCCGAGGGAGACGCCGTCGAGCAGCGCACGGGTGCCGTACACCTTGTCGACGGCTTCCAGATTGACCAGGTTGGCTGCCATTCCGCTCCTCGCTCCGCGGTCTCCCCTTCAGGAGCCCTGTGGTCCTCCCTTCAGGATCCCACGCCCGCGGGGAACCCCGGCCGGGGAGTCTCCCCCGTCACGCCTTCGCGGCTTCCACGGGCCGGGCGCGCAGCGCGGCCCAGGTGGGGAGGAGCGTCGAGACGAGCGTGACGGCCCCGGCGGCGGCCACCACCGCGAGGTAGATCGAGGCGGGCCCGGACGGCCGCCAGGTGTCGGAGACGGACAGGCTGAACGGGACGAGCGTGGTGGCCGCCGCGAGGGTGCCGAGGATCAGCCCGACGGCGGCGACGTACAGGCTCTCGACCGCCATCATCCGCAGCACCTGGCCCTTGGTGGCACCGGTGAGCCGCTGGAGGGCGAACTCCCGGCGGCGGGCGCCGACCGCGACGACCGTCGAGTTGACGACGGCGAGGGTGGTGTAGGCCACGAGCATGCCCACGATGAGGTAGTTCGCCCACATCTGGGTGCGGGTGTTCTCCGCACGCCGGGCCGTCACCTCGTCCCGGTCGCTGACCTTCAGCCCGGGGTGCCGGGCCGCCAGCCGGCCGAGCTCGTCCGTAAGCCGCTCGACGGGGACACCGGGCGCGGCCTTGACCAGGATCTGCGTCGGCAGCCCGGTGGTGGTGTGCCGGGCGAGCAGCGTGGTGCTGGTGAGGGCCGTCTCGAAGCCCTCGCGGGCCGGGAAGAGCGCCACGATCCGGACGTCCACCGAGGCGCCGTCGCCCATCCGCAGCCCGATGGTGTCGCCGACCCCGCGGTGCATACGGCGGGCGGCGGCCTCGGGGAGCGCGACGGCGTTCCCCGTGAGGTCGGCCAGCCGGCCGGCGGTCGGCCGGGTCGCGAGGACCTGCCCGGCGCCCTCGGCGTCCACGCCCTGGACGGTCGTGCCGCGCTTGTTCTCCCCGCCGTCGTGCGGGCGTTCGGTGAACACGGTGCCGGTGACGGACGCGCTCGCGGCGGCGACGCCGGGCAGCCCGCGCACGGTGGCCACCAGCGCGGGGTCGATGCCGCCGGCCGCCGAGGTGAGCACCGCGTCGGCCCGCAGGTTCCCGTTGAACTCCCGGTCGGTGGCGGCGGCCACGCTGGTCTGGAGGTAGAGCATGCCGGTGGTGATCGCCGTCGCCAGCATCACCGGGGTGGCGACGGCGGCCGTACGGAGCGCGCTCGCCCGGCAGTTGAGGGCGGCCAGCCGGCCGGACGCGCCGGTCAGCAGGCGCACGGGCCAGTGCAGCAGGACACTCACGAGCTTCACGAACCACGGCCCCAGCAGCGCCAGGCCGACGACGCAGCACATCACCGTCGGCCCGGCCGTGCTCGCCGCCACCGGGCCGCGCAGGACGAGCGCGGTGACCAGCGCGAGGGCGGTGGCGCCGGCCAGGAACAGCAGCCCGAGCCCCAGCCGCACGGGGTGGAACCACCGCTGCGGCGCGGCGGCCTCGCCCAGCGCCTCGACCGGCTTGGCGCGCACGGCCCGCAGGGTGCCGACGAGCGTGCCGACGACGGACGTCAGCAGGAGGGAGCCGTACGCGGGCAGGGCCGGGATCCAGCCCTGGCTGAACTCGACGGTCTCCGCCACCATGCCCGTGTCGGTCATCCGCCCGAACAGCCACCGGCCCAGCGCGGGACCCGCCGGCCACGCGGCCGCCCCGGCGAACACGGCGATCAGCAGGGTCTCGCCGAGCAGCAGCCGGCGGATCTGGCCCGTCGTGGCGCCGACGGCCCGCAGCAGGGCCAGTTCGCGGAACCGCTGCCGGGCCGACAGCCCGACCGTGCCGGCCACGACGAACATCGCGACGGTGATGCCCAGTCCGCCGAAGACGCCGGAGATCGCGACCAGGTCCTCACCGCCCGCGAGCACCTCGGGGTGCTCGACCGCGCCCCGGTCGTCACCGGTCAGCAGGGTGACCGGCTGCCCGTCGAGCGCCGTCTTGACGCCCTTGCGGACGGCGCCGGCGTCCGCGCCGGGCTCGGTGACGACCGCGATGTCGGCGACGGTGCCCGGGTGGGCGGACAGCCGCTCGGCGTCCGGCGCCGAGAAGAACAGCGTCCGTCGCGGCACGTCCCGCCCGGCGGCGGGCCGGGCCACACCGCTCACCCGGTACTCGGCCACGCCGCCGTGCGCCAGGACGCGGACGCGGTCGCCCGCCCCGGCCCGGGCGCGCCGGGCGAGGGCCACGTCGAGGACGACCTCGCCGCGGCGGGGCGCGGCGCCCTCCGCGAGGGCGTACGGGGTGAGGGCCGCGGACTCCCACCCGTGCGCCTCCGCCGTCCCGCCCCCGTCCGGCAGCGCGACGTCGAACGTCCGCTCCCCGACGGCCGTCCGGACCCCCGGCACGGCCTCCACCTTGCCGGTCAGCCCGGCCGGCAGTTCCACGCGCTCCGCGAGCACCCGCTGCTTCTTCTCTCCTGGCTGGTGGTGGATCCGGTCACCCGTGACCAGGATCCGCGCCCCGGCCAGGCGCTGCGGCGGGACGTTGTTGCGGATGCCCGTCTCCATCAGGCCGCCGCAGGCCATCACGATCGTGGCGCCGATGAGGAGGGCCAGGAAGGTGGCGAGGAAGGCGGGGGTTCTGAGGCGGAGGGAGCGGAGGGCGAGCTTGCCGATCATTCCCGCAACGGTAGGTTTCGCGACGGGCGCGGCCCATGGGAGCAGCGGGTGGGTTGGGGGTGGGGTTTTCCCCAGTCCCTCCCCCAGAGGGGGCACCCCCACTTCACCGTTTCCTGGGGCTACGCCCCAGACCCCCTTTTCGCGGCTCCGCCGCTCGTCCTCAAACGCCGGACGGGCTGGATAGCTCGCCCGGGCGCACGATTCAGCCCGTCCGGCGCTTGAGGACAACCGCGCGGAGCGCGGTTTCGGGGGTGCGGGGGCTCGCCCCCGCAAGAAACGGTGAAAGGGCGGGGCCGGGGCTCACCCCACCACGGTGGCCCCGACCACCGGCCCCGACGCCACCCGCACCGCCCGGCACGTCCCCGACGCCCGCAACGCCGAGGCGACCGTCTCCGCCTCCTCCGCGTTCTTCGTGAGGAAAGCGGTCGTCGGACCCGACCCGGACACCATCGCCGCGAGCGCCCCGGCCGCCGACCCGGCCGAAAGCGTCTCCGCGAGCGACGGCCGCAGCGAAACCGCCGCAGCCTGAAGGTCGTTGGAGACGGCAGCGGCCAGCGCCCCCGCGTCCCCGACCCGCAGAGCGTCAAGCAGCGCGGCGGAAGCGGAGGGCTGCTCGGGCCCGGGATCCGTCCCCGCCTCGGCCCGCAGCCGGTCGCACTCCGCGTACACGGCCGGCGTGGACAGCCCGCCGTCCGCGACACCGAAGACCCAGTGGAACGTCCCACCCGCCTCCAGCGGCGTCAGCCGCTCGCCCCTCCCGACGCCGAGCGCCGCCCCGCCGAGCAGGCTGAACGGCACGTCGCTGCCCAACTCCGCGCAGATGGCCAGGAATTCATCTCGTGAGGCACCCGTCCCCCACAGCGCGTCGCAGGCGAGCAGCGCACCGGCGCCGTCCGCGCTGCCGCCGGCCATGCCGCCGGCGACGGGGATGTCCTTGTCGATGTGGAGGTGGACGCGCGCGTCGCGCCCGTACCTCTCGGCGAGGGCGAGGGCCGCGCGGGCGGCGAGGTTGGAGGTGTCGAGGGGCACCTGGCCGGCGTCGGGGCCGGAGCAGGTGATCCGCAGCTCGTCGGCCGGGGTGGCGGTGACACGGTCGTACAGGGAGACGGCGAGGAAGACGTTGGCGAGGTTGTGAAAGCCGTCCGGGCGCGGACCCGCGACGGCCAGTTGGACGTTGACCTTGGCGGGGACGCGGACGGTGACGGACTGCGCGGTCACGGGGGACGGCTCCTCGGGTCGGAAACGGCGGTAGGGCGGATCGTACGGCGGAGGCGGCCGGGGAGCGGGCCTGCCCGTACCGTCGACGCGCCCCCGCCCGCGACCGGCCGCGGAAAAGCGGCCTCAGCCCGCCTTGTGCTCGGCGATGGCCACGAACTCGTCCACCGTCAGCGATTCGCCGCGCGCCTGCGGCGAGACCCCCGCGGCGACCAGCGCCGCCTCCGCCGCCGCCGCGGACCCCGCCCAGCCGGCGAGGGCCGCGCGCAGCGTCTTGCGCCGCTGGGCGAAGGCCGCGTCGACGACCGCGAAGACCTCTTCCCTGCTGGCCGTGGTGGCGATGGGCTCGGCGCGGCGGACGAGGGAGACGAGGCCGGAGTCGACGTTCGGGGCGGGCCAGAAGACGTTGCGGCCGATGGCGCCGGCCCGCTTGACCTCCGCGTACCAGGCGGCCTTGACCGAGGGGACGCCGTACACCTTGGAGCCGGGCGGGGCGGCGAGCCGGTCGGCGACCTCGGCCTGGACCATGACGAGGGTGCGCTCGATGCTGGGGAACCGCTCCAGCATGTGCAGCAGCACAGGCACGGCGACGTTGTACGGGAGGTTGGCGACCAGCGCGGTGGGCGGCGGGCCGGGCAGTTCGGTGACGCGCATGGCGTCGCTGTGCACGAGTGCGAAGCGGTCGGCGCGGTCGGGGAGCCGGGCGGCGATGGTCGACGGCAGGGCCGCGGCCAGCACGTCGTCGATCTCGACGGCGGTGACCCGGTCGGCGGCCTCCAGCAGGGCGAGCGTCAGCGACCCCAGGCCGGGGCCGACCTCGACGACCACGTCGTCGGGGCGCACCGCGGCGGTGCGGACGATGCGCCGGACCGTGTTGGCGTCGATCACGAAGTTCTGACCGCGCTGCTTGGTGGGGCGCACCCCGAGGGCGGCGGCCAGTTCGCGGATGTCGGCGGGGCCGAGCAGGGCGCCGGACTCGTCTGTGCTGGGGCTGGAGCTCACCCGTGAAGTTTACGGCCGCACACGGGCCACGGGCTCGCCCCCCGGCGCACGTACAGCTTCTTGGCGCGCAGCGTCTGTTCCTCGGCGCTGGCCTCCTGCGGTCGTCCGCTGCCGCCGAGGGACTGCCAGGTGCCGACGTCGAACTGGTACAGCCCGCCATAGGTGCCCGACGGGTCCACCGCGTCGGGCCGCCCGCCGGCCTCGCACTGGGCGAGTCCGTGCCAGTTCAGGCCGTCGGCGCCCTGCACGCTGGTGGGCATCTTCTTGGTGCCCACCTTGATGATCTGGGTGCGGGGCCTGCGGACGATCTCGGAGGACACCCGGCGGGGTTTCTGCCGGACGCCGTTGACGGTCCGGAGCGCGTAGGTGATGCGTTCGACGCCCTTCTCGCCGCGCTGGGCGACGACCTCGGTGCCCTTGGCGAGGTGGGGGTCGTCGTGGCGCTCGGTGGTGAAGTCGATGGGCACCTCGCGGACCTCCCGGCCGCCGGTGATGCGCATGATCGAGACGGTCTGGCCGTCGCGCGGGAAGCTGTCGGGGTCGACGGAGGCGGTGTCCTCGCCGTCGAGGGTGATCCCGGCCTGGGCGATGGCCTCGCGGACGGTCGCGGCGTTGGTGCGGATGGTGCGGGTGCGGCCGTCGGCCATGAAGGTGAGGGTCCGCTCGGTGCGGACGTCCAGGTTCAGGCCGTGCCGGCCGATGGGCGCGGAGCGGGAGGCGGACAGGTAGGCACCCTCGGCCCGGACGCCGAGCTGGCGCAGGGCGCCGTCCACGGTCCGGGCGGTGGTCCACACCTGGCGGCGCTCCCCGTCGAGGGTGAGGGTGACCGGGCGGCCGTAGCGGACGATGACCTGGTCGCCGGAGGCGAGGTCGTGGTGGCGGCCGGGGGCGACGATGTCGTGCTCGCCGACCGCCATGCCCTCGTCGGCCAGCAGCTCCTCGACGTCGTCGGCGAAGGTGTGCAGGGTGCGCGGCCGGCCGTCGACGCTGAGCTGGACGGCCTTGTCGCCGGCGACGAACGCGGAGGTGCCGCCGGCCAGGAAGGCGACCACCAGGGCCTGCGGGAGCAGCCGGCGCAGCGGGTCCCCGCCCTGCCGGGGCGCCGCCCGCGCGGCCCGCTTGCGGCGCCCGGCCCTGCGGGCGCCCGCCCGGCCGGGTGGGGGCGCCTCGCCGTGGAGGCCGTCGGGGGGCTCGCCGTCGGGCTCGTCGTCGAGGGCGCTGAACGGGCCGCTCCGGAAGGTGTCCTCCGGCTCTTCCTCCTCGGAGGGGACGGCGACGGCGGGTGCGCACCCCTCGTACGGGTGACCGTCGTACGAGGGGTGGACGACGCCGGTGAGCACGGTGGCGGAGGGCGGCGGCGCGGCCGTCCCGGGCGGCGCGGAGGTCTGCCGGGGCACGTACGCCTCGTAGCCGGCGTACGTCCCGGAGCCGCCCTGGCCCTGGCCCTGGCCTGGCCGGCTCCCCAGCCCGTGCCCGCCCAGGCCCCCGTGGGGCCCGTACGGGTCGGACTGGCCGTAATCGCCGTCGGGCGCGTACGGCCCGTACGGCGGCGGCTCGGCCGCACCGCGGCGCGCGGCGTGGGGGCTGCCCTGCGGATGGCTCACGACACTCCACTGGGTCCGGACTGACGGGACCGGGACTGTAGCGGAGCCGGGGTGACTCTCCCAAGCCCGCCCGTCACCCTGTGTCGTCGGGATCCGGGGGTCAGTACCGGAACGCGCGTGCGGTATTCGCCGCGACCGCCGTGGCCAGGGCGTCCTCGTCCACGCCCTTCACCGCGGCCATCGCCCGGAGAGTGACCGGAATGAGGTACGGCGCGTTGGGCCGTCCGCGATACGGGACGGGGGTGAGGAACGGCGCGTCGGTCTCGACGAGGATCCGGTCGAGCGGGGCGACGGCCAGGGCGTCGCGCAGCGGTTGCGCGTTCTTGAAGGTGACGTTCCCGGCGAAGGAGAGGTAGTACCCGGCCTCGGCGCAGACCTTGGCCATCGCCGCGTCGCCGGAGAAACAGTGGAAGACGACCGTCTCGGGCGCTCCCTCCTCGGCGAGCACCCGCAGGACGTCGTCGTGCGCGTCCCGGTCGTGGATGACGAGGGCCTTGCCGTGCCGCTTGGCGATGGCGATGTGCCGGCGGAACGAGCGCTCCTGCGCGGCGACGCCCTCCGGGCCGGTGCGGAAGAAGTCGAGGCCGGTCTCCCCCACGCCGCGGACCTGGTCCAGGGCGGCCAGGGCGTCGATCTCGTCCAGGGCCGCGTCGAGGGCGGCGTCACCGCCGGGCTCGCGGGCGCCCTGCCGGGACCAGCCGTCGGGGTCCCCCAGGACGATCCGGGGCGCTTCGTTGGGGTGCAGGGCCACGGTGGCCCAGACGGCGTCGTGGGCGGCGGCCGTCTCGGCCGCCCAGCGCGAACCGGCCAGGTCGCACCCCACCTGGATCACCGTCGTGACCCCGACGGCGGCGGCCTTGGCCAGCGCTTCGGCGACCGTGCCGTCCTGCATGTCCAGATGGGTGTGCGAGTCGGCCACGGGCACGTTCAGCGGCGCCGGCGGGGGCGGAGGGACGTCCTTTTCGTCGTTCTTCTTCCGCCCGCCGTCCGCCGTGCCGCTGTTCGATGCATTCGCCGCCATGGTCGGGATTCTAGGGACCGCTCCCGGGCCGTGCCCGGGGCGGGTTCCCCGTCCCGCCGACCCGCCTACTTGCGGTGGAAGGGGTGCAGCAGGTCGGAGAGGTGCCAGTGCCGCGGTTCCCGGGGGGCGCGCGGCTGCTCGTTGCCGACCGGGATGCCGCCGCTCATGAACGGCCCGGAGGGGGAGGCCGGCGACACCGTCGTCCGGGAGGCCATGTGCAGGGCGTCCGCGATCTGGGAGACCTGCCCCGAGCGCATGATGCGGACCAGGTGCTCCCCGCAGTTGGGGCAGGTGGGGCGGGTGAGCGGGGACGGGACGCGGTCGCCGTCCGTGTGGTACGTGACGAAGGGCCGGCCCTCGTGGTCCACGTGGTGCTCTATTTCGTACGACTGTTCCCAGCTGTGCGCGCACCTCATGCAGGCGAAGGCGTAGGACTCGTGCACCGTGTCGCGAACCGTCCGGACGGCCGGCGCACCGGTTTCCGTCGCGGTGCGGATGGCGGTGCCGGACTCCACGCCTCGTGAGGTCCCTGCGGTCTCGCTCATGGCAGCTCCTCTTGTCCTCCGGACATTTCCCGGTCCGTTCGGACGTTCATCGGGATCGGACGTCCCACAACCAGGGAACGCCCATTCCCGCGCCGACGCAGCAGCCCATTCCTCGAATTGGGGCAAACTTAACCGCTACATGCCCGAAGAGCCCGGGAGCGAGGTCTGACCTTTGCTTTTCGCTCCAGCCCTTTACTTTACGGCGAGGCGCGGCGGCCGGCATTTCGTGAGGGGCGCGGCCAGGGGCTCCGGTCCAGGCCATTTCGGCGCCGGTACCTGCGGCTCCGGGCGCCCGCAGGGGGTCGGCGGACCGTTTCCGCAGTTCCGAAGGGGTGCCCCCCGGTAAACCGGCCGGGGGCCGGCTTCCGGTTTCCCGGAGGGGGCGCTTCCGGGCGTTCCGGCAGTTCCGGAGCGGTCCCCGTCCGGCTTCGGGAAGAACACCTCCGGTTACCGGCGAGAATCATTCCGTTACCGCTTCCGGTCCGGCGCTAACGGGCTTCCGGCCCGCCCTCTCCGGTTCCCCCGGATCTCCCGGCTCCCCCGGATTTCGCCGCGGTTTTCGCCGCCACGACCGCGTCGAACACCTCGCGCTTGGGCAGCCCGGCCTCGGCCGCGACCGCGGCGATGGCCTCCTTGCGGCGCTCGCCCGCCTCCTCCCGGACCCGGACGCGGCGGACCAGTTCGGCCGCGTCGGCCTCCTCCGGGCCCTTCTCGGGGGCGCCCTCCACGACGACGGTGATCTCGCCGCGGACGCCCTCCGCGGCCCAGGCGGCCAGCTCGGCCAGCGGGCCGCGCCGGACCTCCTCGTAGGTCTTGGTCAGCTCGCGGCAGACCGCGGCCCGCCGCTCGCCGCCGAACACCTCGGCCATCGCGGCGAGGGTGTCGTCCAGCCGGTGCGGCGCCTCGAAGTAGACGAGGGTGCGGCGCTCGTCCGCCACCTCGCGCAGCCGCCCGAGCCGCTCCCCGGCCTTGCGCGGCAGGAAGCCCTCGAAGCAGAACCGGTCCACCGGCAGCCCGGAGACGGCCAGCGCGGTCAGCACCGCGGACGGCCCCGGGACGGCCGTCACCTTCACCCCGTGCTCCACGGCGGCGGCCACCAGCCGGTAGCCGGGGTCGGAGACCGACGGCATCCCGGCGTCCGTGACCAGCAGCACCCGCGCCCCGCCGGTCAGCGCCTCGACGAGCTCCGGCGTGCGGGACGACTCGTTGCCCTCGAAGTAGGAGACGACCCGGCCGGTGGTGTGCACCCCCAGCGCCTGGGTGAGCCGGCGCAGCCGCCGGGTGTCCTCCGCGGCGATCACCTCGGCGGCGGCGAGCTCGGCGGCCAGCCGGGGCGGCGCGTCGGCGACGTCGCCGATGGGGGTTCCTGCGAGTACGAGCGTTCCAGTCACGCCCCCATCCTCGCAGGCGCGCCCGGGGCCTCCCGGGGCGCCGGGCCGGGACCGCGCGCTCCCCGGCGCCCACGGCGGCCGGTTCCCTACGATGGCGCGGTGACCAGTGACACCGCGACCCAGGGCCGGCCGAGCCGCGCGGCGGCCGGACAGCCGCCTCCGTGGCAGACCCGGCTGCGCCGCTTCGGATACGCGGCGCCCGAGCGCCCGACGGGCGTGCGGGAGCGGCTCGTGCCGCCGTACCGGGAGCCGGGCACCGGCGTGTGGGAGGCGCTCGGCGTGCGGCCGGGACCCGCGCGGCTGCTGGCGCGCTCCCTCGGCTGGCTGGGTCCGCTGCTCGTCACCCTGGTCGCCGGGCTGGCGCGGTTCCACAACCTGGGCAGCCCGCGGGCGGTGATATTCGACGAGACGTACTACGCCAAGGACGCCTGGGCGCTCTGGAAGTTCGGCTACGAGGCCAAGTGGCCGGAGGACAAGGACCTCAACCAGCGGATCGTCGACGGGTACGACCACATCGCCGATGTGCCGTCGTACGTGGTCCACCCGCCGGCCGGCAAGTGGGTCATCGGTCTGGGCGAGCAGTTCTTCGGACTGACGCCCTTCGGCTGGCGCTTCATGGTCGCGCTGCTCGGCACGCTCTCCGTGCTGATGCTGTGCCGCATCGGCCGGCGGCTCTTCCGCTCCACGCTGCTGGGCTGCGTCGCGGGCGCGCTGATGGCCGTGGACGGCATGCAGTTCGTGATGAGCCGCACCTCGCTGCTCGACCTGGTGCTGATGTTCTTCGTGCTGGCGGCGTTCGGCTGCGTCCTGGTCGACCGGGACCGGACGCGGGCCCGGCTGGCCGCCGCGCTGCCCGGCGACCCGGCGACCGGCGACGTCCGCCCCGACGCGGAGACCGCGCGGACCCTGCGGCTCGGATGGCGGCCGTGGCGGATCGCCGCCGGGGTGTTCCTCGGGCTGGCGGCGGCGACGAAGTGGAACGGCGCGGTCTATCTGGCGGCGTTCGTGGTGCTCGTCGTGCTGTGGGACGTCGGCTCGCGCCGCCTCGCCGGGGCCCGCCGCCCGTGGCGCACGGTGCTGCGGCGGGACGCGCCCTGGGCGTTCGTGGCGCTGGTGCCGGTGGCGATCGCGACCTATCTGGCCACCTGGACGGGCTGGTTCGCCAACAGCGGCAGCTACAGCCGGACGCAGGGCTGGCAGCACAGCGGCTACTACCGGCACTGGGCGGAGACCGAGGGCGGCTACGGGACGGACGGCTTCCTCGCCGGCGTCCTCAACCCGCTGCGCAGCCTCTGGCACTACGAGCAGGAGGTGTGGAGGTTCAACACCACCCTCAACTCGCCGCACACCTACCAGTCCAACCCGTGGAGCTGGCTGGTCCAGGGCCGTCCCGTCTCCTACTTCTACGACTCGCCCGCCGCGGGCATCGACGGCTGCCCGTCCGACGCCGGGGGGAAGTGCGCGCGCGAGGTGCTGGCGCTGGGCACGCCCCTGCTGTGGTGGACCGCCTGCTTCGCCCTCGCCTACCTGCTCTTCCGCTGGTTCTTCCGGCGGGACTGGCGGGCCGGCGCGATCCTGTGCGGGACGGCCGCGGGCCTGCTGCCGTGGTTCCAGTGGCAGGACCGGACCATCTTCGACTTCTACACCGTGGTCTTCGTGCCGTTCCTGTGCCTGGCGGTGGCCATGATGATCGGGGCGATCAGCGGGCCACGGGGGGCGTCGGAACGCCGGAGGGTGACGGGGGTGGTCGGCGCGGGGGCGCTGTTCCTGCTCATCGTCTGGAACTTCGTCTACTTCTTCCCGATCTACACCGGGCAGCCGATCCCGATGGACGCCTGGCGGAACCGGATGTGGCTGGACACCTGGATCTGACGCTCGGGCTTCCGCCTCTCCGGTCTGCCGATCTCCCGTGCTGTACAAGCGTCTTGAGCACTCGCCCGTGGTCCGTCTCACGCCGTCACCGCGGGTGCGTTGTCAGTGGCCTCCCGTAATGTGCTGAGCCGTGACGGGACCGCGGACGTCCGGGCCGCGGCCGGGGAGGGAGGCGGACGATGGGCACGGGAGCGAAGGCCGTGGTGGCGGTCGTCGCCGCGGCGGCGCTGGGGGGCGCCGGGTACGCGGCGTACGCCTTGGTGGACGACGTGGACCGGAGTACGCACAGGGAGGCGGCGCCCGTCCGGACGGGTCCGCCGACGGCGCCCGAAGTGGAGCGGGCGGCACGGGACTTCCTGGCCGCCTGGTCCCGCGGTGACGTGGAGGAGGCCGCGGGCCTCACCGACAACGCGCCGGCCGCCTCGGCCGCGCTGACCGGCTACCGCGACGACGCGCACATCCGGAAGGCGACGTTTCGGCAGGGCGCGGCCACGGGGACGGAGGTGCCGTTCACCGTCACCGCCGAGATCGCCTACAAGGGCCGCGCCACCACCTGGACGTACCCCTCCAAGCTGGGCGTGGTGCGCGGCCGGACGAGCGGGCGGGCCGTCGTCGACTGGCGGCCGGCCGTCCTGCACCCCCGGCTGACCGCCGGCGAGACGCTGACCACCGGGCCCGCCCAGGGGTCCACGGTGACGGTCACCGACCGCGCGGGCAAGCCGCTGGACGCCCGGACGTACCCCTCGCTGGCGGGCGTCCTGCCGGAGCTGCGCAAGCGGTTCGGGGAGAAGGCGGTCGACGGCCGGCCGCGGGTGGAGGTACGGGCCGAGGGGCCGGGGAGCGGTGCCGGGCCGGCCGGTCAGGGGGCGGAGAAGGTCCTGCACGTGGTCGCCGACGGCGGCCGGGCCGAGATCCGGACGACCCTGGACGCGGGGGCGCAGCGGGCCGCCGAGGCGGCCGTGGCCGCCCGGGACGAGGCGTCGGTGGTGGCCGTCCGGCCGAGCACCGGAGAGATCCTGGCCGTCGCGGACACCGGGGCACGGCGGGCCGGCTTCAACGCGGCGCTGCTGGGCCGGACCGCCCCCGGCTCGACGATGAAGATGGTCACCGCCGCGCTGCTGCTGGAGCGCGGCAAGGCGCGGCCGGGCCTGCCGCTCCCCTGCCCTCAATACGTGACATACGGCAAGCGGTTCCACAACGTGGAGCGGAGCGAGAACCCCGGGGCCACCTTCGCCCAAGACTTCGCCGCCTCCTGCAACACCGCCTTCGTCTCGCTCGCCGGCCACATCGCCGACGGCGACCTCGCCGCCGAGGCGCGGGACGTGTTCGGCATCGGCGGGGAGGACTGGCAGACCGGGGTCACCACGTTCGACGGCCGGATACCGCCCGACACCGGCGCGGGGAAGGCGGCGGCGATGATAGGCCAGGGCACGGTCCAGATGAACCCGCTCACCATGGCCTCGGTCGCGGCCACCGTCCGCGACGGCACCTTCCGCCAGCCGCACCTGGTGGACCCCGGGCGCTTCGGCCTGCAACCGGCCCGCTCGGCACGCCCGTTGCCCACGGCGGTGGCCCGCGAGCTGCGCGGAATGATGCGGCTGACCGCCGTCTCCGGGACCGGGCGGACGGCGATGTCCGGCCTCGGCGGTGACATAGGCGCCAAGACGGGATCCGCCGAGATCGACCAACAGCCGCGGCCCAACGGCTGGTTCGCCGCCTACCACGACGACATGGCCGCGGCGGCGGTCGTCCCCCGGGGCGGCCACGGCGGCGACTCGGCGGGGCCGGTGGTGGCGGCGGTGCTGCGGGCGGGGTGACCGACCGGCCCGTCCGGCGGCCGCGGGGCCCGGCCGGCCCCGCGCACAGTGACGGAGGTGACAGCAGAAGGCGGCCGGACCGCACTAGCGTCGCGGGTATGCGCACTCACGACTCCCCGTACGGCCCCGCCTCGTGACCCCGCTGGTCATCGCCGCCGTCCTGGCCGCGGCGGTCACCCATGCCGGGTGGAACGCCATCGCCCACGGGATCCGCGACCAGTTGACGGCCTTCACCCTGGTCGGGGCGGGCAACTGCCTCGGCGGGCTGGCGATGCTGCCGTTCGTCCCGGCACCGGACGCGGACTCCTGGCCGTATCTGGCCGTGTCCGGCGTGCTGCACGTGCTCTACATGGCCCTGCTGATGCGCTCGTTCTCCCTCGGCGACTTCGGCCAGGCGTACCCGATCGCCCGGGGCACCGCTCCCCTGGCGGTCACCGTCCTGGCGGCCGTCCTCGCCGGCGAACTGCCGGACGGCTGGCAGCTGGCCGGGGTGGCCGTGGCCTCCACCGGCCTGGTCGGCGTCGCCCTGTGGGGCATCAGGGGCTCGGGCGCTCCCCCGCAGTGGCCGGCGATCGGCGCGGCGGCGGCCACGGGCCTGGCCATCGCCGGATACACGGTCGTCGACGGCATGGGCGTGCGCGTCTCCGGCTCCTCACTGGGCTTCACCGCCTGGCTGATGGTGCTGGAGGGGCTGCCGGTCCCGCTGTACGCCCTGGCGGTCCGGAAGCGGGACGCTTTCGCCGCGGCGCGGCCGTACGCGGTGCGTGGCCTGCTCGGGGGGTTGATGTCGATGCTGGCGTACGGGCTGGTCCTGTGGGCCCAGACGCGGGGGCGGCTGGCGCCGATCGCGGCGTTGCGGGAGTCGTCGATCATCGCCGGTGCGGCGATCGGCACTTTGCTCTTCAAGGAGCGGTTCGGTGCGGCGCGGGTTGCCGCGGCGGCTTTGGTGGTGGCGGGGATAGGGCTGATGCTGCACGCCGGCTGAGGGCGGTGGTTGTGGGGCCCCGGTCCCGCCCTTTCACCGTTTCTTGCGGGGGCCGGCCCCCACACCCCCGAAACCGCGCTCTGCGCGGTTGAGGACGAGCGGCGGAGCCGCGAAAAGGGGGGTCTGGGGGCTTGCCCCCAGGAAACGGTGAAAGGGCGGGACCGGGGCAAACCCACCCCTCACCGCCCCCGAAGCGCCCTCCGCAAGCCGAGATTCGCGACAAGGATCCCCCCGTCGACCGGCAGCGTGACACCGGTAATCCACGACGCGTCGCGCGAGGCGAGGAAGGCGACGGCGGCGGCGACATCCTCGGGCCGCCCGACGCGCCCCAGCGGATAATGCGCGGCGGCCCGCCGCAAAGCATCCTCCCGCCCATCCCAGTTGGGCGTGTGCACGGTCCCGGGCGCGATGAGGTTGACGCGGACGCCGCGCGGGGCGGCCTCGCCGGCGAGGGTGCGGGTGAGGCTCGCGAGGCCCGCCTTGGCCGCGCTGTAGGCGTGGTTGCCGAAGTCCTGCTCGCCGTTGACGGAGCCGATGTTGACGATCGCGCCGCGCCCGCCGGCGGCGGCCAGGTGCGGCAGGGCCGCGCGGGCGCAGCGGAAGGCGCCGCCGAGTGTGACGTCGAGGTCGCGGTGCCAGAGCTCGTCGGAGTGGTCCTCGAAGTGCTCGGGGTCGCGGCCGCAGGAAAGGGCGTTGTTGACGAGGACGTCGAGGCCGCCGAAGCGGTCGGCCGCGTGGGCGACGGCCGCTTCCACGGCTTCCCGGTCCGTGACGTCGCAGACGTGCGCCTCGGCGATGAGGCCGGCCTCGCGGATGGCGTGGGCGGTGCGTTCGGCGCGGTCGCCGTCCACGTCCGTGACGAGGACGCGGGCGCCCTCGCCGGCGAGCCGCAGGGCGGTGGCGGCGCCGATGCCGCGCCCGGCGCCCGTGATCAGGACGGACCAGCCGTCGAACCGTCGCGTCATGGGAGCCCCTCTCGCACCACCGGTCACACCGTCCGGGGGCTGTTCCCTACCCCGCCAACGCGCGGGCAACCGCCCGGACCAGGGCCTGCGCACGCGGGTCGGCCGTCACGTTCTTCTGCATGCCGTTGGTGACGTAGCCGAAGGAGATGCCGGACTCGGGGTCGGCGAAGGCCAGGGAGCCGCCGCGGCCGGGGTGCCCGAAGGAGCCCGCGGCCAGCAGCGGCGAGGCGGGTCCGTGCAGCATGTAGCCCAGTCCGAAACGGGTGTTGGCTATGAGGACGCGGTCGGGCCCGGCGGACTCCTCGCTGCGGGCCAGGGTGAGCGTGGCGGGCGCGAACAGTCTGCGTCCGCCGTCCTCCACGTCGCCGATGAGCGCCGCGTAGAACCGCGACAGCGCCTCCGCCGTGGCGACGCCCGCCGAGGCGGGGAGCACGGCGGCCCGGTAGGCCGGGTCGTTCTCGTCGGGCATCGGGTCGATGGCCGCGAAGGCGCGCCGGGTGAGTGACGCGGGGTCGCGGTAGGCGTCGGAGACCGCCTGCTTGGGGCGGACACGCAGGCCGGGCGTGCCGGTCCCGGCGGGCGGCTCGACGTCGCCGATGCGCCCGGCGCGGTGCTGTTCGGCCTCCGGCAGCCCGAGCCACAGGTCGAGCCCGAGGGGCGCGGCGATCTCGTCGGCGATCCACGCGCCGATGTCACGCCCGGTGACGCGCCGGACGAGTTCGCCGACCGTCCAGCTGTAGGTCTGGGCGTGGTAGCCGTGGTCGGTGCCCGGCTCCCAGGCCGGCGCCTGCGCGGCGACGGCGCGCGGGCCGCTGACGCCGTCGCGGGCCTGCTCGGGGGTGAGCGGGGTGTCGAGGACCGGCACGCCCGCGCGGTGCGCGAGGAGGTGCCGGACGAGGACGCGCTCCTTGCCGGCGGCCTTGAACTCGGGCCAGTAGGTGCCGACGGGCGCGTCGAGGTCCACCTGCCCGCGCTGGTGCAGCAGCAGCGGCACGGCCGCCGCGACGCCCTTGGTGGCGGAGCGCACGATCTGCGCGGTGTCCGGCGTCCACGGCGCGTCGCCGTCGACGTCCCGGGTGCCGCCCCACAGGTCGACGACCTTCCGGCCGCCCTGGTGGACGACCACGGCGGCGCCGCGCTCGCCGCGGCGCGCGAAGTTGTCGGCGAAGGCGTCCCGGACCGGTTCGAAACCGTCCGCCACCGTGCCCTGGACGTCCGTCACTCTCTTCCGCTCCCACCGGTCCGTTCGCCGTACGTGTCGTTCCATGGTGCATCGCGTTCGGCATCCCCCGGCGACCGGGTCGCCCGCCGCCGTCACGCGGACGGCCGGGCGCCCCCGCTCCCCGGCGGCTCCGCTGCGGCTTCCTGACGCCTTGCCCGGTCCGCCGCGACCATCCCCGGACGTGACGCGGATCACGGCCCGGGCCGCGCCGCGACCGCCCGTGGGTCGGAGCCGAAGGGGAGTTCCGGCCGGTGCGAACGCAGCGGCTCCCCGTCGCCAAGCAGGGCCGCGCGCTCGCCCTGACGTAGCGCCAAGTCCACGCCGTGGAGCGCCTGATGACCGCCCGGACAGGCGAAGGCCGGCCCCGCGGCCTCCGGCGAGAACGGAACCGTCACAGCGGCACCCCCCGACGTCAGGCGGACCGCCGGCGCGGCCGGCGGCAGGGCGGCGGCGCTCGCCCACTGCGCGCGGCTCTTGCCGGCCGCGCCCGGCACGCCCCCGGTGTCGGGCAGGGTGCCGGTGCGACCACGGCTGACCATGGCGAGGTGGGCGCGTTCGCCGCGTTCGCAGGCGCGGATGAGCAGCGCCCCGGCGGACGCGGCCGGTACCCGCCAGTGGCGCACGCCCCGCGCGGTGTGGCCCCGGGACTCGCGGGCGACACGCATGCGCCGCACCTCGTCGGCGACCACGTCCCCGTACCGGATCGTGAACGCGGCGATCCGCACCGGCAGGGCGGGCACCCGCAGCCGGCGCGGGCCGAGCGGCAGGTCCCGCAGGCCGGTGGCCGAGGCGAGCAGCACGGACGCGGCGACGCCCCGGGCGCCCTTGGGCGGCAGCGTTCCGGCGTCCCGGAGGCCGGACTCGCTCAGCGGCAGCCCCGGCACGTCCGCCCACGGCCCCCGCGCCACGAACGGCGGCTCGGTCGCCGGCCGGCGCGGGACGGTCCCGGCGGGCAGCCGGGCGACGGCCTTGCCGGCGGCGAGCAGCGCCGCGTGGCACGCGAACGCCCCGGCGGCGGGGCCGGGGTGGCGGCCACGACGAGCATGAAGCCGCACGCCGACACGGTCTCGCACCGCGCGGGCAGCGTGTGCGCGGGCGAGCCGCCCGGCCGGTACAGCGATCCGTGGACGGCCGCCGCGTGCGCGGCCCCCACGTCAGACGGCCTCGGTCCGCCGCGCCTCCGCCACCGGCGGCGCGGCCGGCCGGGCCCGGCGGCGGCGCAGCACCACGAGGACGCCTGTGCCGGCCGCCAGGGTGACCCCGACGCCTACGACCCCGGCGAGCGCGCCGGACGCGCGGGTGTCCGAGACGTCCTTCACCCGGTCATCCGCCAGTGGCGAGCCCTCGGTGGCGGTCTCCCGGGCCTTGCGGTCGATGCCTTTGTCCCGGGCGGCCTTCTCCAGCCCGTCGGGGGTGCTCGCCGCGTAGTAGCTGACGAATCCGGCGAGGAGGACGGTGACGGCCATGACGACGACGGCGAAGCGGCGACGCGGGCGGGGGGCGCGGGTCGCGAGGCGGGCGCCGCGCAGGGCCAGGGCCACGGCGGTGGCGGCGATGGCTCCCGCGGCGAGGGAGACGGGTGGGTCGAGGTATCCGTCGGGTACGTGCATGCAGTGCCCACTTTTCGGTCCGTGCCGATCGTGCAGGGGTGAACCGCTCGCATGATGGGCGCGTTGCGGAGCTCTCGCAAGAGCGTGCGGCGCGCGCTTGCGCGCCCCCTGCGGGGGGCCGTGCCCCGGTCCCGCCCCTTCGCCGATTCCTGGGGCTGCGCCCCAGACCCCCTTTTCGCGGCCTCGCCGCTCGTCCTCAAACGCCGGACGGGCTGAAGTGTGCCTGAGGTGGCACTTTCAGCCCGTCCGGCGTTTGAGGACGAGCGCGCGGAGCGCGGTTTCAGGGGGCTGGGGGCTCGCCCCCAGGAATCGGCGAAGGGGCGGGACCGGGGCACCTCCCCCTACAGCGCCGCCCTGCTCCCCGTGCTCACCGCCTGCGTAGCCGTAGCCCCCAACCGCGCGTCCTCCGCCACCTGCGCCGCAGTCAGCACGTACCCCGTCTCCGCGTTCGCCGTGGACCGGGCGAACACCACCCCGTACACCTTCCCCGCAGGGGTCAGCAGCGGGCCGCCCGAGTTGCCGGGCCGAACCGTCGAGCGCACGGAATACACCTGCCGCGTCGCGAGCCCGTCCCCGTAGATGTCCTGCCCCTTGGCCCGCAGCTCGTTGGCGACGGTCGCCGCCCGCAGATCGAGGCCGCCGTTCTCCGGGAAGCCCGCGACGACCGCGGCGTCGCCCCGCTTGGCGGTCTTGTCGAAGGGCAGCACCGGCGCGTCCAGCCCGGGCACATCGAGGACGGCGACATCCGTCTCGGGGTCGAAGAGGACGACCTTGGCGCGGTGCGGGCGGCCGACGCCGCCGACGCGCACGGTCGGGTCGGTGACGCCGGCGACGACGTGCGCGTTGGTCATCACGTGCCGCGCGGCGTAGACGAAGCCGCTGCCCTCCTGCCCCCGCCGGCCGCCGTCGACGTCGGCGACGCCCTCGACCTTGACGACGGACGTCCGGGCGGCCCGGTTGGCGGCGACGGTGACGGCGTCGCCGGAGGGCTTGGCGACGCTGGTGGCGGGCTCGTTCTCGAACGGGTTGAAGACCTGGGGGAAGCCGGCGCCGGTGAGGGCGTCGGTGGTCCGGCTGAACCACGTCGGGGCCTGTTCCGGCATCGCGTCCTGGACCGCGCCGAGCACCCGCGAGTCGCGTATCTGCCCGGTGAGCAGGGTGGAGTTCGCCGAGACGAGGACGCTGGCG
This sequence comes from Streptomyces sp. NPDC021100, assembly GCF_044333095.1. NCBI lineage: Bacteria > Bacillati > Actinomycetota > Actinomycetes > Kitasatosporales > Streptomycetaceae > Streptomyces > Streptomyces sp. NPDC021100. The sequence goes on from NZ_JBIRQH010000008.1 coordinate 176,570, forward strand.
GCGACCCAGGCCACCAGCAGGACGGCCAGCCCGTTGACGACCGCGCCGCCGGCGCCGTCCACCCCGCGCACGGGTGCCCAGGTCAGCCGCCGGCGCAGGCTCCAGGCGAGCCGCCCGGCCAGGGCATGCCCGAGCACGGCCGGGACGAGGACGACGAGGACCGCCACCACGGCGGCCGACGACGAGCCGGGTTCGAAGTGGCCGACGACGGAGGGCAGCACCCAGACGCCCAAGACGGCACCGCCCAGGAAGCCGGCGAGCAGGACGACGCTCGCGACGAGGCCGCGCCGGAAGCCGGAGACGGCGTAGCCGAGGACGACCAGGAGCAGAAGCACATCGAGCAGGTTCACCAGTGGAGCCCTTTCCCTTCACCCGCGCCCCCGACCGCGGCCACGGTCACATGCCCCCGTGGACTAGGGAAAACGCGCGTTCCCGCACGAACGGTTCCCCGAGGTGGGCTTCGCCACGTCGGGAAATACGGAACGGGCCCGTCCCCCCGCCGAGGCGGCAGGACGGGCCCGAGGCACCCCGCGCGAACGTCAGACGCGGGTCAGACGCGGGTCGGCGTCCGGGTCCGGGTCGCCGGCCCGGTCCTCGACGGCACCCGAGGGAGCGGCCAGCTGCTTCTGCAGCCCCTCGCCCTCGACGTCCACGTTCGGCAGCGCCTTGTCCAGCCAGGACGGCAGCCACCAGGCCGCCTTGCCGAGCAGCGCGAGGACCGCCGGGACGATGGCCATGCGGACGATGAACGCGTCGAAGAAGACGGCGATGGCGAGGCCGAAGCCGATCATCTTGATCATCGACTCGGAGGAGCCGATGAACCCGGCGAAGACGCTGATCATGATGACGGCGGCGGCCGTGACCACCCGCGCGCCGTGCCGGAAGCCGGTCACCACGGCGTCGCCCGGGCTCTCGCCGTGGACGAACGCCTCGCGCATCCGGGTCACGAGGAAGACCTCGTAGTCCATGGCCAGGCCGAAGACCACGCCGACCATGAAGATCGGCATCATGCTCATGATCGGGCCGGTCTCCTCGACGCCGAACACCCCGCTGAGCCAGCCCCACTGGAAGACGGCCACGACCGCGCCGAGCGCCGCCACCACGGAGAGCAGGAAGCCCAGGGCCGCCTTGAGCGGCACGAGCACCGACCGGAAGACCACGATCAGCAGCAGGAAGGCGAGGCCGACGACCAGTGCCAGGTAGGGCAGCAACGCGTCGTTCAGCTTCTGCGAGACGTCGATGTTCATCGCCGTCGTGCCGGTGACCAGCACGGTCGCGCCGGTCTTCGCCTTCAGGTCCGCGCCCTCGGCCCGGATCGCGTGGACGAGGTCCTCGGTCCGCTCACCGCTCGGCTTCGACGTGGGGACGACGTTGAAGACGGCCGTGTCGCCGTCCTTGTTCGGCATCGGCGGGGTGACCGCGGCGACGTCCTTCATGCCGCTCACGGTCTTGACCACGGTCTGCGCGGCGTTCCGGTCCTTGGCGCCCTTGGCGTCCACGACGACCATCAGCGGCCCGTTGTAGCCGGGGCCGAAGCCCTCGGCGATCATGTCGTACGCCTTGCGCTGGGTGGTCTTCACCGGCTGCGAGCTGTCGTCCGGCAGGCCGAGCTGGAGGGACGCGGCGGGTGCGGCGAGCGCGCCGAGGCCGGCGATGCCCGCCACCAGCACCCACACCGGGCGGCGCAGCACGAAGCGGGCCCAGCGGGTGCCCATGTTGGGCTTCTCGGCGGCCGGGGCCGCGTCGCCGTCCGCGGGCTTGGCCTTGCGGACCTTGCGGGCCAGCACCTGGCGTCCGGCGAAGCCCAGCAGCGCGGGGATGAGGGTGAGCGCGACGAGGACGGCGACGACGACCGTGCCGGCCGCGGCCATGCCCATCTTGGTGAGCATCGGGATGTTGACGACCGCGAGGCCGACCAGGGCGATGACGACGGTGAGACCGGCGAAGACCACCGCGGAGCCGGCGGTTCCGACCGCACGGCCCGCGGCCTCCTCCCGTTCCCTGCCCTCGGCGAGCTCGGCCCGGTACCGGGAGACGATGAACAGCGCGTAGTCGATGCCGACCGCGAGGCCGATCATCATGGCGAGCGTCGAGGTGTTGCCCGAGAGGTTCAGCGTGGACGCGAGCGCGGCGATGGACGAGACGCCGATGCCCACCCCGATGAGCGCGGTGAGCAGCGGGAGTCCGGCCGCGATCAGCGAACCGAAGGTGATCACCAGGACGACCGCGGAGACGATGATGCCGATGATCTCGGTGGACCCGGTCTCCGGCATCTTCTGCAGGGCGCTGCCGCCCATCTCGACGGTGAGCCCGCTCTCCCGCCCGTGCTTCTGCGCCGCGTCGAGGGTGTCGCGGGAGGCGTCGGTGAGCTTGTTGGAGGCTTCCTTGTAGGTCACCAGGACGTACGCGGTGCTGCCGTCCTTGCTGACGGTGTGCGCCTGGAACGGGCTGGGCGCCGACGCGACCTGGGGGCCGGCCAGCTCGCCGACGACCTTCTCGACGGCGGCCTTGTTCTTCGGCTCGGTGATCTTCTGGCCGTCGGGGGCCTGGAAGACGACGCGCGCGGACGCGGCGTCGGCCTTCTTGCCGGGGTACCGCTGACCCAGCAGGTCGAAGGCGGTCTGCGCCTCCGTGCCGGGTATGGAGAAGCTGTCGTCGGTGGACTTGGAGGCGGTGGCGGCGCCGGCGCCGGCGAGGCCGAGCAGCAGCACCCATATGAGGGCTACGTACCAGCGGCGCCGGAAGGCGAGCCGGCCGAGTTTGTAGAGGAAGGTGGCCACGAGGAGGTCTACTCCCGTCGGGTCGGAGAAACGAGCAACTGGCAGTGGGGAACCAGCCCGACGACGAGAGCGGCGCGCCAGGTGGATCAGTGGGGAGATATCGGGATATACCGGCTCGTCGCGATGGGGGTCCGGGACGAGCCGGGGCTCAGCGGCGGCCGAGGGCGGGGAGCACCACGGCGTCGATGAAGCGGGCGAGGTAGGCGGCGTCCGCCGGCCGGTCCTCGACCAGCGGGCGGGTGGTGAAGGCGCCGAGCAGGACGTGCGCGACGAACTCCATGGCAGGGGTGTCCGGCGCGAGCTCGCCGCGTGCCACGGCCCGGTCCAGCAGCCGCCGCAGGGCCGCCTTCTCGGGCTCGACCAGCAGCTCCCGCAGGGCGCGGTGGAGGTCGGGATTGCAGTGGACGGCGTGTCCGAGCCCCCGCATGAGGGCCGCGTCCCGCTCCATCTGCGCGGGGTCCGCGCAGGCCGTCAGCGCCACCAGGTCGCCGCGCAGGCTCCCGGTGTCGATGTCGTCGACCTTGAGCGGCTTGGTGTGCCGCAGCGCGCTCGCGACCAGTTCCGGCTTGCCCTTCCACTGGCGGTAGAGGGTGGCCTTGCTGGACCGGGTGCGGGCCGCCACGGCGTCCATGGTCAGCGCCTCGTACCCGACCTCGCGGAGGATCTCGAGGACGGCCTCGTAGAGCTCCGCCTCGCGTTCCGGCGTGAGCCGGGTGCGGCGGACCGGCTGCGCCGCGGGTTCCTCGGGCATGCCGCACCTCCTCGAACGGGTCTCGGGCGAGCCTCGACGAGGCTCGACTGAACGAAACGGTTTCGTACAGTACGAGGGTACGACCGCCCCTAACGAAACGACGCCGTTTCGACCGTGGTGTGCGTCACGCGTGGTGCGCGTCACGGCCCGGGTTGCCGGTGCGCCGAACGGTGGAAACCATGAAGTGGTGAGCGATGCCTACCTGAGGTACCCCCATCTCCACGGTGATCTGCTCTGTTTCGTCGCGGAGGACGACCTGTGGCTGTCCCCGCTGCCGGAGACGGACGGCGGCAAGGACCGCGCGTGGCGGCTGACCGTCGACCGCACCCGGCTGGGCCACCCGCGGTTCTCCCCCGACGGCACCCGGATCGCCTTCACCAGCTGGCGCAGCCTCGACCCCGAGGTGCACCTCGTCCCCGCCGACGGCGGCCCGGCCCGCAGACTGACGTTCTGGGGCAGCACGGATGCCCGGGTCTGCGGCTGGACGCCGCCGGGCCGGGACGGCGGCAGCGACATCCTCGCCGTCTCCTCGCACGGCCAGCCCTTCTCGTACTTCTCCTGGGCCTACCGGCTGCCCACCGACGGCAGTCCCGGCCTCCGCCTGCCGTGGGGCCCGGTGTCCGACATCGCGATGCGCGGCGGCGGGCACGGCCCCGGCGACGCGCCCGGCGAGACCCTGCTGCTCACCGGAAAGCCGCCGCACGAGCCCGCCTCCTGGAAGCGGTACCGGGGCGGGGCGACGGGACGGCTGTGGCTGATGGAGAAGCGGCTGGTGCCGGAGCTGGGCGGGCACCTGGACGCGGTGATGTTCGTCGGCGACCGGATCGCGTTCCTCTCCGACCACGAGGGCGTCGCCAACCTCTACTCCTGCCGCCCCGACGGCACGGACCTCCGCCGCCACACCGACCACGCCGACTTCTACGCCCGGCACGCCTCCACCGACGGCAGCCGGGTTGTCTACCAGTGCGCGGGCGACCTGTGGCTGGTGGACGACCTCGGCCCGGGCGCCGTACCGCGCCGGCTGGACCTCCGGCTCGGCGGTCCGCGCGCCGGGCGGCGCACGTACCAGGTCCAAGCCGCCTCGCACGTCGACGCGCTGGCCGTCGACACCACGGGCCGGGCCAGCGCCGTCCAGGTGCGCGGCAGCCTCTACTGGCTGACCCACCGCGACGGCCCCGCGCGGGCCATCGCCGACACGCCGGGCGTCCGCGTCCGGCTGCCCGAGATGCTCGGCTCGACGGGCCGGGTCGCGTACATCACCGACGCGGAGGGCGAGGACGCCGTCGAGATCGCCCGGCTGCCGAGCGCGGCGGGGACGGGGGAGCACCGGCGGCTGGCGGCGGGGCGGATCGGGCGGGTGCACGAGACGCTGTCGTCGCCGGACGGCTCACGGCTGGCGATCGCCGCGCACGACGGGCGGCTGCTGCTGGTGGACACCTCCCCGGAGGGCGACGGCGAGGTGAGCGAGCTCGTCCGCTCCGACAACGGCCCGGTCCGCGACCTGGCGTTCTCCCCCGACTCCGGCTGGCTGGCCTGGTCGCATCCGGGCGTCGGCCGCTCCCTGCGGCAGATCAGGATCGCGCGCCTCTCCGACCGGATGGTCGTGGACGTCACCAACGGCCGCTTCGAGGACGAGCAGCCGGTCTTCACCCGCGACGGCCGCTACCTCGCCTTCCTCTCCTGGCGCGGCTTCGACCCGGTGTACGACGTCCACACCGGCGACCTGTCGTTCCCGCTGGGCTGCCGCCCCTACCTCGTCCCGCTCTCCTCCGCGACGCCCTCGCCGTTCGCGCTGACGGCGGAGGGCCGGCCGGCCGGGGGCGGGCTGGACGTCGACGGCACAGCGGGCGGCGAGGGCGGCGGTCCGTTGACCGTGGAGACGGAGGGGCTGGAGAGCCGCGTGACGCCGTTCCCGGTGGCCGCCTCCAAGTACTCGCACCTCCGCCCGGTGCACGGCGGCGGACTGGTGTGGCTGCGCTGGCCCATCTCCGGCGCGCTCGGCGAGACCTTCGCCAACCCGGCCGACACCTCCGGCCGCCCGACGCTCGAACACTTCGACCTGTTCAAGGCCAAGCGCACCGAACTCACCGCGTCCCTCGACTGGTTCGAGGTCAGCGGCGACGGCACCCGGCTCGTCGTCAACGACGAGGGCGAGCTGCGGGCCGCGCCCGCGACGGAGGGCGGCGACGCCGACTCCGTCGTCCATATCGACATGCGCCGCATCCTGCACGAGGTGGACCCGGCCGCCGAGTGGCGGCAGGCGTACGCGGAGGCGGGCCGGATCGTCCGCGCCTACTTCTGGGAGCCCGGCATGGGCGGCGTCGACTGGGACGCGATCCTGGAGCAGTACCGTCCGCTGGTCGAACGCGTCGCCTCCCCCGACGACTTCGCCGACCTCCTGCGCGAGGTGCTGGGTGAACTCGGCACCTCCCACGCGTACGTCATCGGTTCCCGCCGCAACGAGGGCCCGCCCCACTACCAGCGCGCCATCGGGCTGCTCGGCGCCAACCTCGTCCGGCTCAAGGACGGCCGCTGGGCGGTGCGCCGCATCCTGCCCGGCGACTCGTCGGACTCCAAGGCCCGTTCCCCGCTGGCCGGTTCGGGCATCCGGGAGGGCGCCGTCCTCACCCATGTGGACGGCCGGCCGGTCGACCCGGTCACCGGCCCGTACCCGCTGCTGGCCGCCGCCGGCGGCACCACCGTCGAGCTCGCCTTCGCCCCGGCGGAGGGCGACGGCCCCGCCCGCCGGGTGGCGATCGTCCCGCTGATCGACGAACGCCCGCTCCGCTACCAGGACTGGGTGGCGAAACGCCGCGCGGTCGTCCGCGAACTGAGCGGCGGAAAATGCGGCTACCTGCACATCCCCGACATGGGCGGCTCCGGCTGGGCCCAGTTCAACCGCGACCTGCGGATGGAGATGTCCCGCCCCGCCCTCATCGTGGACGTCCGCGGCAACGCGGGCGGCAACATCAGCGAACTGGTCGTGGAGAAGCTCACCCGCACGATCATCGGCTGGGACCTCACCCGGGGCGCGCAGCCGGTGAGCTACGCCTCCAACGCGCCGCGCGGACCGGTCGTCGCCATCGCCGACGAGATGACGTCCTCCGACGGCGACATGATCACCGCCGCGTTCAAGCTCCAGGGCATCGGGCCCGTCGTGGGCCTGCGCACCTGGGGCGGCGTCATCGGCATGACGGGCCGGCACCGGCTCGGCGACGGGACGGCGATCACCGTGCCGATGAACGCGGCGTGGTTCGACGCGTACGGCTGGGGCGTCGAGAACCACGGCGTGGAGCCGGACATCGAGGTGGACCGGACGCCGGTGGACTGGGCCGAGGGCCGCCACAAGCAACTCGACGACGCGGTCCGCCTGGCCCTGGACCTTTTGGAACGCCACGGCGCGACCACCCCGCCGGACTACAGCGACGTCCCGAACCGCGCCCGCCCGCAACTCCCGCCACGCGGTTAGCCCGTCCGGCGCTTGAGGACGCCAGACCCCCAGCCCGTCCGGCGTTTGAGGACTGGGGGCACCCCCTCTGGGGGAGCGCGAAGCGTGCGGGGGCAAAGCCCCCGAAAGAAACGGGAAGGGGCGGTGCTGGGGAAGCAAACCCAAAGGGCGCGCCCTGGAACCAGGGCGCGCCCTCACACAACGGGCAGGACCGGCTCGCCGTCAGCGATCGTCGATCTCATCCCGGACGTCGTCGAACGACGCCTGCCGCCCCTGCTCCCCCTTCTCCCGCAGCCGGTCCTGCCCCTGCTTCCCCCGCTGCTGCGCCTGCTCCTTGGCGTCCTGCATCTTCTGCTTCGCCTTCTGGGCCTTGTCCTGCATCTCGTCCTTCATACCCATGCGTGTTCACTCCTCCGGGAGATCGTCTGATCGGGCCGCGACCAGCCTCACACGCCGGAACAAACCGCGCATTTCGATCAGTGACGCTCCGTATTCGCCTGCGCCGGACCGCCGGCCCGGGCATCAGCGGCCCCGCCGGCCCCCAGCAGCCCCGACACCTTCACCGAGGCGAGCCGGGGCCCGAACCGCCGCATCTCGCGCCGCGCCCCGAGCACGATCAGCGCGGGCAGCGCCGCCCGCACGGGCTGGGCGCCGCGCAGCCACCGCTGGGCGTACACGTGCGCCGAGCGCCGTTCGATGCCCGCCACGAGCCGCTCGACGGCGGGGTCGAGCGGGTACGTCCGGTTCGCGGGCCACGGCAGCCGCTGCCGCATCTCCCGCATCACGGCGTTCTCGTCGGCACCGCGCACCATGTCGGTCTCCGTCCAGCTCAAGTACCCCACACCGACGCGTACGCCCCGGTGTCCGACCTCGGCGCGCAGCCCGTGCGCGTACGCCTCCACGCCCGCCTTGGACGCGCAGTACGCGGTCATCATCGGCGCGGGCGCGACCGCGGCGAACGAGGCGATCTGCAGCAGATATCCGCGGCTTTCGAGGAGGGCCGGCAGGAAGGCGCGGCCGGTGACGGCGGAGCCGATCAGGTTGACCTCGACGACCCGCCGCCAGACGGCGAAGTCGCAGCCGTCGAAGGGGCCGCCACCGGCGACACCGGCATTGGCGACGACGACGTCGATCCGCCCGAAGCGCTCGCCGACCTCGTGGGCGACCCGCTCCATGGCCTCCTGATCGGTGACGTCGGCGGTCCAGCACCCCACGTCGGTCCGCAACCCCCCGGCCACCCGCCGCAGTTCGTCCGGTTCCAGACCGACGAGGGCCAGCCGGGCGCCGCGCGCCGACAGCTTGCGGGCCAGCGACTCCCCCACCCCGCGGGCCGCTCCGGTCACGACGACGACCTGCCCGCCGAGGCCGTTCCGGCGGTACGCCGCACTCATCGTGCCACCACCCCTTCGCCCCGCCCTGCCGCGGCGCCCGTACGACGCCGCCGGGGCTCCCGCAGCACCTGGTACTCCTGAAGATCCACCCGCCGGGTGACCCGGCGGAACTCGGCCGTCGTCCCCGGCCAGGCGGTGGTGTTCCGGCCCTCGGAGTCGAGGTACCAGCTGTCGCAGCCACCGGTGTTCCACACGGTCCGCTCCATGCGCCGCTGGAGGCCGCGGTTCCAGGCGTTGACGGCGGACGGCCGGGCGACGAGCGCGGTCCGGCCGCCGAGGACGTCGAGTTGACGCAGGTAGTCGGCCAGGTAGTTGAGCTGCGACTCGATCATCAGGATCATCGAGCTGTTTCCGAGGCCGGTGTTGGGCCCGATGATGAAGAGGAGGTTGGGGAAGCCGGCGGCGGTGGTGCCGCGCAGCGCGGCCATGCCGTCCTTCCACGTCTCGGCGAGCGTCGTGCCGTCGGCGCCGGTGATCCGCCGGGCGATCGGCATGTCGGTCACCCGGAACCCGGTGCCGAAGACGAGCACGTCGGCTTCGACGCGCGTCCCGTCGGCGGCGACCAGCCCGGACCCGCGCACCTCGGCCAGCCCGGATGCCACGACATCGACGTTCGCCCTGGTCAGCGCCGGGTAGTAGTCGTTGGAGAGCAGGATGCGCTTGCAGCCGATGCGGTAGTCGGGGGTGAGCCGCGCCCGCAGCCCGGGGTCCTTCACGGCACGGCGCAGATGGGCCTTGGCCAGCGCCTCCACGAAGCCGAGCCGCTCGGGCCGTTTGGTGAACGCCCCCACCTGCGCCTCGCGTATGCCCCACAGCACCCCGCGCCGCACGGCCCGCGTCGCCGGCACCTTCCCGTGCAGCCACCGCTCGACTCCGGTGATCCGCCGGTCGGCCCGCGGCAGCACCCAGGCCGGGGTGCGCTGGAAGAGGGTGAGCCGGGAGACGTCCGGCTGGATCGCGGGGACGATCTGGATCGCCGACGCCCCGGTGCCGACGACGGCGACGCGCTTGCCGCGCAGGTCGGCGTCGTGGTCCCAGCGGGCGGAGTGGAAGACGGGCCCGGGGAACGCGTTCAGCCCGGGGATGTCCGGCAGCCGCGGGTCGGAGAGCGGCCCGGTGGCGGAGACGACGACGTCGGCGGTGTACGCGCCGGAGGCGGTGTCCAGCTCCCAGCACATCCGCCCGGCGTCCCACCGCGCCGATCTCACCTCGGAGTTCAGCCGCAGATGCGGCCGGAGCCCGAACGTGTCGGTGACATGCTCCAGGTAGGCCCGTATGTGCGGCTGCCCGGAAAAGTTGCGCGGCCACCCGGGGTGGGGCGCGAAGGAGAAGGAATAGAGGTGCGACGGGACATCGCAGGCGCACCCCGGATAAGTGTTGTCCCGCCACGTCCCGCCGACCGCCCCGGCCCGTTCGAGGACGACGAAATCCGTCACCCCCTCCCGCCGGAGCCGTACGGCCGCTCCCAGCCCCCCGAACCCGGACCCGATCACCGCCACGCGCACGTGCTCGGCCATACCTCTGCCTCCCGGATCGCCACGCATCGCGCCAGTGATTGCTGGCACGGTGTGAGCGTAGGGGGGCGCCGTACTGAGCGGTAGGGGTGTGGCACAAGGAAGTTACCGCCGGTTGCACCCCCGACCCGCCGCGCGTCCATCGCGCCGCGCCGCGCGGCACTCACCCACCCACCCCAGCCCCCATCCCGTCCGACGTCCGCGAGCAGCACGCGAAGCACTCCCCCCGGCCCCCGCCCCAGCCCGTCCGGCGCTTGAGAACAGCGCGCGCAGCGTGCTTCGGGGCGCGGGGGCGTGCGCCGCAAGAAACGGTGAAAGGGCGGGACGGGGGCAACCACCCTCCACCCACGCCCTTACGCTGCCCGCGTGACCACCGACACCCCCGCCGACCCGGCCACCCCGACCAGCGACAAGACCACCCCCACCACCCCCGGAAAACGCGAATACCGCACGGCAGAACTGGCGGAAGCCGTCGGCATCCCCCTCAGAACCCTCCGCTTCTACCGCGAACGCAAACTCCTCCCACCCCCGCGCCGCGAAGGCCGCATCGCCTGGTACGACGACACCCACCTCGCCCGCCTCCGCACCATCACCGCCCTCCTGGAGCGCGGCCACACCCTGAACGGCATCGCGGACCTGCTGGCCACCTTCGAAAGCGGCCGGAACGTAGCCGAACTCCTGGGCCTCGACGGAGCGTTGTCCACCCCCTGGTCCGGAGAGGCCCCAGCCCGCCTGAGCGCGGAAGAACTGGCGGACACCTTCGCGGGGCAGGTCACGGCCGAGAACCTCGCCGCGGCCCTCGACATCGGCTACCTCGCCGTGGACGGCGAGGAGTTCGTCCACGTCAGCCGCCGCCTCCTGGACGCGTCCACCGAACTCGTCCGCGCCGGCGTCCCCTTGTCCGCCGTCCTGGAAGCGGGCCGCCGCGTCCGCGCCCACGCCGACGCCCTCGCCGAGATCTTCACCACCCTCATCCGCGACCATCTCCTCCAGGCCACCCCCCACACCGAGACCGACCAGGTGGCCCGCATCCTGGCACACCTCCGCCCGGTCTCCCAGGCCGTGGTCGACGCGGAGGTCTCCATGGCCATGGACCGCCACATAAGAGCGGAGGCGTGGGCACAGGCGCCCGTGCCCGAAACCAACCCGGACGAGACCGGAAATCACCGCAGCACGACGTCCACCTGAAATCCTCCCAGCGCCTCCAAAACCGCCCGAAGAAAAGGAGACGCCCGGACGGAGGTGCGGTATACCGCCTCCGGCAGCCATGGTGCCGCACCCGCTCAAACCGGAAAGGGCCTGGTCACTGCCAGAAGACCTCTTCCACGACGAGCTGCGGGTCATCGGTCCGCCGCACGAACGTGTACCTCAGCCAGCCATGTCCGCTGTCGAAGTAGAGAACGCGAGGGCCTTTCGGATCGCTGGACCGAGCGGGCTCTACGAACATGCCCTCGGGGAGCGTGTCTCCCGCGTCGATCCCGCGGAAGTACGGGTCATCCGCCGTGAACAGTCAGCGCGGGCTGCGTCGATCGCCTTCCGCACACCCTCGGGCAGGGTGTCACGTGCGGCCTGGGCCTTGAGCGTCCAGTCCATCTGCCACGGCGGCCCCATGAATCCTTCGGTCACCGGCCGGGCTCCGTGCGGGCCGCCATGTATCGGATGTTGGACGCTTCTTCCAGGAGCGCTCTTGCTTCGGCCGAATCGGTGCACTCGTAGGCGGCGCGGTGTTCCAAGTCCCTGACGTGGACGTCGGGCCGCGGATCGCGGGCGATCGCGTACTCGCCCCACCAACGGGCCATGAAGGCGGGCACGGTGCCGATGTCGTACGTGTCGGCCACATACCGCTTCCAGTGCGCGTCAAAGTCAGGCAGAAGCTGCGGAGCGTGCTGGACGATGGCCTCACGGAGGGCCCTCGGGGTCCTCTCCGGCATGGGCGGGATGCCCGGGTCGTCCGCTGCGGCTGTGGTCATCGCGTCCCTACCTCCGTCGGCTCTTGCTTCCTGGTGTGGAACCGCCTGCGCAGCCTATAGCCGCGAAACCCGCGCCGAGGGCGCACCGGCGAATCGAGTCGTCCGGCGCGCGGCGCAGGTCGCAAGCCCGCGCTGCCCCGCCGCGCCTAGGCCCCGTACACCACCGTCACCGGCGCGTGATCGCTCCACCGCTCCCCGTGCGAAGCCGCCCGCTCCACGTACGCCTTCAGGGCCCGCCCCGCGAGGCCCGGGGTCGCGACGTGGTAGTCGATGCGCCAGCCGGAGTCGTTGTCGAAGGCGCGGCCGCGGTAGGACCACCAGGAGTAGGGGCCGGCGACGTCGGGGTGCTGGGCGCGGACGACGTCGGCGTACTCCTCGAAGACCTTGGTGAGCCAGGCACGCTCCTCGGGGAGGAAGCCGGCGCTCTTCCTGTTGGCCTTCCAGTTCTTGAGGTCGGCCTCCTGGTGGGCGATGTTCCAGTCGCCGCAGACGAGGACCTCGCGGCCGTCCGCCGCGGCGCGGGCCTTCAGGGAGACGAGGTAGGGGAGGAACGCGTCCATGAAGCGCTCCTTCTCGTCCTGCCGCTCGGTGCCCACCTCGCCCGAGGGCAGGTAGAGGCTGGCGACGGTGACGCCCGGGAGGTCGATCTCCAGGTAGCGCCCGCTGCCGTCGAACTCGGCGGAGCCGAACCCGACCCGCACCGCGTCGGGCTCGCGCCGGGAGTAGACGGAGACGCCGGCCCGGCCCTTGGCCGCGGCGGGGGCGTGGAAGGCGTGCCAGCCCTCGGGCTCGCGCACCTCGTCGGGGAGCTGCTGCGGCTCGGCGCGGACTTCCTGGAGGCAGACGACGTCGGCGTCGGTCGCCGCCAGCCACTCCACGAAGCCCTTCTTGGCGGCGGCGCGCAGGCCGTTCACGTTCACGGACGACACAGTCAGGGTGAGCATTCCGGCACGATACCGACTTTGCGGGCGCCCCTGTCGCCTCCGGTCGGCTGATCGTACGATCACGGGATGCGGATTCTGCCTGTGTCCTTCGACCATCCGGACGCCGTGAAACTCAACGATGAAGTGCAGCTGGAGTACCAGGAGCGCTACGGCGACGAGGGCGACATGACCCCCCTGGAGCCCGCGCACTTCGCCCCGCCGCGTGGCCTATATCTCATCGCGTACGAGGACGACGGCACCCCCGTCGCCTCCGGCGGCTGGCGCGCGCAGGACCGCGACGACGAGGGGTACGCGGACGGCGACGCCGAGCTCAAGCGGATGTACGTGGTGCCGGCCGCGCGGGGGCGCGGGCTGGCGCGGCGGATCCTGGCGCTGCTGGAGGAGGACGCGCGGGCGGCGGGCCGGGTGCGGATGGTCCTGGAGACCGGGACGAAGCAGCCGGAGGCGATCACCCTCTACGCGTCGAGCGGTTACGCGCCGGCGGAGCAGAAGTTCGGCATCTACCGCGAGTACGAGTCGAGCCGCTGCTTCGCCAAGCCACTGCGGCGCGGGACCGTTCCCTCGGCCGTCGGGGCGGCCACCGGCGGCGCCGTCCCACAGGGGTCCCCTTCCCGCTCCCGGCGGTAACGGGGGCCTCGGCACCCCGGCGTTCCGGCCGCCCTAGGGTGGACGGCGTACGGCATCCGGCCCGCAGCCGCCAGGAGGTACGCATGAGCAACGCGGTCAGCCACCGCTACGTCGAGGTGAACGGCGTCAGACTGCACATCGCGGAACAGGGCGAGGGGCCACTGGTCCTGCTGCTGCACGGCTTCCCCGAGTGCTGGTACTCCTGGCGGCACCAGTTCGGGCCGCTGGCCGCGGCCGGCTACCGGGTGGTGGCCCCCGACCAGCGCGGCTACGCCCGAAGCGACCAGCCGGAGCGGATCGACGCCTACACCATGCTGCATCTGACCGGCGACGTGGTCGGTCTGATCCACGCCCTGGGCGAGCGGCAGGCGGTGGTGGTCGGGCACGACTGGGGCGCACCGGTCGCCTGGAGCACGGCCCTGCTGCGCCCGGACGTCGTACGCGGCGTGGCCGGGCTGAGCGTCCCGCCGACCCCGCGCGGCACGCTCCGGCCGCTGAGCGAGATGCGCGCGAAGCTGGGCGACGACTTCTACCAGGTGCACTTCCAGGAACCGGGCGTCGCCGACGCCGAGTACGCCGCCGACATCGCCGGCACCTTCCGCGGGCTTCTGACCGCCGCCTCCGGCGACAGCCCCACCCCCATGGGCGTGGTGGCCGGGGGCGGGTCCTCCACGGCCGCCCTGCCGCGGCCCGAGCGGTTGCCCGGCTGGCTGACCGAGGCGGACATCGAGGTCTTCGCCGGCGAGTACGCCCGGCACGGCGAGCGGGCCTTCACCGGCGGCCTCAACTGGTACCGCAACATCGACCGCAGCTGGGAGCTGCTGGCCGCCTTCGACAGCCGGGTCATCGAGGTTCCGGCGCTCTATGTGGCGGGCGACCGCGACCTGGTGATGGCCTTCCCCGGCATGGACGAACTGCTGCCCGCGCTGCCCGAGGTCCTGCCCGGTCTGCACCGCAGCCTGATCCTCCCCGGCTGCGGCCACTGGACCCAGCAGGAGCGGCCGGATGAGGTCAACTCGGCGCTGCTGGACTTCCTGGGGAGCCTGCCCGAGGACTCGTGACGGCCGGGGGCGCCCGACGGGCCCCGGCCGTTCATCCGTCCGTCCATCCGTCCAGCCGGACGGACGGCGGACGAACGGAAGGCGGACGGACGGCCAGGCGTGGCGCGGCAGCTCCGCATGACGCGGCCGCCGTCGCCCCTTACGGGCACCCCTGAGCCGCCGGGCAGCGGTCGTCGCCGTCGGCCGTCGGGGCAGCCACCGGCCCGGCCTGAAGTCCGGATCGGAATCCGACGTCCGGAGTCGGCGAGCGGCCGGGGCCCGGGAGGCAACCTGAGCCCGTGCCATGAGGGCCGGCCCCGCCCCCGCTACCCCGGCCCCGGCTCTGCCGGCCCCCGCACCGCCCCCCGCAGGTCCAGCACCGCCTCCGCCCCGCCCTCCGGCCGGTTGGCGAAGGTCAGCGGAGCGCCCAGCACCCGCGCCTGGCCCGCGGCGATGGTCAGTCCGAGGCCGAGCCCGGCCCCGGACTCCGTACGGAAGCGCTGGGGGCCGTGGGCCAGGAGGGGCTCGGGGAAGCCGGGGCCGCCGTCGCGGACGCGGATGACGCCGCCGTCCACCTCGGCGACGACGGGTTCGGCGCCGTGCCGGTAGGCGTTGGTGACGAGGTTGGTCAGTATGCGTTCGACGCGCCGCGCGTCCGTCTCCACCAGGCAGTCGCGCACCACCCGTACCTCCGCCGCCGTACCGCCCGGCCCGGCCGCGGCGCCGGCCGCGCGGCGGGCGAGGTCGCCGAGGGCACGGACGTCGGTCTCGACCCGTTCGGTGTCCGCGTCGAGCCGGGCCACCTCCAGGACGTCCTCCATCAGGGTGTGCACCCGCCGGGCCCGTTCCTGGACCATCTCGGCGGGCCGGCCGGGCGGCAGCAGGGCCGCCGCGGCGACCAGTCCGGCGACGGGAGTGCGCAGCTCGTGCGCGATGTTGGCGGTCACCTCGCGCTCGGCCTGGAGCCGGGCGGCGAGCGCGTCGGCCATGGTGTTGACGGCGATGGTCAGCCGGGCGATCTCGTCCTTGCCGCCGCGCGGCCGGAGCCGGGCCGTGAGGTCGCCGTCGGCGATGCGCTCGGCGATGCGGGCGGAGGCGTTCAGCCGGCGTCCGGCGAACGTCGCCAGGCCGACGCCGACGATGCCGGAGAAGGCGGTGCCCAGACCGCCGGCCGCCCACAGGACGTCGTCGAGGTCCTCCAGGTTGCGGGTCTCCCGGCGGTAGGGCCGCTTGAGGACGATCATGTCGTCGCCGAGCCGGGTGGCCGCCCACAGCACCGGCTCCTGGCCGCTCCGGTCCAGGTAGGTGGCGCGTTTGCCGTCCTCCGCCGCCGCGCGCAGCGGGGCCGGCATGCCGTCCGGGTTGACGAGGGTGTGCTGCCGGTCGATGCCCGCCGCATGGTCCTCGACGGCGTTGGCCAGCCGCGCCTCGATGGACTCGCGGGCCGTCGCGAGCTGGTTGACGCCCGTGCGGTGGTGCACGACGAACCCGATGAGGACGGAGACCAGCGCGGCGGTGACGGTGATCGCCGCGCCGATCTTCGTTCGCAGTCCCATGGGTCAAGGCTCCTCGACGGCTACGCTCGCGGCTGACGCTCCGGTACGAAGAGCCGCAGATCACGCAGCCCGTTGTGCTGCTCGGGCGGGAACCCGTCGACGAGGACGGAGACCCGGCTGTAGTAGGAGTGACGATCCTGCCCTACGCGTCCGGAGAACCGGACACGGGCCTCGCGTGGCCCGTCTCCGCAGGCCGCGGCGCACCACGGGCCGGTGACCGTGCCGGCCGCCTCGGCGACCGGCCCGCCCCAGGACCGCCAGCGCAGCCGGGTGAGCCGTACGACCCCGGCGATCTCGAACGTCGCCGGGCGGCTCAGCCCGGGCCGGCCGGGACCCTCGCTGACGTGCACGGGCAGCGCGACGGGCGCCGGCGTCCGCGCCGGACCGCTCACCTCCAGCCCGCCGGGCTCCGAGCAGCCGGTGAGCAGTCCGCCGGACAGGCCCGTGACGAGGAGGGTGAGGATGCCGGAGACGGCACCGAGTCGTCGCACGCTGTTCCTCGGGTACGGGAGGGGGCCCGGGGGCGGGAGGATCCTCGGGGACGACACGGACAGGGACGGCAGGGACGGCAGGGACGGCAGGGACGGCAGGGACGGCAGGGAGGTCAGGGAAGACAGGGAGGGCATGGACGGCACGGACACGGCAGCCGCAGCGATCGGGGCGGCCGCCGGAAAGCGCCGAACGGGGGACGGGCCGCCGACCCGAAAGAGGCCATTCGCAGTAAATATTACCGGTGTGACTGATTCGCCCTGGGCGCTCTTGACGTTCGGCAGCCGTGGGCTCATAGGATCTCGGCGCTCAAGTGGTCCAGGCCGGTAGCCGCAGCTGCCTCGGAGGTCACTCATGCACATCGCCCGTCGCTCGGTCCTCGGCGCCCTGGCCGGCTCCGCCGCGCTCGGCGCCCTCGGCGCCTCCTCGGGGGAGGCAGCGGCGGCCGCCCAGCCGCCCCCCGACACCCCGGGAGCCCCGGCCGCACCGAACAGACCGGATGGACCGGACAGACCAGGCGGGCCGGACAGACCGGACGAGGCTCCCGCCGCCGGCAGCGCAAACGCCGCCGCCACCGCGCTGGCCCGCCTCCTCCCCCGCCACCACCGCCAGGTCACGTTCCGCACCGTGCCCCGCCGCTCCGGCGCAGACGTCTACCGGGTCACCGGCCGGGCCGGGCACATCCTCGTCGAGGGCAGCACCCCGGCCGTCCAGCTCACCGGCTTCCACCGCTACCTGCGGGACGTCGCCCACGCGCACTTCTCCTGGAGCGGCGAGCGGACCGCCCTGCCCGCCACGCTCCCCGCCGTCCGCGGCGCCATCGCCGCCGAGGCGAACGTCCGCCACCGCTTCGCGCTCAACGACACGAACGACGGCTACACCGGGCCCTACCGCGACTGGGCCTACTGGGAACGCGAGATCGACGTCCTCGCCCTGCACGGCTTCAACGAGGTCCTGGTCTACGCGGGCGCCGACGCGGTCTACCGTCGAACGTTCATCGAACACGGTTACACCGACGCGGAAGTCCGGAATTGGGTTCCCGGCCCCGCCCACCAGCCCTGGTGGCTCATGCAGAACATGAGCGCCTTCGGCGGCCCCGTCTCCCGCGCCCTCCTCGACGGCCGGACCGCCCTGGCGCAGCGGATCACGCACCGGCTGCGCGAGCTCGGCATCACCCCCGTCCTGCCCGGCTACGCCGGCACCGTCCCGCCCGACTTCACCCGCCGCAACAAGGGCGCCCGTACCGTCCCGCAGGGCGACTGGGCCGGTTTCCCCCGGCCCGACTGGCTCGATCCGCGCACCGCCCACTTCGCGCGCGTCGCCCGCACGTACTACCGGGTGCAGCAGGAGCTCTACGGCGCCTCCTCGATGTACAAGATCGACCTGCTGCACGAGGGCGGCACCCCCGGGCCCGTCCCCGTCGGCGCCGCCGCCCAGGCCGTCGAGAAGGCGCTGCGCACCGCGCACCCCGGCGCCACCTGGGCGATCCTCGGCTGGCAGACCAACCCCCGGCGGGAGATCCTCGACGCCGTCGACCGCGCCAAGATGCTCGTCCTCGACGGCATCCCGGACCACTACCCGCGCGTCACCGACCGCGAGAAGGACTGGGGTGGCACCCCGTACGCCTTCGGCACCATCTGGAACTTCGGCGGGCACACCGCCCTCGGCGCCAACACCCAGGACTGGGTCTCCCTCTTCCACCGCTGGCGCACCAAGAAGGGCAGCGCGCTGCGCGGCATCGCCCTGATGCCGGAGGCGGCCGACAACAACCCCGCCGGGCTCGCCCTCTTCTCCGACCTGGCCTGGACCGAGGGGCGGATCGACCTCGAGGACTGGTTCGCGCGCTGGTCCGTCCAGCGGTACGGTGCCGCCGACCCGAACGCCCGCCGTGCCTGGGACGTCCTGCGCCGCACCGCCTACGGCACCACCCGCGCCGACGGCTGGAGCGAGGCGGCCGACGGCCTCTTCGGCGCCCGCCCCGACCTGGCCGTCAACCGCGCCGCCGCCTGGTCGCCCCGGCAGCTGCGCTACGACGCCGCAGCCTTCGACGAGGCGCTGCCCGCGCTGCTGGCCGTCGCGCCCGCGCTGCGCGGCAGTTCGGCGTACCGGTACGACCTGATGGACGTCGCCCGGCAGTGCGTCAGCAACCGGAGCCGGCTGCTGCTCCCCCGGATCAAGGCCGCCTACGACGCGGGCGACCGGACCCGTTTCCGGACGCTGACCCGGCAGTGGCTGGACTGGACGGACCTGCTGGAGGAGACCGTCGCCACCAGCGAGCGCCACCTGCTCGGCCGCTGGACCGCCGAAGCCCGCGCCTGGGGCGGCACGGCCGCCGAACGCGACCGGCTGGAGCACGACGCCGTCTCCCTGCTCACCGTCTGGGGCCCGCGCGCCTCGGCGGACGGCGGCAAGCTGCACGACTACGCCAACCGCGAGTGGGCGGGGCTGGTCGGCGGCCTGTACCGGCTGCGCTGGAAGACGTACTTCACGGAACTGGAGGCGGCACTCGCGGCCCGGCGAAAGCCCAAGCCCATCGACTGGTACGCGTTGGAGGACCGCTGGACGCGCAAGCGGCCGGCGTACCCGGCGAAGCCGTCGGGAGACATCGTGGCGGTGGCCAGAAGGGTGGCGGCGCGGCTGACATAGCCCGTCCGGCGTTTGAGGACGAGCGGCGAAGCCGCGAAAAGGGGGTCCGGGGGCTTGCCCCCAGGAAACGGCGAAAGGGTGGGGCCGGGGCACAACCCCCGGCCCCACCCGGGTCAGCCCTTGGACCCGGCGAGCTTCCACTCCCGGTGCAGCCCCGGCAACGGCAGCTTCCGCTCGAACACCGGCGTGCCGAAGATCCGCAGCTGGAGCTGGAGCGCACCGTTGAGGTCGACGCCGCCGAAGGCGCCCCACTTCCCCTTCAGCGACTTCTTCCCGTCGCTCGACGCCTTCGCGGTGACCTCGCCCTCGGCCCGCAGATACGGCGACAGGTCGCCCGTCACGCCGACCGTGCCGTACAGGCCGACGGACGCCTCCGCGCCCAGCGCGGACCGCACCCGGCCGCCGGCCGCCACCGTGGCGCGCACCGGGGAACCCTTCATCGACGACTTGCTGACGGGAGCCCAGCCCTTGGCCCTGCTGTACGAGCCGCCGACCCGGAAGTCGCCCTTGACGTCCTGCTTCACATCGACGGAGATCTTCCCGTCGGCGTCCACCTGGAGGTAGCAGGTGAGGTCGGCGTTGACCACGACCGGGACGGGCCCGACCTGGACGACGGGGGCGGCGTGCAGCTTGGCGAACGGCAGGCGCAGCGGCTTGCCCTCCGTCGACGCGGCGGCCTGCCCCTTCAGCGCCCACCGCGCCGACCAGTCGCCGGCCAGGGCGAGGGACGCCGTACCGGGCGCGCGGCCGTCGGTGCCGCGGCCGTCGTACGCGAAGTCGACCTCGGGGGCGAGCTGCACGAAGCCGTCGACCGACGCCTTGGCCGAGGCGGGGGCGCCCTTCGCGGTGGCGACGGCGGCGGACACGTCCACGCGCAGGTTGCCCAGGGGCAGCTTCGCGCCCTGCGGCCCGAAGTGGAGGTTCCCGCGCTTGGCCCAGGACACCTTGACGCCCGGGACGAGCGGCTTGACCTGGACGGCGGACGGGTCGACGGCCACGGTGCCGTTGGCCTTGGCGTCGCCGAGGAGTGCCGGGAGGGTGGCGGGGGCGGTGCGCACCTCCAGGCCCTTGTCCGTCGTCCCGACGACCTTCGTGACCTTGGCCAGGACGCCGTTGGGGGCGCCGGGGGTGGGCGCGCTGGCGAAGACGTCACCGACGGCGACGGTCTTCGCGGGGGCCGCCGGGCCGGTGCCGGGCTTGCCGCTCGGCTTCGCGCTCGGGTGGTCGCCGGGCTTGCCGGTGGGCTTGGTGCCCGGCTTGGCGGTGGTGACACCGGAGATGACGGCGCGTCCGGTGGCGCGGTCGTAGGAGGCCACCTTGAGCGTCGACGTCCGCGCCTGCTGCTGCCGGGGGGCCGCCGAGGGGCGGTCCGTCGGCGTGCCGGGGGCGACCGCGGCGGCGCGCGACCCGAGGGGGGCCGCGGCGACCGCGAGCTCCTGCTCGTGCGGCGCGGCCGGGGCGGCGGCAGGCGCCGCGGTCCGGTCGTCCGGCTGGTCGGCGGCCTCGGAGCCGGACGACGAACACCCCGCCACCGCCAGGGACATGGCGGTCAGGGCGGGGAACAGCACTCTCTTGTGGCGCTTGCGCAATGGGGATCCTCAGGGGCGTGCCGCGCGGCAGCGGGACAAACTGCGATTACTCACTGGTAAGGAACCGCATGATCGTGTCATGCACGCCACGACCCGGGGATCCGTCGGACGGTGTTCGCCGGATGATCTCCGTCACAGCGCCGAGGGTGGGCCAACCCCCTGGGCGAACGTTCCGTCACACGGCGCGGTACACCGACACCAGGCAGGAGACGGTGACCGGCAGTGGCAGCTCCAACGCGCCCACACGGTCCCGCAGTTCGTCCGGCGTCACATGCCGCGCACTGGGCCCCATCAGCACCAGGTTCATCACGTCCTCGGCCGAGAGGACGACGGTGTGCTCGTGCGTCTCCGCGCCGACGGCCTCGAAGCGGTCGCCGAGCGTCCGCCTCAGCCGGTCCTCCTTGTCCGCGTCCACCGCGAGCAGCCCGAGGCTCTCGCGCAGCCCGGCCAGGTGGCGGACGGTCGGCGTCACGACCACGAGCGCGCCGCCGGGGCGCAGCACCCGGTGGAACTCCTCGCCGTTGCGCGGCGCGAAGACGTTCAGCACGACGTCCACGGATCCGCCGCGCACCGGCAGCGGGCGCCAGACGTCCCACGTGGCCGCCCAGGCCCGCGGGTGCGCCCGGGCCGCCTGCCGCAGCGCGTACTTGGAGGCGTCGAGCCCAAGCCCGACGGCGTCCGGCAGCGCGTCCAGCACGGCGACGAGGTAGTACCCGGTGCCGGCGCCGGCGTCGAGCAGCGTGCCGCCGCCCGGGCAGTGCGGCGCCACGGCACCGGCCAGGGCCGCGGCCAGCGGGGCGTAGTGCCCGGCGCCCAGGAACGCCGTCCGGGCCCGCACCATGTCGGCCGTGTCGGCGCTGCCGGCCCGCATGTTGCCGGTCAGCAGGCCGACGTACCCCTGGCGCGCGACGTCGAACGAGTGCCGCCCCGCGCAGCGCACGGAACCGTCGGCCAAGGAGAGCCGCTCACCGCAGTGCGGACAGGCCAGGACGTCGAGAAGGCGGAGCCGCGCCTCGGGCGCGACGGGAAGGGCGGGCATGCGTGGTCCTCCGCAGCGATGGGCCGCGTGTCAGCAGTCGAACGGTCGGGATCGTCGGCGGCCCGGGCCGGCGCCCCGGGCGTGACCCCGCCTCAGCCGAAGACGTGCGGACAGCTGGAGAACGCCATGGTCACGAGGCTAACACTCGCCCACGGGCAGCGCCGCGCAGTCCACGGAGGCGATGAAGGCCAGCGGTCCGTGCTCCTCCCACTCGGGCCACTCCACACCGTCGGGAAGCCGGGGCAGCCCGCCGAGCACGGCGGCCGGCTCGTCGCCCCCGGCCGCCGGGACCAGCCGGGCACTGGGCCGCAGCAGCGCCAGCCGGCGCTCGGCGGCGTCGGACGGACGGTGGGCGCGGGCGATGGCCCGCACCGTGTCTGCGGTGGACTGCGTCATGCTCCGATGATGCCGGGCACCACTGACAACGCCCCTCCGGTCACTCGGCCCCCACCGCCTTACCTCGCGATCAGGCCTCCGCCACCATCTCGACCGTCGCACCCCGCTGCTCGGCCCACGCCTCCAGGACCGTGCGGCACGCGTGGTCGAGGTGGCGCAGCCGGGACAGGTCGAGCTCCACGGGCCGGTCCTCCGGGAGCGCCTCCAGCGTCTCCAGCATCCGGGGCAGCCGGAGGAACGTCGCGTTGCCGCCGGCCGTGACCGTGAACCGGCCGTCCGCCGACTCCCGTACGTCGAGGTGGATGTGCGACGTCTCCCAGGCGGCCTTGACGACCGCCAGCAGCAGCCCGACGACCACCCCCTCGAACATGTTGGTGCCGATGATGGCCACGGCGGTCACCGCCAGCACCACCGCCTCGCCCCGGTGCTGCCGCCAGAGCGACACGATCTGCCGGACCGGGACAAGCTTGCGGCCGGCGTGCACGAGGACGCCCGCCAGGGCGGCCGTCGGGATGACCCCGACCGCGGCCGGCAGCAGCGCGGCGAACAGCAGCAGCCACACCCCGTGCAGGACGCGGGCGGCCTTGGTGCGCGCGCCCGCCTGCACATTGGCCGAACTCCGCACGATCACGGCCGTCATGGGCAGCGAGCCCAGCATCCCGCAGACCGTATTGCCCACGCCCTGGGCCATCAGTTCCTTGTCGTACGCGGTCCGCGGGCCATCGTGCATCCGGTCCACCGCCGCGGCGCTGAACAGGCTTTCCGCGGAGGCGATCAGGGCGAAGGCGAGGACGGTGCCGAGCGCGGCGACACTGCCCAGCGAGCCGAAGGCGTCGGCGCCCGGCGGCCGGACGGCCTCGGCGATGCCCCGCACCTCGACGGTGGCCACGGGGAGCCCGGCCAGGGCGCAGACGGCCGTGGCGAGGGCCACCGCCACGAGGGGCGCGGGCACCGTCCGCGCCCTGGCCGGGAGCTTCTTCCACAAGACGAGCACGGCGATCGTGCCGACGCCCACGAGGAAGGGGACGAGGGCGTCGCCGTCCGTCGCCACGGTGGCTATCAGGTCCGGTATCCCGGTGATCTTGTCGACGCCGGACCGGGGCTGCCGGGCCTCGGCCATGGTGTAGAGCTGGCCGAAGAGGAGGACGAGCCCGATGCCGGTGAGCATGCCCTGGACGACCGCCACGGACACGGCCCGGAAGAGCCGGCCGAAGTGCAGTGCGCCCAGGACGATCTGGACCAGCCCGGCCGCCAGGACGAGGGCGCCCAGGGCCCCCGGCCCGAACTCGCGCACCGCCTCGAAGACGAGCACCGTGAGCCCGGCGGCCGGACCGCTGACCTGGAGGGAGCTGCCGGGCAGGCAGCCGACGACCAGTCCGCCCACGATGCCGGTGATCAGACCGAGTTCGGCGGGCACCCCGGAGGCCACGGCCACCCCGACGCACAGGGGCAGGGCCACCAGGAAGACGACGAGCGAGGCCAGGACGTCCTGCCTCAACGTGGCGGAATACTTGAGGGGTTTACGGTTCTTGAGGGTCGAGACCATGACTGCGGGTTCCTCGCGCTGTGAGGGGACGGGGCCGATGGTCGCCGCCCGAGCGGCGGGCGAACGCGCGGGTCACAGCACGGGGAACCGCCCGTCGGACCGGAGCTTCCTGACGGCACCCGTGTGCACCTCGTAGTACCAGGCGTGCAGCCCGACCCTTCCGTCGGTGATCCGCTCGGCGACGCACGGGTGGGTGCGCAGCCGCTCCAGCTGCGCGACCGCGTGCCGCTGCACCGGCCCGGCCAGGTCGGCACCCCCGGCCCCCGTCGGCCCGTCCCACGGCCGGGCGGCGGCCGTCCGCTCCAGCCGGCCCCGCACGGCCGGCACACCGGACAGGTCGTCCCCGCCGACCAGCGCCCGTACGGCGCCGCAGTGGGAGTGGCCGCAGACCACGATGTCGCGCACGCCCAGCACACGGACCGCGTACTCGATGGTCGCCGTCCCGCCGGTGGGCCGGTCGGCGCTGTACGGAGGGACGACGTTGCCGGCCGTGCGCAGCTCGTACAGCTCGCCGGGCCGGGCGCCCGTGATCAGCGACGGCACCACCCGGGAGTCCGAGCAGGTGATGAACAGCGCTTCCGGGCGCCGACCGGATTGCAGGGCACGGAACTCGTCCGCTCGCTCGGACACTTGGGTGGCGAAGGACCGGGCGTTGGCTATCAGGGACCGCATGGTGGCCTTTCTCCCACGCCCCCCTTTCCGGGCAGGGCGCGGTGTGGTCAAGGTCAGCACTGGGATGTCGGATACCGACGGCCCCGCCGGAGGGGGATCGCCGGCGCATGCAGCGTCATGAGTCCCCGACGCGGAGAACGAGGGAGCGGGCAAGGGCACGACGCGCCGCCCCTGAACGGCCGGGGAACCGGGGCCCGTGGAGCAGCCCTTGGCCTTCACGTTACCCGCGGCATCCAGTCAAGAAAACGCCAAATCCTGCCCTAGGAAAGGTAATTGGCGCTCGGCGCGGACCAGCACACCGGGGGCGCACAACCACGTCGCGAAAATTCTCCGCGCACCCCCGACAAGCCGTCGAAGCAAGCACCGCCGCACGGAAAACGCGACCAAGCCACTCCGAAACCGGAATGGCTTGGTCGATCCCACGGCCGGCGGCGGACGGCGCCCCCGCCGAGACCGTCACCGCTTGCGGACGTACTTCCTGACGAGCACCCCGTTGCCGAAGGCGCGCACCGACTCCAGCGAGAAGTCCGCCACCCGGAAGTCCGAGCCGAACATCGGCATGCCGGAACCGTAGATCTGCGGATAGGTCTTGATGACCAGCTCGTCCACCTCGTCCGCCAGCTCACCGGCGATCTGCGAACCGCCGCAGAGCCAGACGCCCTTCTCCCCGTCCTCCGCCTTGAGCTCGCGGACGGCGGCGACGACGTCCCCGGAGAACAGCCGCACGTTCGGGTGCGGCGATTCCGTCAGCGTCCGGCTGGCGACGTACTCGCGCAGATGCCCGTACGGGCTCGGGAGCCCGGCGTCCAGGCCGAGCTGATAGCTTCCGCGCCCCTGGACGACGGTGTCGAAGTGCCGGTTCTCCAGGCCCTCCAACCCGAGGACACGCCGCCCCTCGGCGGAGATGGTCTCGGGGTACTCGGTCTTGAGGTACTCCAGGAACTCCTCTTCGACGAAGGCGAACATGGAGGACGCGTCACCACTCGGGTCGCCGATGAACCCGTCGATCGAGCAGGCGACGAAGTAGGTGAGCTTGCGCAAGAGGGTCCTCGTTTCGATGGACGGCGTGGGGCTCCGGCGGCCGATCCGCCGGGGTGGACGCCCCGGGAGGCGAACCACTCCGCACATAGTGCTTCAAGCGTAGTGGTTGCGCAAGGGCTTTCCGGCACCCGATCCGGCTCACCGCGTCGCACCGCCCCCGGCGCCCGCGGCCCCCGAGCACCGCCTCGGCGCACGCATCCGGAACGTTCAAGTGATGCCATGAGGAGGTCAACCACCCGGAAAATCGGAACTCTTCCTTCGGCACGCTTTACGACCCCCACACGACGCGACGCACCACCACATTCCCCGGCCGACGCGAATGCGGAAAAGATCCTTCAACTCCGCCCGCACGGCGCGTAGATCATTCCCGTGTGCAGTTGAACCTTCCGCTTTCCCGCCCCTCCACCGCCCACTAGCATCCGCGAGGAAACAGCCGGAGAAGCAGCCGGAGAAAAGTTCAGAGAAAGTTCAGAGAAAGTTCAGAGAAACATCCAGCAGAACGGCCAGGAAAGAAACTTCCGACGATTTTCGGATGGTGAGGGTGACATGGCGGCACCGCTGGTCAACGCAGACGCCCTGGTCAAGACCGACCGATCCCGGCTGATCCACCCGCACCTGCCCGGTGCCGCCGCCGATCGGATCATCATGGTGGAGGGCTCCGGCTGCCGGTTACGCGACGCGCACGGCCGCGAGTATCTCGACGCCACCGGCGGCCTCATGCTCACGCACATCGGGCACGGGCGGCGGGAAATGGCCGAGGCCGCGGCCGGGCAGATGACGAAACTGGAGTACTACAGCAGCTTCCACGAGTTCTCCAACGAACCCTCCATCCAGCTGGCCGACCGGCTCATCGATCTGGCGCCCGCCCCGATGGAGCGCGTGTACTTCACGAGCGGCGGCGCCGAGGCGGTCGACGCCGCGCTGCGGATGGCCCGGCTCTACCACCACCGGCTCGGCCGGCCCGAGCGGACCTGGGTCCTCGCCCGGCACTTCGGCTACCACGGGGTCACGTACGGCGGCGCCGCGGCCACCGGAATGCCCATGTTCCACCAGGGCTTCGGCCCCATGCTGCCGAACGTCCGGCACCTGACGCCGCCGCTGCCCTTTCATCCGGAGATGTACGGCGGCGAGGACCCCACCGCGTACTGCCTGCGCGAACTCCGGGAGACCATCGAGGAGATCGGCGCGGAGAACATCGCCGTGATGATCGGGGAACCGATCCTCGGCGTGGCCGGCGTCGTCGAACCCCCGGCCGACTACTGGCCGCGGGTCCGCGAGCTGCTGTCGGCCCACGGCATCCTCCTCATCCTCGACGAGGTCATCACGGCGTTCGGCAGGACCGGCCACTGGTTCGCGTCCGAACGCCTCGGCGTCACACCGGACTTCATCGTCACCGCCAAGGGGCTCACCTCGGGGTACTTCCCCATGGGCGCGCTCCTGGTGGCCGATCACGTGGCCGACGTGGCCACCCGGGACGACGGGTTCCTCGGCGGGTACACCTACAGCGGCCACGCGACCGGCTGCGCGGTGGCCCTGAAGAACCTCGACATCCTGGAGCGCGAGAACCTCCTCACGGCCGCCGTCGAGGTCGGCGACCGCCTCGGCGCGCGCCTGCGCCGCCTGGAGGAGCTGCCCTTCGTCGGACAGGTGCGGCAGACCGGGCTCATGCTCGGCATCGAACTCACCGAGGACCCGGCCACCGGTGAACCCCTGTCGGCCGACTGGGTGCCGCCGCTGGTCCGGGAGCGCGCCGGGGTCGTCGTCCGCAACAACCCGAACACCGTCCTGCTCAGCCCGCCCCTGGTGATGACCCACGAGGAGGCCGACCGGGTCGCGGCGGCGGTCACGGACGTCCTCACCGAGTACGCCGCCACCACGCGCCGCGCGACCCGCCGCACGCCCCGCGCACCGGCCCCGTCGGTCCTCGACACCCCCTGGGACCGTCCGCCCTCGATGCCCGACCTGCTCGCCGCCGCCATGGAATGGCACTTCGGCCCCAGGACCGGCTCCCGCTTCTGGCTGGAGCGGGCCAGGACCCTCGACTTCGACCCGCGGAAGGACGTCCGCACCGAAGCCGACCTCGCACTGTTCCCCAACGTCGTCGACGAGCTGCGCGACGCCCGCGTCGAAGACCTCATTCCGCGCGGATACGGGGACGAGCCGGTCCCGCTGGACATCTTCGAGAGCGGCGGGACGACCGGCGCGCCCAAGCGCGTCGTCTGGCTGCCCGACCTCCACGAGCGGCTGACCTCGTGGCACTCACAGGTCCTGGACGACCGCGGCGTCCCCCGCGGGGTGAACTGGCTGACCATCGGCCCGAGCGGACCGCACCTCTTCGCGCCCACGAGCCGGACGCTGGCGCATCTGCGGGGCGGCATCCCGTTCACCGTGGACCTCGACCCGCGCTGGGTGAAGAAGTGCGTCGGCGAGGGCAGGGCGGAGGAGACGAAGAGGTACGTGGAGCATGTCCTCGACCAGGTCGCGGCGATCCTGCGGAGCCAGGACGTCGGCGTCGTCTTCACCACGCCCCCGCTGCTGGAGGCGCTGGCCGGCCGCGACGAGCTGGCCGAGCTCATCAACCGGAAGGTCGACACCCTCATCTGGGGCGGCTCCTCCATGAACGTCGACACCCGCGCCCTGCTCCGCACCCAGGTGTTCCCCGACGCGCGGCTGCTGGGCTTCTACGGGAGCACCATGGTCGGCGGCGGCATGTACGAGCGCGACGGCGTCGCCGAGCACGAGCCGTCCGTCTTCGACCCGCCGTACCCGTTCATCAGCATGCGGGTCGTCGACCCGGACACCGGGAAGCCGGTGCCCTACGGCGAGCGCGGCCAGGTGGTCATGAATCATGTCAGCCGCGGCATGCTGCTGCCCAACAACCTCGAACGGGACACCGCGCTCCGCATCGCCCCCGCCGAGCACTCCGGCGGCGACGCGGTGGCCGACATCCAGCCGGTCCGGACGTTCGACGGCACCACGGTCATCGAGGGGGTGTACTAGGAATGCCCGC
Source organism: Streptomyces sp. NPDC021100 (assembly GCF_044333095.1). Classification (NCBI taxonomy): domain Bacteria; kingdom Bacillati; phylum Actinomycetota; class Actinomycetes; order Kitasatosporales; family Streptomycetaceae; genus Streptomyces; species Streptomyces sp. NPDC021100. The sequence goes on from NZ_JBIRQH010000008.1 coordinate 205,019, forward strand.
CTCCCCGGCGCTCCTCCCCCTCGACGCCCTCGGCCCCGGCGGCCCCTACCGCACCCAGGCCAGGGAGGCCGTCCACGACGTCACCGGACGACCGGTCGCGGAACTGAGCGTGGTCCCGCGCCTGTACGTGCGCCGCGCCCTGGCGGCCCTCCGCCGCGCGGAGACCCTGCCGCTGGACGAGCGGACGGCGGCCCTCGCGGAGGCGGCCCGGCTGTTCGCGACCGCCACGATCGACGGGATGTCCGTCGAACGGTACGAGCACACCGTCGCCCGGGTCGGCGGCCTGCCCGTGTCCGTCGTGCGGCAGGCCACCGGCACATTGGCGACGGGCCTGGCCGGCGCGTACGGCTTCGCCTGCCAGGCCCGGCCACGCGGCAGCCGCGATGTGTCGGCCGGCGCCGGCACCGCGCGGTGGATCCGGCGCGGTGACGTGCTGTCCGTCCTCGCCGCCGGCAACCATCCCGGCATCCACGCCCAGTGGGTGGAGGCCCTGGCCCTCGGCTACCGCGTCGCCGTACGCCCCTCCCGGCGCGAGCCGCTGAGCGCGCACCGGCTGGTGACCGCCCTGCACGAGGCAGGCTTCGGCACGGACCACGTCGCGCTCCTGCCGACCGACCACAGTGTGGCCGACGAACTGGTCACCGGCGGCGACCTGGCCCTGGTCTACGGCGGCGACACGGTGGTGGACAAATACGGTTCCGGCACGACCGTCCTGCCCCACGGCCCGGGCCGGGCAAAGATCCTCATCACCGCGGACACCGACTTCACCCGCCACCTCGACACGATCGTCGACTCGATCGGCGCGCACGCCGGCGCGTCCTGCGTGAACACCACCGCCGTCTTCGTCGAAGGCGACCCGGCCCCGGTGGCCGAGGCCGTCGCCGACCGGCTGGCCCGCCTGCCCTCCCTGCCGCCGGAGGACGACGAGGCGGCCCTGCCGGTCCAGCGCCTCGACGAGGCGCGGACCCTGGAGAAGTACGTGCGCTCGGAGGCCGCCGGGGCCACGGCCCGGCTCGGCGGCGACACCCTCGTCCACGACCTCGGCGACGGCGCCGCGGTACTCCGCCCCGCGGTGTTCCAGGTGGACCGCGCCGACGCGCCGCAGACCCGCCTGGAAATGCCGTTCCCCTGCGCGTGGATCGCCCCGTGGAGCCGAGCCGACGGCCTCGCCCCACTCCGCGACACGCTCGTCCTCACCGCCCTCACCGCCGACCGGAACCTGGTCTCCCGCCTCCTGGAGGAGCCCACCATCCGCAACCTCCACGTGGGCGACCACCCCACCCACGTCCTGACGCCGGGCCTCCCCCACGACGGCTACTTCGGCGAGTTCCTGATGCGCGGCAAGACCTTCACCACGTCGCCGGCCCTCTGACCGGGCAACCGGCCGAGTCCCCGGCACCCGCGCCACCGACGCGGGTGCCGGGGACTACCGCGCTCCCGGCCCGGCCGACTCCGTGGGGCGGTCGATGAGGACCGCGAGCCCGTCGAGGACGCGGGCGAGGCCGAACTCCCAGGCGTGCTCGGGGCTGTACGCGGCGCCCTGTGCGCTGCCCGCCGCCGTGCCCACGCGGGCGGCGGTGGGGTAGGCCTGCGGGTCGAAGGCCTTTTCCAGCAGGGGTGCGTTGGCCGCCCACCACTGTTCGTCGTCCATCGCGCTGTCCTGCCGGGCGGCGCGAGCGTCCGCCGCCGAGCGGGCGTTGGCCTGGACGAAGGTGAGCAGGAAGGTCAAAGCGGCGTCCATCTCGACGTCGTCGAGACCGAGTCCGTCCAGTGCCGACAGTTCGTGCTCGTATTTGGCCATCAGGCCCGGTCCCAGCGGCGGCCGGCCGGTGGAAACGGTCGCGGCCCAGGGGTGTTCCTCGAACATCGCCCTGTTCTCCTCGGCCACGGCGGTCAGCCGGGCGCGCCACGGCCGCCCGGCGGTGTCGGTCCGGGGCATCCGCAGGTAGGCCGTGTCCAGCATGAGGTCCAGGAGCTCGGCCTTGCCCGGCACATAGGTGTACAGCGTCATCGGGACGACCCCCAACTGCTGGGCGACGCGGCGCATGGTGACCGCGTCCAGACCGTCGGCGTCCGCCAGGCCGATGGCGACGGCGACGACCGTGTCGATGTTCAGCCGCTGCTGCGGACCGCGCCGTGGCGCGTCCACCGGGACGCGCCAGAGCAGCTTCAGGGAACGGGCCGGATCGCCGGAGCCGCTTCGGTCGGGAGTCACAGGGACATTCTGACCCATGAAGCTTCTCTGTACGTGGTACAGTGTACGACGTACAGAGAATATGGATCCGTTCGAGGAGGACTTTTGCCGATCACCGCTTCCGCCGTGTCCCTGAACGTCGACGACGTCGAGGCGTCCAGCACCTTCCTCACCGACCACTTCGGGTTCCGGAAGGAGATGAGCGCGGACGGTTTCGCGTCGCTGTCCCGCGAGGACGCCGGGATGAACGTCATCTATCTGCGACGGGGCCTGGCGACCCTCCCCGACGACCAGCGTGACGACCACGCCGACGGCGTGATCCTCGCCTTCGTCGTCGACGACCTCGAATCCGAACTGGCGCGCCTGACCGCCGAAGGGGTCACGATCACCATGCCGCTGCGCGAAGAGCCCTGGGGCGAGCGCGCCTTCCAGGTCACCGACCCCAACGGCGTCATCGTCCAGCTCGTCGACTGGAACGCGACCACCGCCCACTGAGCGGCACGGGGCCGGGCCGCGGCCATCCGCGGCTCGGCCCGCCTGCGGGACGGCTACGGTCCACCGTGGCGGACGGCTCTTCCCGGGATACGGCTCACGGGTGGTTCGGGTTGATCCACACCGCGTCGAAGTCGTTCGCGCCGAACGCCGACGGGAACCCGATCCACCCGTCCGAGATCTTCACCGGATAGCCCGCGTCGGCCGCGAGCGTGAGCGGGTCGAGGCGAACGTACTGGTCCCCCTTGAAAAGGTAGGTCCTGCCGTCGGCAAGGCGCACGCCGTCGTCGATGTCGCAGCCGAACCCCGCGGACGCCAGGCTCGGCGCGAGCGAGGAGATCATGTCCGGTCCCTGAAGAATCCCACCCGGAGGGGACCCGCGCAGACAGCGGTTGTCGTGGAAGAACCAGCCCGAGCCGCCGTCCCCCACGCCGAAGCCGCCGTCGAGGTAGTCCTCGAAGCCGGTGCCCTGAGGAAGCTCGCCCAGCCGTTGGTGTTCGGCCAGGGGTACGGGGGCTCGCCCACCAAGTCGACGATGTCGTTCCGCGCGACGCCGTAACGGACGTGATTGCCGCCCTTGTAGAAGGAGACGTCCTCTCCGGCGTCATCGTTGATGGCCGCGTCCAATCCGCTCGCGAATCCCCGGTCCGCCACGCTTCCCCAATTCGTGGCGATCGACTTCACGTACTCGACGGTTCCGGGATCCGGGTCGAGCGCGTAGCGCGCGTAGTCCCCGCCTTTGATGAAGTAGACCTTCGCTCCCACGACGCACCTCCTCTCGAAGGCGTCAAGTCATCGCGCCGGCCCACTCGTTCTGTCGCTTCGGACCCCCTCCGGGCCCGCTGCTGCGGCAGCTGTCCCCCAGACACGGCTCGGGGTACCGATTGCCGTCCGACGGCGAACTCGGGCCGGTCGGGGACCTGGACGGCCAGGCAGAAGACGCACTTCCCCCCGTCACCGGCGTCGTCCACGCCGTGAGGATGATGCTGTCGGTGAACCGCAGAGTGCGCGGGTCGTACCGGCCGGCACCGGGCCTGCCGGCGGGAGTTCGCGGACACCGGAGGCCCGAGGAAGCATCTCCCACCACCACTGTCCGGGAACCGATCACGGCTTGCGGATTCGTTCCGGCCATCAGCTGGATCGTGCCGAAGACCTCGTCTTCCTTTCCTGACGGATTTGGCACTCAAGACCGGCCCAGACGACCCTGACATCCCACATGACGCACACCGATCCACGGCTTCAGGGCCGGACGGCGAGACGCTTCCCCCGTCGGCGGTGACTGACCGGCCGCATGGGATTCCGCCCTGCCGAACCGGTCAGGAGAGTTCCGCGTCGGCGGAACGCCCTTTCTCTTCCCCATGTATATCCGCCCCGGCACCGTGTCCTGTGCGGCGGGCGGCGATGCGCACCGCCGGTTGGCGCCGGCAGGACGATGCCTCCGGCCCTGCGGACCGGTAGCCGACGCCAATACCCGGCCGCTATGGACGATTTGCGACATTAACGGCCCAAGCACCCTTTACGGATGACGCGTTGAGCCGATCTTCCGGCGAGGGGACGACCGGGCCCGGCCTGCGGGTGACGGCGGGGCCGCCGTCTCCTCCGGGGCTCGCCGAACGCACCGGAAACGAGAAGATCCCGCCCGATCAGAATGATCGGACGGGATCTCCCGTGACTGCTCCGGAACAGTCGTGTTGTGGACCTGAGGGGATTTGAACCCCTGACCCCCTCGATGCGAACGAGGTGCGCTACCGGACTGCGCCACAGGCCCTTGCAACGAGTGAAACTCTAGCACCCCGACCGGCCGAGAAGAAAATCGCCCTTCTCGGCCCTCCCGCAGCTGACCAGCGCGAGGGCGCCCGAAGGGCGACGGAGGGGCGAGCGGGCGGCCGGAGCCGGAGGTCACTCGTTGGCGGCGCGGGGGCGCTCGTCGTCCGCGTACTGGTCGAACAGCGGGGTGCGGCCGCGCTCACGGGGGCGGCGGCGGGGGCGTGCGCCCCGGCGGTCGTCGGCCGGCTTGCGGTCGAGGGAGGGGCCGGCGGTGCTGGAGCGGGCGGCGCTCCAGGTGTCCGGGGTGCCGAGGTCGTCGGAGCCGCCGGCGCGCGGGGCGACGGGGGCGGTGACGTAGGTGGGCAGCGGGACGGGCACGGGCTCCCAGCCGTCGCCCTCGGTACCGCGGTCGCGCTGCTGGTCCACCCACTCGGCGTGGTCGGTCTGCTCGACCAGGGCGCGGCGTCCGGCGCTGGGCGAGGGGGTGGCCGGCGGGGCGCTCGCGGGCTCAGCCGCGGGGGCGGGGGCCGGGCGGCGGACGGTGTCCGCGGGGGCGGGGGCGGCGACGGTCGTGGGGTCCGCCGCCTGCTGAGGGCGCGGGCGGCCCTCGCGGAGCCGCTGGGCGGCGAGTTCGGCCCGGCGCTGGTCCATGACGAAGGCGAACCGCCGCCGTTCCTGGACGCGCAGGTAGCAGATGTACGAGCTGAGGAGCAGCGCCGGGACGCCGGGGGCCCAGAGGAAGGCGATGCCGCCGACGCCCGCGACGACCGCGCCGAAGGTGAAGGCGAGGAAGAGGAGGACGGTGGTGCGGCGGCGGCGCGCGAGGACCTTGGAGCGGCGGGCGCGTTCGGCCGGGGTGGGGGGAGTCCGGTCGGGCGCGGGCATGCCGGAGGACCGGGCGGCGACCGGTGCGGTCGCGGCGTCCGGCTGGGGACGCGCCGTCGGGGCGTCCGCCGCCACGTCGGGTGCCGACGCGTCCGGTGCCGGCGCGTCGGCGGAGGCGCCGGCGCGTTCGAGCTCCTTGGCGTAACGGCGCTCCATCCCCGCCCGTCCGGACAGCAGCCGGATGGCGGTGCTGAAGCGTTCCGTCGGACGGGCTTCGTTGAGCTCGTCCTGCCTACGGAGCCACATCGGCACCAAGTAGGCGGCCCAGGCCCCGACGATGACTGCGTAGATCAGGCCGCTGCTGCTCACACTGCACACGGTAGAGGGGTCCGCTCGGCGGATTCCGCCAATTGGCGCGGTGTGTCGCACGAACCGGCTGATATCTCGAACTTTTTTTGTGATTGTTGGGTTCGAAACCGAACATCGGCCGTCATTCGACAGTCAAATTCGAACGTTTATTTCATTTGGTCAGCCGGGACCGGTGCCACCGGCTGACGACCCCGTCCACCGCCTCCTCCGCCGTGAGCGCGTAGACCAGGTGGTCCCTCCAGGCGCCGTCGATGTGCAGGTACCGCGGACGGAGCCCCTCCTCGCGGAAGCCGAGCTTCTCCACCACCCGGCGGCTGGGCGCGTTCTCCGGGCGGATGCACACCTCGACGCGGTGCAGGCCGAGGGTGCGGAAGCAGTGGTCGGTGACGAGGGCGACGGCGGTCGGCATCACGCCCCGGCCGGCCACGGCCTCGTCCACCCAGTAGCCGACGTGCGCCGAGCACATCGACCCCCAGGTGATGCCCGCCACCGTCAACTGCCCGGACAGCCGCCCCTGGTACTCGATGACGAAGGGCAGCATGCGGCCCGCGTGCGCCTCGGACCGCAGGTGACGGACCATCTGCCGGTAGGTGGGGCGCCGGGCGGGCGGGCCGCCGGGCGGGGGCGGCGGAACAGTGGCCTCCCAGGGGCGCAGCCAGTCGCGGTTGCGCCGGTTGACCTCACGCCAGGCGCGGTGGTCGCGCATGCGGATGGGACGGAGCAGGACGTCGCCGTCCCGGAGCGCCACCGGCCACATGGTCATGCCGGGTTCCGGGGCGCGGGTCCGGGGTGATCACCGCCGTGCAACTGGTCCACGGCGTGCGCGAGTAGCCGCCCGAGGACGGCCAGGCCGTCCCGCACCCCGCCCGTCGAACCGGGCAGATTGACGATCAGCGTGCGGCCGGCGACGCCGGCCAGGCCGCGGGAGAGCGCGGCCGTCGGCACCTTGGCGAGCCCCTCGGCGCGGACGGCCTCGGCGATGCCGGGCACCTCGTAGTCCAGGACGGCCCGGGTGGCCTCGGGGGTGCGGTCGGTGGGCGAGACGCCCGTACCGCCGGTGGTCACCACCACGTCGTACCCCTCGGCGACGGCCGACCGCAGCGCGGTCTCGACCGGGTCGCCGTCGGGCACCACCAGGGGGCCCTCGACCGTGCAGCCGAGCTCGGTCAGGCCGGCGACCAGCAGCGGACCGCCCCGGTCCGGGTAGACGCCGGCGGCGGCCCGGTTGGAGGCGGTGACGACCAGGGCTCTCACGCGCGCCGCCAGTCGCCGGACTTCCCGCCGGACTTCTCCTCGACCCGGACGTCCGTGATGACGGCGGCCTTGTCGACCGCCTTGACCATGTCGACGACGGTGAGGGCGGCCGTGGTGACGGCGGTGAGGGCCTCCATCTCGACACCGGTGCGGCCGGTGGTGCGGACGGTGGCGGTGATCTCGACGGCGTCGTCGGTCAGCGCGAGGTCCACGGTGACACCCGAGAGGGCCAGCGGATGACAGAGCGGAATGATCTCCGGGGTGCGCTTGGCGCCCATGATCCCGGCGATCCGGGCGGTGGCCAGCACGTCGCCCTTGGGCAGGCCCTCGCCGCGCAGCAGTTCCAGCACGCGCGGCGCGACCAGCACCCGTCCGCTCGCCCGCGCGGTGCGGGCGGTGACGTCCTTGGCCGTGATGTCGACCATGCGCGCCGCGCCCGCGTCGTCGAGGTGGGTCAGCCGGGCGGGTGGGGGCTGGGTGCTGCTCATCGTTCTCCCGGTCCAAGGCCAAGGCCGTCAGTGGGGTGCCACCGTACCCGGAGGCGGCGGCGGTCAGTCGGGAAGGCCGCCGAGAAGGATGCAGTCCACCTCGGCGCCCGCCGGGACGGAGGTGACGTCCTCCGGCACGACGATCAGCGCGTCGGCCCGCGCGAGCGCCCCCACCAGGTGCGATCCCGCGCCCCCGACGGGGGTGACCCGCCCGTCCTCGTACCGGCCGCGCAGGTACTGGCGGCGGCCCTTCGGCGACGGGCCGACGGGCTCCGCGCACTCGGCGCGGACGACGGGGCGCTCCGGCGGTTCGAGGCCCATCATGGCGCGGACGGCGGGCCGGACGAAGAGCTCGAAGGAGACGTAGGCGCTGACCGGATTGCCGGGGAGGGCGAAGAGGGGGGTGCGGCCGGGCCCGAGCCGGCCGAAGCCCTGCGGCTTGCCGGGCTGCATGGCCAGCTTGCGGAACTCGACCCGGCCCTCGTCGCCGGAGAGCCCGGTGAGCGCCGCCTTGACGACGTCGTAGGCGCCGACGCTGACGCCGCCGCTGGTGACGATGGCGTCGGCGCGGACGATCTGGTCCTCCAGGGTGGCGCGCAGCGTCGCGGCGTCGTCCTCGACCGCGCCGACGCGGTAGGCGAGGGCCCCGGCGTCGCGGGCGCAGGCGGCGAGGAGGTAGCTGTTCGAGTCGTGGATGCGGCCGGGGGCGAGCTCGGCGCCGGGCGGGACGAGCTCGCTGCCGGTGGAGAGGACGACGACGCGCGGGCGCGGGCGGACGGTCACGGTGGCGCGGCCGATGGCGGCCAGCAGCCCGAGCTGGGCGGGGCCGAGGACGGTGCCGGCGGCGAGCGCGAGGTCGCCGGCGGCGACGTCGCTGCCGCGGGCGCGCACATGGGCGCCGGCGGTGGCGGGACGGTGCACGCGCACCGCGCCGAGCCCGTCCCCCGCTCCGGAGGCCCCGGAGGCGATGCCGCCGGCGGACATGGTGGTGGCGGGCCCGCCGCCGAGCCCGCCGTCGGTCCACTCGACGGGGACGACCGCCTCGGCGCCGGGCGGCAGCGGCGCCCCGGTCATGATCCGCGCGGCCTGGCCGGGCCCCACGGCGACGAGCGTCCCGTCGCCGCCCGCCGCGACGTCGCCGACGACCGTGAGCACCGCCGGGAACTTCTCGCTCGCGTCCCGGACGTCGGCGGCCCGGACCGCGTAGCCGTCCATGGAGCTGTTGTCGAAGGGCGGCAGGGCGGCCGGGACCGTGACGTCCTCGACGAGCACGCAGCCCTGGGCGTCGAGCAGTTGGAGCTCGATGGGCTCCAACGGACGGACCGTGCGCAGGATGTCGGCGAGGTGCTCGTCCACGGACCAGAGGCGGTCCGCGCCCGGCGCGGCCGCGGCGGCGTCGCTCACAAGGCTCACAGGGCTACATCTCCTCGGTGACGTACCTTCGAAGCCAGGCCCGGAAGTCCGGCCCCAGGTCTTCACGTTCGCATGCCAGTCTGACAATGGCACGCAGATAGTCACCACGGTCACCGGTGTCATACCGGCGTCCCTTGAACACCACGCCGTGCACCGGTCCGCCGAGGCCCGGCTCGGCGGCGAGGGCCTGGAGCGCGTCGGTGAGCTGGATCTCGCCGCCGCGTCCGGGCGGGGTCTCGCGCAGCACGTCGAAGATCGCGGGGTCGAGGACGTAGCGGCCGATGACGGCGTAATTGCTGGGCGCCTCGGCCGGGTCGGGCTTCTCGACGAGCCCGGTGACCTCGACGACGTCCTCGGCGTCGGTCGGCTTGACCGCCGCGCAGCCGTAGAGGTGGACCTGGGACGGGTCGACCTCCAGCAGGGCGATCACGCTGCCGCCGGAGCGCCGCTGGATGTCGACCATGCGGGAGAGCAGGGCGTCCCGCTCGTCGATCAGGTCGTCGCCGAGGAGGACGGCGAACGGCTCGTTGCCCACGTGCGGCGCGGCGCAGAGGACGGCGTGGCCGAGGCCCTTGGGGTCGCCCTGGCGGACGTAGTGCATCGTCCCCAGGTTGCTGGACTCCTGCACGCGGGCGAGCCGGGAGGCGTCGCCCTTGCGGCGGAGGGCCTCCTCCAGCTCGTAGTTCCGGTCGAAGTGATCTTCCAGGGGGCGCTTGTTGCGGCCGGTGATCATCAAGACGTCCGTGAGGCCCGCGGCGACCGCTTCCTCGACCACGTACTGGATGGCCGGCTTGTCGACGACCGGCAGCATTTCCTTGGGCGTGGCCTTCGTCGCCGGAAGGAACCGGGTTCCCAGGCCGGCGGCGGGAATGACAGCCTTGCTGATCCGAGGTCGCGCGTGAGTCATGGGGCGAACACTATCCGTTGCGAATGAGTGGAAGATGCGGCTCCACCGAGTATGAACCGAGAAAAGGAGTTTGTACGAACAATGGGCACGGCAGATGGCGACAAGACCGACTTGCGGCGCATTCTCCTGGACCGACGGGCGGCCCTGAGCCCCGGAACGATCGAGTTCGCGCAGCAGGCGCTGGGACGGCGCGCGCTCGGCCTGCCGGAGCTCGCGGACGCGGGGACGGTCGCCGCCTACGTCTCCGTCGGCCGCGAACCGGGCACCCGCGCCCTGCTGGAGGCCCTGCGCGAACGCGGCGTCCGGGTGCTGCTGCCGGTCCTGCTGCCGGACAACGATCTCGACTGGGGCCTTTACCGCGGCCCCGCCCACCTGGCTCGGGCCGGCCGCGGCCTGCTGGAGCCGGACGGGCCCCGGCTCGGCCCCGACGCCGTCACCGGGGCGGACGCCGTCCTGCTGCCCGGCCTCGCGGTGGACGGCAGGGGCATGCGGCTGGGGCGCGGGGGCGGCTCGTACGACCGCGTGCTGGCGCGCCTGGAGCGCGCGGGCGCGACGCCCGCCCTCGTCGTGCTCCTCTACGACGACGAGGTGGTCGCGCGGGTCCCGGAGGAACCGCACGACCACCCCGTGCACGCGGTGGTCACCCCTGGCGGGGTGCGCCGCTTCGCGCCGGCCTGACCGGCGCCCGTTCACCTGGCGGAGGAGGACACCCGCCTCACGGCGTGAGCGTGAGCGTGTTCTCCGACGCCTTCTTCACCGCCCCCGGGGTGAAGGCCCACGGGAGCAGCTCGCCCTTGGCCCACTTGTCCGTCTGGTCGTAGTAGTTGGCGTGGTAGGCGTGGCCGGACGCGCCGGTGAGGTTGATCCACCGGGACTTGTCCAGGTCCTCCAGGTTGACGACCATCCGCATCGACGGCACCCAGACCACGTCGTAGCCGCCCGCCGCGTTCCAGCCGGCCGCGTTGACGGCGGCCTCGCCGCCGGCCAGGTTCCAGGGACCGCGGTTGAGCATCCACCGGACGACGGCGGGGCCCTCCTTGCCGAGCGTCTGGTTCTTCAGGGTCAGCTGGTGCAACCGGCCCCAGCTCCAGGACGAGACGTCCTTGCCGAGCTTGGAGGTGAGCTCCCAGCGGGCGTCCTTCATGGCGCGGGCCAGCAGGTCGTCGCGGTTCTTCGCGCCCTTGCGCCCGCTGGTCTTCCACCACCCGTCGTCCGGCTTGTCGAGGATCGAGCGGACGACCTCGGTCCAGCGGTCGCCGCCGTCCGGCTGCGCGGCGTCCGGCTCGCGTTCGCCGCACTCGGTGACCAGGCGGGTCCTGCCGTTCAGGTCCTCCTTGGGACCGGAGTCGTTGGCCGGGGGCACCCGCAGGCACTGGCCCTTGACGCGCAGTTCCTTGGGGAGCTTGTTGCCGAAGGCGAGCTTGAGGGTGTTGCGCCAGACCGCGTTGAAGTAGGCGGCGGCGGCCGAGTCGGCGTCCTGCTTGTAGTCCCAGTCCTTCAGCAGGTCCTGGGCCTCGCGCAGGTACTTCGTCTCGCGCTCGTTGGGGCCCTTGAGGTTGATCTTGAGCAGGTAGGGCGTCAGGAGCTTGCCGATCTCGCTGGCGTTGTCCATCTGCATCTTCTGCATGTCCTCGGTCGAGATCTTCCCGCCGTCCTTGATCTTCGACTGGATGAGCTCGGTGATGCGGTGGCTGCGGGTGCCGTAGCCCCAGTCCGAGGTGAGCGGAATCGGGTACTTCGGGTCGATGACGGCCTGGTTGGCGGTCACGATGTAGCCGCGCTTGGGGTTGTAGTCCCAGGGCAGCGCGGCCGACGGGACGAAGCCCTTCCACTTGTAGGACGGGTCCCAGCCGGGCGCCGGAAGGCGGCCGTCGTGCTTCTTGTTGCGCACGGGGATCTGCCCGGGGGCCTGGTAGCCGATGTTGCCCTTGGTGTCCGCGTAGATCAGGTTCTGCGAGGGGACGGCGAAGTCGAACGCGGCCTTCCGGAACGACTCCCAGTCCGCGGCCCGGTTCAGCTCGAAGACCGCGTCCATCGACTTGCCCGGCTCCAGGGCGGTCCAGCGCAGCGCGACGGCGTAGCCCTCGGCGCGGTCGGGGGCCGAGCCCTTGACCGGCGCGTCCTGGCCGACCTTGCCCAGCTCGTCGTTGCGGTCGGAGACGAGCGGCCCGTTGTTGGTCTCGCGGATCGTGAACTCGCGGTCCTTGCCGCCCGCGACCTTCACGGTCTCCTTGCGGGTGTCGAGCTTCAGCTCCTTGCCGCCGAACTGGTACGTCCCGTCGGGGGTGACCTTCTCCAGGTAGAAGTCGGCGACGTCGGCGCCCAGGTTCGTCATGCCCCAGGCGATGTCCTTGTTGTGGCCGATGACGACGCCGGGCATGCCCGCGAAGGTGTAGCCGGCCACGTCGTACGGGCACTGCTCGCTCGTCTTTGTGCAGTGCAAACCCATCTGGTACCAGACGGACGGCAGCTGCGGCGCGAGGTGCGGGTCGTTGGCCAGCAGCGGCTTGCCGGTGGTCGTGTACTGCCCCGAGACCACCCACGAGTTGGAGCCGATGCCGTTGCCGTTGGGGCCGAGCAGGGCCGGGAGCTGGTCGAGCGTCTTCGACAGCGAGGCCAGGCCGGTGCGCAGGCCGCCGGTGGAGGCGCCGCCCGTGCCCTTGCCGGGGACGCCACTGTTGGGAACGCCCTGGGTGCCCTGGTTTCCCTGCGTGCCTCGGTTGCCCTGGGTGCCGGGCGTGCCCTGAGTTCCGGGAGTGCCCTGCGTGCCCCGGCCGCCGGGCGTGCCCTGGGTCCCCTGCGTGCCCTGCGTCCCCTGCCCGCCGGTCTGCGGCGACGAGGACGGCGTGCCCTTGGGGTCGAAGCTCTTGCCGGCCGCGTCATAGGCGCCGCCCTCGACGATCGGCTTGTTCCGGTCGTACGGGTACGCCGGGTAGAGCTGCTCGATCTGCCGCGGGCTCAGCCGGGTGGCGGCGAGCGAGCGGTCGATCTCGTCGCGCATGTTGGCCCGCAGGTCCCAGGCCATCGCCTTCAGCCAGGCGACGGAGTCGACCGGCGTCCACTTCTCCGGCTTGTAGTCGTTCTCGAACTCCAGGGCCGCGTACTCGACGGACAGCGACTTGCCCTTGTGGTCGGCGAGATAGGCGTTGACACCGTCCGAGTACGCCTGGAGGTACTTCTTGGTCTCCGGCGACAGTTTGGTGTCGTATTCCTTCTGCGCGGTCCTGCGCCAGCCCATCGTGCGGACGAAGGCGTCGGTCTCCACCTGTCCCGAGCCGAACATCTCGGAGAGCCGTCCGGCCGTCAGATGCCGCCGGACGTCCATCTCCCAGAAGCGGTCCTGCGCCTGGACGAAGCCCTGGGCGCGGAAGAGGTCCTCGGCGTTGTCCGCGTAGACCTGGGGGATCCCGTTGCCGTCCCGCTCGACCTTGACCTGACTCTTCAGTCCTTTGAGCGCGAGCGTTCCGGACATCTCCGGGAACGAGGCGCGGACGGTGCTGACGCCCCAGTACGTCCCGTATCCGACACCTGCCACGAGCAGCAGCACGAGGCTGATCACGAGCAGGCGAGCGCGTCGTCCCTTCTTTTTCTTGCCGGAAGGGCCGGTGTTGTTGGGGGGCATCGCTGTCCTTCGCGGGGCCGGGTGGTCCTGGAGTGCTGGAAGCAACCATAGGCGCAGGGCACCCGGCGGCCCGACGCGGAGTCGTCGCGGGGTCCGGACGCGGCCGTTCCGACGAGCCGTCGGGGGTGGTTCGACGGGAGGGGCGGGAGTGGTCCCGTGGGACGTACGGGAGTGATCCCGTGAGACGTCGGCGGATGGTCCTGTGGGGCGTCGGCGGATGGTCCCGTGAGACGTCGGCGGGTGGTCCCGTGGGGGTTCGCCCACCCTCGTCCCGTCCGGACCGCGTTAAGAACCCGTAAAATATTAGGAGAGGCAATGAAGTTCCGGTCGTTCGTAGGAAGGCGTTCGCAGGAACGTTCCTTCAGACAACGGCCGGAGTCCTAGTGATGGGAGCGGCCCCTGACTGTCCACCACCTCAACGAACTCCTGCTCATCTGCTCGCTCGTCCTGCTCGTAGCGGTGGCGGCGGTACGGGTCTCCTCCCGGAGCGGGCTGCCCAGTCTGCTCGTCTATCTCGGCATCGGCGTCGCCATAGGACAGGACGGCATCGGCGTCTCCTTCAACGACGTCGGCCTGACCCAGGTCATCGGTTACGCGGCCCTCGTGGTGATCCTGGCCGAGGGCGGTCTCGGCACCAAGTGGCAGGAGATCAAACCCGCCCTGCCCGCCGCCGCCGTCCTCTCCACCTTCGGTGTCGCGGTGAGCGTGGGGGTCACCGCGGCCGCCGCCCACTACCTCGCCGGAGTGGACTGGCGGCAGTCCCTGATCATCGGTGCGGTGGTGTCGTCGACGGATGCCGCGGCCGTCTTCTCCGTCCTGCGGAACGTCCCCCTCCCCGCCCGGCTCACCGGCGTCCTGGAGGCGGAGTCCGGCTTCAACGACGCACCCGTCGTCATCCTCGTCGTCGCCTTCTCGGCCGCCGGACCGGTCGAGCACTGGTACCTGCTCCTGGGCGAGATCGCCCTCGAACTGGCCATCGGCGCGGCCGTCGGCCTCGCCATCGGCTTCCTGGGCGCGTACGGCATGCGGCACGTGGCCCTGCCCGCCTCCGGCCTCTACCCCATCGCCGTCATGGCCATCGCCACCATCGCGTACGCCGGCGGCGCGCTGGCCCACGGCTCCGGCTTCCTCGCCGTCTATCTCGCCGCGCTGATACTGGGGAACGCCAAGCTGCCCCACTGGCCGGCCACCCGCGGCTTCGCCGAGGGACTCGGCTGGATCGCCCAGATCGGAATGTTCGTCCTGCTCGGCCTGCTGATCACCCCGCACGAACTCGGCGACGACATCGTCCCCGCGCTCGTCGTCGGCCTGGTCCTGACGGTGATCGCGCGGCCGGTCTCCGTCTTCCTCAGCACGGCGCCGTTCCGCACTCCCTGGCGGGAGAAGGCACTTCTCTCCTGGGCCGGGCTGCGCGGTGCGGTGCCGATCGTGCTCGCCACCATCCCGATGGTGGCGGCGGTCCCCGACAGCCGGCGGATCTTCAACATCGTCTTCGTGCTGGTGATCGTCTACACCCTGGTCCAGGGGCCGACGCTGCCCTGGCTGGCCCGCCGCCTCGGCCTGGGCGAGGCCGAGGCCCTGGACCTGGGGATCGAGTCCGCTCCCCTGGAGCGGCTGCGCGGGCACCTGCTGTCGGTGGCCGTGCCCGAGGGCTCGAAGATGCACGGCGTCGAGGTCTCCGAGCTCCGGTTGCCGGCCGGCTCGGCCGTCACGCTCGTGGTGCGGGAGGAGACGAGCTTCGTCCCGGCCCCGTCGACCGTCCTGCGGTACGGAGACGAACTGCTGGTCGTGGCCACGGACCCGGTGCGGGACGCGGCCGAGAAACGGCTGCGCGCGGTCGGCGAGGGCGGCAAGCTGGCCGGGTGGCTGGGGACGGGGACGGATTCCGCTTCCGTGCCGGGCCCCGCTTCGGCCGCCGGGAAGGGAAAGCGGAGGGCGGAGACCGGCCGAAAGACCGGGACCACCGGCCAGGCCGCCGGGAAGAGCCCGGGAGCGGTGCCCGACCCCGGCACGGCCGTCAGCGGATCCGATTCCTCAGCGAAGAGCGTGCGGAAGCGAGCGCCAGGTATGGTAGGGAGAAAGTAGGTTCTTCGTACGATCCTCCGGCTGGTGCCGGAGGCCCCGGCGGGCAAGCCCCCACGGGCCGGAGGACCTGCTCTTTTCCGTACGTATCACTACTGAACACACCGAACCATCTCTGCCTGATGCAGAGCTGGCGCGACCGCACGGCGGCCGTGGCCGCGATTCACGAGGCGGCCGGATCGGCATCTACCACGGTCCTGCGCGAGAGGACAGCTCTCGGCGCGCTCCGTGACGGCTTTCCCCGTACGGGGCGTGCTACCAGGCGGCGGAAAGGCAAGGGCCGTGGAGACCACGGTCAATGACTCCGCCGGGGCCCGTCCCGGGTACGGCCGGCTGCTGCGCACGCGCGGCGCCTGGACGTTCCTGCTCCCCGGCTTCCTGGCCCGGCAGCCGTTCGCGATGCTGACCATCGGGATCCTGCTGCTCGTCCAGAACACCACCGGCTCGTACACCACGGCCGGTGCCGTCTCGGCGACGGCCGGCGTCTCGATGGCGCTGTTCGCCCCGCAGGGCGGCAAGCTCGCGGACCGCTTCGGGCAGGCCGCGGTGCTGCTTCCCGGCATCGTGGTGCACGCCGCGGCGATCTCGCTGCTCATCACGTTGGCGCTGTCCCACGCGCCGCTGTGGGCGCTGTACGCGGCGGCCGTGCCCGCCGGTGCGTCCACCCCGCAGATCGGTCCGATGGTGCGGGCCCGCTGGGCGGCCAAGCTGGAGGGCTCGCCGCTGATGGCGACCTCGGCGGCCTTCGAGTCCGTGACGGACGAGTTCACGTTCGTGATCGGTCCGGTGCTGGCCACCGCGCTCTGCACCAGCGTCCACCCGTCGGCCGGCCTGATCGCCGAGGCGGTCCTCACGGTCGTCGGCGGTGCCCTGTTCGCCACCCAGCGGCGCACCCAGCCGCAGCCCGACCGCACCGCGGCGGGCAGCCGGCAGAAGGGCTCCTCCGCCCTCTCGGTGCCGGGCGTCCGTGTGCTGATCTTCGTCTTCCTGGGCATCGGCTCGGTCTTCGGCGGCATGCAGATGTCGCTGACCGCCTTCACCAAGGAGATCGGCGAGCCGGGCATCAACGGTCTGCTCTACGGCGCGTTCGCGGCCGGGAACATGATCGCGGGCATCATCTGCGGCACCGTCGTCTGGCGCAGCTCCCCGCAGCGCCGGCTGCTCGCCGCGTACCCGCTGCTGGCCCTGGCCACGACGCCCCTGTGGGCGGTGCACGCGGTGCCGCTGCTGGGCGGGCTGGGCCTGGTCGTGGGCCTGTGCATCGCCCCGGCGCTGATCACCGGCTACACGCTGGTCGAGTCGCTGGTCGCGGCGGGCTCCCGGACGGAGGCGTTCACCTGGCTGACCGGCGCCGTGGGCCTGGGCCAGGCCGCCGGCTCCACGGCGGCCGGCCGCCTGGTGGACTCCCACAGCGCCAGCACCGGCTTCCTGGTCCCGTTGTGCGGCACCACGCTGGCACTGGTGGTGCTGCTGGTGCTGCGCACCCGGCTCGCCCCGGAGGCCACCGCGTCGCGGATCGTCGGGCGTGGGGTCGGTCACCGCGAGCCCGTCTCGGTGGACTGAGGCGCCGGAATACTGCACTATGGAGCATCGTTAGCACTCATTGAGTGAGAGTGCCAGGAGGAGAAGTGCCGACTTACCAGTACCAGTGCACCGAGTGCGGCGAGGGCCTTGAGGCGGTGCAGAAGTTCACCGACGACGCGTTGACCGTGTGCCCCAGCTGCGACGGACGCCTGAAGAAGGTGTTCTCGGCCGTCGGCATCGTGTTCAAGGGCTCCGGCTTCTACCGGAACGACAGCCGCGGCTCGTCGTCCAGCAGCACGCTGGCGTCGTCGTCCTCGAAGACGTCCTCGTCCTCGTCGGCCTCTTCGTCTTCGTCGTCGACGAGCGGCTCGTCCTCGTCGGGCAGCGGCTCCACGACCACGACGTCGTCCGCCGCCTGAGGCACTCACTCAACCGGACAGCACACACGGAGCCCGTCGCCCCCGCAGAGGGGGCGGCGGGCTCCGTGTCGTGTTCCGCCAGGCCCGGTGCGCGCGCGGGGTGCGCGACTAGGGTGACGCCATGGTCAACATGAGCATGCCCGAGACGGGCGAGACAGGCGGGGCGCGGGCGGAGATAGGGGTCATCGGGGGTTCGGGGTTCTACTCCTTCCTCGACGACGTGACCGAGATCACCGTCGAGACGCCCTACGGGCCGCCGAGCGACTCGCTGTTCCTCGGCGAAGTCGCGGGCCGCAGGGTCGCCTTCCTCCCCCGGCACGGCCGGGGCCACCACCTGCCGCCGCACCGCATCAACTACCGGGCCAACCTGTGGGCCCTGCGCTCCGTGGGCGTCCGCCAGGTCCTGGGTCCCTGCGCGGTGGGCGGGCTGCGGCCCGCGTACGGGCCCGGCACCCTGCTGGTGCCCGACCAGCTCGTGGACCGGACGAAGTCCCGGACGCAGACCTACTTCGACGGGGAGCCGCTCCCCGACGGCACCGTTCCCGAGGTCGTCCACCTCGCCTTCGCCGACCCCTACTGCCCCACCGGACGCGCGGCGGCGCTCGCGGCGGCGCGCGGCCGGGGCTGGGAGCCGGTGGACGGCGGGACCATGGTCGTGATCGAGGGACCGCGGTTCTCCACCCGGGCGGAGTCGCGCTGGCACGCGGCGCAGGGCTGGTCGGTCGTCGGCATGACCGGCCACCCGGAGGCCGCGCTCGCCCGTGAGCTGGGCCTCTGTTACACGTCGATGGCGCTGGTCACGGACCTGGACGCCGGGGCGGAGACGGGGGACGGCGTGACGCACGAGGAGGTGCTGCGGGTCTTCGCGGAGAACGTGGAGCGGCTGCGCGGCGTGCTCTTCGACGTGGTCGGGGGGCTGCCGGTGACCGCGGAGCGGGACTGCCTGTGCGTGCGCGTGCACGACGGGTGGGAGCTGGGGATCACGCTGCCCTGACGGGCGGGGCGCGCGGGCGGCGTGGTGCGACCCCGCACGGAGTCCGAAGTTTTCCACAGCCTCGCGTTTTGTCCACAGGCCCCAGCGGGGCGTGCGGAAACCCGGGATCGTAGAGGGCGTCGGTGGTTGGAACTCCCCCACGCTAGGCGGTGCTTGCCATGCCTTCTCCCCCGCACTCCCCCTCCCCCGTCTCCCCGTCCTCGCCCTCCCCGCCCGTTCCGCGAAGTGCCCGGCCCAGGCCGTCGTGGGCGCCGCCGCCCGCCTGTGAGGTGCCGCACTTCGCTCCGGTGCGGGTGGGGCGGCGGACGTGGGGGAAGACTGCGGGGCGGGCCCTGCTCACGGCCGGGGCGGTGATCCTGTGCTGGGCACTGCTCGCGTACGGCGGCCTGCGCTGACGCCGCTGATCGGGGCGGCGGATTGGACAGACCGGCCGGACCGTCTCGTATGTTATGGAACCCACCATTCCGGTACAGAGACGCACAGAGAAGGGCCGTTCGGTGAGCGAGAAGAAGACAGGGATCCTTGGAGGCTTCAAGGCGTTCCTGATGCGGGGCAACGTGATCGACCTGGCGGTCGCCGTTGTCATCGGCGCGGCGTTCACCAACATCGTGAACTCGGTCGTCAAGGGCGTGATCAACCCCATCGTCGGCGCGTTCGGCACCAAGGACCTGGACCGCTACGCGTCCTGCCTCAAGGGCCCGTGCGTCAGGAAGGCCTCGGGCGAGGTGGCCCAGGGCGTCTACATCCAGTGGGGCTCGGTGCTCAGCGCCTCGCTCACCTTCCTGATCACCGCCGCGGTGGTCTACTTCCTGATGCTGCTGCCGATGAAGCGCTGGCAGGAGCGCCAGGCGGCCCGCCGCCCGGAGGACAACGGCCCGGCCGAGCCGACCGAGATCGAGCTGCTCGCACAGATCCGGGACACCCTCATCGAGCAGCGGCGCGGCCCCGGATCGGACTCCGTACCGGCACAGCGGTAGGACACCGGGCCTCCCCCACGGCGCGGCGGCCGCGGTCAGATGTGGTGCGGCGGCTTCTCGTCCAGGAAACGGGCGAGGTCGGCGGCGGAGTCCCGGTCCGTGGGGGCCTCGCCCCAGCCGCGGTCGGTGTCGTCCGTCGACTGCCGGTCCAGCGGATCGTCGAAGATCAGGGACGCGGGCGTGGGTTCGGGGGCGGTGCTGCTCATGACACCAGGGTACGGGCGGCCCCGGTCGCGGTCCCCGCGGCGAGCGGTGACAATCGCCGCATGAGCGATAGGCCGCGTCGGCGGCTCGCGGCGGGCTCGGGCGTACTGCGCCGGATGACCACCCGGGGCCGGGACGAGGAACACCGCGTCGCCACCCCGCTGGAGCTGTTCTTCGACCTCTGCTTCGTGGTCGCGGTGGCCCAGGCGGGCGGACAGCTGGTGCACGCGCTGGCCGAGACGCACGTGGGCCACGGCGTCCAGGGCTACCTGATGATGTTCTTCGCCATCTGGTGGGCCTGGATGAACTTCACCTGGTTCGCCTCCGCCTACGACACGGACGACGTGCTGTTCCGCGGCATGACGCTGGTGCAGATCGCGGGCGTGCTGGTGTTCGCGGCGGGGATCCCGCGCGCCTTCGACTCCGGCGACTTCCGGGTGATCTGGTTCGGCTACCTGGTGATGCGGCTGGCCATGGTGGCCCAGTGGCTGCGCGCCGGCCTCTCCACGGCCGGCCACGAGCGCCGGACCGCGCTGCGCTACGCGGCGGGGGTGTCCGCCTGCCAAGTCGGCTGGCTGGGACTGCTGTTCCTGCCCGACGGCGCGAAGCCCTGGCTGTTCCTGGGAATGGCGATATGCGAGATGGCCGTCCCGGTCTGGGCCGAGCACGACTACCAGACCGGCTGGCACCCGCACCACATCGCGGAACGCTACGGTCTGTTCACCATCATCGTGCTCGGTGAAACGGTGTCGGCCGCCACCGTGGCCGTCCAGTCCGCCGTCGACGAACACCAGGCGCTGGGCGTCCTGTTGCCCATCGCCGCGGGCGGACTCCTGATCATCTTCGCCGCCTACTGGATCTACTTCGCCGTCCCCATCCACCTGCACCTGATCTCCAACCGCCAGGCGTTCCTCTGGGGTTACGGGCACTACCTCGTCTTCGGCTCGGTCGCGGCGATCGGCGCCGGCATCGAGGTGGCGATCGAGGAGGCCACCGGCAAGGCTCACGTCTCCACGTTCGCGGCCTCCGGGACGGTCACCCTGGCCGTGGCGCTCTTCCTGTTCACGGTGTGGCTGATCCACTCCCGGCACCAGAAACGCGGCCTGATACAGCAGGCGGTGCTCCCCGTCTCGGCGGTGCTGGTCCTGGCCTGCACCTTCGCGGGCCGCTGGGCCGTCCTGCTGGCCGGGGCGGTGGCCACCGCCACCGTCACCGTGGGCGTCACCCTGACGGCGCGGGGCGGGACCGCGCTGGGGCAGGGGGAGGAACGAGGGGGTGGGAGCGAGGGGGGCCGCGAAAGAGGATGAGGTGAGGAAACGAGGACGAGGCCGAAGACGGGGAAAAGGCCGGCGAAAGCCGGGTACCGCCCGGGGCGGTCGTGGTACGCAAGGCCCATGACCGACACCGACAGCGCACGGAATGCCGTACGGACCGGACCACTGGACGCGCTCACCGACGTACCCGGGCTCCGGGTCGGGCACGCCGAAATGGCCGGCCCGGGTGCCCTCACCGGAACGACGGTGGTGCTCACCGAGCCGGGCGGCGCGGTCGCGGCCGTCGACGTCCGGGGAGGCGGCCCCGGCACCCGGGAGACGGACGCGCTCGATCCCCGGAACCTCGTCCAGCGGGTGGAGGCCGTCGTCCTCACCGGTGGCAGCGCCTTCGGGCTGGACGCCGCGTCCGGCGCGGTGGCCTGGCTGGAGGAGGCCGGCCGGGGCGTGCCGGTCGGCCCCGACCCGGCCCAGGTCGTGCCCGTCGTCCCCGCCGCCGCCCTCTTCGACCTCGGTCGCGGTGGCGTCTGGCGGGCCCGCCCCGACGCGGCCCTCGGCCGGGCGGCGATCGAGGCGGCGGCGGGGACGGTCCCCGGAACGCCGGTGGCGCAGGGCAACGTGGGGGCGGGCAGGGGTGCCGTCGTCGGGGGCATGAAGGGAGGCATCGGTACGGCGAGCGTCGTCCTCCCCTCGGGGGTCACCGTCGCGGCGCTCGCGGCCGTCAACGCGGCGGGCTCGGCGGCCGATCCGGCGACGGGGGTGCTGTACGGGCGGCTGTACGCCGGCGAGCGGGTCGGTTATCCGGATCCCGCGCGCCACGCGGCGGCCCAGCGCGCCCTGGCCGCCGCCCGGGAGGAGACGGCCCGGCGGACGGCGGGCTCGATCCGGCAGCCGCTGAACACGACGCTCGCCGTCGTCGCCACCGACGCCGCCCTCACCCGCGCCCAGGCGCAGAAGCTCGCCGGTACGGCCCACGACGGGCTGGCCCGCGCGGTCCGCCCGGTCCACCTCCTCACCGACGGCGACACGGTCTTCACCTTGGCGACGGGCGCCCGCCCCCTGCCCGCCGCCCACGGCGCGGCCCCCGCCGATGTCTCCGCCCTCATCGCCCTCAACGAGATCCTCGCCGCCGGCGCGGACGCCCTGACCCGGGCCGTGGCCAAGGCCGTCCTCGCGGCCGAGAGCGTGGACGGTCCGGGCGGGGTGTTTCCGTCGTACCGGGAGCTGTACGGGGACTAGTGCGCGGCGCTTGCCGCGTTCGCGCTCTTCAGCAGGACGACCAGGCCGGCGCTCAGCGCCGTGCCGGCGGCGATGGCGAGGAGGTAGAGGAAGGGGGCGCCGATCAGCGGGACGACGAAGGCGCCGCCGTGGGGCGCGCGGAGGGTGCAGTCGAAGGCCATGGAGAGGGCGCCGGTGACGGCACCACCGGCCATCGCCGACGGAATGACGCGCAGCGGGTCCGCCGCCGCGAACGGGATGGCGCCCTCGGTGATGAAGGAGGCGCCGAGCACCCAGGCGGCCTTGCCGTTCTCCCGTTCGGCCGGGGTGAAGAGCCGGCCGCGCACGGTCGTCGCGAGGGCCAGGGCGAGCGGGGGCACCATGCCGGCGGCCATGACGGCGGCCATCACCTTGAGGCTGCCGTCGTTGGGGTCGGCGAGGCCGCCGACGGCGAAGGCGTAGGCCACCTTGTTGAGCGGGCCGCCGAGGTCGAAGCACATCATCAGGCCGAGCAGCGCGCCGAGGAGCACGGCGTTGGTGCCGTTCAGCCCGCTCAGCCAGTCCGTCAGTGCGGACTGGAGCGCGGCGAGCGGCTTGCCCACCACCAGGAACATCAGGAAACCGACGACCGCCGAGGACACCAGCGGGATGACGACCACCGGCATGATCCCGCGCAGCACGGCCGGCACCCGCGCCCGCTGGACGGCCATCACCACCCCGCCCGCGAGGAGACCGGCGATCAGTCCTCCCAGGAAGCCGGCGCTGACCGTCACCGCGATGGCTCCGCCGACGAATCCGGGGACGAGCCCCGGGCGGTCGGCCATCCCGTACGCGATGAAGCCGGCCAGGACCGCCACCAGGAAGCCGAACGCGACGCCTCCGGTCTGGAAGAGGAGCGCGGCCCAGCTCGCGGACTCGGTCCAGACGAAGTGCTTGGCCACTGACGGGGCCTTGTCGACCTCGTAGCCGCCGATGGCGAACCCCAAGGCGATCAGCAGGCCACCCGCCGCGACGAAGGGCACCATGTAACTCACGCCCGTCATCAGCCACTTGCGGAGCCGTGTCCCGAAGCCGTCACCGCCCTCGGCGCCGGTGTCCATGGGCACGGCGGGCCGGTGTGCGCGGACGTCCCCGCGGGCGGCCTTCTCCCGTACCTCCGCCAGGAGTTCGGCGGCGCGGTGCACGCCCGCCTTGACGCCGACGTCCACGACCGGCTTGCCCGCGAAGCGGTCCCGGTCGCGGACCTCGACGTCATGGGCGAGGATCACGCCGTCCGCCGCCGTGATCACGGCCGGATCGAGCCGGGTGAACCCCGCCGACCCCTGCGTCTCCACGGATATCTCCACACCCGCGTCCCGCGCGGCGCGCTCCAGGGCCTCGGCGGCCATGTACGTGTGCGCGATACCGGTGGGGCAGGAGGTGACGGCGACGATGCGGAACGCGCGCTCGGGGCTCCGTTCCGGTTCCGGCTCGGGCGCGGGCTCAAGCTTGCGTTCAGGGTCGGCGGCAGGTGGCGGGGCGGGTGCGGGTTCGTCCCCCCGGATCAGCGCCGCGGCCTCCCCCGCGTCCCCCACCGTGCGCAGCGCCCCCGTGAACTCCTCGTTCATCAGCCGCCGCGCGAGACCCGAGAGGATCGTGAGATGGTCGCTGTCCGCCCCGGCCGGGGCGGCGATCAGGAAGATCAGGTCGGCCGGACCGTCGGGGGCGCCGAAGTCGACGCGGGCGGCGGAGCGGCCGAAGGCGAGCGTCGGCGCGGTGACGTGGGCGCTGCGGCAGTGGGGGATGCCGATGCCGCCGTCCAGGCCGGTCGGCATTTGGGCCTCGCGCGCCGCCACGTCGGCCAGGAAACCCTCCAGGTCCGTGACGCGGCCGAGGTCTCGCATGCGGACGGCGAGCGACCGGGCGGCCGCCTCCTTGGTGTCGGCGGCCAGGTCCAGGTCGACCAGGTCCGCCGTGATCAGTTCACTCGTCGCATCGTTCGTCGCGTCACTCGTCGCATTGCTCATCGCGGGCTCCCTTGCTCGCGGTAGCGCCTTGCCGGCTGCCGGGTGGGGGTGGGAGGAACCGGTGACCCGCCGGCGTCAGACGCCGGGCGCCGGTTCGGTCAGGGCGCGGTCGCCCGGGACGTCCCGGGTGACCGTCACCGTGGACGGTTCGAGGTCGCCCGGGGTGGGCATCGCGCTGCCGGGCAGCCGGACGGCCGCCGCGCCGTGGGCCAGGGCCGACGCGAGGGCGGCCGGGCCCTCGCCGCCGGCGGCGAGGAAGCCGGCCAGGGAGGCGTCGCCCGCGCCGACGTTGCTGCGGACGCGCGTCGCCGGGGCCGCTCCGTAGTACGTGCCGGAGCCGTCGACGAGGAGCTGGCCGTCCGCGCCGAGGCTGGCGAGGACGGACCGCGCGCCGAGGCCGCGCAGTTCCCGCGCCGCCCGCGCCGCGTCCCCGACGGTCGCCAGCGGGCGGCCGACGGCCTGGGCCAGTTCCTCGGTGTTGGGCTTGACGACGTCGGGGCGTTCGCGCAGGGCGGCGGTGAGGGACGGGCCCGAGGTGTCGAGCGCGATCCTGGCCCCGGCGGCATGGGCGCGGGCCACCAGCCGCCCGTACCACTCGGGCGCGAGTCCGCGCGGCAGGCTGCCGCAGCAGGCGATCCAGCCGGCGCCCGCCGACCGTTCCCCCACGCTGTCCAGCAGCGCCTCGGCCTCGGCGGCCGTCAGTTCGGGACCGGCGGCGTTGACCTTGGTGAGCGTGCCGTCGGGTTCGGCGACGGCCACGTTGACCCGCGTCGCGCCGGAGACGGGGACGCCCGCGACGTCGATGCCCTGCTCACGGAGGAGGCGTTCCAGCAGGGCGCCCTCCGCGCCGCCGAGCGGCAGCACGGCCGTGGTGGCGTGCCCGGCCGCCGCGACCGCGCGCGAGACGTTGACGCCCTTGCCGCCCGGGTCGACGCGGTCGGCCGTCGCGCGGAGGACGGCGCCGCGCCGCAGCGCGGGGAGCTCGTAGGTGCGGTCGAGGCTGGGGTTGGGGGTGACGGTGAGGATCACGCGCGGATCACCGCCGGGCCGCGGCGTTCGATCTCCCGGGCGTCCTCGGGGCTCAGCCCGGTGTCGGTGATCAGCAGGTCGACGTCGGAGAGGTCGCTGAAGCGGGCGAAGTGCCGCTGTCCGAACTTGCCGGAGTCCGCGAGCAGGACGACGCGCCGGGCGGCGGCGATCGTCGCCCGCTTCACCGCCGCCTCGGCGAGGTCCGGGGTGGTCAGTCCGCCGTCCGGCGAGAAGCCGTTGGTGGCGACGAAGGCGACGTCCGCCGCGACCTCGCCGTACGCGCGCAGCGCCCAGGCGTCGACGGCCGCCCGGGTGCGGTGCCGCACCCGGCCTCCGACCAGGTGCAGGGCGATGCCCGGGTGGTCCGCCAGCCGGGCGGCGACGGGCAGCGCGTGCGTGACGACCGTCAGCTCGGCGCCGGGGTCGACGTCCAGCGGGAAGAACGCGGCGAGGCGGGCGACCGTGGTCCCGGCGTCCAGGATCACGCTGCCGCCGGCGGGCAGCTCGGCCAGGGCCGCCCTGGCGATGGCGTCCTTCTCGTCCGCCGCCGTGGCCTCGCGTTCCGCGAGGTCCGGTTCGAAGTCCAGCCGGCCGACAGGGATCGCGCCGCCGTGCACACGCCGGAGCAGCCCGGCCCGGTCCAGCACCTTGAGGTCACGGCGCACGGTCTCGGCGGTGACCCGGAACGTCTCCGCCAGCGACAGCACGTCCACCCGCCCGCCCTCGCGCGCGAGCCGCAGGATCTCCTGCTGGCGTTCCGGTCCGTACATGGGGGATCGCTTCCGCTTCTACGCCCGCTTATGTGGGATCAGCGGCAGAGTACGGGCAGTACGGGCGCGAAGTAAACACTTACGGAAGCCAGTCGGACAGAAACGGGGTTGACCTTACGTACTAGTGCGTAACTCCCTTGCCCCTAGTGCGAAATGCCCCTACGTTCCTGAGCCATGATCGCGAAGCTGCCCACCCGCACCACCGCCCTGACCGGCCGGCACGTCCGCCTGGAACCCCTCGACCCCACGCACGTACCCGACCTGTTCCGCGCCGTCGGCGGCGACGACGAGGTCTGGCGCTGGACGTTCAGCCTCACCCCGCACACGGAGGACGAGCTCCACACCATCGTCAAGGGCCGGCTCGCCGACCCCGCCTGCGTCCCGTTCGCCGTCGTCCACCTCGCGACCGGCCGGACCGCCGGCGTCACCTGCTTCTTCGGGGCGAGCACCGAGCACGAGGAGGTGGAGATCGGCGGGACCTGGTACGGGCGGGAGTACTGGCGCACCGCCGTCAACACGGAGAGCAAGCTCCTGCTCCTCGCGCACGCCTACGAGGAGCTCGGCATGGGCCGCGTCTACTGGAAGATCGACCACCGGAACGAGCGGTCCCAGGCGGCGGTACGGCGGCTCGGGGCCGCGTACGAGGGAACGCTCCGGCGGCACCGGCAGCGGCCGGACGGGAGTTGGCGGGACAGCGTCTACTTCTCGATGCTGCGGGAGGAGTGGCCCTCGGTGCGGGAGCGGCTCGTGAGCCGTCTCGACCGGGGATGACCCACGGGACCGCGGACAACGCCTCGGCCCCCGCCCGGACCACCGTCACGGTGGCGGCCCGGGCGGGGGCCGAGGCGCCTCCCCGTCCCCGAGGTCGTCACGCGGCTATCGGCTCGCCCTTCTCCGCGGGCACCGCGTCCGCCACCGGAGCCTCGGTGCGGGAGCGGCGCGGGAGGGCGAAGACGAGCAGGAAGACGAGGACGAGCAGGCCCGCGACCCACCAGAGGGCGTTGCCGTACGCGTCGCCGAAGGCCGTGGCGCCCCGGCCCTTCGCGACCGCGTCCTCGTCCAGGACCCCGAAGAAGACCACCGACACGAGGCCCAGGCCGATCGCGTTGCCCAGCTGCTGCGTGGTGTTTATCAGGCCGGACGCGGAGCCCGCGTGTTCGCGGGGCACCTCGGAGAGGACGGCGTCGGTGAGCGGGGCGACGACGAAGCCCATGCCCGCGCCCATGACCGTCAGCGGCAGGGCCATCTGCCAGGAGGTGATGTCGGCGCCGTAGTGGCCGGTCTCCCAGATGTAGAGCAGCACACCGGCGGCCATGATCAGCGCGCCCGCCTGGAGGACCTTGCGGCCGAAGCGCGGGACGAGCTTCTGGACGGACATGCCGGCCGTGATCGAGACGGCGATGGAGAACGGGATGCCGGTCAGGCCGGACCGCAGTGCGCTCCAGCCGAGGCCGAGCTGCATGTAGAGGGTCCAGCAGAGGAAGTAGATGCCGGTGAGGATGCCGAAGGCCAGCTGGACGCCGATGCCGGCGGCGAAGCTCTTCACGGTGAACAAGGAGAGCTCGACCAACGGCGAGCCGTCCTTCCGCTTCTTGTGGCGCTCGTAGCCGACGAACAGGGCCAGCACCACGGCGCTGCCGCCCATCAGCAGGAAGCCCCAGAGCGGCCAGCCCAGCTCCCGGCCCTGGGTGAGCGGGTAGAGGAACATGACGATGCCACCGGTCGCGAGGGCGACGCCGACGAGGTCGAGCTTGAGCGCGTTCTCGGCCCTGGACTCGGCGATGAAGCGGCGGCCGAGGATCAGACCGGCGATGCCGACGGGCAGGTTGACCAGGAAGATCGGCCGCCACTCCAGGCCGAGGATGTTCCACTCGGTGAGCAGCGCGCCCAGGATCGGGCCGGAGACGGCGCCCAGTCCGACGATGGCGCCGAACATGCCGAAGACCTTGCCGCGCTCGTGCGCCGGGAAGCTGGAGTGCACGATCGCCAGCACCTGGGGCACCATCAGCGCGGCGGTGCCGCCCTGGAGGACGCGGGCGGCGACGAGCAGGTGCGGATCGCCGGCGAGACCGCAGAGCATCGAGGCGAGGGTGAAGCCGCCCATGCCGAGCAGGAAGACCCGCCGACGCCCGTATATGTCGCCGAGCCGGCCGCCGGTGATCAGACCGGCGGCGAAGGCGAGGGCGTAGCCCTCGGTGATCCACTGGAGGACGCTGAACGAGGCGCCGAGGTCGTGGCTGATGCTGGGCATCGCGATGTTGACGATCGTCACGTCGACGAGGTCCATGAAGGACGCGGTCAGCACGACGGCCAGCGCGATCCAGCGGCGGCGGTCGAGGGTGCCGGTGCTTGGTCCGGCGCTCGGATCAGTGCTCGGATCGGTGCTCGGGGAGCTCACGGGGTATTGCCTTCCACTTCGTGTTCCGGGGTGTCCCACGCTAGAGCCCGTCTAGGTCAAGCTGTGTCCTAGATACCTGGCACGCTGGCGTTATGACCGACACACCCGTACGGCTTCTGAATCTGCTCTCCCTTCTGCAGACCCCACGCGAATGGCCGGGCAGCGAACTCGCCGAGCGGCTCGGTGTGAGCCCGCGGACGATCCGTCGGGACATCGAGCGGCTGCGCGACCTCGGCTACCCCGTACAGGCAACGATGGGAGCCGTCGGTGGGTACCGGCTGGCCGCCGGGGCGGCGATGCCGCCGCTGGTCCTGGACGACGAGGAGGCGGTGGCCATCGCGGTGGGCCTGCGGGCCGGGGCCGGGCACGCCGTCGAGGGCATCGAGGAGGCGTCCGTACGGGCGCTCGCCAAGCTCGAACAGGTGCTGCCGTCCCGGCTCCGTCACCGGGTGACCGCCCTGCAGGCCGCCACCGTGCCGCTCACCTGGGGCGACGGCGCGACGGTCGACCCGCGGACGCTCACCGTCATGGCCGCCGCCACGACCGGCAACGAGCGGCTGCGGTTCTCGTACCGCACCGCCGAGGGTGTGGAGACCAAGCGGCTCGTGGAGCCGAACCGACTGGTGAGCACCGGCCGCCGCTGGTACCTGGTCGCCTACGACAACGACCGCGAGGACTGGCGCACCTTCCGGGTGGACCGGGTCAGCGACCCCTTCCCGACGGGCGCGCGCTTCGAGCCGCGCGAGCTACCGGCGGAGAACGCGGCGGAGTTCGTCAGCGGCCCCACGACCCGGCGGCAGCCGGAGCTGCGGATGGTGGTGACGCTGCACGCGCCCGTGACGGCCGTGGCGGGCCGGCTGCCGCACTGGATGGGAGCGCCCCTGCCGGTCGACGACGAGACCTGCCGGCTGGACACGGAGTGCGCCGACTCCGTCGAGTGGGTGGCCATCCACCTGGCGATGCTCGGCTGCGAGTTCGAGGTGCACGAGCCGGAAAAGCTGATCGCGTGCACACGGGCGCTCGGGGAGCGGATCACTCGGGCGGCGGGCGGCCCGGGCGGAGCGTAACGGGTGGCCGGGCGAGGAGTGGCGAAGCCGCGGGCTCCAAGCCCACGGGCCCGGGTGCACGCCCGGTGCACAAGAAGGACCCCGGCGCAGGGGGGGGAGGCGCCGGGGTCCGATCTATAAGGATATGCCCTTTTAGGCCGCCGCGTCGAACCCGGTGTCGTGAGCCATTTTCTTGAGCTCCAGAAGCGCGTGCTTCTCGATCTGCCGGATCCGCTCCCGGGTGAGCCCGTGCTGCTTGCCGACCTCGGTCAGCGTGCGCTCCCGCCCGTCCTCGATCCCGTAGCGCGCCTTGATGATCGACGCGGTCCGGTGGTCGAGCCGGCCGATGAGGGTCTCCAGTTCCTCGCTGCGCAGCAGCGCGATGACCGACTGCTCCGGCGATACGGCGGAGGTGTCCTCCAGCAGGTCGCCGAACTGGGTCTCGCCCTCGTCGTCCACCGACATGTTCAGGCTGACCGGGTCCCGGGCCCAGTCGAGGACGTCGCCCACGCGCTCGGGCGTGGTGCCCAGCTCCGCGGCGATCTCGGCGTGCTCGGGGTCGCGGCCGTTCTCCCGGTTGAACTCGCGCTGCACCCGGCGGATGCGGCCCAGCTCCTCGACGAGGTGGACGGGGAGCCGGATGGTGCGCGACTGGTCGGCGATCGAGCGGGTGATCGCCTGGCGGATCCACCACGTCGCGTACGTGGAGAACTTGAATCCCTTGGTGTAGTCGAACTTCTCCACCGCGCGGACCAGGCCGGCGTTGCCCTCCTGGATCAGGTCGAGCAGCGGCAGGCCGCTGCGCGGGTACCGGCGGGCCACGGCGACCACGAGCCGCAGGTTCGACTTGATGAAGACGTCCTTGGCGCGGGCGCCCTCGTCGGCTATCGCCTCCAGCTCCTCGCGCGAGGCGCCCCCCGCCTCGCCGGACTCCAGGCCGTCCAGGAGCTGCCGGGCGTAGACGCCCGCCTCGATGGCCTGCGACAGCTCGACCTCCTTCGCGGCGTCGAGCAGGGGCGTCCGCGCAATCTCGTCCAGGTACATGCCGACCAGGTCGCGATCGGCGATCTCCCCGCTCGAGGCGCGAACACTGCTTGCCTCGTCGGCGCCCTTGGCTGCGGGCTGACGACGGGCGACGGCACGGGTTGCCATGCGTACTCCCTTGCGATGAGACGGTCGCGGGATGGTGGGGGGCTCGCGCTCAGCGAACCCGTCCGAAGAAAAGAACGACTGGAATCCGGACAGAATTCCCAGGAGGCGTCTTCTTTTTTACGATCATGCAGTACCCTGTCCCGCCGCACGCGGGCACGCATGCCGGACGGGCCGACGGACGTCCCTGGTCAGGGCGGGTGCGAACGGCCGGAGGACGACCGGTGGGGGCCCTCGCCCGCACCGCGCCCACCGCGCCCGCTGAGACGGCCGTCACCCTTGACGCCTTCCCCGCGGCCTCGGAAGAACGCCGCCCCCGGCACCTCGGGGCGCGTCCGCCACCGGGAAGGACGGCCCGCGCCGCCCTACGGTTGCGCGGGCCGGGCCGGAGGCGGGGACATGACGGAGTACGGGCGCCGTCGGGCCGGATCGCGCGGGCCGGGCGGACGCGCGGAACGCGCCGTCCCACTGATCCACTTGCCGCCGCGCGGACGCGGGTGTGCGCTGGTTCTCAGGGGCCGGTTCCCCCGGACGGACGCGACCGGTTCCCCGGACGGACGAGAGGAGCCCTGCCATGCCGGCGCACGCGATCCTGCCTTCCCACCACACCCCGGAGGGCCCCGGCCCGGTGCCCAGGGGCGCCCGTCTCCCGGTGCGCGGGACGCGGGCGGGCCCGGTCCCCGACCGGAGCCGTCCCGTCTGGGCCGTACCCGTCGGACTGGGGTTCGTCCTCTTCCTGTACACCGTTTTCCTCGCGCACGAGAACGGCTTCTCCGAGCTGGGCGGCTGGCTGCTGGGCCTGGTCACCGCGGCGGTCGCGACCGGCGTCGGCTACCTGCTGGTGCGCGACCGCAACGCGATGATCACCGAGGTGCGCGCGGCGGCGTACGGCGCGCTCACCGGCGTCACCCTCGGCTGGCTGCACAGCGTGGCCGGCGGCTCCTGGCTCCGCTCGCTCGGCATCGGACTCGGCTTCGCCGTCCTGGTCGGGCTCACGTCGTACAACCTCTTCCACTGGAACGAGCGCCACGTCCGCCGATAGGCCGTCAACCGGCGCGCCGGAAGGGCGCGTTCGGGCGGTCGGCGAGGGCGGCCGAAGTCCGGAGGTGTACGTCCGCAGACCGTTTCCGGTGTGACGGGAGAGGCTTAGCGTGGCGTCATGACCCACACCACCGGGACATTCGACGAGGCCCTCGAACGCCTCCACACCAAGGGTCCGGAGTTCGAGGGCCGGCTCACCAACCACGCCCCCATGACCGTCGAGGCGCTGGTCCGCCACGGGCACGCGCCGCTCGTCCACCGCTGGCTCGACGGGTACCGGCACCGGCTGGAGGACCTGCCGGGCCGCACCGGCGTCCGGATCGACGCGGCGGACGACGCGTCGTGGCGCGCGGCGCTCGGCGACCCCGCCCGGCTCGGGGACTGGATCGACCACTTCACCCGCGTCCTGGCCGAACGGCCGTGGCGGGACGTGCTCGCCGAGTGGTGGCCCCGGCTGCTGCCCGGCATCACGGGCGGCTCGACGCACCCCGTCATCCGCACCGGCCACGCCGTCCGCGCGCTCCTCGACGGCGTCCGGGACGGCGGCACTGACGACAGCGCTCGGAACGGCACTCAGGGCGGCGACGAGACCGCGCCGCGGCTGGCCGAGCTGGGGCACGCGCTCGGCTACTGGGCCGCCCGCCACCAGCCGCTCGCCGCGCCGGTCACGACGTCGGGAACGGCCGGCATCGGCGCCGCGCTGGCCGGCGTGCCCGGCATCGCGGACCCGCCGCCCGGCATCCGCGCCCGCTTCGCGCGGCTGCCGGGGACCCCCGGCTGGCCCACCGCCGCGAACGCGGTGCGCCCGCCCGCCGGCCCCGACGAGGTGCCCGGGATGCTGGCGGAGCTGGTCCGGGCGACGGTGCTGCGCTACGGAGAGCGGGCCCACGGTTCGCCGGTCATGCTCGTCCACGCGGCGACCGCGCCCAACGCCGTCCTGCGCACCCTCCCCGCACTCCCCCGGGAACTCTGGGTGCCCGGTTTCCACGCGGCCTGGGAGGCCGCCGCGTCGGTGACGGCCGCGTACCCCGCGCCCGGGCCACTGGAGCCGGTCACCGGCGCGCTCGTCACGGCCGACGAGGCGTTCGCCCGGGCGGCGGAGCACGGCGACGAGCACACGATCAAGTTCACGGACACGGCGCTGGACGTCGCCGCGGCCGACCCGGAGGCGGCCCCGGGGGCGCTGGCCGCCACGGTCCGCGCCGTCGAGCTGATCACGCCGCCGGGCGCGTGAGGGCGCGCCTCGCGGCCACCGGAGGGCCGTCAGCCGAACTGCACCGACCGCTTGGCCAGTCCCAGCCAGAACCCGTCGATCACACTGCGCTGGCTGCCGAGTTGCCCCTCGGCCGCGCCCAACGTGACGAAGAGCGGCGCGAAGTGCTCCGTGCGCGGATGCGCCAGGTGCGCCGCGGGCGACGTGTGCGTGAAGTCCAGCAGGGCGTCGACGTCCTGTGCCTCCAGCGCCTCCCGCCCCCAGTGGTCGAACTCGGCGGACCAGGCGGGCGTGCCGCCCTGGTGCCGCAGGGCGGCCAGGTTGTGGGTGAAGAAGCCGCTGCCGACGATCAGCACGCCCTCGTCACGCAGGGGTGCGAGCCGGCGTCCGATCTCCATGAGGCGCACCGGGTCGAGCGAGGGCATCGACATCTGGAGCACCGGAATGTCGGCGTCCGGGTACATCTCGACCAGCGGCACGTACGCGCCGTGGTCCAGCCCGCGTTCCGGCATGTCGTGGACGGGCAGGCCGGCGCCGCGCAGCGTGGAGCGGACCCGTTCCGCCAGACCGGGGGCGCCCGGGGCGGCGTACCGCACGCGGTAGTAGTGCTCCGGGAAGCCCCAGAAGTCGTAGACGAGCGGGACGGTCCGGGTCGCGCCGAGCGCCAGCGGCGCCTCCTCCCAGTGCGCCGAGACCATGAGGATCGCGCGGGGCCTGGGCAACTCGGCCGACCAGGCGGCGAGCTGGCCGGGCCACAGCGCGTCGTCGGCGAGGGGCGGGGCGCCGTGGGAGAGGTAGAGGGCGGGCATCCGTCCGGGGACCGGGACGGATGCGGGGCCGGGGCGGGGGTCCGAGGTGTCGTCCTGCACGGTCGCTCCTGAGCTCGCTCGGTCGATTTGCTTGAACTTTCAAGCTCTACGGCATCACTTTAGAACGACTTTATTTAGACTTCAAGAATCCCCGAAGGGCCGACCGACCGGCCGACCGACGAGTGGAACAGTGGATGTCATGAGGAAAGAACCCGCAACGGACCCGGCGGAGCCCCGCTGGCTCTCCGCCGAGGAGCAGGCGACCTGGCAGGCGTACCTGCACGCCACCACGCTCCTGGAGGACCATCTCGACCGCCAGCTCCAGCGTGACGCGGGGATGCCGCACATCTACTACGCGCTGCTCGTCCAGCTCTCCGAGGCCCCCCGCCGCCGGATGCGGATGACCGAACTGGCCCAGCAGGTCAAGATCACCCGGTCCCGGCTGTCGCACGCCGTGGCGCGCCTGGAGAAGAACGGCTGGATGCGGCGCGAGGACTGCCCCTCCGACCGGCGCGGGCAGGTGGCGGTGCTCACGGACGAGGGGTTCGAGGTGCTGCGCAGGACGGCGCCCGGCCATGTCGCCGCGGTACGGGCCGCGATCTTCGACCGGCTCACGCCCGAGCAGGTCACCGAGCTGGGCGAGATCTGCGCGACCATCGCGAGCGGCCTCCAGCCGGCCGGCGCGGACCTGCCCTGGCTGCGCTGAGGCGGGGCGCCGGCGGCCCCTCCGGGTACGGCGAAGCCCCCGCACGGATCGTTCCGTGCGGGGGCTTCGCTTCGGGCCTCGTTCAGCCCCTCGACCCCTCGGGTGCCGCGGCCGCCGGGCGGCGCGGCCCCCGGTGGGGCCTACGGCCTCAGTGGGCCATCACCGGGACGGCGTCCTCGACGGCGCCCTCCGCGTCGCTCCCGCCCGCCGTGGCCGCGGCGTTCGGACGGCCGGCGTTGACGAAGACCACGGCCACCAGGGCGGCCAGGGTCAGGATGCCGGTGGCCCAGGCGATGCCGACCTGGAAGCTGTGCACCGTCGCCTTGATGCCCAGCACCTGGATGGCCTCCTTGGTCGTGGCACCCGCCCGGTGGGACGCGACGTAGTCGTCCTTCGCGCTGTTGGCCAGGGTGTTCAGCAGAGCGGTGCCGATCGCGCCGCCGACCTGCTGCGAGGTGTTGACCATCGCGGAGGCGACACCGGCGTCACGGGCCTGGACGCCGTGCGTGGCGAGGCTCATGGCCGGCATGAACGCCGTGCCCATGCCGATGCCCATCAGCAGCAGGCCCGGCAGGATGCCCGTCACGTACGACGTGTCGGTGTCGATCTGCGTCAGCCATGCCATGCCGAGGGCGGCGGTCAGGAAGCCGGGGCCCATCAGCCAGCGGGCCGGGACCCGGGTCATCAGCCGGGCGCCGATCTGGGTCGAGCCGGTGATCATCGTGGCGATCATCGGGAGGAAGGCCAGACCGTTGGTGATCGGGCTGTACCCCTTGATGCCCTGGAGGTAGAAGACCAGGAAGAGGAACAGACCGAACATGCCGATCGAGGCCAGGCCGAGCGCGCCGTAGACACCACCGCGGTTGCGGTTGGAGATGACGCGCAGCGGCAGCAGCGGCGACTTGACCTTGCTCTCGACGATGACGAAGGACACCAGCAGCACGGCCGCGGCGGCGAACAGGGTCAGCGTCAGACCGGCGGTCCAGCCGTCGCTCTCGGCGCGGGTGAAGCCGTAGACCAGCGAGACCAGGCCGAGGGTGGCCAGGATGACGCCGGGGATGTCGAGCTTCGCCGGGTTTCGGCTGCCCTCGGGCTCGTGGATGACGGCGATGGCACCGGCGGCGGCCACGGCGGCGAAGGGGATGTTGACGAAGAACGTCCAACGCCAGTTGAGGTACTCGGTGAACACGCCGCCCAGCAGCAGACCGACGGCACCGCCACCACCGGCGATGGCGCCGAAGATGCCGAACGCCTTGGCGCGCTCCTTCGCCTCGGTGAAGCTGACGGCGAGCAGCGACAGCGCCGACGGCGCGAGCAGCGCGCCGAAGACGCCCTGGAGGGCGCGGGAGGCCAGCAGCATGCCGGTGTTGACGGCCACACCACCGAGCGCGGAGGCCGCGGCGAAGCCGAGGAGACCGGTGATGAAGGTCTGCTTACGGCCCCACAGGTCGGCTATTCGGCCACCGAAGAGGAGCAGTCCGCCGAACGCGAGGGCGTAGGCGGTGATGACCCACTGCCGGTTGCCGTCCGAGATGCCGAGGTCGGCCTGGGCGGACGGCAGCGCGATGTTCACGATGGTCGCGTCGAGGACGACCATCAGCTGGGCCAGGGCGATGAAGATCAGCGCTTTCCAGCGCCGGGGATCCGGGGTGGTGGTGTCGGGCATGGAAGGGCCTGCCTAGTGGTGCGAGAGGTGAACGAGAACCGAAGGAATGACGGAGTGCCGGGGGCGGATGTGACGTGACGTGCACGACACGGCCGGCACGCCCCGCACGGCCGGTGAAGCGGGTGGCGCGAAGAACTCGGACCGTCGGGGAGGAAGGAGGGAACCGGTGGGGTCGGACGGGACGAACAGGTCGAACGGTAGGTCAGGGCGGACGGTGCGAAGGACGTACAGGTCGGACTATGGCAGGTGGGTCTGACAACGGGGCCGGACCTACCGCCGGTTGTGGCGCAGTTCGTCGAGAGTCGCCGCCGAACCGGGCAGTTCGGAACGGGCCGGGGTCATCAGGCCGTCCAGGAACAGCTGGAGGTGCCGGTGGACGAACCGGTCGAAGTCCGGACAGCCCTTGCCCGGCAGCGGTCTGGTCAGCTGGGTGAGCGCCACCATGAGGTCACCGACGTCGATGTCGGAACGCAACTGCCCCGCTTCGCGGGCGGCGGCCATCAACTCCCGGAGGTTCCGGTCGAGCCGGTCGCGCGCCTCGACGAGATCCGGATGACCGTGATCCACATCGGAGTCGAGCAACGGGCACAGCGCGCCCACCCGTTCGTCTGCCGCGGCGTGAACGAACCGCCTCAGCGCACGGAAAGCATCGGGCTCCTCGGCTCGTGCTGTCTCGGCGCGGTCCGCGATGCGGTCCATCACCGAGAGGGTGACATGGTGGATCAGCTCGCGGCGGTCCGCGAAGTGACGGTACAGCGTCGCATTGCCGACCCCGACGCGTCGAGCGATTTTGTCGAAGGAGAATTCGGCCCCGTGCTCGACCAGCACTTCGCGGGCGGCGGCGACGATGCGCTCCCTATTGCGCTGGGCATCGGCGCGCAGCCGCGGCTGGGGTGTGGTCACGACGGGTCTCCTCTCTCTCCTGTGGACTCTCCCGGTTCTCCCGGTGAGCCCTCATGTGGACTGTCCCGGCGAGCCGAGCCGGACTCGGGCCAAACGGGGAAGGCTTCCCCGTTTGCGCGGGGACGAGAGCTTAAACGGGGAGAAGCTCCCCGGATATTTCCGCTCCGCTCCCTTCTCCGACGTGACGTGCGTCACGTTTGAAGCGACCGGTGTCCCCCGCTTGCCGTACCCCCGGAAGCGCACGGACGTACGACAACCCAAGGTGTTAGTCACCCGGCAGGAGGTGACAGGCATGAAAACCCTGGCCATCCCCGTGGTGGCGGCCGCGCTGTTCGCCCTCACCGCACCGGTGGCGGGCCGGGCGGGCGCCCACGGGCCGGCGGCGATACCCGCCGCCGGCCCGGATCCCACCGGCCGCCCCCCGTCCGGGCCCTGCGCCCTGCGCTCGGGCACCCGCTCGGTCTCGGAGAGCGCCCGCACCCCGCGCGGCTACGCCCGCTCCCGGGGGACCGTACGGGCCGTCACCCTCTTCATCGACTTCCCCGACGCCCCGGGCAAGGGCAGCCCGCGCGAGCGGTACGCCGAGTTCTTCCCGGCCGTTTCCGACTTCTACCGGACCAGCTCCTACGGGCGCCTCGACTACCGCTCCACGCCGCTGCTGCGCTGGATCCGTATGTCGCGCCCGTACGCCGCGTACGGCATCCGGCGCGGCACGCCGTTCGACACCCGCAGCGACAGCGGCTACCACGCGCTCACCAAGGAGATCGTCGCCGCGATCGACGGCACGGTGGACCTGCGCCGCTACGACCTCGTCAACGTCCTGGCCAGCCCGGACGCCGGCCCGCCGGCCACCGAGGACGTCCGCTCGGTGACCTTCGCGGGGGCCCCGACGGGTCTGCGGACCCGCCACGGCGCCGCCCTGAAGAACATCTCGTTCATATGGAGCCGGCAGACGGGCGACAGCCCGTACCGCGTCCTGGTCCACGAGAACGCCCACAGCTTCGGCCTCCCCGACCTCTACGCCGCCGGGCACGGCGACCGCGTCGCCTCCCCCGTCGGGCACTGGGACCCGATGGACGAGGACTGGGGGCCTTCGAACGACTTCCTCGCCTGGCACAAGTGGAAGCTGGGGTGGCTCGCGCCACGGCAGGTGCAGTGCGTCACCGTGGCCGGCAGCCGCACCTTCACTCTCACCCCTACTGCCACCCCCGGCGGCACCAAGCTCATCGTCGTCCCCGTCTCCCGCCGGCGCGCCCTCACCCTGGAGGCCCGCACCCGCGGCCCCCTCGACCACGCCGTCTGCCGCCCCGGCGTCCTGGTCACCACCGTCGCCACCGACCGCCCCTCGGGCACCGGCCCGGTCCGCGCCCTGGACGCCACCCCCCGCGGCCGCGGCTGCTACACCACCGACCCCAACGTCACGGCGAGCCTGAGCGACGCCCCGTACCCCGTCGGCGGCCACTGCGTGACCGACGGCGTCACCGTCGACGTCCTCGGCCGCGACGCACACGGCAAGTGGCGGGTGAGGGTGACGCGTTCGCGGCGCTGAGCCTTGGGCGTCGTGCGGACCGTCCGGTGGCGAGGGCGACGGCAGTAACGTGGCGGGTGAAGGCGGTGGGGAGTTGCCACCGCCGCCGGGTGTGACGAGGGGGGCCGGGGGTGCGGGACGACGTGCGGGAGCACGTGCCGGGACGGGTGCGGGTGCCGGGACGGGTACGGATACCGGGACGAGTGCGGGTGCCGGTGGGCGCGGACGCCGCGCGGTGGGTGACCCGCGGCCAGGTGAAGCGGGTGCTGTTCGTCGTCCACAACGTCACGTCCGCGACGCGGCTGCTCGATGTGAAGCCGCTGTTCGACGGGGACCTGCGGGTGCAGATGGCGGTGACGTGCACCGGGTCGTCACCGTTTCTCGCGGGGGTGCCGGAGCTGCTGGCGGGGGTGGGACTGCCGGTGCTGCCGTGGGAGCAGGCGAAGGAGGAGGCGCGGGTCTTCGATGCGGTGATCGCGGCCAGTTACGGGGGTGAACTGGAGGCTTTTGAGGGGAAGTTGGTGATCCTCTCGCATGGGGTTGGCTACAATAAGAGGCTGGCCGCGCCGGGAGCCGGGAGCCGGGAGCCGGGAGCCGGGAGCCGGGAGCCGGGAGCCGGGAGCCGGGAGCCGGGAGCCGGGAGCCGCTGCCGTCGCCCTCGCCGCTCCTGCGGCCGTCGCGCCGGTCTTCGGCCTCGGCCCCGAGTGGCTGCTCCACGACGGACGCCCCCTCGCGACGGCGACCGTCCTCTCCCACCCCGAGCAGCTCCGCCGCCTCCGCGCCGCCTGCCCGGAGGCGGCCCCCACGGCCGTCCTCGCCGGTGACCCCTGCTACGACCGCCTCCTCGAAGCGCTCCCCCACCGCGACCGCTTCCGCCGCGCCTTCGGCGTCGCCCCCGGTCAGCGGCTCGTCGTCCTCAACTCCACCTGGGCGCCGCGCGCGCTGTTCGGTGACGGCGCGGAGGACCGGCTGTCCTGGCTGCTGTCCCGGCTGACCTCCGAGCTGCCCGCGGACGAGTACCGGACGATCGCCGTCCTGCACCCCAACATCTGGTACGGGCACGGACCCGGCCAGGTCCGCGCCTGGCTGGAACGGGCCCGGCGGGCGGGGCTGACGCCGGTCGACCCGCTGGAGGACTGGCGACAGGCCCTGATCGCCGCCGACTGCGTCATCGGCGATCACGGCAGCGTCACCTACTACGCGGCGGCCATCGGCCGGCCGGTCCTCCTCGGTTCCTTCCCGGAAGCCGACCTCGATCCGGAGTCGCCCGTGGCCGCGCTCGGCCGGGCCGCGCCGCGCCTGCGGGCGTCGGACGACCTGCGGCACCGGATAGCGGCGGTGATCGAGTCCCACGACCCGGGCGCCTACGCCGCTTTGGCGGAGCTGACGAGCTCGGCGCCGGGGCGTTCGGCCGCGCTGCTGCGCCGCCTTCTCTACCGGATCATGGACCTTCCCGAGCCGGCCGGACGCCCGGCGCTCCTCGGCCGACTGCCCCTGCCCGCGCACCAGCCCGCGGTGCGGACCGCGCCCGTTCGCGCGCTCACGCGCGTGGTGCGCGTCGATCCGCCCGAGGTGGCCGTCGTCCGGTACGCCGACCCGGCGTATGAGCCGGAGGAGCCGGAGGCGGAGGCCGCGCATACGGTGGTGCACGAGGAGACGTCCGACGTGTCTCTGCTGGAGGCCGCCGATGTCATCCTCCGGGACGGTGATCCGGAGGATCCGCGGGTCGGGCCGCCCGGTGCTTGGGCTGCCGAGATCGCGGCGCGGTATCCGCACTGCGGGCTCGCCGCGTATCTCACCGGGGTCGATCGCGGGACCGTCCGTACGCGCGGGGGTGAGCTACTGCGGCTGGCCGCCGTGCCGGGTGGGGACGGGCGGGCCGATCCTTGTGATCCGGCCGCGTATGTGTCGGGGTTGTACGCCTGGTTGGGGGATGGGCGTGGAGTTCCGGCTGAGCTGACCGTCGTCACGGGGGCGGTGCGGCATCTTGTCGTCGTGGAGCGGGTGGCCGCTTCGCGGTGAGGGTGCCCCGGTCCCGCCCTTTCTCCGTTTCCGCGGGGGCCAGCCCCCGCAACCCCCGAAAACCGCGCTCCGCGCGGTTGTCCTCAAACGCCGGACGGGCTGAGCCTTCAGCCCGTCCGGCGTTTGAGGACAAGGGGGTCTGGGGGCTCACCCCCAGGAAACGGTGAAAGGGCGGGACCGGGGCTCACCCCCCGCCCAGACCCTCCCGCACCCGCGCCAACCCCACCGCGTCCCCACCCCGCTCGTACAACTCCTCCGCCCGGCGCAGGAACGCCACCCTCCGTTCCGCGTCCTCCGCGCAGCGGGCCCGCATTTCGGCGGCGTCCGCCTGCTGCAGCTCGGCGCCTTCGCGGTCCATGACGGTGAGGGCCTCGTCGAGGCAGAGGCGGGCGGCGGCGGGATCGCCGGCGGCGAGGTGGGTTTCGCCGAGGTTCATGTAGACGCGGCCCTCGTTGTAGGGGTCGGGCTCGGGCAGGGCCCGGAACAGGGCCAGGGCCGTGTGCAGGGTGCGGACGGCGTCCGCGTACCGTCCGGCGCCGCGCAGGGCGCGGCCGATGTGGTCCTCCAGGAGGGCCAGGCCACGGGGGACGTCCCGTGCACCGTCCTCCTCCGGCCCGATGCGTCGCAGGAGGCCCTGGGCACTCGTGAAGCAGTCCCGCGCCTCCTGCCACCGCCACTGCCTCAGCCGCAGCAGTCCCAGGGATTCGACGGCGGTGGCCTGGCCGCGGAGGTGGCCCGCGGCGCGGTCGGCGTCGGCGGCCTCGTGCAGCGCGGTCTCGGCCTCGTCCCACTGGCCCCGGCCCATGTGCGCGAAGGCGAGCTGGGCGAGGATCCGTCCCGCCGCCCGGGCGTCGCCGAGTTCCTCGGCCTGGCGGCGGGCGGCGGCCGCGCCGCGCCGGTGGGTGTCGATCCACTGGTCGTGGAAGCCGAGCCGCAGGTGCAGCCCCCAGGTGGCCTCGCACAGCTGCCAGACCAGGTCGTCCCATCCGAAGTGCTCGGCGGCCCGGACCGCCGCCGCGAGGTTCGCGCGTTCGCGGCGCAGTGCGGCGAGGGCGGTCCGGCCGTCCTGGAGATCGCGGTCGGCGGGCGGGGTCATGCCGCGGTAGGCGGGGCCCAGGCGCCAACGGCCGGGCATCACACGAAAGTCCGCCGCGGCGGCGAACCGCAGGTACCAGACGACCACGCGCCGGACGGACGCGGCCAGTCCGGCGGGGTCGTCCTCCGCGCGGGCCCGCCGCTCCGCGTCCGCGCGGACGAGGTCGTGGAGGCGGTACCGCTCCTCCCCGACCTCCTGGAGGAGGTGGACGCCGGCCAGTTCCTCCAGCAGGACGCGGGCCGCGCCCTCGGTGGTGCCGGCCAGCCGCGCGGCGGCCGCCACGCCGGTCTCGGGGCCGGGCCAGACGCCCAACAGCCGGTAGAGGCGGGCGGCTTCGGGGCTCAGCTCGCGGTAGGTCACGTCGTGGGTGCGGCGGACGGCGTCCGCCCCGTTCCGGTCGTCCATCCCCTCAGGGTTCCCCGGAACCGGCCCGGCGAGCCGCCGTTCCACGGTCTCCCAGCTGAGGTGCGCGCGGGCGGCGACCAGCGCTCCCGTCTCGCAGAGCGCCAGGGGCACCCGGCCGCAGCGCCGCGCGACCGCCGCCATGCGCGCCGCGTCGCGCGCCCCCTCCCGCCGGCCGCCCATCGCCGCCACCCGTTCCAGGAGGAGGACGGCGTCGGCCTCCGGCAGCGGGTCCAGGGTGAGGAAGCGCGCTCCGGGATCCCCGGCGAGGCCGCCCAGCCGGTAGCGGCTGGTGACGATCACCAACGAGCCAGGAGCGGCCGGGATCAGCGGTCTGACCTGGGCTTCCGTGGAGGCGTCGTCAAGGAGGACGAGCATCCGGCGGCCGGCGGTGAGGTCCCGGTACAGATTCTCCTGCCGGCGCGGATCGGCGGGGATCCGGTCCGCCGGCACCCCGAGATCCCCCAGGAGGACGGCCAGCGCCTCCCCGGGCCGGGCTGCGGACCCGGCCGTCGGGCCGCCCAGCCGGACGAACAACTGCCCGTCCGGGAAGCGGTCCTTGAGCCGGTGCCCGCAGTGCACGGCGGTGGCGGTCTTCCCGATGCCGCCCTGTCCGGTGAGGACGGCGACGTACGCCGCCGGACGTTCCCCGCCGCCGATCAGCTCCTCCAGCGCGGCCAGCACCGGCTCCCGGTCGGTGAACACCCCGCTGGCGGGCGGCAGAACGCGCGGTACGTGCCCGGGCCCGGCGGCCGGACGCGGCGCACCGGTCTCCCGCACC
This sequence comes from Streptomyces sp. NPDC021100, assembly GCF_044333095.1. Taxonomy (NCBI): domain Bacteria; kingdom Bacillati; phylum Actinomycetota; class Actinomycetes; order Kitasatosporales; family Streptomycetaceae; genus Streptomyces; species Streptomyces sp. NPDC021100. The sequence goes on from NZ_JBIRQH010000008.1 coordinate 247,604, forward strand.
CAGGCAAGCAGCTCCCGGGCGAAGTCCGGGTCGGTCCGCGCGCGGGCGTGCAGGGCCTCGGCGAGCCGCCGCACCTCGTCCACGCCGACCGGCGGCCCGCCCCCGTCGTCGTCCTCCCCGGGCCGCCGCCCACGGCCGAGCAGCCGCGCCAGCCCTTCGGCGGCCCGACGGCCCATCTCCCCCGCGGCCCCGCCCAGCGTCCCCGACGCGGCCGTCTCCAGCGCCCCGAGCACGGCCTCCACGCTGATCGCCAGATCCACAGACCCTCCCCGCCCTCCCCGATACGAACCGGTTCGATCCGCGCGGACACGCTATCGGTGCGCCCGCCTCCGTCCCACGCCTTCCGCACACGCGTCCGGCGCGGCACGCCCCGTATGAAGCCGATCACAACCCCTACCGTGGACCGGTCCGGCCGTTGGATCGTGATCGACGTCATCCCGAAGCTCCGGAGGTATCGCATGGTGGACATCGGCAAGCTCGCGCCGTCCGACAGAGAGGCATGGGAGGGCCTGTTCCGGGCGTACATCGACTTCTACGAGCGCGACGAGCCGCAGGAGATGTACGACACGGCCTGGGCGGCCTTCCAGGACGACACGACGCTGCACGCGCTCGGCGCGCGGGTGGACGGCCGGCTCGTGGGGTTCACGCACTTCTTCATCCACCCCAACACCTCGGGACCGCAGGTCTGTTACCTCCAGGACCTGTTCACCGACCCGTCCGCGCGCCGGCAGGGCGTGGGCGAGGCGCTGATCGCCGCCGTCGTCGACTGGGCGAAGGAGCGCGGCTGTTCGCGCGTGTACTGGAGCACCCACGAGACGAACGCCACGGCGCGCGGGCTGTACGACCGCGTGGCCGACTACAAGGGGTTCATCCGCTACCAGATCGAACTGCCGCGCTGACGGCGCTTCCGCCGCCGGGCCCAGGCCCTGGGCCCGGCGCGGGCGGCCGCGACCCGCGCCCTCCTCAGGAGGCCAGCGGAGTCGCGGTCGCGCCCTCCGTCGCCGCCCGCTCCCCGCGCCCGTCCGTGCGCCCGTCCACGCGGAACGTGCGCCGGTAGGTGTCCGGTGGCACGCCGAACGCGCGGTTGAAGTGCCGGCGCAGCGTCGCCCCGCTGCCCATCCCGACCTGCGCGGCGATCCGGTCGACGTTGTCGTCGGTGCGCTCCAGGAACTCCTGCGCCCGGTGCAGCCGTTGGGTCAGCAGCCACTGGAGGGGCGTGGTGCCGGTGACGGCGGCGAAGTGCCGGCCGAGGTTGCGGGGGCTCATATGGGCCCGGCGGGCCAGATCGGTGACGGTCAGCGGCCGGTGCAGCTCCTCCAGCGCCCAGGCCAGCACGTCGGTGAGGCTGTTGCCGTTCTCGGGCGGTACGGGGGCGGTGATGAACTGGGCCTGCCCGCCGGAGCGGTGCGGTGCGACGACCAGCCGGCGGGCCACGCCGTTGGCGATGGCGGTGCCGTGGTCGGTGCGGACCATGTGCAGACAGAGGTCGATGCCGGCGGCCCGGCCGGCCGAGGTGAGCACCGAGCCCTCGTCGATGTAGAGCACCCTCGGGTCGACCTCGACCTTCGGATAGCGCCGGGCCAGCGCGTCGGCGTGCAGCCAGTGCGTGGTGGCGCGCCGCCCGTCGAGCAGCCCGGCGGCGGCCAGCGTGAACGCTCCGGTGCAGATGGACGCCACCCGGGCACCCGCGTCGTGCGCGGCCCGGACGGCCTCGACGAGGTCGGCGGGCTGCGGCTGGTCGACGTCCTGGCAGGCCGGGACGATGACGGTGTCGGCCGTGGCCAGTTCGTCGAGCCCGTGCGGGGTGTCGGCGTGCAGCCAGCCCCCGACCTGCGCGCCCGCCGGGGCGCAGACGGTGAAGTCGTACCAGGAGTCGACCAGGTCCGGTCGGTCCGTTCCGAAGATGGCGCAGGCGGCGGCGAGTTCCAGTAACGGCATGCCGTCGGTGACGGCCAGCGCGACAGAAGCCATGTCCGTAACTGTACGCCCCTCGTCGTTCCGGACACTCGTGGCGGAGGCGGGGCGTCGGCAGCATGGGGGGCATGACCAAGCATGCGTTGACCAACCGCGCGGCCCCGGCGACGGCGTCCGGGCCGTCCGCCGGCATCGGCGGCCGGGCGTGGCTGCGGGCCGGCGTCGCGGTGGCGGCGGTGGGCTGGGGAGCCAACCAGTTCGCGCCGCTGCTGCTGCTCTACCGCTCGGAGTTGGGCCTGTCGGCCGCCACGGTGCAGGCCACGTTCGGGCTGTACGCCATCGGCCTGGTCCCGGGGCTGCTGCTCGGCGGTCCCGTCTCGGACCGGTACGGCCGCCGCCGGCTGATGCTGCCGGCGCTGTTCGTCTCGGTGCTGGCGAGCCTGCTGCTGATCGCGGGCGGCTCGCAGGAGGAACTGCTGTTCGCCGGCCGGCTGGTCTCCGGCATCGCCAGTGGCGCAGCGTTCAGCTCCGGCACCGTCTGGATCAAGGAGTTGTCCCTCGCGGGCTCCACCCGGGAGGCCAACCCGGGCCCGCGCCGGGCGACGATCACCATGACCACCGGCTTCGCCGTGGGCCCCCTGGTGGCCGGCCTGCTCGCCCAGTGGGCGCCGTCCCCCATGACCGTCGCCTACCTGCCGCACCTGGCCCTGGCCCTGCTCTCCATCCCGCTGGTCTGGCGCGCGCCCGAGACCTGCGGCGGCTCGCGTGAGGGCAGTGTGTGGCGGCAGGTGCGGGTGCCCGCCGTGCGCGAGCCGAGGTTCCGTAACGTCGTCGCGCCCTTGGCCCCCTGGGTGTTCGGCTCCGCGTCGGTCGCCCTGGCCTATCTGCCCGGCCTGGTGAAGGACCGCGTCGGCGGCAACGCGCTCGTCTTCGGTGCCGTCGTCACCGCCCTGACCGGCTTCGCGGGCATCCTGGTGCAGCCGCTGGCACGCCGGATGGACGATCCGCGGCGACCGCGGCTGATCGCGTCGTCGATGGCGATCGTGGTGGCCGGCCTGCTGGTCTCGGCCGCCGCCGCCGAGACGCTCCAGCCGGTGCTCGTGGTGCTGGCGGCACTGGTGCTCGGCGCGGGATACGGGTGCTGCCAGGTGTGCGGGCTGCTGGAGGTGCAGCGGATGGCCGGTCCGAAGGACCTGGCCGGGCTGACCGCCGTGTACCAGGCACTTTCGTACATCGGTTTCGCCGCGCCGTTCATCCTGGCGGCGCTGCAGGGCTCCATCCGGGCGAGCGTACTGCTGTGCTGCGCGGCCGGGTTGGCGCTGCTCACCCTGGCGTACGTCACGCTGCGGGCGGCACGCGGGCGCGGCCCGGCGGCGGCCGCGGCCGGCGCACCGGCGGCTGGGGCGACGGCGGTTGAGGCGGCTGCTGTCGGTGCGACGGCGGTTGAGGCGACGGCCGTCACGTCGGTTCCCGTCACGGGCGCCCCGGTCGGCTCGGCACCCGTCGCACCGCAGCCGGAGGACACTCCGGCCTGACCCGATCGAACCCGCCGATCGAACCCGCCGGTTGAGCGCACCGATTGAACCCGCCGATCGAATTCGGTCCGATCCAGTCGGATGCGATCGGATTCGGCCTGATCCAATCCATGTGAATCCGGACCCACCCCCTCCAGCCGGCCGGGCCGGCGCCGGACGGAACCGCGAACCCCCGTCGCCCCGTCCCGCCGTCCCGGCCTTCCGACCCCCGGCTCCTGTGCCCGCCACCCGGCGGGCACAGGAGTTTCCGGGGTCGCCCACCCGCACGCGGGCGTCACCGCGGCCGGGCGTCACGGTGGCCGGGCGTCACGGTGGCCGGGCGTCACGGTGGCCGATATCCGTACACCCCCCGGCCCGTGTGGCACGGACCACGTTTACATAGTTTCCTTACACACCGGATAACGGAATACATTATTCCGTCACCCATTCCCGCAGGTGGCGCCGGTGAATTCCAAATAGGCCGCCGTTAACGCCGATTCAGGGTTGACCCTTCAAGCGCCTTCATGGAGGATTGGCGTCGTCCTCAGGACGGAAGTTCACACGCGGACGGACGCGGTGACGGCACCCCGGCTTTCACGCCGGGACGCCGGGAACCGCGCCAGCTACGGGGGGATTGATTATTGAGGCCTGACACGACGCGACCTCGGCCGGCAGGGCCGACGGCTTGCCGCCGCCCGTCCTGCCCCATTCCGGCGCCCGACGCGCGGTAGCGACCGCGACAGCGAGCGGCCGCGGCGACGAGCAGCAGCGCGGCGACGGCGGTCGCGAACGCCGCCCGGTGGGCGGACGACCACCCTGTTCCCCGGGGCATCCCGGCATCCGGCAGACCGCCACGCACGTCAGCGTGCATCGCGCGGCACCGTGAACCACGAGGACGCCACCTCGTTCCCACCCCACCCCCACCTCACCTTTCACCGGCTCCGGCGAAGTGCGCTTTCCGCTGCCCGCCACCGGCTTCCCGCTCGACGGCCTCCGGCCGCCTCGACGGCGACTCCCTCACCCACGCCTCTTTCCCGGATATACCGCGGAGTTTATCCGCGGCTTACAGCCCTGCACCATCAGAGCTTTCCGAGGATTTCACCGGAGCCTCCCCGAGGCTTTCCCGGCGCTTTCCGGCACGCGTTTGCCAGTGACGCCCGGGATGGCATCCCTCGGAATTCCGGCGCGCCCCTCACCAGCCGCGCACGTCCGCGCGGCCGGCCACCAGGAAAAGGATTCCCCACCATGTATGTACGCACCACGGCCGAGGACGGCTATGTGCGCAAGAACAACATCGACGTCCGCCAGCTCTACCCGTGGGACGGCGTCGTCGTGCCGCCGTGGAACAGCACTCTGTGCAGCGTCCACCCGCACGAGTCGAGCACCAAGCACCAGCACGCCACGGACGAGACGTTCATCTTCACGGGCGGCTCCGGCACGGTCCGGGTGGGCGACGAGCAGCGGGACGTGACCGTGGGCGACGTCATCTACATCCCGAACGGCAACGACCACGTCGTCACCAACACCAGCGACGACACCCTGCTGACCTTCGTCAGCATCTACTGGCCGCAGCCCACCGGGCAGCCCACCACCGAGCCGCAGGCCCAGACCCAGGAGCCGGCCCGTGGCTGAGCGAACGGACGGCGCCGTGCGCCGCGTCAACGTCAGCTTCTCCCCGCCCACGCCCAACGGGGACTTACACCTCGGCCACCTCGCCGGCCCGGTCCTCGGCAGCGACGTCTGCGCACGGTCCCAGAAGATCCTGGGCAACGACGTGGTGTACGCGTGCAGCACCGACGACAACCAGACCTACGTGGTCACCACCGCCCAGCGGGTGGGTGTGACCCCCGAGGAGCTGATCCGGCAGGCGCTGGACGGCACCCGGCGGTCCCTGGAACTCGCGGGTGTCGAGGTCGACCTCTACGAACGGCCCGACGAGCAATACACCGCGTTCGTCCGGGACTTCTTCTCCCACCTGTGGAAGCACGGCGCCTTCGACCGGCGCGAGGTGCACCTCCCGTACGACGCCGAGGCGGACGAGTACCGCGCCGAGGCGTTCGTCACCGGCCGCTGCCCGACCTGTCTGGCCCACGCCCGCGCGGGCGTCTGCGAAGCATGCGGCCTGTACAACCTGCCGGGCGCCCTGCTGGCGAGCGACACCGAGACCGCGCTGCCGACCCGCCCGGTTTCCATCTGGGTCCTCGACCTGGAGCGTTACCGCTCCCTCCTGACCCACTGGTACCAGGTCTCCGACGTCCCGCTCCGGCCCGACCTCCAGAAGGTCGTCGACCTGACGCTCGCCGGACGGCTGCCGTACATCCCCATCACCTACCCCTCCACGTGGGGCATCCAGGTCGACTGGGACGGGCCCGACGCGCCCCCGCAGGCGATCAACGCCTGGCCGGAGATCTATGTCGGCCACCTCTACTGGCCGCAGCGCGTCCGCGAGCGCCGCCGGGCCGGCTGTGACGAGTTCGTCCAGTTCATCGGGATCGACAACGGCTTCTACAACGCCTTCGTCTACGTCGCGCTGAAGCTGCTGGCCGTCCGGCACGGGCTGCCCGTCGAGCTCCCCGTCACCCGCACGCTCACCAACCAGTACTACCTGCTGGAGGGCCGCAAGTTCTCCACCAGCAAGGGCGACGTGCTGTGGGCGGGCGAGTACCTGGAGAAGGCCGGCCGGGACCGCGCGCGCTTCGTCCTCGCGCTGACCAGCCCGGAACTCCAGCAGTCCGAGTTCACCGAGCAGGTGGCCGAGGGCACGCTCAGCGCCCGCTTCGACACCCCGCTCGCCACCATCGCGCGAACGCTCGGCGAGAAGCTGGCCGGCCGGAGCGTCGACGCCCCGCCGTCCGCCTGGTGGGCCGCCGCCATCGAGGCGTCCCGGCGCCGGTTCGAGGCCGCGTACACCCTGGAGACCTTCAGCATCCGCAAGGCCGCCGAGGCGCTCGCCCTCCACCTGGAGGTCCTGGCCCTGCGGGCCGGGCAGGTCCGGGCCGACGACGCGAGCGACGTCTCCGGCGCCCTGCTGTTCCTGTGGACGCTGCGCACGCTCGCCTGGCCGGTCACCCCCGACCTGGCCGGCGCCGTGGCCACGGCGTTCGGCGCCGACGCCACCGGCACCCCGCTGCTGCGGGACGCCGCCGAGCCGCCGGCCGGGGAGTTCCGCGCGCTGTCCGTGTGACGGCCCGGATCTCCTTCCGCACAACCTCCTTAAGAAGCGCCTGACTTCACCATCTCACTCATCTCACGCACCTCACTCGCCAAGGAGAACGACACCATGCTGCGCACCTTCATGCGTTCGAAGATCCACCGCGCCACCATCACCGACAGCAACCTCAACTACGTCGGCTCCATCACCATCTCGCCGGAGCTGCTCGACGCCGCCGACATCGGCGTCCACGAGCTCGTCCACGTCGTCAACATCAACAACGGCGCGCGCTTCGAGACGTACACCATCCTGGGCGCCCCGGGCGCGAACGAGGTCATCGTCAACGGCGCCGCCGCCCGCCTGGTGCAGCCCGCCGACAAGGTGATCATCATCGCCTACGGCCAGCTCACCGATGAAGAGGTGGCCGAGCACAAGCCGCGCGTCGTCCACGTGGACGAGAGCAACAAGATCCTCGAGACGGTCACGGCATGAGCGGCGCGCGCCGCACTCCCCTCTCCGCACGGCGCCTCACCGGCGCGTTACGTACGACCTGATCAGAAGGTACGAACCATGACGGAGCACGAGATCCATTCGGTGCTGGGCATCGGTTTCGGCCCGGCCAACCTGTCCCTCGCCGTGACCATGGAGGAACTCGGCTACACCGGCCGGTCCCGGTTCGTCGAGCGGGCCACGGACTTCCAGTGGCAGGACGAGCAGCTCATCGACGGCGCGGACATCCAGAACAACCCGTTCCGCGACCTGACCATGCCGCGCAACACCGGAAGCGCCTACACCTTCGTCAACTACCTTGCCTCGCAAGGGCGGTTGACGGACTACCTGCACCTGAACGCCAAGTTCCCGCTGCGCCGCGAGTACGCCGGCTACCTGCGCTGGGTCGCCGACTCCTTCCGCGACGCGGTCGACTACGGGCGGTCGGCGACCCGGCTGACCGTCGCGGACACCGCGGACGGCGAGGTGTTCCGGCTGGAGACCGACGACGGCCGGCAGTACCTGGGCGAGACGGTCGTCATCGGCACCGGCCGCTCACCGCGGATCCCCCCGGTGTTCCGCCGCTGCCTGGGGCCGACGGTCTTCCACGCCACCCGCTACCTGAGTTCGCTGCGCCGGCTGCGCGGGCGGGCCCTGCGGGTCGCGGTCGTCGGCGGCAGCCAGAGCGCCATCGAGATCGTCCTCGACCTGCTCGGCCGGGACGACGTCGCGCAGGTGGTGTCCGTCCAGCGGGGCATCGGCTTCCGGCTGAAGGACACCAGCCCGTACAGCCGCCGCGTCTTCCTGCCGGAGTTCATCGACTACTTCTATCCGCTCCCCGCCGAGACCAAGCGGCGGATCCGCGCGGAGCTGCGGTCGATCAACTACGCGGCGTGCGACCAGGACGTCATCGACCGGCTGGCGACCGTCCAGCACGAGTACGAGCTGAAGGGCTCCGACCGGCTGCGGCTGATGCCGTTCTCCGAGGTGTCCGAGGTGGCCCCGCACGGGAACGGCGGCGTGCACCGGCTCGTCGTCCGCGACGTCAACACCGACACGCGCGGCGTCTACGACGCCGACGTCGTCGTCCTCGCGACGGGCTTCCGGGACTTCGGCCTCGGACCCGACGACGAGCCCTACCACCCGCTGCTGGCGGACGTGGCCGACCGGCTCGCGCTGACCGACGAGGGCATCCCCGCCGTGGCCCGCGACTACTCGGTCCCGGTCGCACGGGGCTCCTACGGCTCGCGCCCGCTGCGCCTGTACCTCAACGGGCTGTGCGAGGCGAGCCACGGCATGGGCGACGCGGGGGCGCTGGCGGTGCTGTCCGCACGGTCCACGGACATCGTGGAGTCGCTGATGCTGGAGCCGGACGCTCTTGTTCCGGACCATCTCGTCACGGACCGCCTCGTACCGGACGAGGCCCTCCGGTGACGACTGCCGTCACCACCGCCGATGCCAGGACCGCCGACGTCGCCGTGGTCGGCGCCGGCGTCATCGGCCTCGCCACCGCCGAACGCCTCGCCGCCCGCGGCCACTCCGTGATCGTCATCGACGACCGCGGCGTGGCGGGCGGCGTCACCGGGGCGTCCGGCGGGCTGGTCCGGGCGCTCGACCTGTCCTCCGCCGACTCGGCCCCGGACTCGGACTCCGACTCCCATTCCGGCTCCGGTTCCTCCGCCGCTGATTCCTCCGGCTCCGGTTCCTCCGCCGCCCGGGGCTGGGCGGCGGAGGGACTCGGACGCTACCTGCGGCGCGGCGGGCACGGCCGCTGGCCGGCCGTCCGGGAGCACGGCAGCCTCACCCTGTTCGCCGCGGACGCCGCCGGGCGGGCCGCGGCGGGCGCCGAACGGGTACGGGCCGCCGGCCTCCCGGCGGAGGTCCTCGACGCGCGGGAGATCGCCGCGGCCTTCCCCGGCCTGGCCCCGCCCGAGGGGATGGTCGGCGTCCACGAACCCCGCGCCGGCTGGCTGCCGGCGCGGGCCGTGGCCGAGGCGATGCTCCGGGACGCGGACACGGTCACCGTGCTCCGCGCCCGGGCGCTGGGGATCACCACCGCGCGCTCCCGGGTGACCGGTGTCCGCACCACCGACGGTTTCGTCGCGGCCGGGGCCGTGCTGCTGGCCGCGGGGGTCGGCAGCACCGCCCTGGCCCGCTCGGCGGGCGTCGAACTCCCGCTGCGCACCCGGTCGGTGAGCTTCTGCGTCTTCGCGCCGCGCGTTCCCGTCCCGGGCGTCCTCCCGGCCGTCCTCGACACCACGACCGGCGGCTGGCTGCGCCGCTGGGACGACGGCTCCGCCGTGCTGGCGGGGGTGCCGTCCCGGGAGTGCGACGTACCGCCGCTGATCACCCAGGGCGTGCCGGACACGGAGGCGAAACGCGTCCGCGAGGTCGCGCGGCACCGCTGCCCCGCGCTCGGCGACGCGGACGTCGTCGGCGGGGTCACCGCCTTCGACGCGCTCGCGCCGGAGGGCGGGGGCGCGGTGACCGCCTGGCCGGACCCGCGGGGGCTGGTCACGGCCGTCGGCTGGAACGGCGGCGGTTTCAAGAAGGCGCCCGCGGTCGGGCGGTACGCGGCGGAGCGGATCGGGGAGGTGATCGCGTGAGGGGAGGTGATCGCGTGGCGGAGGACGGTCGTGTGGCGGAAGACGGTCGCGTGGCGGAGAACGGCCTTGTGGCGGGGAACGGTTGTGCGGCCGAGGACGCTCGCGTGACCGAGGACGCTCGTGTGGTGGGAGATGACCGTGCGGCCGAGAACGGTCACGCGGCGGGAGACGCTGACATGAGCGGAGACGCTCGACCGTCCCGCCCCACCCGTCGCGCCACCGCCCCTCCCCCGTCCGCCCGGCTCAACCCCACCGACGAGATGCTGTACCGCGCCGAACGGGCCCTCGGCTCGTCCCGGATCGTGCAATTGCTGTGGCGCCTTCCGGAACCGGTGCCGCCGGCCGCCCTGCGCGCGGAGTGGGAGCGGCTCGACCGGGGCCGGCTCAGCCGCCGCCCGGCCGCGGCCCGCGTCCCGGGCGCGCGCCGTGCGTGGGTGCCCGCGCACAACGCGGAACCTCCGCGCCCGTACCCGGCGCGCCTGACGGACGACACGGCGTGGGAGTGGATCGACGAGCAGGTCCGCGCTCCCCTGCCGGCCGGCTCCGGGGCCCTCTGGCGGCTGGCGTCGGCGCCGTACGGCCGGGGGGCGCTGGTGTCGCTCACCGTGCCGCACTTCCGCGCCGACGGGATGGGGATCTTCACGGCCCTGACGGAGGACGGTCCGCCGCCCGGCCGCCGGGGCCCGCTCGCCGGGGCGGCGGACGGCGATCTCGCCGATGCCGTACGGCAGGTGGCGCGTGCCGCGGCCGCGACGGCGGGCTGGGCGGCACGGACCCTCCCGGACCGGCGGGCCCGCGCGGAACTCGCGGCGGCCCTGCGGCCGGCACCGAAACCACCGGCGTCGCAACCACCGGCGTCGGAGCCGCGGTTCTTCTCCACCGCGGTGTTCGACTTCGACGCCGCGGAGTGGGAGGAGCGGGCGCGGGCCCGCGGCGGCACGGCGAACAGCCTGTTCGTCGAGATCGCCGCCAACCTCGTCCGCGCCCGCGTACCGCTCGGCGACCGCGCCGGGATCCGGGTCGGCGTCCCGGTGAGCCTGCGGCGTACGTCCGCCGACGCGCGCGCCAACGCCCTCGTCGTCGTCCCGCTGTCCGTACCGGCGGGCCCCGTCCGCCGGACGGACCTGGGGCCGACCCGCCGGAGCACCAAGGCCGCGCTGGACGGGACGGACGAGCACAGCGCCACGCTGGTGCCCGAGCCGCTGTGGCACCTGCTGCCGCGCCGGTACGCCGACCGGCTCAAGGCGCCCGGCGCCCAGGCGACCGACGTCGTCGCGTCCAACTTCGGCACGCTGCCGGACGGCGCGCGCCGCTTCGCGGGCCAGTGGGCCGACGGCGCGGCCCTGCGCACGATGAACGTGCCGGGCCTGGTGCCCGAACGGGCGGGCCTGCGCGTGTCGTTGTGCGCGGTACGCGTCGGCGGACGGCTGACCGTGACCGTGACGGCGATCCCCGACCACTTCGGCGACGCCCGTTCGCTGCGCGCGCTGGCGGCGGAGGAGTTCGCGGCGTGGGGACTGCGGGGCCGGGAGTGGTGGACGGAATGAACGGAAACGAACGACGAGCGGGAGTAAGCGACTTGACGCGGACCGAGGCACCACCCGAAAGCGGAACGACGGGAAGCGTGACGGCACGGACCCCGGCGGCGGACCGCTGGTTCCGCACCCGCCCGGACTCGTCCTCCCTCGACCGGCCCCGGCTGCTGGCGCGGCTGCTGATCGACCTGGCGGACCTGGACGACCGGATCGCGTTCTACGAGCGCCTCCTCGGCGTCCCCGCCGACCTGCGCATGCCGATCCCGGACTTCGGCGGTCTGGAACTGGCCGCCGTGGGCGACCTGCTCCTGATCGCGAGCGAGCGCCCGTTCACACCCGTCCAGCGGCGGACGGCGTACTCGCTCATCGTGCCGTCCCTGGCCGGCCAGCTGCGGCTGCTGGAGCGGACGGGGACGGAGGTCCTGGAGCCGGCCGAGGCGATCAAGCCGGGTGCGCGGGCCCGGGTGCGGTATCCGGACGGCTCCCTCGCCGAGCTGGTCGAACACCGCCCGCAACCCGGCGAACGCCCCTCCCCGCGCCCGGGCCTCGCCGTCCGCGAGGCGACGGACACGGGCGTACGCCTCCTGGCCCGGCACGCGGTGCCGGCGGGCGGACTGGACGAGGCCGTCCGCTTCTACCGGACGGCGCTGGAAACGGAACCGGAGGCGGAGGCGCCCGAGGACACGGCGATCGTCGGCAATCTGCTGCTGACGACCGCGGCGGACGCGACCCCGATCGCCTTCACCTTGCTGGCACGGTCGCCGGAACAGGTCGCGGAACTGACGGAAGCTGCCCCGGCGGGTGACGCTGCGCCCGGAGGCCCCACGGTCCTGACCCTGCCGGGCGGAACCAGGGCCGAGCTGCGAACGCCGCCCCACGCACCGCGCCTCATCGCACCGCCAAAGCCGGACGCCTGAATTCCGCCCCCCCGCCGCTCACCACCCCGGGCGCGACCTGAGACCGTACGCACAACGCCGCAGGAATGAGGCAGAGGGGAGAGCCAAGCCGATGGCACCGCACGAGTCCTTCTACCGGGACGCGGGGGACGGCCGCTACGAGAGCACGCCCGCCACCGCGGGCCCGTGGAGCCCCGATGCGCAGCACGCGGGCCCGCCGTCCGCCCTCCTGGGCCGGGCGCTGGAACGGCACGAACCCCGGGAGGGCTTCCGGGTGGCCCGCGTGACGCTGGAGATCCCGGCTCCGGTGCCGGTGGGCGACCTGCTGGTCCGCGTGCGCACGGTCCGCGGCGGGCGCCGCACGGAACTCCTCGAAGGCGAGATTACCGCGAACGGCCGCCCGGTGATGCTGGCCCGTGCCTGGCGAACGGCCGCCGCCCCACCGGACACCCCGGCCCTGCGCCACGACCCGCCCCCGCCCGCCCTCCCCGAGCCCCAGCCGGAGCACGGCTTCAAGGGCGCGTACACGGACGGCTACGTCTCGGCGATGGAGTGGCGCTTCGCGTCCGGCGGCGGATTCGACACCCCCGGTCCCGGCACGGCCTGGGCACGCCAGCGGATCCCCCTGGTGGCGGGCGAGGAGGACACCCCGCTGACCCGCGCCCTGACCCTGGCCGACAGCAACTGGGCCGTCGGCTTCGAACTCGACCACGTCAACGGCCTGGTGATCAACACCGACATCACCCTCGCCCTGCACCGCGACCCGGTCGGCGAATGGCTCTGCCTGACCTCGTCGACCGCCGCCACCCCCGCCGGCTCGGGCCTGGCCGAAGGCCGCCTGGACGACACGTCGGGCAACTGCGGGAGAATCCTCCAAACCCTCCTCATCGCCCCCCGCTGACCCACCACCCCACCCACACCACCCGCACCACCGCCCAGCACGGATCACCTACCATCGGCTAACCTGTCCTCGGCCGCCCCTCCACGGACGGCCCCGCCTCCGTAGCTCAGGGGATAGAGCACCGCTCTCCTAAAGCGGGTGTCGGCAGTTCGAATCTGCCCGGGGGCACACGATGAAGGGCCAGTTCAGAGGCTTGATCCTCCAGAACTGGCCCTTCGCTGTGATCACAGCCGTGCCATACACGTGCCACAAGGGGCTTTAAGGCGCCGTCTCACCCCGCTCTTTGCGGATCATCTCACCAAGCCGATCGGCGATCTTCCGGTCACGCCCGTCCACCATGTGCTGATAGATCAGGGCCGCGCGGGATGTGCTGTGGCCCATCCTCGTCATCAGCTCCCGGAGGCTCGCGCCCGAAGCAGCGAGGGTGTTCCCCGTGTGCCGCAGGTCGTGGAAGTGCACGTTCGCCTTGATGCCGGCGGCCTGTCTGGCTTTGATCCAGTCGTCCCGAAAGTTGCTCCTCCGAAGCCGGCCACCCTGCGGCCCGAGGAAGACGTGACCGTCACGGCCGGACCCGGCGAAGGCGTCGAGGTGGCGGCTCACATCCGGCAGGAGTTCAGTCGGGAAGGCCACCGGCCGAACCCCGGCATCCGACTTCGGAGCTTTGCCGAACAGAGCCCCCGTCTGCATCTCCGCCTGCGAACGCCGGACGATGACCGCCCCGTTCTCGATGTCGAGGTCCCGCCGCCGAAGGGATGCCAGTTCCCCGAAGCGCAGACCGGTGAAGGCAGCCAGCAGGACCAGCAACCGGTAGCGCGAGGCCATCGCATCAGCGACCGCGTACACCTCGGCCACGGTCAGAACCGGTCGTTCCGGCACGTCGTAGCGGTCGGCTCCCTTGATGCGACACGGGTTGCGGCGGATCAGTTCGTCATCAACGGCTGTGTTCAGGATCGCCCGAAGGATCTGGTACGCCTTGACCACGGTCGGTTCGCCGGTCCGCGCGAGGCACGCTGTGCGCCAGGCCCGCACCTGGGCGGTTGTGATCGAGGACAACGGCCGGTCGCCGAAGGTGGGCAGCAGGTGAAGGCGGATCACCGACTCATGCCGTTCTCGGGAACGGTCGGCAAGCTTCCTGTCCTTGAGCCAGGCAGCGGCGTAGGCGCCGAATCGGACTTTCCCCGCGTCCGGATCGGCCCACTGCCCACGGGTGATGTCCGCCTCGATATGGGTCAGCGCGATCTCAGCATCGGTTTTGGTGGCGTACGTCTCGTCTGCGCTGCGGAGCCGGCCGGTGTTGGGGTCACGGTAACGGGCCTGCCAACGGCCGGACGCAAGCTGTCGAACCGAGCCGAACCGGCGCCGCCTACCTCGGGTGTTCGCCATCAGGCAACCCTCCTGAGGCCAGACAACCGAGCGGTCACCGGCTGAACGGTGTGCTCAGCGACGTACGCCCCCACGGCGCTCTCTGGGATGCGGACGTGTCGGCCGACCTTCACAAAGGTGATGCGGCGTTCCTCGATCAGGCGCCGAGGGAAGCGCTCGGTCGTGCCAAGAACTTCGGCGACTTCCTTCACGCTCAAAAGTCGGTCCATCCTCACCACTCCCCCTCTTCGCTCAGTGCGGTCCTGTCAGCGAGTTCTTCGCGGGCGGTTTCGCGGTTGGCTTGGATCTCGCGGTGGATGTTGGCGGCGATCCAGGATTCGCCGGGGGTGTGGCCGTGGCCGGCGTAGGTCCAGTGGGCGAGGGTGAGCGTGGTGGCCTCCGGGTGGTCGTCGGGGTCGGGTAGGCCGAGGGCGGCGCGTTGCTGGGCGGCGCGATAGTCGGCTCGTGCTTGGCGGAGGGCGCCGAGGGTGGTGGAGTAGGTGCGGGACTTGGTGGAGAAGTGCCCTCGGAAGCCGAGCATGTGCGCCCAGTCGCGAAGCCGGCGGTCCGGGTAGAGCGGGTGAAGGTCGAGGCAGGCGGTGATGAGCCGGGCCGCGTGGTCGGGGATGTCGAGGAGGGCGAGCGCTTCGGTGTTGCCGATCCGGTGGTCCACGGTGCCGGTGGTCTCGGCGGCTTTGGTGGCGTACTTGGCGACGTAGGAGGCCACGGCCTGTTCGCTGATGTCCTCGCCGTTTCCGAAGGCGCCGATGGATTGGATATCGAGTTGGGTGCCCCAGCGCAGGACGCGGGCCGGCTGGTCTCCTGCTGCTGGAACATCGACCTCGACGCGGGCGGCGGCGGCGCGGATCGCGTCGGTGAGTAGGTCGAGGGTGGCCCAGGCCGGCGGCGGATCGTTCGGTCCGTCGGGTCCGTCGAAGCGGATCACGGCGTGGAAGTGGACGGCTCCGCGTTTTTGGTACTCGGCGACCTTGCCGAAGGAGACCCGGGACTGGTGCCGGGCGGCTTTTTGGGTGAGGCCGGCGTGGCGGGCGATTTCGCGGCGGAGGTAGATCGTGAAGTAGCGCCATAGGTCGGAGGCGTGGTTGTTCCACAGCACGGCGCCGGCGTAGTCGTAGGTGGTGGGGTCGAGGGCGGTGCCGAGTTCGGGCGCGTTCTCGGGGTGGCGGGTGCCGCAGCGGCAGGGCCGGTTGTCGGGGCGGTTGTGGACGGGCCCGAAGGAGGGGGCGGTGAGGGTGGCGAAGACGCGGGGGTGGTCGCGGATGGTCTCCGGGGTGCCCTTGTTCGGGTCGCCGGTGAGGCCGGCGCGGATGAGGTGGTAGGTGTCGCCGGCGTAGGTCCAGGCGCAGGAGGGGCAGCGGGAGGCGCGTCGGTTGCCGCAGGCGATGCGCAGTCGGCCGTCGGGCTCGGTATCGGTGGAGTAGTGGTGGAGGATTTGGCCGGTGCGGCGGTCGCGGGTGACGGTGGCGCCTTGCAGGTGGATGGGGTCGGAACAACCGCCGGTGCGGCGGATTTGTTCTTGGATGCGGTCGAAGCCGGGGGACCCGGCCACCCTCAGCAGGTCGGCGAGGGTGGTCGGGTCCAGGCCCGCCGCTGTGGCGGGCTGGGTCACGCGTCGTCTCCCTTCGGGCGGTGGGTGTCAAGCCATTCCTCGGCGCAGACCTTGTGGATGGGCTTGCCTCGGTCGGAGCGCAGCGGGGTGGGCTTGTCGCAGATCACGCACGGCTTGTCGCCGCTGCGGTCGAAGTGCTTGGAGTCGCGCCAGTCGAGAAGGGCCACGGCGGTCACCGACCCTCACGCGCGCGCGGCGGACGGGGCTGGCCGTGCCGCTCCCAAGGCTTGCCGTTGTCGTCCGGGCAGGTGCGGTCGTGGTCGTTGTAGGCGGTGATCAGGGCTTGTACGGCGCGGCGGCCGGTGGCTTCGCCGGTCTGGCCGCAGTGGCAGGCGTAGGAGGCGGACGGCTGGTCGGCGAGTTCGGTGGGGACGTTCCCGGTCAGTTCCAGCAGGCTCGGCGAGGGCGCGTAGCCGGGGGCGCGTTCGTCGGCGGAGGGGGCGACGATGTGCAGGCCGGGGCTGGTGCGGCTGGGTCGCTTCACACCGACCACCCCCCGGAACCGGTCGTGGAGGACGTGAGGGCGGCGGGGGTGGTGGTGCCGGTTCCCTTGCAGGTCGGGCAGGTGACCGGGGTGGTGGTGCGGGAGCCATCCTGGTGGTGGGTGCCGGTGGTGATGATGGCCGTGGCGAAGCCGTCACAGTCGGGGCAGACGCGCGGGGCCGGGGCGTGCTGAGGCATGATGAGAAGTCCCTTTCGGGTCCGTTGGATCTCGGATGGGATGCAGGCGCCCGGAGCGGCGGAAGTTTGGCGACCGAGGCCGCTCCGGGGGCCGTTCAGTGGTTGCGCAGGTCCTTGAGCAGCAGGCGCAGGATCACGGCGACGATGGCCACGGCCATGCCGGTGATGGCGACCGCGAGGAGCATGGAGACCAGGACCGCGCCGACAACGAGGACCGCAGCCGTTCCGCCGCCGACGAGGGCGACGGCCGTTGCGGGGGTGAGCTGGAGCGCGGGCCGAGAAGCCACCGGGGCCGGTGCCGGGGGCGTGGGTCGGATGTCCGGGGTGGTGTCGGTGGGCGGGGTGATCTGCCCGGTGGGGTGCGGGTTGACGGGGATCTTCGGGCGGAGCATGGGTGGTTCTCCCTTCGGGTCGGGTTACTTGATGGCGGTGTCGATCGCGGGGGCGAAGAGGCTGTGGGCGAGGAGGTAGCCGCCAGCTAGGAGCAGGGCGATCAGCCACCACGGCGGGCGGACGAGCTTGATGCCGAGAAGGCCGACGACGATCAGGGCGAGCCACAGAGGAATCTGCATGGGCCTGGTCTCCTATGCCTTGCAGCGGTGGGTTCGGGCGGCGAGTTCGGCGGCGGAGCGGTCGCGGTAGTCGGCGGAGAAGCCGCAGCCGGGGGCGGTACAGGCGGCGGTGTGCTTCTCCACACCCCGGCCGTCGAGGTAGGTGGCGACCTGCACGGGCCCGAAGCGGGCACGGTCACGGAAGCGCCGGTGGACGGTCATCGGTCAGCGCTCCCGCCGCATGCTGGGGCCGGGGAATTCGGCGAGGATGCGCGCCGCCTCGTTCGGGTCGGTGGTGCGGTCGGCGGCTTCCTCGGCGAGCAGGCGGGCCAGAGTGGGGCGGCCGGTGTCGGCCATCTCCCGTGCCGCGTCGAGGTAGTCGGAGGCCCGGTTGAAGGAACGGGTCATGGTCTGTCTCCCTTTCGTTGATCAGGTGAGGTGGAGTTGCGAGACGATCGCGTCGGCCGTCGGGGCGGGAAGGCCGAGGCGGGCGCGGAGGGTGGCTGCGTCCATGTCGGCTCCGGTCGTGGCCCTGTGGTTCTCGGCAAGCTTGCGAGCGTGATCGAGCAGAGCAACGGGGACGGCCGGGCCGACCGGCGGCGGGGCAGTGCGCTCCGGCACCTGCTCGGGCTGAGGCTCCGGGTCCGGCACGGGATCGATCGCGGAAGCCGGGCCGGACAGTCGGTCGAGGGACACCGCCGGCGCGTCCTCAGTGGCGAGCGGTTCCGGCTTCGTGTCCGCCTGCGCGGGAGTGCTGGGCTTGTCGGTGATGGGTGTGTGGACGAGGAGGGTGCCGCCGAGGAAGGCGAGTGCCGGCCAGCCGGCGACGAGGATGCGCAGCCAGGCGGGGATGTGGTCAAGGTCGAGCAGCCCGGCGGTGGAGACGTTGGCGCCGAGGGAGGCGCCGAGGGCGACGGTGAACCAGGTCCAGGCCGAGCGGGTGGCGCCGGCGGCATCGCGCAGGGTTCGCATGCGGCGCCAGGCCGCGACGAGGAGGAGGTCCACGCTGACGGGGTAGGCCCATGCCTTCCATCCGTCCTGCCCAGCGGCTTCGGCCAGGTCGTGCAGGTGGGCGAAGGACAAGGCGCCGGCGATGACGGCTTGGATCAACACAGCGTCGAAGCGGATCGTGCGGAGCATGGCCGATCACCTCCTTCAAAAGAGGCGGGGGCCGGTACCGGGCGATGCGTGATCCCGGCACCGGGAGCCGGTCAAGGGGTGGCTTCGCCGGAGCCGAGGCAGGTCGTGCACAAGGCGTTCTGCTCGGCGACCTGACGTTGGTGACCGCGCCGGCCGACCAGGACCGGGGCGAGTAGGGTCCCGGTGCCTTTGCACTCGGG